>JBBREP010000013.1:0-63480 GCA_038202885.1 Acidimicrobiia bacterium | reverse complement strand
TTCTTAGGATTCTGATCCGCCAACACCCGCGTAATCGCAGCCGTCAACGTCGTCTTCCCATGATCAATATGGCCAATCGTGCCAATGTTCAGGTGCGGCTTATTCCGCTCGAACTTCTCCTTGGCCATGCTGCTTCTCCGGGTTTCTGCCCCTCGTAGGGGGATCGTCTGTCCTGCTGGGTTGTGCTGTGCGTGTGTGGATCTTCGTGCTGTTGTTGCGGTAGCGGGGGCGGGACTCGAACCCGCGACACCACGATTATGAGCCGTGTGCTCTGACCACCTGAGCTACCCCGCCGGGGCGGTGGGCTGGCCCACCGGGTGAGCCCCCTGCCGGACTCGAACCGGCGACCCCTTCCTTACCATGGAAGTGCTCTACCAGCTGAGCTAAGGAGGCGAAGCCACGACACGTTAGCGGATCGTGCCGTGGCGCTCCGCAACGTTGCGACCTGGGCATACGGGGTAACTTTCGAACTCGATGCAAGAACCGCAGGCCGCTCCTCGCGTGTTCGGGATCCGCCCCGTGGCCGTCGCCGACGCCGCCGAGATCGCGGCGATCTACAACCCCGAGGTCACGACGTCCACGGTCACGTTTGACCTGGTCGCGCGCTCGATCGAGGCCCAGCAGACGTGGATCATGGAGCACTCCGGGTCCTACCCGGCGATCGTCGCCGTTGATGTCGCGGCCGAGGCGGGCACCGATGAGGACATCAATGACAACAACGACGACAACGGCGGCGGCTCCGGCGAGGTCGTCGGATTTGCGAGTTTGAGCCCGTATCGGCCCCGGCCGGCCTACGCGACCACCGTCGAGTGTTCGGTCTACGTGCGGCGCGATCGTCAGGGCCTCGGCGTCGGCGCCCAACTCATGGAAGCGCTCATCGGGCTGGGCCAAGCCCACGGCTTCCACTCGATCATCGCCAGGATCGTCGGTGGGCACGAAGCGTCGATTGCGCTGCACAAGAAAGTGGGCTTCGCGGTCGTGGGCACCGAAGTGGAGGTCGGCCGCAAGTTCGGCAAATGGCTCGACGTCGTCGTGATGCAACGCATGCTGTAGCCGCCACGCGCCCTGCAGCGCGCTCCCCCGATGCGTCGTTTCGGGGGTCTATATGGTCTCGGTGATTGTGATCTTGAAGATGTAGAGCGGCTGCGACGGCGCGCCGTTCGGGTCGCTTGGCACCGCGAACGACTCGAGCTTCTTGGCGACGGCCAGACCCGCGGTGACGTGGCCGAAGTATCCGTAGTCGTAGGTCGAGCCGTTCTGGGTTGCGTTGAGCGGACCGGGATCACCGGTCGTGACGAAGAACTGCGATCCCGCCGTGCCGGGCGCCTCGGCGCCGGTCTTGGCCCATGCCAGGTCGCCGGTCTCGTACGGACGCGTCGGAGATTCGGTCACCACCGAGTAGCCCGGACCTCCACCGCCCGTGCCCGTGGGATCGCCGCCCTGAATGACGAAGTCCTGCACGACGCGGTGCCACTGCAAGCCGTCGTAGAAACCGGCGCGGGCGAGGAACACGAAGTTGTTGACGCCCTTGGGTGAGTTCTTAGCGTCGAGCGCGACCGTGAACTTGCCGCAGGTCGTATCGAATGTGGCCGTGTACGTCGCGCCGGTGTGCACCGTCATCGGAGGCGCCGAGTCGTACTGCTTGCCGTTCCCGGCTTTCGACGGCTTCGTGGTGACGCAGCCATCGACGGTGCCCGCCGCCGGCTTGGCGCTGTTGCTGCTGCCGCACGCCGCCAGCCCGAGAGCGAGCACGAGTACCAACGCCGTGCGACGGTACGTGAAGGGTCCGGTGTCGCGCATGGTTGAAGACCGTACTCAACGAGCCGCGGACGCCCTTCGCACCTCCGCTGGGGCGACAGTGCGGCGACCGGAGCAGCCCAGGAGCGAGGAACGAGCGAAATGGGTGCGAAGGAAGCTCGCCGCGCCGGACGAAGTAGGCGCATAGACAAGTGGGCCGAGTTGGATTCGAACCAACGTAGCGATAACGCAACGGGTTTACAGCCCGTCCCCTTTGGCCACTCGGGTATCGACCCGGATCTACAGTAGCAACTCGCCCAGTCGCCTCTCCGAAGGGATCGCGCTCATGCCGACGTTCGATGTGGTCTCCGAGGTCGACCTCCAAGAAGTGCGCAATGCCGTCGATCAGGCGAGCAGGGAGCTGCTGACTCGCTTCGATTTCAAGGGCACCGACAGCACGATCACCCTCGACGACAAGGGCGCGACGATCTCGATGGAGTCATCGAGCGAGGAGCGCTTGAAAGCGTCGATCGTCGTGCTCGAGGAGAAGATGGTGCGGCGCAAGGTGTCGTTGCGCGCGCTCGACTACGCCAAGATCGAGCAGGCCTCACACGACCGCGTGCGCCAGAGCGTGAAGCTCGCCGTCGGCATCTCCGACGAAAAGGCCAAGGAGATCGGCAAGTTCTTGAAGGGACTGGCGCTCAAGGGCGTGAACCATCAGGTGCAAGGCGATCAGCTGCGCGTGTCGGGCAAGAAGCGTGACGATCTCCAAGCCGCGATCGCGGCGCTGCGCGAGCACGACTTCGGCATCCCGCTCCAGTTCGAGAACTTCCGGGACTGAGGAGCGTGTGCCGCGCTAGCGGCACAGGCGACGGTTAGATCGGCACACGGTTGGGGTCTTGCGCCCGGTCCCCTTACATCTGCTGGAGGCGGGCGATGCGCTCCTCGGTCGGCGGGTGGGTCATGAACAGGTTCGCGAACGCGACCTTGCGGCCGGTGAGCGGGTTGATGATGTATGCCGCGGCCTGGGCCGGGTCGATGTCCATCGGCACCTGCTTGGCGTAGGCCTCGATCTTGCGCAAGGCGCTGGCGAGCGGTTGGCCGGTGCCGCACAGCTCGGCACCGCCGCGATCGGCGTCGAACTCGCGGCTGCGCGACAACGCCATCTGGAGCATCATCGCCGCCATCGGTGCAAGGATCGCCATGGCAATGAGGCCGAGCGGGTTCTCGCCCCGGCGACGGTCGCCGCCGCCGAATCCACCGAACATCGCACCCCACATCACCATGCGCGCCGTGAACGTGATGCCCATCGCAACCGCGGCCGCCACCGAGGTGATCAAGATGTCGCGGTGGCGGATGTGGCTGATCTCATGCGCGAGCACGCCCCGCAACTCGTCGGTGGTCACGACCTGGAGTAGGCCGTCGGTGACCGCGACGGCGGCGTGGTGCTCGGTGCGCCCAGTGGCAAACGCGTTCGGCTGCGCGTTGGGCGACACGTAGACCTTCGGCATGGGCATCCCGGCGCGATGGGTCAGTTCGCGCACAGTCGCGTAGAGCGCGGGCTGTTCGGCCTCACTGACCGGACGGGCGCCCGCGGCTTTCACCGCGATCGTGTCGGAGAACCAGTACGAGCCCCCGACGAAGACCAGCCCCAGCACGAGGCCGATGGCGAGCCCGCCCGTGCCACCGATTGCAGCGCCCACGAGCATGAACAGCGCGCCCAAGCCTGCGAGCAGCGCAGCCGTTTTGATCGAGTTCTTGAACATCAAACATCACCTTCCCGGGGCGTGCAACGCAACGCTGCCTGTCCGACTTCCCCGAGGAGCTGAGAGTTTCCCGAGAGGCCACTTCATTCCGCCGCCCGCTGGCCGAGCAGGACGGGATGGTCTATACCCAGGGGTTTCCAGGAAGCGCCACCGTCGACACGACCGGCATCGACGCGTGGCTCGCCACAGCTGTCGAGGCCGGCGCCAGCGACCTGCTGATCACGGGTGGGACTCCCCCGAGGATGCGGATCGACGGTCGGCTCATTCCGCTCGTTGGGGTCGAAATGCTGCAACCGGACAAGGCGACTGATGTCGTCCTGTCGGTGCTCACCGACGACCAGCGCAGCGCACTGCGGCGCGACAAGGAGCTCGACCTCGCGTTCGCATGGCACGACGGCACGCGCTTTCGATCGAACGTGTTCTTCCAGCAGGGCGAGATCGCCATGTCGCTGCGCCGGATCCCCTCGCGCATCCCGACGTTCGCCGATCTCGACCTACCGGACGTGCTGCGCGAGTTCTGCCAGCTGCCGCAGGGACTCGTGCTGATGACCGGGCCTACGGGTTCGGGGAAGTCGACGACGCTCGCGGCGATGGTCGACCTCGTCAACGACACGCGGCCGTGTCACATTCTCACGATCGAGGATCCGATCGAGTACGTGCACCCGAACAAGGTCGGGGTGGTGAACCAGCGCGAGGTCGGCGTCGACACCGACAGCTTCGAGAAAGCACTGCGCGCGGCGCTGCGCGAAGACCCTGACGTCATCCTCGTGGGCGAGTTGCGCGACCTCGAGACGATCCAGTTCGCGCTGACCGCGGCCGAAACCGGCCACCTCGTGTTCGCGACGCTGCACACGAACGACGCCGCACAGGCGATCGACCGCGTCATCGACGTGTTCCCGGTCGACCGCCAGATGCAAGTGCGAGTGCAACTCGCAGGGTGCCTCGCCGGCGTCGCCGCGCAACGGCTCGTGCCGCGCATCGGCGGTGGCATGGTCGCCGCCGTGGAGGTATTGGTGGCGAACCCCGCGATCCGCAACGTGATCCGCGAGGGCAAAACGCACCAGCTGCGCAACCTTGTGCAACAGGGCACGCGCGAAGGCATGGCCACACTGGAACGAGCCCTCAACGACCTCGTCGCGCGCCATGCCGTCTCCTACGAGGACGCCTCGTCGCGCGCAGTGCTCCCGAAAGAGATCAAACCAGCTGCTTGAATATTGCTCCGCTTCGCTGCGCTGGCGAGCGGCCGCTGTATGCCGGTCTTGCAGCAGCAAGCGCGCGCGGCCGCCGCGTCGGGCGCACGGTCTCGCCCACTCTTGTCCTTGCGCCTACTCCGCTTCGCTCCGCTGGCGAGCGGCCACTTGTGCCAGGCCTGCAGCAACAATGTTGTGCGGCCGCCGCGTCGGGCGTACGCAAACGCATGATGGCGGAGGCCGAAGCCTCCGCCATCATCAGGTTGATTGCTGTGACCCAGGATCAGCCAGCAACGCCCACGCATGCGTTGATACCGGTGAGCGTCACCGCGCCAGCCGACCATGCGACTGAGTACAACGTTGAGGGCGCCGTGAGCAGCCCGCCGCTTACGAGCTGCACCATCGTCGGTTCGTCCGTCGCGTTGTTCTTCGCCTGGTACGCGGCAATGGCGGTGTGGATCTCAGACGAGTCGCTCTTGCATGCACTGGTCTGACCCTTGTCGCTGATGCCGCTCACCGAGAACACGACCACCGCTGCGAGGATGCCAAGGATCGAGATGACCACGAGGAGTTCAACAAGCGTAAACCCTCTTTGCACCTTGTTCTTGGCTGACCAGGTTTCACTCGCCCGAATGTGTTGCAACATTGCATGTCCTTCCATTGTCCTACCCGGGGCTCACCCCACGTGAGGCCGCCTCAACCGGGAAATACGGCACGGCTGCACCGCGGCTGAATGGTCCGATCGGCCCCGACCGGCGCAGATTCACCTTTGATTCATTGCCTCAATGGACTTTTTGCCCATTCAGTACGCCGTACATCGCACTGATCAATGCCACGGCGACGAACCCGACGATGATGCCCATGAACACGATCACCATCGGTTCGAACAGCGACGTCAGCTTCTTCAGCCGGAACTCGAGCTCACGCCCGTAGTAGTCGGAGATGTTCACAAGCTGCGCGTCGAGTGTTCCAGTGTTTTCGCCGACGCGCATCATCTGCACCGCGGCGACGGGGAAGAAGTCGGCCTGCTCCACCGGCCCCGCGAGACCTTCGCCCTCGAGCATGCGCTCCTGCGCATCACGCAACCGTGACGCGAAGACGCGGTTGTTGGCGGCTGCGATCGCTCCGGCCATGGCTTCCGGCAACGACACCCCCGCAGCCACCATCGCGCCGAGGATCCGAGCGAAGCGTTCGATCACCGCGTACTGCACCACACCGCGTATCAATGGCATCGAGAGCATCGCGCGGTCGCGCAGCGTACGGCCGCGTTCAGAACGACGCATCCATACGAACGCGACGATGCAGGCGACGAACGCGAGCGGCGTCACGTACCAGAAGCTCTTGAAAAAGTCGGCGACGAATAGCAGCATCCGCGTCGGGAGCGGGAGCTTGGAATGCAGCTGCTTGAAGAACTTGACGAACCGGGGCAACACGAACGTCGCCATGATCACCACGGTGATCACCGACATCACAGCGATCACGAGCGGATACGTGAGTGCGCTCTTGATCTTGTGACGCGCATCAAGATCGCGTTCCATGTACTCGGCCAGTTGGTCGAGCGCTTCGTCGAGCCGTCCGGTCAGTTCCGCCGAACGGACGATCGCGAGGTAGTACGGCGGAAACAGCGACGCGTACTGCGCGATTGTCTCTGCGAAGGGCTGGCCAGCCTCGATGTTGTCCTTCATCTCCGAGACGATCTTCTGCCACCGTTTGTTCTCGGTCCCGTCACGCACCACGTCGAGCGCATCGGTGATCGAGATGCCAGCGCGCACGAAGGCAGCTACCTGGCGCGAGAAGTGCATGATTTCAGTCGGCTTCACGCGCTGCGGCGCGAGCTCGATCTGCAAGATCGGTTTCTTCTCTTTGATCTTGTCGACGGCGAGGTTCAGCGCGAGCAGCTCGTAGCGCAGCGCCTCCTCGGTCGCGGAATCCCGCACGCCTTTGACGGCCTTGCCGTCCACGTCGGTCGCGATATAGCTGTACGTCGTCATCTACAGCTCCCGATTCACAACACGTAGCTCGTACGCAGCACTTCGCTCACCGTGGTGACGTCGTCGGCAACGAGCCTGATCGCCTGCGACTGCAGCGTCTGCAGCCCCTGATGCAACGCGACCGCACGGATCTCCTGGTGCGGTGCGCTCTGCACCACGAGTTCGCGGAGTTCGTCGCTGAGGTGCAGCACCTCGTAGATCCCGACTCGGCCCAGGTAGCCGGTGTTGCCGCAGAAGTTGCAACCGCTGCCCTTGAACCAGTCCTGCTTGTCGCCGTCGGGCACGAGCAATTCGTAAAAGGCTCGCTCTTCGGCTGTCAGCGTGTACGGCTCGAAGCAATGCGGGCAGATCTTGCGGATCAATCGCTGACCCACGATGCCAAGTAGCGCCGACGCCACAAGAAACGGTTCGATCCCCATGTCGATGAAACGGTGGAGCGCCGATACCGAGTCGGTCGCGTGCAACGACGACAGCACGAAGTGCCCAGTGAGTGCAGCCTGGGTCGCGATCCGCGCCGTCTCGACATCTCGGATCTCGCCCACGAGGATGGCGTCGGGGTCTTGGCGCAGGATCGACCGCAGTCCGGACGCAAACGTGACGCCAGCGGGCTCGTTGATCTGGATCTGCGTGATGGAGGGGAACACGTACTCGACGGGATCCTCGATCGTCGTCACGTTGATCTCGTCGCTCGCAATCTCGGTGAGCGTCGCGTACAGCGTGGTGGTCTTGCCCGACCCGGTCGGTCCGGCACAGATGACCATGCCGTAGGGGGCGCGCACGAGGTCGCGGTAGCGCGCAGCAGTGTCGGGCGGCATACCGAGCTCATCGAGCCGGTACAGCGCACGGCTCTTCTCGAGCAGCCGCAGCACGGCCTTTTCGCCGAACACTGTCGATGTGGTCGACACGCGAACGTCGAGGTCGTGGCCGGCAACCCTGATGGCGAACTGACCGTCCTGGGGCCGGCGACGCTCGACGATGTTCATGTCGGACATCACCTTGATACGCGAGATCAGGGACTGGGCCATATCGACGGGAAGGGTCAGGACCTCGTGCAGCGCGCCGTCGGTGCGCACGCGGATCCGTACCTGATGCTCCTGGGGCTCGATGTGCACGTCGGACGCGCGGTCGCGCATGGCCTGTTCCATGATGAGGTTGACGACCTGCACAATCGGCGCATGCTCGTCGACAGTGCCCGCTGATGTCGTGGGTTGCTCGACCGTTGCCTTGCGGGCTTCGACGCGCGCCTCGAAGATACGAATGGCGTCGCTCACCCTTGCAGTCGATGTGTAGACGCGACTGATCGCGAGATCGATGTCGGTCACACCGGCGACGACGAGCCGCACCGGGCACTCCATCGCCTGGATCAGACGGTTCGTAATATCGGGTGCCAGCGGGTCGCCGACGGCGATCTCGATGCGCGGGCCAACGCGTCGCACGGGTACGGCATGCAGCTCGTGCGCCAACGATTCGGGAAACAGCTTGGCGAGTTCGGCGTCGAGTTCGGTGTGGCGGAGATCGACGACTTCGAGGCCAGCCTGTTCGGCGAGCGCAGTCGCGAGGTCGCGTTCGTGTACGAAGCCGAGTTCGACGAGCATCACGCCGAGGCGCTTGCCCGTCCCGCGCTGCTGTGCGACCGCCTGTTCAATTTGGTCCTGCGTGGCCAACCCGCGCTGTTGCAACAGGTCACCGATACGCACACCGCGATGTCGAGGCGCATCCAATGCGCTATCGCTCATCGCACCATCGTGGGCGCTCGTGGTGCCACCGGCCGCCGCGTCAGCGCGCGGTACCGGCGGGTCGGATTTCGCGTCGCCGCGCGCCCGGAGCAGACTCATGGATGTCCGATCGGCCGACGACCGCCGCGCTCAAGCCAACCGCGCCCCGACCACCCGCCCGGACGGCCCCTCCGCACTGCCGTCCGGCGATGCGTCGTTTGCCACGCGTATATGTGGGTCAAACGACGCATGGACGAACTGGATAATTGTTCGTGAAGGGGATGTTTTAGTCGTAGTACCCGGAATGCACGTAGAGGCAGGGAATGCCCTCGCCGCGGAACATGGCGACATTGCGCCGGTCGTCCTCGAACGCCAGGCGCAGCTCGAAGCCGTACTGGCGCAGTTCCCACACCGAGCTCTGCTTGTAGTCGCGCGCCCAGTCGTAGTCGCCCCACGAACGCATCACGAGCAGGTTCCAGCGGATCTCGTAGTGCCGCAGCCAGGCCTCGGTGAGGTGATGCACACGGTGCGGCCGGGCCGTGAGCAGCACGACGCGCAGTGACGGGTCGAGCAGGTCGAGGAGCTGTTTGACCTCCTCGATGACGCGATCCTCACCGCAGGCGTTGAAGAACGCCTGCCAATCGGCGCGTGGGGCTTCGAGATAGTGCTGGCGACCGGCCGCGTCGGAGAGGACGCCGTCGATGTCGACCACAACGGCGGGGCCGGGTTCGACCGGTGCGTCGAACCAACTCCAGTTTTCCGGCACGCGCGCGCCGCGGTTCGGGTTGGCGTCGACCATCAATCCTCAGACGGTGCGGCGGCGAGGTAGCGCGACTTGATGCTCTCGACGATCGTCGGGTCGGCGAGGGTGGTCGTATCGCCGAGCTGCTCGTCCTCGGCGACATTGCGCAGCAAACGGCGCATGATCTTGCCCGATCGGGTCTTGGGCAGATCGTCGGTGAACAGGATCGTCTTGGGCTTCGCAATCGGTCCGATCAACTTCGCCACGTGTTCGCGCAACTCGTCGACCAACGCGTCGCTGGCCACGCGTCCCGACCGCAACGTCACGAACGCGGCAATCGCCTGACCCGTCGTGTCGTCGTTGCGGCCCACGACCGCAGCTTCGGCCACGGCCTCGTGATCAACGAGCGCCGACTCGACCTCAGTGGTCGAGATGTTGTGGCCCGAGATCAACATGATGTCGTCGACGCGACCAAGCAACCAGAAGTAGCCCTCGTCATCGCGCTTGGCGCCGTCTCCCGCGAAGTACTTGCCGTCGAAGCGCGACCAATACGTGTCGCGAAAGCGTTGGTCGTCGCCCCAGATGCCGCGCAACATCGACGGCCACGGACGGCTCAACACCAGGTAGCCACCACCGGGAATGCCCACCGCATTGCCTTCGTCGTCGACGATGCCAGCTTCGAGACCGGGTAGCGGGAAGGTCGCGCTCCCAGGCTTGAGCGTGGTCGCACCGGGCAACGCGCTGATCATGATGGCCCCGGTCTCGGTCTGCCACCACGTGTCGACCACCGGGCAGCGTTCGCCACCAATGACCTTCCAGTACCAGACCCACGCCTCGGGGTTGATGGGCTCGCCCACGGTGCCGAGCAGGCGCAACGACGACAGGTCGTGGCGCGCGGGGTATTCGTCGCCCCACTTCATAAAGGTGCGGATCGCGGTGGGCGCGGTGTAGAAGATCGTCACCTTGTACCGCTCGACGATCTCCCAGAACCGATCCTTGTCCGGATGGTCGGGAGTGCCCTCGTACATCACTCCGGTGGCGCGGTTCGCGAGCGGTCCGTACACGATGTAGCTGTGGCCGGTGACCCAACCACAGTCGGCGGTGCACCAGAACACGTCGGTGTCGGGATGCAGATCGAACACGTACTTGTGCGTGAACGCCACCTGCGTGAGGTACCCGCCGGTGGTGTGCACGATGCCCTTGGGCCGCCCGGTCGTACCGCTCGTATACAGAATGAACAGCGGGTCTTCTGAGTCCATCGACTCGGCCGCGCACTCGGTGGTTTGGCGCGCCACGATCTCATGGAACCAGTGGTCACGGCCGGCGACCATCGTGACGTCGTTCTTGGCGCGTTGCACCACGAGCGCATGCTTGATGGTCGGACAGGCGACGAGTGCCTCGTCGACGATCACCTTCAGGTCGACCACACCACCGCGTCGCCACGCGCCGTCTTGAGTAATGAGCGCGACGGCCTCAGCGTCGTTGATGCGGTCCTTCAACGATTGCGCGGTGAAGCCGCCGAACACGACCGAATGCACCGCGCCGATCCGGGCGCAGGCGAGCATCGCCGCGGGTAACTCCGGCACCATCCCCATGTAGATCGCGACCCGGTCTCCCTTGGCCACGCCGAGTTCGCGCAGCGCGTTGGCGATGCGACACACGTCGTCGAGCATCTCGCGATAGGTGATCGCGCGCTGATCGCCCGGTTCACCCTCCCAGTGGAACGCAACCTGGTCGCCGTGGCCGGCGGTCACATGGCGATCAAGACAGTTCTCGCTCACGTTGAGCCGCCCGCCAACGAACCACTTGGCGTACGGCAACTCCCATTCGCAGATCGTGTGCCACTCCTCGCGCCAATCGAGCTGTAACGCCTCGGTGGCCCAGAACCCCTGCCAGTCGTGGGCGGCTTCGTCGTACAGCTCTGTGGTCGCGGCGAGCGACTGTTTCGCGAATTCCTTGCTCGGCCGGAACGTGCGGCCCTCGGTGAGCAGTGCTTCCAGCGTCTCCGACATATCCAGGAGGCTACCGAAGTGGCTCAGATGGCGGACTCAGTGCGAGAAGGACTGCGTCACACGGGCCGTCCTCGGCTTGCCGAGCGTCGTCCTCGCGCGCCAAAGTGACAGGTGATGCTCGACCTTGGCGGAGAGATCGAAGTGGGTCGCGCCGCGGGCGCGGTCGACAGCGATCGTCGGCCCGCGAGGTTCGCCGCCAACGCGCGGCCTCGGCGTGGGCCGCGAGCCAACGACGACTTGCTCCCCGCCGGCCGCGTGGCCACCTTCGGAGTGCCCCGCATCGCGGTTGCACTGCTCGCAGCCATCGTCGTGTTCGGTGCGGCACTGCGGATCCACGACGGCGTGGTCGTGTCGGCCAGCGCGTTCGGGGGAGTATGGGCCGGCTGGTGGTCGGTCGTGTCCGATCCTCGGTACTGGGTGTGCCTGCTTGTCCTCATCGTCGCGGAACGGCTGCATCCCGCGCTCGCCGTGATGCCCAACCGGCGGGCCGGCCTGGCCCAGGACGCGACCTGGTTCGTGATCCAGACGCTGCTCGGGGTCACGGTTGTCGCGGCCTACCTCGCCGTGCTCAGCGCGGGCGTCGATGCGATCGCAACGTGGTGGCACCCCGACCTTGTCTCGCTCATCGGGACGGGCGGCGTCGCCGTGGCCGCAGTGGTCGTTGGCGACCTGGCGGCATGGTGGAGCCACTGGTTGCATCATCGGTCCCCCGTGTTATGGGCCTTCCACTCGGTGCACCATTCGCAGACGGCGATGAACGTGTTGTCGGATAACCGCCAGCACGTGGTCGAGACGATGGTGAACGCGACGCTGACGTTTCTTCCGGCGCGGCTGCTCGGCCTCGACGCCGCGACGGCTGGCGCGCTGACGTTTCTCGTGCTCGCCGTCGCCGCGTTCATCCACGCCAACATCCGTACCGATCTCGGGCCGCTGCGCTTCGTCCTGATCTCACCGCAGGCCCACCGCGTCCATCATTCGGTGCTGGAGTCGCACTACGACACGAACTACGGCGCGGTGTTCGCGTTCTGGGATTACCTCTTCGGAACGCGCAACCCGGATCGGCACGCCTATCCCGACACGGGCGTCAACGACCGCGAGTTCCCCCTCGAGCAACGAAGCGACCCGATCTCGCTCGTCCGGACATGGGCGGCGCAGACCGCGTACCCGTTCGCGGCGCTGCGGCGCGCCACGACGATCCGTGCATGGTCGAACCGACGGGGCACCTCAGGCTGAGCCGCGGTGGTTGTCACGGCTCGGCGCGGACGAGGCGCAGCACGCGGAAGCCGCCGAGGCCTTCGAGATCGGTGAGCGCCGCGGCCTCGTTGCGGCGGCTTCTCGCGGCCAGCGCAGCGAGGTCGCCGACATGCGCTCGCTCGCTCCAGAGGCGATCGCCTTCGGCCACGAGTTCGTCGAGTCCGAGCGCCCGTAACCAATCGGCTTGGGTGTCGATCGATGCCGCCATGAACCCGGCCCGAGCGGCCGCTCGCACCACGTGTTCCACGGGCACATCGGCGGTGATGTCTCGCTCACCGACGGCCGTCAGCGGGTCGTGCCCTCGTTCGTGGTCGGCGTAGGTGCGCAGCCAATGCGGGCTACGGGCAACGACCTCGGCGAACGGCGCGACGTAGTCGACCGCAATGATGCGGCCGCGCGTGTGGTGCAACGCCGCGGCGATCTCGGTGAACCAGCCGTCGAGCGCGCGCGGCATCGGCACGCGAGCGCCCACCGGTACGTCGACGCCGAAGCACTCGACGTCGTCGATGGGGACCGCGACCTCGACGAACGGTGCGTCGGTCGCGCTCTGGGTCGCGCCCTGGCGCTCCCCCGCCCCGTCGCCGAGCCCGATCCGGACCTCGAGCCAACCGTGCGGGCCGCGCTCGGCGATCCCGAACGACAGGTTGTCGAACAACTCGTTCGCGAGCACGACACCTTCGACCTTGCGGGCCGGCAACGCGTCCAGTTGCGCGAACCGCGGTCCCGATCCGGCCACCGTTTCGAGCGGGTCATCCTCGTCGGCGGCAGCACCGCGGCGGTAGGGACCGAGGCATTGCGACGCGTCGACCAGCGTCAACCGTTCGCGCTGTTCGGCACGCAACGTTGATGAGCGCTCAATGAGGAGATACCGCAGCGCAGTCGCGCATCGAGGTGCGGCGCGCTCGACCTCGCGCGCCAGCCGTCCGTCGCCCGCGCCGACCTCGATCACGAAGAACGGGTCGGGTTGGCCCAACGCTTCCCACTCACGGTCGAGCGCGCGCCCCACGAGCACGCCGAACAGCGGGCCGACTTGGGGGCTCGTCAAAAAGTCGCGGCCGGCCCGACCCGCGCCGCGGCCGCGAGTGAAAAAGCCGTCGGGACCATAGAGCGCAAGCTCCATGAACTCGTCGAACGGAATCGGGCCCTGGCGATGGATCAGCGCCCGGATCGAGGAGGCAGCGGCGTGCGGCACGACGCTCGGTCTCGTACCCCTCAGCCGCCGGTGGCGCGCGAGGCGAGGTCGCCGATGTGCGCGAACAGTTGCGGGTACACGCCCACAACCAACACCATGCCAGCGCACAGCGCCATCGACGTGGCCAGCGCGGCGGGAACCTTGATCGGCTCGGCCGCCTCGGGCGCAGGACGGAACCACATCGTGCGCACCACGTTCAGGTAATAGAAGGCTGCGATGACCGAGTTCACACCCGCGATGACGGCGAGCGACACGCCCGACCATCGTCCGGCCTCGATCGCAGCCCGGAACATCGTGAACTTCGCGAACCAGCCGGCCAACGGCGGGATGCCAGCGAGCGACGCGAGGAACATCGTCATCAATACGGTGAGCGCGGGCGAAGTCTCGAACAATCCGCCGAACGACTCGATGTCGGCCGACCGGGTCCGGCGAGCGACCGCGATGATGCAGGCGAACGCACCGAGGTTCATCGCGCCGTACACCAACAGGTAGACGATGACGGCCTGGAACGCGCTCTGGGCGACCGCAGGATGATGCTGATCCTGGGCGATGCCGTACGCCGCGAACGGCACGAGCATGAAGCCGCCCTGCGCGATCGACGAGTACGCGAGCATCCGCACGATGTTCGTCTGGCGCAGCGCGCCGAGGTTGCCGAGCGTCATCGACGCCGCAGCGAGGATCCAAATCGGGATGAGCCACGCGTGCGCCTTCGTACCGAAGCCGAAGAACACGATGTTCAGCATGGCGACGAAACCACCGGCCTTGGACGCGACCGACAAGAAGGCCGTCACCGGCGTCGGCGCGCCCTCGTAGGTGTCGGGTGCCCACCAGTGGAACGGCACCGCGCTCACCTTGAACGCGAACCCGAGCAACGACAGGAAAATCGCGACGACGAGCAGCTTCGAGTCGCCGGCCTTGACCACGCCCGTCGAGATGTCCGACAGCAGCGTGCTGCCCGTGAGTCCGAAGATGAGCGACATGCCGTAGAGCATCACCGCGGAGGAGATCGCACCGATCAGGTAGTACTTGATCGCGGCTTCGTTGCTGCGGCGATCGTGCTTGCGGAAACCAGCGAGGATGTAGGTGGGGATCGAGATCATCTCCAACGACACGAACAAGCTGATGAGGTCGCGGGCCGACGCCATGGTCGTCATGCCGAGCACCGAACACAGTAAGAGGAAGTAGAACTCGCCTTCGTAGTAGTCGCCTTCGCCGATGTAGTCGACCGACAACAATATCGTGATGTACGTGGCGACGAGGAAGAATCCTTTGAGCGCCAGCGCATAATCGTCGACCGTGTAGGCGCCGCCGAACAGCGGCTTGACCGGATCGTGGACTGCGAGGACCGCGACGAACGCGAGCGACACGAGCACACCGATCGACGCGATCCGCGACGTCTGCCACGTTTGGCGGCGCGGCAGCACGAGGTCGGCGAGGAGCACGACGAGGATCGTCGAGACCAGCGCGACCTCGGGCGAGATCGTCAACCAATCGATGTGCGGCGTGTTCGCCGCGACGAGGGCGAACACGTCAGCCCCCGAACACCTTTGTCAGCGCGTGCACAGCACCGTCGGTCGTTTTGAACAGCAGGTTGGGCAGGATTCCGAACACGAGGATGAGGGCGAGCATCGGCAACCAGGCGATCCACTCGGCCGTGCCGACGTCGTGGATGTGCGAGTCGGCGAACTCGGGCTTGGGCGTACCGAACGCGACCTTCTGCAGCATCCACAAGAGGTAGCCCGCGGCGAGCACGGTACCGATCGCGGCCACCACCATGAACCCGCGGAACAGCGCCTCGTTCATACCCGCGCCAGGGCTGAAGGCCGACAAGATCGCGGGGAACTCGCCCCAGAATCCGGCCAGACCCGGCAGACCCAACGACGCCATGGTGCAGAAGCCGAGGATCCAGCCCATCTTCGGCGCCTGCGTGAGGAGGCCGCCGAGCCGCGACATCTCGCGGGTGCCGTAGGCGTGCTGCACCGATCCGGCGAGGAAGAAGAGCATGCCGGTGATCAGACCGTGGGCGACCATGCCGAAGATGGCGGCGTTGATACCGAAGCTCGTCAGCGTCGAGATGCCGAGCATCACGTACCCCATGTGCGCGATCGACGAGAACGCGATGAGTCGCTTCATGTCGGTCTGCGCCAAGCAACCGAGCGCACCGTAGATAATGCCGATGACGGCCAGCAGCCCGATGTAGGGCGCCCAACTCGATGCCGCGGCCGGCAGGATCGGCAACGCGATGCGGATGAACCCGTACGTACCGAGTTTCAGCAGGATCGCGGCGAGCAACACCGACCCGACGGTGGGGGCCTCGGTGTGCGCGTCGGGCAGCCAGGTGTGGAAGGGGAACATCGGCACCTTGATCGCGAACCCGATGAACATGCCGCCGAAGATCAGCAGCTGCACACCATGGGTCATGGTCCCCTTGCCGGCCGCAATCAGCTCAGGGATGTCGAAGGTGTGCCCGGCTTTGAAGAACAACGCCAGGAAGCTGAGCAGCATGAGCGCGGAGCCGAACAACGTGAACAAGAAGAACTTGATCGACGCGTACTCGCGGTTCGGGCCGCCCCACACGCCGATCATGAAGTACATCGGCAGCAGCACGATCTCGAAGAAGATGAAGAACAGGATCAGGTCCTGTGCCGCGAACGTACCGTTCATGCCCACTTCGAGCAGGAGGAGCAACGCGAAGAACGCCTTCGGGTTGTGCGGCTCGGGGAAGTGGTTCCACGAATAGATCACGCACAGCACGGTGACGAACGCCGACAACGCAATCATCGGCAGCGAGATGCCATCGATGCCAACGTGGTAGTTGGCGTGGATCACGTCGATCCAGTGCTTTTTCACCTCGAACTGGAGTTTCGCCGTGTGGTCGTAGTCGAACGCGCTGACTAGATACCCCGCGAATCCCAGGGTCGCAAGGGTCGTGATCAGCGTCACGACCTTGATCGCCTGTTCTTCGGCTTTCGGTATCAGCAGCAGGATCGCAAGTCCTACGAGCGGCGTGAAGGTGGTGAGCGTGAGCGCCCACGCATCAAAACCGGTTGCCAGGTGCATCCCAGTTACTCCGTCAGTTGAAGATCGCTAGAGCCAGCACGAATATCCCCACGGCCGCCACCATCACCCAGGCGTACTCCTGGAGGCGGCCGGTTTGCAGCTTGCGTGTTTCGGCGCCGATCGCCCCTGTGGCGACCGCAGTGCCGTTGTACACCCCGTCGACGCCGCGTTGATCGATGTAGCGGTAGACGAACCCGGCCGTTCCGACGGCGCCCTTGCCCGTGTAGCGCAAGGCATTGTCGATGATCTTCTGGTTCGTCCAGTACGCAGCCCGCGCAATCGGACCCTTGATGCCATTCACGACGCCATCGGTGTAGAGGACGTCGAGGTAGAACTTGTTGACGAGGAACTTCTTGCCCGCGCCCAGGAGCGCGTTCTTCTCGCTGGCGTTCTGCCCGAAGGCATGTTTCCAGTAGAAGCCATAGGCAATGGCGATGCCGATGAGCCCAGCGAGCACGGCGACCGTCGGGTCGATGGCATGGAATTTTGACGTCTCGAACGTGACGAAGCCCGTCCCGATGTGCGGTGTGACCCACTGCTCGAACTTGTCGATGTGCAGCATGGGCGCCAGCAGGTAGCCGGCCGCGATCGACATGAACGACAGGAAGTAGAGCGGGAACAAGATGATGTTGTTCGACTCGTGCGGCTCGCCTCCATGGCCGGTGGGCACCCCCACCCCTCCGGCGGCACCGTGGTCGTCATGCCCAGCATGCGCCGCCGCGGCCGCGTGCGCCGGGTCGAGGTGGGCCTCGTCGCTCGCGTGCGCGACGTCGGCTGCGTGCGCGTCGGAGGCATGGCCACCGCGGTACTCACCGAAGAACGTGAGATACACGCAGCGCGTCATGTAGGCGGCCGTCATCACCGCACCAATGAGGCCAACGATCTTGAAGAACGAGAAGCCGTTCTCGCCCGCAACCGCGAGGATCTCGTCCTTGGAGAAGAACCCGGCGGTGAGCGGGATGCCGACGAGCGCCGCGGTGCCGAACAGGAACGTGATGAACGTGCGCGGCATGTACTTACGCAGCCCACCCATGTCTTTCTTCATGTCGAAGCTGTGATGCGCGCCGGAGTGGCTGACTGAGCCGGCGCCGAGGAACAGGTTCGCCTTGAAGAACGCGTGCGTGAAGAGGTGGAAGATCGCTGCGGTCCACGCGCCGACGCCGAGGCCCATCACCATGTAACCGAGCTGGCTGATCGTGGAGTACGCGAGCACCTTTTTGATGTCGTTCTGGACGAACGCGAGCGCCGCACCGATGATCACGGTGATGCCGCCGACGAGCGCCATCGGGTTCACGCCGCCGTTGGCGATGTGAAAGCCCTGGTAGAAGATCGGGTACACGCGAGCGCCGAGGTACACGCCAGCGACCACCATCGTGGCCGCGTGGATCAGGGCCGACACCGGCGTGGGGCCGGCCATGGCGTCGGGGAGCCATGTGTGGAGCGGGAACTGACCCGACTTGCCAATGATCGCGAGCAAGAGCGCGGCGGCGCACCACAGCAGCAGCGTGTGTTGTGAACCGGCCTCACCGAGCTTCATCGCCGAGCTGTTCACCGCAAGAATGTTGAAAGAACCCTGACCGGTTGCTCGCTGCACGACGAAGAACGTCATGATCACGCCGGTGAGTAGACCGATGTCGCCAGTGCGGGTCGTGAGGAAGGCCTTCAGCGCGGCGTCGCTGTTCGGCTTTTCTTCCCACCAATGGCCGATCAGCATGAACGAGCACAGGCCGACAAGTTCCCAGCCGACCAGCAGTTCGAGCGTGCTGCTCGCGACCACCAGGAGCAGCATCGACGCCGTGAACAACGAAAGCGCCGCGTAGTAGTAGTTGAAACGGCGATCGTCGCGCATGTACTCGGTGCTGTAGAAGTGCACGAGCAGCGAGATCGTGGTGACGACGAACATCATCATCACGGCCAGGCCGTCGATCTGGATGCCGACGTCGAGCTTGATGCCGTTGTTCTGGAACCACGTGGTCGCGTGCACGATCGGCGTGACGATCTTCTCGTTCGTCGCGTGGCCCTCTGCTGCCAGGCGCATGGAGCGCACCGTTGCACCGATCGCAGCCTTGGTACCCGCGGACCCGTCGGAGTCGCCGACGTGCTGGATCCATTGCACGATGTTGCCGACGGCGAGCAGCCACGACGCGCCGACCGAACCGAGCCCGATCCACGCCGCGCGCGCGCCGAGGCGCTTGCCCACGAGCAGGATCACCCAGAACGACAACGCGGGGATGAGCGGGACGAGCCACGCGTGGTCGAGGAGCCAATAGGTCTTCATCGGTGCGCGCTCACCCCTTCAGCTCTGCGAGATCGTCGGGGTTGGCACTGTGGATGTTGCGGTAGATGAGCAGCACGATGGCCAGGCCCACGCCGACTTCGGCGGCCGCGATCGTGAGTACGAACAGGGCGAACACCTGACCGACTGCGTTGTTGAGCGCGGCGCCGAAAGCAACAAGGTTGATGTTGACGGCAACGAGCATCAACTCGATGCTCGCGAGCACGAGCACGGTGTGGCGCCGGGCGATCGCGCCGTACGCCCCAGTGCAGAACAGGAACGCCGACAGCAGCAGGAACTGGTTGAGCAGCATCAGTCCCTCCGAGCCAGCACGACGGCGCCGATGAGCGCGGCGAGTAGGAGCACACCGACGACTTCGAACGGGATGAGGTATTGGCGGAACACGAGGTCGCCGACTTCGGCGGTACGCACCGGGCGCACGAGCTTGATCTTGTCGGCGCCGTACTGATCGATGAGCACCCACGCGAGCGTCCCCGCGAGGAGCGCCGACACTGCGAGGCCGATGCCCTTGAGGTCGTTGCCGAGCTTCGCGCCGGCCTGCATCGGCGCGTGCGTGAGCATGATGCCGAACAGGAACAGCACGATCACCGCGCCGATGTAGACGATGACCTGCACCCATGCCACGAACTCCTGGCCGAGGAGCAAGAACTGCGCGGCACCGCCACCGAGCACGAGCACGAGCCACAGCGCAGCGTGCACGATGTTGTTCGTGGTGACGACGCGAATCGCGCCGATCGCCATCAACACGGCGAAGATCCAGAAGAAGACGTCCTGGGCGATCATGGCGCCGCGGCCTTCGCGTCGCGGGTCACTTCTTGGCCTTCTTGACCTCGGCGCCGAGCTCGAGTGGCTCGGCTTCGGGCACGGTGAGTTCCCACTCGCCGAGCTTGTCCATGTCGTGCAAGAGATCCGCAATGCGCATTTCGGAGTACTCGAACTCCGGCGACCAATGCAGAGCGTCGAAGGGGCAGACCTCCACGCAGATCCCGCAGTACATGCACAAGGCGTAGTCGATGTCGAAGCGGTCGAGTACCGACACGGTGCGCTCGCGGCCACCTTCGCGACGCGCCGGGCGCTTCTCCTTGTGGCCTTCGATGTAGATGCACCAGTCGGGGCACGACCGCGCGCACAGCATGCAGACGGTGCAGTTCTCTTCCTTAAGCGCGATGACGCCGCGGGCGCGGGGCGTGACCGCTTCCTTTTCGTGCGGGTACTGCACCGTGACGGTCGGCTTGAACATCGTGCGCAACGTCACGCCGAGACCGCTGGTCATTCCCTTGAGCTGCTTGTTCATCCGCATCGTTAGAACGCCACCTTCAACGCACCGGTCAGGAGGATGTTCACGAGCGCGATCGGTATGAGCCACTTCCACGCCAGCGCCTGAAGTTGATCCTCGCGCAGTCGTGGGTACGTGAAGCGAGCCCAGAACATCAAGAACGCCACCAGCATGATCTTTGCGAACAGCACGAACGGGCCGAGAGCGTCGGCCGCTCCCAGATTCGTGACGTGCGGGATCGACCAACCGCCGAGGAACAGCGTGGCCGCAAGCCCGGCATACACGAACGCCGTACCGAATTCGCCGATGAAGAAGAACAAGAACCGAAAGCCGGTGTACTCGACCATGTAGCCGGCAACCAGCTCGGATTCGGCCACGGGCATGTCGAACGGGGGCTGGGTGAGTTCGGCCTGCGAGGCCACCATGAACAATGCGAAGCCGATGAACTGGGTGAAGATGTACGGCGAGCCGATCCCGCTCCAACCAAAGATCGCGCCCTGCTGCTGGCGCAGCACGATGGTCTGTAGGTTCATCGATCCGGCCTGCACGACCACTCCGACCACCGCGAGCACCAGCGGGAGCTCGTAGGCGATGAGCTGGGCCGCGGCGCGCAGCGAGCCGAGCAGCGCGTACTTGTTGCTCGAGGCCCATCCGGCCATGAGCACGCCGATCACCGAGAGACTCGAGACCGCGAGCGCATAGAAGATGCCCACGTCGAAGCTCTGCACTTTGATCCGCGGTCCGGCGGGGAGCACGACGAACATGAGGAACGTCGACATCACCACGATGGCCGGCGCCATCTTGAACACGCGCCGGTCGGCACCGGCCGGGATGATGTCTTCCTTTTGGATGAACTTGATGCCGTCACCGATGAGTTGGAACCAACCGTGGAACCCGCCGGGGTCCATCGGCCCCATGCGGCTCTGCATGTGGCTCATCATCTTCAACAAGAACGTGTACCCGAGAATGAGCGCGCCGAGCGGGATGAGCGCCATCACCACGACGGTCTTGATGGCGAGCGTGGTGCCCCACCCGCCCCAGATGTTGAACGCGAGCATGCCCGTCATCGGTCGATGTCACCCAAAATGAAATACAGGCTGGCCAACACCGTGATCACGTCGGGCACGAAGATGCCTCGGAGCAACCACGGCAGTATCGAGACGTTCGAGAACGACGCCGAACGGATCTTCACGCGAAACGGGCCGGTGGCGCCCTTGCTGAACACGTAGTAGCCCATCTCGCCGAGCGGGTTTTCGGTGTTCACCCAGACCTCGCCCTCGGGCACCTTGATGATGCGCGGCACCTTGGCCATGATCGGGCCGTCGGGCATCTGGTCGAGGAACGCGAGCACCATGCGCGCCGATTCGCGCGTCTCTTGGAGGCGCACCCAGTAGCGGGCGAAGCTGTCGCCGTCGGCGTGGGTGTAGGTCTTCCATTCGATGTCGTTATAGGGCAGGTAGACGTCGCCGTCGCGCCGCAGGTCCCAGTCGACGCCGCTGGCACGCAGATTCGAGCCACTCACGCCATACGAAGCGCCGAGCTCGGCGGGGATAATGCCCACGCCTCGGGTGCGCTGCTGGAAGATCGGATTGCCGAGCACGAGGTCTTCGAACTCGTCGCAGGAGTCGAGCATCTTGCGCATCGTCGCGCGGCACTCAGCGACCCATCCCCAGGGGAGGTCTTCCTTGATGCCGCCGATGCGGTTGTAGTTCGGGTGGAAGCGCCCGCCGGTGGCCGCTTCGATGAGGTTGAGCGGGTACTCGCGGTCGCGGAAACCGAAGAACGCTGGTGTGATCGCGCCGACTTGGAGACCCATCTCGCCGAGGAACAACAAGAACGTGGAGATGCGCGCGAGCTCGGTGAGAATCGCTCGGATGTAGAGCGCCCGTGGCGTCGCCTCGATGTTCATCAGCTGTTCGGCCGCGGCGATGAACGGCACTTCGTTGGCGAAGCTCGACAGCCAGTCGATGCGGTTGATCAACGTGGTGATCTGCGGATACGTGCGGTACTCAGTGAGCTTTTCGTAGCCGCGGTGCATGTAGCCGATCACCGGGTCGGCCGCGATCACGCGCTCGCCGTCGAGGCGGACCACGAGGCGCAGCGTGCCGTGTGTCGCGGGGTGCTGCGGACCGATGTTGAGGATCATGTCGCCGTTGTCGAGCTCGACGTTGAGGCGCGCGTCGGCGAGCTGGCTCATCAGCGACGGATCGATCTCGAAACCCGGCGTGGTCATGCTCCCGCTCCCTCAACGACCAGCGGCGCGCTCATGATGCGGCCTCTTCGTCAGGGTCGGCGTCTTCGCCGGGCATGGGCTCCACGTTGACGAGCCCCGGCCACGGCTTGACCTCACGGGCGAGCAACGGGAAGTCCTTGCGCAACGGGTGGCCCTCGAAATCGAACGGTAGATAGAGGTGGCGCAGGTTCGGATGACCGTCGAACACGAAGCCGTACATCTCCCAGCATTCACGCTCGTGCCAGTCGGCGCCGGGATAGGTGGCATACCACGACTGCACATGGGGCGCAGCTTCGTCGACATCGGCCTTCAACGTAAGACCGTGGCGCGCCACCCGGGTGGACGCGACGCGCGCGAACACTTGGAAGCGACCGGCCGAGCCGGCCACGCCGAACGTCATCTCTTTGGGCTGCACCGGCGCGCTCGTGTCACCCTCGGCGTCCTCGGACGCTGCCGGCATCGGCATCCAGTCGATACCGGCGATGAAGCTGAGGTAGTCGAAGTCGAGCGCGTGGCGGCATGCGTTCGCCGCGCTGGCCCAGGCGTCGGCGCGCACGCGTACGACGAGTTCGTCACCGGCCAACCCGGTTTCGATGATCGCGTCGGCACCGAGTTCGGCCTCGAGGCGCGCGAGCAGCGCGTCGTCGGCCACGCGCTGGGGCGACGGCTCAGCGGGCGCGACGGGAGCGTCGGGCTCGGTCACTTCTTGCGGTGTCGGCTCGTCATCCGGCAACGACGATCGGCTCCCAGCCCTTGCCCTGCCAACGGTCGGCCGGGTCTTCCTTTTGGATTCGCTCCTGGAGCATCACGATCCCCTGGATGAACGCTTCGGGCCGCGGCGGACAGCCGGGCACGTAGACGTCGACGGGGATGATCTGGTCAACGCCCTTCGTGACCGAGTAGCTGTCCCAGTAGGGACCGCCGCAGTTCGCGCAGCTCCCCATCGAGATGACGTACTTCGGGTCGGGCATCTGCTCGTAGAGACGTTTGATCGCGGGCGCCATCTTGTCGGTGACGGTGCCCGAAATGACGATGAGGTCGGCCTGGCGCGGGCTCGCGGGGAACGGGATCACGCCCAGACGCATGACGTCGTAGCGCGGGCCGGCAAGCGCGGCGCCCATCTCGATCGCGCAGCACGCGAGACCCCACTGGAACATCCACAGCGAGTACTTGCGTGAATAGTTGAGCAGCTCGCCGATTGGTTTGAGCGGCCCCTTGCGCAGCGTGCCATTCGTCATCAAGCCCACGTGAGCAACCCCTTGCGCCACAGGTACGCGAGGCCGACAACGAGAATCGCCACGAATACGAAGATCTCGACGAAGCCGAACCAGCCGAGTTGGCTGTGATCCGCGTTGACCGCCCACGGGAAGACGAACACCGTCTCCACGTCGAAGACCACGAACATCAGCGCGTAGATGTAGTAGCGGACGTTCTGCTGGCCGAACACGCCGAACGGATCGGAGCCCGATTCGTAAGTGATGTACTTCTCGGCCTGGGGCCGGGTGGGCCGCAACAGCGCCCCGACGCCGAGCATCGCGCCCACCATGACGAGCGAGGCCAGCACGAACACACCCACGGCGAGGTACTGCCGGTAGTACTCGGTCAGCTCGCTGGTGCCGTGCTGCCCCCCGAGCAGCGCGGTCACGGGTGGGACGTGTGGCACGTTGGCTCCAAAGGCCCCTGAGCGAGGCGTCGAGCGCCAAAGCCGCAGGGCCCGGCGCGTTGACTGGCGACGTTGCGCGGAGTATATGCGGGCAGGATTTCGCACCGACGAACCGTGCGCCCCCCAACCTCCCCCGCATTCCCCGATGCGTCGTTTCGGGGGTCTATATGACCCCCAAACGACGCATCGGAGGGGGTGGGGTGGGAACAAGGGCGTTAGCTGGGTGCGTTGGTAGGCCGATGGATGACCAGTGGAACGCGACGGGGGACGATGATGCACCTGAGGCGCGCCGTTGCCGGCGCGCCGGGTAGCTCCGAACGCCCCGGCGAGGCGCGCCGCACCGCGTTCGTGCTCTCGGGCGGCGGCAACCAGGGCGTCACGCAAGTCGGCATGCTGCGGGCGCTGATCGAGCACGGCATCGTGCCCGACGTGGTGATCGGCACATCGGCCGGAGCGCTCAACGGCGCGGGGATCTGTTATGCGCCGAACCTCACCGGGATCGAGCGCCTCACGTCGGTGTGGACGGCGCTCACGTCGAACGACATCTTCCCCGGTGGCCGCCTCAGCCGGGCGTGGAAGGTCGCGCGACGCGGCACGCACTTGTTCACAAACGACGGCCTCGCTGCCATCATCGATCGCGCCACGCCCGCCCGCTCGTTCGCCGACCTCACGATCCCGCTTCGGGTCGTCGCCGCCGACCTCGATTCCGGCGACGAGGTCGTGTTCAGCAGGGGGCCCTTGGCGCCGGCCCTGCTCGCCTCGTCGGCACTCCCGGGCGTCTTTCCCGTCATTCATCACGACGGTCGTCAGCTCGTCGACGGCGGCGTCGTGAACGCGGTGCCGCTCTGGCATGCGTTGAGCGGTCCGGTCGACCGGGTGTTCGTGCTCAACGTCTCCCACGGAGTTGCCGATCGCGTGGCGCGCTCACCACTCGACGTGGTCATGACGTCGTTCGCGCACTCGCGCAACATGCGCTACGAACTCGAACGCCGCTACGCGCCGGACCACGTCGAGATCGTCGAGTTACCCCGGCCGAGCGACCCTCGCGATGTGTTCGATTTCGCCGGTGGCCAGGAACTCATCGATCAGGCCCACGCACTGTGCACCGACGCGCTCGACGACTATCTCGAGGGCCGCGTCGCCGCCACCAGCGAGGACCACCGCCGCAACCGGCTCATGCGCGTGCGTTTCGCCCGCCGCAGCTCTCCTGCGCCTACTTCGTCCGGCGCGGTCGAGCTTCTTCCGCCCCCATCGCGCTCCTTCGTCGCTCCTGGGCGGCTCCGGTCGCCGCACAATGCCGGGTCGAGCGGCCGTTCCGCGAACCCGAGATAGGCCCACTGTCAGCGCGTCCGGCGCCGTGGTCCCATCAGAACGCACATTTGCGCGCCTTTCGTGGGACCACGGGGCTTGGTCAGCGTTGCGCGAGCAGTTGGGTGGCTTGGTGGGCGACGTCGAGGAACCAGCTCGGGAGTACGCCGAGCACGACCACGCCGACGCTCGCGACGGCCAGCGCGATGCCACTGCCCAGGTCGAGGCGCATACGGCCACCCTTGCCGCTGCGATCCTCAGCAGCAACCGTCGTCGCTTCCGCGGCATCGTCGTCGCTCACGGCGTACATCGCCACCACGACGCGCAGATAGACGAACGCACCGATCACCGAGGCCAGCAAGGCGATGAGCATGAGCTGGTACTGCCCGGCATCAACCGCGGCACGGAACACCACGAATTTGGCCACGAACCCACCCGTGAACGGCACCCCGGCCTGTGCGAGCAGGAACAACGTGAGCAGCCACGCCAGCAGCGGCGCACGCCGCGACAAGCCCTTGTAGTCGCTCAGCGAGTGATGGGTGTCGCCACGATGGTTCACCACCTGCACGACGCCGAAGGCGCCGATCGCCATCAGCGCGTAGACGAGCAGGTAGAAGAGCGCGGCTTGCGTGCCCGGCAGTGCGTCCCCCGAGCTTCCCGCGGTCGCGACCTGCACACCGATCAGCACGTAGCCCGCGTGCGAGATCGACGAGTACGCCAGCATCCGCTTGACGTCGGTCTGGACCGCAGCCGCGATGGTGCCGACGAGCAGCGACGCGACCGCGAGCACGTACACGATGGGTCGCCAGTCGGAGCTGAACGCCACCAGGCTTCCCGCGAAGATGCGCAGGAACGCGGCGAACGCGGCGACCTTCGTCGCTGCGGCCATGAAAGCAGTCACGGGCGTGGGCGAGCCTTGGTACACATCCGGCGTCCACATGTGAAACGGCGCGGCCGACACCTTGAACCCGAGCCCGACGAGCAGCAGTGCGAAGCCGGCGAGCAACAAGCCGTGTTTGCCGCCGGGGTTCGCGGCGAGATATTGCGCGATGCCGTCGTGGGCACCGTTGCCCGAACTGAAGCCGGCCAGCGACGTCGTGCCGGTGGCGCCGTAGGTGAGCGCGATTCCGTAGAGGAAGATCGCCGAGCTGAAGGCGCCGAGCACGAAGTACTTGAGACCGGCCTCCTGTGACTCGGCCCGTCGCCGGTCGAACGCGGCCAGGATGTAGAGCGCGATCGAAAACACTTCGAGGGCGACGAAGATGAGGATGAGGTCGTTGGCGTGCGCCATCACGAGCATGCCCGTGGCACACAGCAGCAACAGCACGAGGTATTCGGGCGTCTCAAGTTCTTCTCTGCGCAGATACCCGAGCGCCAACAGCACACCGAGCGCGGTCGCGATCAGGATGACGGCCTGCACGAAGACGGTGAGCCCGTCGACCGCGATCGCGCCGCTGAAGGTGACGTAGCACGCTTGGTGGAGTGCCGCGCACGCGGCCTTGCTGTCGTTGACGATCCGCCACTCGTTGATGACGAACGCGCCGGAGGTGGCCAAACCGACGAACGTCACCGCGACGGAAAGCCGTCGCACGAGGTCGGGCTGCGTTCGCAAGGTCGCTCGCAACACCACCACCACGAGCGCGGCCGCGAACAACGCGATCACCGGCGCGATGATCGGCCAGTCGATGTGCGGCGTAGCGATCGCGGCGATCGTTCCTACGGGCGCGTTCACTTGCCTGCCCCCGAGCCGGTAGAAGTCGTCGCGGTCGAACCCTGGGCGCCCGAACCCTGGGCGCTCGAACCCTGGGCGCTCGAACCCTGGGCGCTCGACACCGACGGCGGTGCGGGCTCGTGGTAGCCGGCGTTCGTCGCCACGTGGGCCATGAGGTCTTTCACCGCAACCTCACTGCGGTCGAACAACGGCTTGGGGTAAAAGCCGAGGAAGAGGCTCAGCGCGAGCAGCGGCACCACGGTTGCGGCCTCGCGGAATCCGATCTCGGCGATCGTGGCGTTGTCGCCTTCGGGTTCACCGGTGAACGCCCGCTGGTAGGCCCACAGCAAATACACCGCGGCAATGATCACGCCCGATGTGGCGACGACGGCCCACCAACGGCGCGTGACGAACGTGCCGAGCAGCGAGGTGAACTCGCCGACGAAGCCAGAGAAACCAGGCAGGCCGATCGACGCGAACGTCGCCGCGAGGAACAAGCCCGACAGGATCGGCACGGCCTTCCACAGGCCTCCGAAATCGGCGATCTTGCGGGTGTGGCGACGGTCGTAGAGCATGCCGACGAGCAGGAACAGCGCACCGGTGGTGAGGCCATGGCTCACCATCGTGAACAAGCCGCCCTGGATGCCTTGGGTCGTGAGCGCGAACGTGCCCATGACGACGAACCCGAGGTGGGCCACCGACGAGTACGCGATGAGGCGCTTCAGATCGGGTTGCATCGTGGCGACGATGGCGCCGTACACGATGCCGATCACCGACAGCGTGAGCAACAGCGGCGCGAAGTACACGGCGGCCTTGGGGAACATCGGGATCGCGAACCGCAAGAACCCGTAGGTACCCATTTTCAGCATGACGCCGGCCAACACGACCGAGCCCGCGGTGGGCGCCTCGGTGTGCGCGTCGGGCAACCACGTGTGCAACGGGAACAGCGGCACTTTCACCGCGAACGACACCGCGAACGCGCAGAACAACAACTTGGCCGTCACCGACGAGATGTGGTTCTTCGCGGCCACCCATTGCGTGAGCGTGCCCGCGTCGAACGTCCAGTGTCCCGTGGCCTTGTGGTACAGGTAGCCGACCGTGAGGATGCCGACAAACAGGAACGCCGAGCCGGCCGTCGTGAACAAGAAGAACTTCGTCGCCGCGTAGACGTTGTTGCCGTGACCCCAACCGGCAATGAGGAAATACATCGGCACGAGCACGATCTCGAAGAACACGAAGAACGCGATGAGATCGCGCGCGGTGAAGACACCGATCATCGCGGCTTCGAGCACGAGCATCCACGCGGTGAAGGTTTTGGGATTGCTGACGTGTGCGCTGGCGAGCAGGCCAATCGGGAACAACAGCGCGGTCAACATGACCATGAACAAGCTGATGCCGTCGATGCCGAACGTGAAGTGGATTCCGAGCAACTTGATCCACGCGTGCGAGTCGGCGAACTGGTAGCCGTGCGTCTGCTTGTCGAAGTTGAGGAGCAGGAACACCGCCATGCCGAGCGTGGCCATCGAGGCGACGTAACCGGCGATGCGCGCGTATTCGGTGCGGCGCCGCGGCATCGCGAGCGTGACGAGCGCGCCGAACAGCGGCACGAGGATCATCGTGACGAGCACCGGCGGGAACGACGCGAATGTCCGCGCCTCGAACATCGGGTTGGTGACCGCGCCAATCACCGTTACCCCACCCTCGTCAGCATGAACACGAGCAGGAGTGCGGCGCCGGCCGCGATACCGAGCGCGTAGTTGCGGATCCGTCCGCTCTGCAGTGTGCGCAGCCCGCCACCGGCCTCCTGCACGAGACGACCCACACCGTTAACCGCGCCGTCGATGACGCCACGGTCGATACCTTCGGCGAGGAAGCGAGCGAAGATCGTGACCGGACCCGACACCACCTTGGCGAGCCCGTCATCGAAGTAATAGGCGTGTTCGAACAACTTCGACACTGGCCCGAGGCGGGCTTCGGCGGGATCGGTGCCATCGGCCGGCAGTCCCGAGCGGTACACGGCCCAACCAAGGAAGATGCCGACAAGACCCACGACCACAGCAGCCACCGAAAGCCCGAAGCCGGCGCCGAACGACGACGCGGGAATCGCCTTGGTGCCTTCCAGCGACGGTTCGAGCCACTTCGCGAGGAACTCGAGGCTCGGGCTCGTGAACGGCAATGACAACAATCCGCCGACGATCGACAGGCCGCTCAGGATCACGAGCGGGAACAGCATCGACACCGGCGACTCATGCGGAGTCGCGTGGCCATGATCTGCATGCCCATCCACGTCAGGCTCAGAGACAGGCTCAGCACCACTCTGTGCGAAGCGCTCGTTGCCGAAGAACACCAGGTACACCTGGCGGGTCATGTAGAACGCGGTGAGGAGTGCGGCCACGATGCCGACGAGCCACAGCGCCTTGCCTTGCGCGCCGCCCGAGAACCACGCCTTGGAGAGAATGTCGTCTTTCGACCAGAACCCGGCGAAGGGCGGCACGCCGGCAATCGCAAGCCAGCCGACGATGAACGTCATTGCGGTGATCGGCATGTAGCGCTTCAGGCCACCCATCTTGCGCATGTCTTGTTCGTTGCGCATGCCGTGGATGACCGAACCCGAACCGAGGAACAGCAGCGCCTTGAAGAACGCGTGGGTGACCATGTGGAAGATCGCGGCGCTGTACGCGCCGACACCCGCGGCGAGGAACATGTAGCCGAGTTGGCTCAGCGTGGAGTACGCGAGCACCCGCTTGATGTCGTTCTGACGCACGGCAACTGTCGCGGCGCTGAGTGCGGTGATGGCACCAACCCACGCAACGATGGTGCCGGCGTGCAGCCCGCTGCCGACGGCCGAAAGGTCGAAGAACACGTGGGCCCGAGCCACGAGGAACACACCGGCCGTCACCATGGTGGCCGCGTGGATCAGGGCCGACACCGGCGTGGGGCCTTCCATGGCGTCGGGGAGCCAGATGTGCAGCGGCACCTGCGCGCTCTTGCCCATCGCTCCGAGGAACAGCAGCAATGCGATCGCCGTGGCGGTGGTGTGGGTGATCCCCACGTCTTTGGCGACGGAGAACCGCGCGTAATCGAGGGTGCCGAGCTTCGAGAAGATCAAGAACATCGCGAGCATGAAGCCGAAGTCGCCGACGCGGTTCGTGACGAACGCCTTCTTACCGGCGACCGCGGCCGAGTTGCGCTCGAACCAGAACGAGATGAGCAGGTACGAGCACAACCCCACGCCCTCCCACCCCATGAACGTGACGAGGAAGTTGGAGCCGAGCACGAGCACGAGCATCGATGCCGCGAACAGGTTGAGGTACCCGAAGTAGCGCGAATAGCGGGGGTCGCCGTGCATGTACCCGATCGAATACATGTGGATCAGCGCGCCGATGCCGGTGACGAACAAGATCATGGTGACCGACAGCGGATCGGCGAGGAATCCGAAGTGCACGCTGAACGAGCCGGTACCCGCGAACCAGCGCCACAGGTTGTACACGTGGTGTCGCTTGTCGGCGGGCTGTTGGCGCAGCGCGATGAACGTGGCAATCGACCACACGAAGCTGAGCGAGATCGTGGTGGTTGCAAGCCGCCCGGCTTTCGGCTCGCCGATGCGCTTGCCGAACAGCAAGAGCACGACAGCACCGAATGCCGGGAGCGCCGGGATGACCCACGTGAAATCAAGGAAGCGTTGCATTGTCGCCGGGTCAGCCCTTCATCAGATCGACGTCGTCGGCGGTGACGCCCTGGCGGCGCCGGAAGATGGCCACGATGAGCGCCAGTCCCACAGCAACCTCGGCCGCGGCGACGATCAGGGTGAAGAACACTGACGCCTGACCAGCAGCATCGTCGAGGTCCTTTGCGAACGCGACGAAGGTCAGGTTGACGGCGTTGAGCATGAGCTCGACGCACATGAACATGACGATCGTGTTGCGGCGCAACAACAGGCCAGTGGCGCCGATTGCGAAGAGCAGCGCGCCAACCACGAAGTAATGCTGCGTGCCGATCACCACGCCGAGTGCGGTACTCATGCGCCGGCCTCCGAGCGGGGCGGGCGCTGGCTGCGGCGCGCGAGCACCACGGCGCCCATCACCGCGATCACAAGCAGCACGGCGGTGACCTCGAACGGCCATGCGAATCGAGTGAAGAGCGTGCGAGCGAGCGGGCGGATCGCATCGGTCGACTGCGCCCCGTCGACCGCGCGGCCGCCGACGGTCGGCACCCCATGGATGGCCGTGCCCCCCGCTGTGTGCTCGCCGGTCTGCCAGTTGCCGAGCGTGAGGACCAGCAAGGCCACGAGCGTGCCCACTCCGAGCACGGCCGCGATCGGACGCTGGAACTTTCGGTCATCGGCGAACGGAGCCTCATGGCGATCGATGCCGAGCAGCATGATCACGAACAAGAACAGCACGACGATCGCGCTCGCGTAGACCACGATCTGGACGATCGCCACCAAGGGCGCGTCGAGGCCAAGAAAGAAACCGGCCATCGTGATCATGGTCATCACGAGGAAGAGCGCGGAGTTGACAGGGTTACGCGCGACGACCACGCCAATCGCGCCCGAAAGGGCGAGCGCCGCGAGCGCGAAGAACACGATCGGGTTCATCAGTGGTGCCCGCCGTGCCCGTGATCATTGCCGTGGTCATCGGTGTGCGTCGCGGCGCTCGGAAGGCCGGCGGCCGCGTCGTCGATCTCGAGGTCGCCCAGCTGGCCCTCTTCGGGTTCGCGCGTGCCGAAGCCCAACTCGGTCGACCAGTGGACCTTGTCTTCTTGGTCAGCGCGCCCCGAAGGCGAGGTCGCGCGCATCCATTCCGAAGTGTCGTCGTCTTCACCACCGAGCCACAGCTCCCACGGCTGGCGGCGCGCGCGACCATCGTCGTCGACGACCAATTCGGTCTTCGTATAGATCGCGTCGTCACGGTTCGTGAAACTGAACTCGAACAGTTTCGTCTCGGTGATCGCCTCGGTGGGACACGCCTCCACGCACAGGTCGCAGTGGATGCACCGCAAGTAGTTGATCTCGTAGACAAAGCCGTAGCGCTCGCCCGGGCTGACGGGCGCGTCGGTGGGGTTGTCGGCGCCGCGTACATAGATGCACTTCGCTGGGCACACACCGGCGCACAACTCGCAGCCGATGCACTTCTCCATCCCGTCCTCGTAGCGGTTGAGTACGTGACGGCCATGCATGCGCGGCGGCTTCGGCCGCTTTTCGTCGGGGTATTGGGTGGTGACACGGTTACGGCGACCGGTTTGGCCGATCACCATCCGAAAGCCTCGGGCCAATCCCATCAGCGGAACTCCTCGACGATCTCGCCCGGCTTCGGCATCATGAGCATCAGCAGACCGTAGAGCGCGCCGCTGACGGCGATGGCGGATCCGGTGACGAGGAACACATTCCAACTGTTGTCGACCGCGAGCTCACGCGCGGTCAGTACGACGATCCACAGGATCGCCAACTCGATCAGATACTTCCAACAGAACGCCATGAGCGCGTCGTAACGGATGCGCGGCGTTGCCGCGCGCAGCCAGACGGTGCCATAGGTGAGTGCGATCACCTTGATCGCGAACCAGAAGATCGGCGCGAGCCACACGTTGACCACACCAGCCGCGCCCAGCTGGCTCGGCCAGATCGCGGGGCCGCTCGGGCCACCGAGGAACAGCGTGACGGTGATCGCCGACATCGTGATGACGTTCATGAACTCGGCGAGGAAGAAGATCGCGAAGCGGATCCCCGAGTACTCGGTGACGAACCCGCCCACGAGTTCTTGTTCGGCCTCCACGAGGTCGAACGGCGGATGGTTCGTTTCGGCCAGAGCAGCGATCACGAAGATCACGAACGGCACGAGCACCGTGGGAAACGCGTTCCAATGGCGGTAGATGGAACTCGGTCCCTGCCACGCTTGGAGATCGACGATCTCGCCCGTCGACAACGTGCCCGCGTGGATCAGCGCGCCGAGCATCCCAAGACCGAACGCCGCCTCGTACGAGAGCATCTGCGCCGACGCGCGCACCGAACCGAGCAGCGGATACTTCGAACCGCTCGACCAACCAGCAAGCATCACGCCGTAGACGCCGATGCCCGAACACGCGAGCACCCACATCGCGCCGAACGGCAGGTCGGCCACTTGGAGTCGCGTGAAGTGTCCGAAGATGCTGACCTGACCGCCGATCGGCACCACGCAGAACATCAAGAACGCGGGCAAGATCGACAGGTACGGCGCGAGCTTGAACACACCACGATGCGCGGTGTCAGGAATCGTCTGTTCCTTGAAGAACAGCTTGATGCCGTCGGCGAGCGTTTGCAGAATGCCGAACGGGCCCGCTTTTGCAGGACCAATGCGGTTTTGCATGTCGGCGATCCACTTGCGCATGCCCCAGATGTAGAGCATCACCGACACGAGCAGCAGCGCGAACGCGACGAGCACCTTCAAGCCGATGACGCCGAGCACGCCCCAGTCGAAATGGCCGGACGTGAGCGCGTCGGCCGCGAGCAGGTTCATCGGATGGTCTCCACGCGTACGTCGGTGACCGGCGCGGCGGCATCGATGAGCGAACTCGCGGTCTCCTCACCGAGGATCGCGAGCAAGGCCGTACCGGCCGCGACGCCGCGCGCTGCCCTCACCGGCACGGTGAGCGACGTGTGCGCGCTCGTGACCTTCACGGCCGTGCCGTTCGTGACGCCGAGGCGTTGGAGATCGGATGCCGCGACCAGCAACTCGGCGCTCTTACGCAAGCTCGCGAGGGCCGGCGTGTGTGCCACCGCGGCGCCGTGGTCGTACAGCGTGTGGCCACTCACGAGCCGGAGCGCGTACGCGTCGCGCGCGGGCGTCGGCACGGTGGCCACCTCGCGATCCCATACGAACAACTCCGGCGCATTGTCGGTCGGTGCAACGGCAGAGGCCGCACCCGCCGAATCGCTGTCGCCGGCCGGGTCGTCCTCGGCCGCATCCGCGACGACCGCGTCGACCTTGATGGGCTCCCACGACGGCGCGTCGGTGAGCGAACTGCCGGGACGGCGGTACGCGATCTCGTGGGCGTGATCACGGAGCGGCAGCACCACACCATCGCGCGCGTCTCGGCACAGCGCGGCGGTGACGCCTGCGAGCGACGGCGCGACTCGTGCGAGCTCGTCGGTGACCTCGTCGACGGCTTCGAGATCGAAGTCTTCGCCCAGGCGGAACGACAGCTCGGCGGCGATGCGCCAGTCGTCCATCGCGGTGCCTTCGGGCGACACCTTGCGGTTGACGGTCTGCACCCGGCCTTCGATGTTCGTGACTGTGCCAGCCTTTTCGCCCCACAGCGTCGCCGCGAACAGCACCTTGGCTCGGCGGTTCGACTCGTTCGGAAATGCGTCGAGCGCGATCACGGTGTCGACGTTGGCAATGGCTCGTACCGCGAGATCGTGATCGGGGAAATCGGCGATCGGGTCGCAACCCACGAGCACGAGCACGCGGATGGTGCCGTCGGCGGCGCCCCGCAGGATGGCTTCGGCGTCGAGGCCGCGCGCTTCGGGCACGCTGCCCCAGACCTGTGTCGCCGCGTCGCGCTCGCTGAGCGAGACGCGGCCGGGCAGCATGCCGGGAGCAAGGCCAGCTTCGAGTGCGCCGTGCACATTCCCGCGCCGCAGGGCGCTAAGGAACCGCACGTTGGCAACGCCCGCGAGCGCGGCTGCAGCTGCCATCGTCGACTCAGGCCGTTCGGCGAGATTTGCGCGGCCGAGCACGACGACAATGTGACCGTCACGGGCCGCGATGGCATCGGCCGCAGCGCGCACGCCGTCGGGGATCGCGGTACCGGGCGCGTTGGCCGCTCCGAGTGCGGCGGCAAGGTGTTCGGCCATCGTGTGCTGTTCGCCGGGCATCGGCGCGAGCGCGTGGGTGACGTACTGCGACAGACCATGCGTGGCGTTGGTCGACAGGTCGACGAGCGGCACACCGAGTTCGTGCGCGGCGCGGCGCACGCGCAGGTGCAACACCGGGAGCTCTTCTTTGAGGTCCGGTCCGAGCAGCACGATCGCGGCCGCGCTATCGCAGTCCGAGATCGACGCACGCGGCAAGCCGAGCACGACCTCCGCGGGCAGGCCGTCGCCGAGCTGGGCATCGACGTTGTCGGTGCCGAGCACGCCTTTGGCCAGGCGCGCCCACGCGTAGGCGTCTTCGTTCGTGCCGCGCGCACCGCCGAGCACTGCGACCGACGCAGGGCCATGCAGCCCGGTGGCGCGGCGCAACAACTCGGCCGCGGCGTCGAGCGCCTCGGGCCAGCTCACTTCGGCGCCGTCGAGGCGGGGTGCGTGCAGGCGCGCCTCGCTGTGCACGAACTCGTAACCGAAGCGGCCCTTGTCGCACAGCCAACCCTGGTTCACGGGCTCGCTGTCGATGCCGAGCAGACGCACCAGCCGGTTGCGAGTGCCTTGCAGCGCGCCGCGGCATTGCACGGCGCACTGCGTGCAGCTCGTCTCCACCGTGTCGAGGTCCCACGGCCGCGCTTTGAACCGGTACGGCTTTGCGGTGAGCGCCCCGACCGGGCAGATCTGCACGACGTTGCCGGAGAAGTACGACGCGAACGGGTGCGACGGGTGGTTCAGCACCTGGGTGCGTTCACCGCGATCGACAAAGCTGATGAGCGGGTCGCCGGCGATCTCGTCGGCAAAACGGGTGCAGCGCGCGCACTGGATACAGCGCTCGCGGTCGAGCAACACGTTTTCACTGATCGCAATCGGCTTTTCGAAGTGACGCTTCTCTTCGACGAAGCGGCTCTCACCCGGTCCGAACGCCAGCGTGGTGTCTTGCAGCGGGCACTCACCGCCGCGGTCGCACACCGGGCAGTCGAGCGGGTGGTTCACGAGCAGCAGCTCGAGCATGTCGTCTTGGACCTGCTTGACCGCGGGCGTTTGGGTGTTGCACACCATGCCGTCGGCCACGGGCAACGTGCACGACGGTGGGAAGCCGCGGATGCCGTCAACTTCGACGAGGCACATGCGGCACATACCCACGGGCTTCATGCGGTCGTGCCAGCAAAAGCGCGGGATGTAGACGCCGTTCTCCTGGGCGACCTTGATGAGCAGTTCGCCGGGCTTGGCTTCGACGGTGACGCCGTCGATCGTGACCTTGATGTCGGCGACCTCGGGAGTGTTGGGCGTGTCGCTCATGGCGTCACCCCCGCTCCGATCGAACACGCGGCATCGACTTCGGCCCGGAAATACTTCTGCAAGCTCGCAACCGCGCTGACCGGCGACGGCCCGAGCGGGCAGATCGTGGTCTGCGTGAACGGTGCGCGCAACACGTCGGGCGACATACCGACGGAAATGTCGAGCAGCGCGTCCATGTCGTCGGGGCGACCGAGGCCATGACTCATGCGATACAGCACCTTTTCGAGCCAACCGGTGCCTTCACGGCACGGCGTGCACTTGCCACAACTCTCGTGCGCGTAGAACTTGGCGAGCCGCCATGCCACCATCAGCGGGTCGGTGTCTTGGTCGTACACCATGATGGCGCCCGAACCGAGGCTCGTACCGAGCTTTGCGACGACGTCGTCGATGTCGTACACCTGGTCGAGGTGTTCGGGCCGGTTCACGAGCCACTGGAACGACGCGCCACCGGGCAGGAAGAACCGGAGTTCCTTGCCGCCTCTGATGCCACCGGCAATGTCGTAGATGATGTCGCGGAAGGTCATGCCGAGTTCGAGCTCGTACACGCCGGCGCGCTCGACGTGGCCGCTGACCGCAACGAGCCGGGTGCCGGTGGAACGGTTCACGCCGAGCTTGGCGTATTCGGCGCCGCCCATCTTGAGGATCTGCGGGATCGTGCAGATCGTCTCGACGTTGTTGACCACCGTCGGCTTGCCGTAGACGCCCACGTGGATTGGCAACGGCGGTTTGATGCGCGGCATCCCGCGCTTGCCTTCGAGGCTCTCGATGAGCGCGCTCTCCTCGCCACAGATGTACGCGCCCGCACCTCGATGCACGACGACCTCGAGGTCGAACCCTGAACCCAGGATGTTCGTACCGAGGAATCCCTTGGCCTTGGCGTCGGCAATGGCTTGCGCGACACGGTCGGCGCCCAGCGCGAACTCGCCGCGCACGTAGATGAACGCCAGGTTCGAGGCCATGCGATACGCCTCGATGCACACGCCCTCGATGAGGGCATGCGGATCGCCTTCGAGCAGCAGCCGGTCCTTGAACGTGCTCGGTTCACCCTCGTCGGCATTGACCACGAGGTAACGCGGGAACACGTCGGGCAGCGACTCCCACTTGATCGCGGTCGGGAAGTTCGCGCCACCACGGCCACGCAGACCCGAGGCCTTCACCTCGTCGTGGATCCATTTCGTGTCGGCGCGGCGCAGCACCTCGCGCCACAGCTCATAGGCGCCGTCGGCGAGCGCGCGCTCCATCGTGTGACCATCGTCGGGGAAGGCACGCACGCGGCGCGACACGATGCGCGTTTCGCGCACCTCTTTGCGGACGGGTTCCTGCGGCGGGGCTTCGTCGGTCATACCTTGACCTTCCCGCCCGAGACACCGCGAGCAGCGCGCGTGCCGGCCTTGTATTCGTCGACGATCTGCGTGGCCGTCTCGTTCGTGACGTGATCGTGATATTCGTAGTTCACCTGCAACACGGGCGCCCGGTCACATGCAGCGAGACACTCGACTTCTTCCACCGTGACGTCGGGATCGGCGGCGTAGTGGTGCTCGAGGTGTTCGAGCACCTCGGGCCCGCCGAGAACAAGACACGTGACGTTCGTGCACACCGACACGACCAACTTGCCGCAGGGGCGCCGCTTGTACATCGTGTAGAAGGAGCACACGCCTTGCACGTCGGCGGGCGTGGTGCCGCACGCTTCGGCGATCTCTTCCATCGCCTCGAGGCTCAGCCAGCCGTCGTGGTCCTGAGCGAGATGCGCGAGCGGCAGGATCGCCGAGTGGGGTTCGGGATACTGCGCCACGATCTCGGCGACGCGGGCGCGGTAGCGCTCGCTGCGCTCCAGCACACCGTTCGGGGTTTCGGGCGTGGTGGTCATCGGTCGACCTCGCCCATGATCGGATCGATCGACGACACGATGGCAACGGCATCGGCGACGAGCGCGTCGCGCACCATCGGGCCCATGGCCTGAAGGTTGTAGAACGACGGCCCGCGGATGTGCATGCGAACGGGCTTGGCGCCACCGTCGCTCACCATGTAGCAGCCGATCTCGCCGCGTGGGCTCTCCACGTGCGCGTACGTCTCACCGGCCGGCACCTTGAAGCCCTCCGTGAACAACTTGAAGTGGTGGATCAGTGCTTCCATCGATTCGTTGATGCGCGCTCGCGGCGGTGGCGTCACCTTGAGGTCTTGGATGCGGTAGTCGCCCTTCGGCATCTTCTGCACACACTGCTTCACGATCTTGATCGATTCGCGGATCTCTTCGAGGCGAATCTGGTAGCGATCGAACACGTCGCCGTGGTCGGTGTAGATGATGTCGAAGTCGACCTCGTCGTAGCGCAGATACGGCTGCGCCTTGCGCAGATCCCACGCGAATCCCGTGCTGCGCAAGATCGGCCCCGTGATCGAATGCTCGAGGCACTCGTCGGTGGTGATCACGCCGACCCCGACGGTGCGCTCGCGCCAGATCGGGTTGCCCGACAACAGATCTTCGTACCCGTCGACACCGGCCGACACCTTGTCGAGCACTTCGAGCGTGGCTTCCTGCCAGCCGTCGGGCATGTCGGCCGCGAGGCCGCCGACACGGATGAAGTTGTGGTTCATCCGCAGCCCGGTGATGATCTCGAGGAGCCGCAGCACCTCTTCGCGGTCGCGCCAGCCGTAGAGCATCATCGACACGGCGCCGATGTCCATGCCGTTCGTGGCCTGGAACAACAGGTGCGAGCTGATGCGGTTGAGCTCACAGAGCATCATGCGCATCCATTGCGCGCGTTCGGGAACCTCGATGTCGAGGAGTTGCTCGGCCGCGAGGCAATACACGAGTTCGTTCGACAGTGGCGACGCGTAGTCCATGCGGGTGACGTTGGTGCAGCCCTGCACGAACGTCAGCTCCTCACCCGTCTTCTCCATGCCGGTGTGGAGGTAACCGACGACGGCCTTGGCGCGCACGACCTCTTCGGAGTCGAGCTCCATCATGATGCGCAGCACGCCGTGCGTCGATGGGTGCTGCGGTCCCATGTTGATGATCATCGTGTCGCCGAGTTCGTCGTCGGGCCACGGCGACCCCGTCAACACGAGTTCTTTGGTACTCCCTCGCAGTTCCTGCGCGCCTTCGTCGGTCTGCTGACGCAGCCGGTCGGGATTGGTGGCGTTGGTCATCGGGGGCTCGGGTCTCCCTTGAACGTGACGGGCACTCGCGCCGGCGCGTCGTCTTTGCGCAGCGGGTAGCCCTCCCATTCATCGGGCATGAGAATGCGGCTGAGGTCGGGATGACCGTCGAAGGTGATCCCGAACATGTCGTACACCTCGCGCTCGGCGAAGTTCGCCCCCGGATGCACGCTCGTGAGCGACGGCACCGTGGTGTCGTCGGGCGGCACTTGGCAGATCACGCGGATGCGACGGTTGCGGGCGTGGCTCAAGAAGTTGGCGACGACCTCGAAACGCTCGGGGGTGACGCCCGGAGGGCAGTGCCGCACGCTGTCGGCGAGGTGGTCGACGGCCGTCACGTCGAGACACATCGTGCACTGCTCTTCGTCGCGCAGCAACGACGCGACGTCGCCGAACGATGCCTTGTCGATGTACACAACGGGCTGGCCGTGGCTCTCGTAGAACACGGCGCCTTCGAAACGGGCACAGATGGCCGCGGCGAGTTCGTCCGACGGTGGCGCGGGCGCGACGGCGTCGGTCGCGTCGTCACCCTGCTCGTGATCTTGTTCACGAACTGCGTCGGTCATCGGGTCGGCCTCGTGCGAATGGGGTCGGCGGTCAGGCTGGGGCGTGAGCGGTTTCGAGCGACATGCCCGCACCGCCGCTGGGACTGGCGGCACGACGGCGCATCAGTTCGCCGGTGCGGATCATCTCATGGAGCGTGATGATGCCGTGTAACAAGGTTTCTGGGCCGGGCGGACACCCCGGCACGTACACGTCGACGGGCACGATCTGGTCGACGCCCTGCACGATCGCGTAGTTGTTGAACATGCCGCCACTGCTTGCGCAGACGCCCATCGAGATGACCCACTTCGGCTCGACCATCTGGTCGTAGACCTGTCGCAGTACGGGCGCCATCTTCTGACTGACGCGGCCGGCGACGATCATGAGATCGGCCTGACGCGGGCTGGCGCGAAACGTCTCCATGCCGAAGCGCGCAATGTCGTAGTGCGGCGCACCGGTGGCCATCATCTCGAGCGCGCAACACGCCAGGCCGAACGTGGCCGGCATCACCGAATTGCGGCGGGCCCACTTGACGACGTCTTCGAGCTTGCCAGTGAGAAAGTTGTGTGAGATGCCCTCGAGGCCAATGTTGGGCGGCATCAGGCTGCCTCTCCGGTGCCATGGCCAGCGTCGTGATGGGCGCCGTGTTGGGCGGCGATGGGCGCTGCCGCGGCAGCGTGGTCGTTGGGGTCGAACATCGACACCCTGGAGCGCAGCACCGGGCCGAGTTGGCGCATCCCTTCAGCAACCTGACGTGGACCCCACGACAGTGCACCGACCGACAAGAGATAGCCGAACGGGATCAGCAGGACCGCGACGAACACTCCCATGAGACCAAGGCCGAAGGCGCCGAGCTCGCGAAACACCGTGGAGAAGGGGTAGAGGAACACGATCTCGACATCGAGGACGATGAAGCTCATCGCCACTAGGTAGAACTTCACCGGGAAGCGGCCGGCCGGCTCGACCTCGGGCACGATGCCGCACTCGTACGGCGCCTGCTTGGCTGACGTGGGTCGGCTCGGGCCCAGGATCTGGCTCGCGACGAACGAGCCGAACACGAACGCGAACACAAGCCCGATCATCACCAGGATGGGCAGGTAGACGAGCACGTTCAGGTCACCTCGTCGCACTTCGGTCGGTGTTTCCAGGGCAACTGGCAAGCTACTTCGCGCCAAGGCGCACGACCCAACTTCTGCGGCCTGGAGTCGTCGCGGGTCGCAGGCCTGCAACGCCGGCCCCATCCGTGGTACTGGGTTTGTCGCACATACGCAACAAAGCCAGTACCAGACAAGAACTAGGGGCGGAACCAGTGCCCGGCGCGGCGGCCGCACCACCTTGTTCCGACAAGACCGGCGCCCAGCGGCCGCTCGCCGTCTCGCCGAAGGCGAGACAAAAAGACAGGGTTCCGACCGCGGCCGCTTGGGCGCATTGGGGCGGGCTGGGAGGCTACGTGTGGATTCGACACCCCGTGCGGTGCCGATCTCCACAACGCCCTCGCAGACGTGGTCGGAACCCAGATCGTTCCCCCGCCGTCACCTTCGGTGGCGGGGACACATCTATCAACGGCACGATCCGCGCGAATCTTGACCAATAATCTCACGGAGCGTGGCCAGGCCTGGCCTCGACCAGAGCCCATGCACACTCGTAGTGTTCCCAGGCGTGAATCTCGGTGAGGTCCTCGTGGCGGGTGGGGATCCAGACCGTCCGGCGTTGCTCGACGAGACCGGCGCGACCACGCTCAGTTATGTCGACCTGGAGCTGCGCACCCGGCGGCTCGCCACGGCCCTCGCGGCGCGCACCCAGCCGGGTGACCGCATTGCGCTCGTACTGGCCAACCGGCCCGAGTTCGTCCTCGCCTATCTCGCCGCGCTGCGTGCCGGTCGGATCGCCGTGCCCATCAATCCGGGCGCGCCCGAGGCCGAGATCGACGGCGAGCTGCGCGCGGTGGGTGCGGCGATGCGTATCGATGCGGGCGTCGTCGCCGAGCTGGAGGCCATCGGTTCGGAGGCCGACTACGTCGCGGTCGATCTCGACCCTTCCGACACCGCCGTGTGTCTGTTCACGTCCGGCACGGCCGGCGCGCCGAAAGCCGCCATGCTCACCCACGGATCACTGCTCGCGAACCTCGAGCAGGTGCGCGCCGTCGAACGGTTGACATTGCGCGCCGACGACGTGGCCCTCGGCGTATTGCCCTTGTTCCATGTGTTCGGGCTCAACGTGGTGTTGGGCAACGCGCTGCATTGCGGCGCAGCCGTCGTGCTCGTCGAGGCGTTTCACCCCGCCGATGCCGTCGCGGCGGTGCGCAAGGCCGGCGTGACGATGATCGCCGGCGTTCCCGCGGTCTACTCCGCGTGGTTGGCGAGCGACGCCACGCCCTCCGACGCGTTCGCGAGCGTGCGGCTCGCGGTGTCGGGCGCGGCCGCGCTCAGCACGTCGCTCCAAGAACAGTTCGCAAGCCGCTTCGGCGTCACGGTGCACGACGGGTACGGGCTCACCGAGGCATCACCGATCGTGTCGACCACTGCGGTCGATCGGGCGGTGCGACCGGGCTCGATCGGACCGCCGCTTCCTGGTGTCGAGGTTCGCCTCGTCGATGTCGACGGCGACGACACGCTCGAAGGTGACCCCGGCGAGATCTGGGTACGCGGACCCAATGTGTTCAAGGGCTATTGGGACGATCCCGCGCAGACCGCCACGGTGCTCACGGCCGATGGCTGGCTGCGGACGGGCGACGTGGCGGTGGCCGATAGCGACGGCTGGTTGACGCTTGTCGACCGGACCAAAGACCTCATCATCGTGTCGGGATTCAACGTGTACCCGGCCGAAGTCGAAGACGCGTTGCGCATGTACGACGGCGTCGCCAACGCGGCCGTCGTCGGCGAGCCCGACGAACGCAGCGGCGAACACGTCGTGGCGTTCGTGATCGCGAGCGACACGAACGACCCGCCGACTGCAACCCAGTTGATCGCGCATCTGCGGCGGCGCGTCGCGCGCTACAAGATCCCAGCACGCTTCGAGTTCGTCGACGAGTTACCGCAGACGTTCACGGGCAAGGTCCTGCGCCGCGCGTTACGCAACACGACGGGTACCGACCCCGCGTAGGCGGAGCCCGATCGTCAGACCCAGATGCCGCGTGTCGTCGCCGAGCGGTTACCTGCGGCGTCGATCGCTCGCACGAAATAGACGCCGTGGCCCGGCGGCACAATGCGGTTCGACGCGGTGACGGCAACCACGCGGTCGTTGCGCAACACCTCGTAACTCGGGGCGCCGCCGTTGTCGTGCGAACGCGGCCACCACAGCTTGCCGCCACCGATGGTCAGCGCACCCGGTGTCGTCGGCGGGGTGATGTCGCCCGGGCAAAAGCGCGCGAACCCGCCGAGCCAATCTGCAGTCGTCGCGCCGTGCACGATGTCGCCGCCCGCCCAGAGACACTGCCGCGAATCCAGCGCGAGTTCCCACACACCCGCGGCCGACGCCGCGAACTGCGGCGCAAACGCCGGGTTACGTTCGAGCGTGTTTGGGTTCCATGCACCGAGCCAGTTGATCGAGTCGGCACCCGTGTAGCGGGCAGGAGCGTCGGTGAACGACACCGCGTCGTAGCAATGGCATCCGCCGAACAACACACCGTTCGCCATCATCAGCACCTGAATGTCGCCGTGCGGTGCCATCATCGTGCCGCGTCGAAACGCGAGGTCGCTGCGGTTGTAGCCGGCAAGCCAATGCTGGTTGCCGCCGTGCACGAGGAGCGAGTTCGTCTCGACGACGGCAAGCTGGCCGTGCGGCAGCAGGCCATCGAAGTGAGGTACGAGCGCTCCGGTCACCGCGCCCGTTGTGGCATCGAGCACGGCGACACCGTCGGCCGCGACACCATTGCTCGGCGTGGTCCCCGACGTCGTGAACGAACCGACGACATCGACTCGCGTACCGTCGGCGCTCGGTGTGATGTCAACCGGCAGTCCGTTCACGTAGGGATGCCAGCTCAGATCGGGCGCGCCGTCGGCGAGCGCGACGCGCGCCACGCCGCCCGTGTCGAGTGTGGCGTGGGCGCCGGCGACTTGCTTGAAGCCGCCGGTCACGTACAACCAGTTACCGCCGATCTGGGCCGACGTCGCGTAGGCGCGCGGTGCATCGAACTTCGGTGTGGTGAGCGCGGCCCGCCAACCGCTCACGACGTCGCCAGTGATCGGGTCGATTTTCGCCAGCCCCGACGTGTTGGGAGCCCCGTTGATGTTGGTGAAGTTGCCGGCCACGATGAGCTTGCCATCGGGCGACGCAACAAGATCGAACACTGCGCCGTCGAGCGTCGGCAAGAACGTGCGCACCCACACACCGGTCTCGACATCGAACGCCGCGAGCCACGGCTGCTCCGCGACCGTGCGGGTGCTGTGGTGTTCGACCCGCGCGAACTTGCCGCCCACGAACATCGTGTTGCCGACCTGCGCGAGCGCGTAGACGAGGCCCTTGCCGGCGGGGTCTGGATCGGAGGCCGGCCGCTGAAGTTCGCCGACGCCCCAGTCAGCGCGTTGTGCAATGTTGCTCGGGAACGGCGCGCGCGCCTGCGCAGCCAGCCCAGCTGTAGGGATGGTCCGGAAGTGCAGATCGTGATCACCGAAGCGGGGCCTGATGAACACCTGCGTAAACGGCAGCGCGTACGTACCGCCGTTCGTCGCGGCCCACAAGTACGAGCGCGACGACGCCATGCCCCGCACCGCCGCGCCGTAGGCGAAGCCAGAACGATGGAGGTGCTTGTCGAGCAGGCCCGTGTGGATCACCTGTGCGCCGCTGTCGAGGCGTACGTCGTAGGTGCTGCCCGCGAGGTGCGTGGTCTGCGGTCCGACGCGTGAGGTGCGCGAGCCGAACGTGGCGGTCGTGAGCGGCTGGCCGAGTTGCCACTCCCACGTGAAGTGTTGCGCGAACGCGAGGTGAAGGCGCGCTTCCTGCCACGAGGTACCCGCGGTGTTGGCGGCTCGCCGGATACGCACACCGTCGAAGGCCGTCGACAGCGCGTGCCCGTTGAGCAGCGCCTCGACCGTGCTCGACGAGACGGTCGCGGGCGCGAATGCTGCGGTACCCGTAGGCCGGCGCGCGACCGAGGCAGCATCGCCTTGACCGGCCCAGTCGAACGACCAGCCATCACGGCCGCGCCCGATCAACACCCAACCACCGCCGTCGGTCGTCATGTCGCAGTAGAAGACCTGTGGACGCACCATCGCGGGCGTGAGCAGCCAGTACAGACCATCTCGACTGTGCGGGAACGACTGCTTGATCGCCCAGCACGAAGGCGCAGCCACGTCCGAGCGTGCCCCGTTGTATTTCGTCAGGGCAGCCGCGTGCGCCGACTCAATCGGGACGATGCTCGCGGCACTCGCGCAGATTGCCGCCACGGCGACAGCGAAGCGACGCGCAACCCGTCGGGGTCGGTGGTTCATCAGCAATGTGTGCACGAGCGTTGGCTGGTTCCGCCGACGGCGGTATGAGCCCAGCACGCATCCCGGGGCCAATTGTACGTTTCGGCCGTTTCCGATGCCACGTGTCCGGGCAGCGGCGCCCCCACAAGCGGCGCCTGTCACAGCTTTGGGGGTCACGACGGGCCATGAAGACCCTGCGCGATCGCGAGGCGGCCGTTGGCCACGACCTCACCGACCGGAAGGATCCCGGTCGCCTTCACACGTGCGGTGTGGCGGTCAGTCGCCGGCGGCGATGATGGTGCCGACAGCTTTCTGATCAACCCACGCACCATTGAGCGCACCCTGCTTCGCATACGCATGGGTACTCGTCGTGATGATCGCGAGCAACGCACCGTTCGTCGCGCTCGACGCCGCCGCGATCGACGTCCCCGTCGCTTTCAGGTCGACCCACGCACCCGCCAGCGCACCCTGCTTGGCGTACGCATGCGCACTGTTCGTCAGCACCGCGATCACCGCACCATTCGTCGCATCAGAACCAACCGCAACCGCAGTACCCGTCGCCTTCTGATCCACCCACGCACTCGTCAACGCACCCTGCTTCGCATAGATGTGCGCACTATTGGTGATCACACCAATCAACGCACCATTCGTCGCGTCGGTCGCCACCGCGATCTTCGTACCCGTCGCCTTCAAATCAACCCACGGGCCCGTCAACGCACCCTGCTTCGCGTACGCATGACCACTCGTGGTGATCACACCAATCAACGCACCATTCGTTGCATCCGACGCGGCCGAAATCGCAGTCCCGGTCGCCTTCTGATCCACCCACGCACTCGTCAACGACCCCTGCTTCGCGTACACATGGCCGCTATTGGTGATCACACCAATCACCGCACCATTCGTCGCGTCCTCACCCGCAGCGATATCGGTACCCGTCGCTTTCAGATCCACCCACGCACTCGTCAACGACCCCTGACGCGCGTACGCATGGCCACTCGTCGTGATCACCGCCACCAACGGACCATGCACAGCATCGGTCGCGACCGAAATCTTCGAGACCGTGGCACCCTCACTCACCCACGGACCCGTCAACGCGCCCTGCTTCGCGTACGCCTTCGCACCCGACGACACCAACCCCAACAACGGTTGCGCAGCCGCAACCGACGCGGTCACCGACGTGGTCTTGCTGAACACACCGAGCGTCGGTGCATCCGCGTACTGCGGTCGGACGTCGATCGCATACGCCCCAGCCGACGGCGGATTGAACGCGAACGACGGATTCGCACCCACCCCACTCAATACCGGGGTACCGGCGCTCTGGACATTCCCGAGCGTGACATCATCAAAGAACCAGGACTGCCCGGGGCCGTTGCCGTCGCAGGCATAACTCACCGCAAACCGCAGCTTGATCGGCTCGCCAGCGTAGGGGGCCAACGACAGGACCTTGTTCGAGAACGCGCCCTCGTTACCGCCGGTCTGCGAGTAGCTCGTCGGGCTCCAGGTCGCGCCGCCGTCGGCCGAGACCTCGATGTTCCTGACGTCGTTACCGAAGTTCACAGCGCGACTATTGAACGACAATTGACTGTTCGCGTTTGGCAACAGGGTCTGATTGAGCGTCAGCGTGTCGGAATCCTGACCGCAGTTGGTCCCAAACGAGCTGACGTGCAACGTGAACGCCGCGTTGCCATTCGCCACCGTCGTCGACTCGATCGGGTTGTAACCGTTCACGACTGCCGTCCAGTTTCCCAGACCATTCTCAGCCCCATCGGAGAACGGGAACGCAGCCAACGGCGTCGTGCGCCACTGGTAACCCGTCGCGTTCGGAATCGCCGGCACCGTGTACGTGCTGTTCTGACCCACAGGCGGGTTCGCGGTACCTGACGGCGCATGGGCCGAATCACCCAACGACGGGTCGATCACGTTCACGCCGTAGGTGATGGGCGCGTGCGGAACACCGCTCACGGAGAAGTTGTCGATCGTGACGCTATAGGCAACATCAGCTCCAGGCTTGGGCCAGGCACTGCCGTCGACCACGCCGGTGTCGGTCGGGATCCAGACGATCCCAGGGCCCGCCCAGTCAGCGCGCGACGTGATGGTGTTGGCAATCGGAGTGCCGTCGTGTGTCATCGTCACCGTGGCCGCGCTGAAGTCGGCATTGGGAAGCTGGAACGACCAACGCGGGTACACGACCTGGTACGGCACGAAGCCCTTCGGGGGCCAAGCCACGAACTCGTCGCGTGTAGGTGGCCGCACCGGCAGCGAGTTACCGAAGAACTGCGCTTCGGCCGCCGGGCCGCCAGTGTTGGTCGGGACGCTCCCAGAACCCATCTCGGTGTTGACCGGGTTCATCATGTTGCGCCGATGACCGAGCAGGTCGCCGTCGAACATCAATGCGTCGATCGAAGGCGGTCCCGTCGGTGTGCCCAGCGCAAGGTTGGACGCCGCGGCGCCGTCGTGGCCGAGCTGGGTCCAACACGCCCACGTGTTCGGCGGGTCGTGGCTCAGCGCGCCTTGCGCACTCATGATCAGCGCCGCGGCCTGCGCCTCGGTGTTGTTCGCCGGAGTGAACACGACATTCGACGGCACACCAGACATGGCGCGGAAGTAGTTGATGCGCGTGAGCGTGGCATCGAGGAAGTCCTGCGACACGGTGCCGGGGTTGCAACCGGCAACGCTGCCGGTCCAGCCGTCGGGCACGCCGTTCGAGGCCTCGTGCACGTGGTAATAGAACTGACGAGCGTCCTCGCGGTTCGCCAAGTCGACCGTGAACGGCCCGGTCGGCGTCGTCGCCGGCGAGACCGTGTGTCCCCCCGCGGCTCTGGCGGGCACGCCAGTGCCGAGGAGCATCGCGGTCATGGCGACGGTGCTCAACGCGACACCCCAACGGATGCGCGTGCCTCGTGTAGTCCCGATCATGATTCCCCTTCACACTGTCCCGCTACCCGCCGCACTCGCACGCACGGGACTCCGACGGGCAGGACCCTACGCGAGTCGACGCCGCCGAACCAACACCTACCGCGCACACGACACTTCGTCGCGTGATCCCCTGGGTAGTTCCACTCATCCCTTTTGTACAGAAGCTGCGGTTTGCGCCGCGCGCCGCGGCGACGCCAGCACGAAGCCCGCATAGATCACCGCGATACCGATCGCGACGCCAAGGGCAAAGGCCTCGTCTTTACCCCCGGCGACGCCTTTGAGCGTTCCCGTCGTACCCAAGATGATGGTGCCCAACGCGATGAGCGCGTTGGCGCCGGCAAGTCGGCCGGCGGCCGCGTTCTGGTCGCGGCCGCGCAACAAGCGCACCGCCGACCACAGCGCGCCGACGAGCACGATCGTGGCACCCAGCCCGCTACCCACCGCCGCCAGCGCGCGCGGCCAACCGCCGAAGACAGCCTTGCCGTCGGGGATCTGGTTGATGGTGATCGCGCTGCGACGCAACGGTGCGCTGCACATCACGCCCACGGCGAGACCGGTGAAACACCACACGCCCGTTTCGACTCGCCGGGCCAGCGTGAGTGGAGCCAGGAGGTAGACGGTGCCGAGGGCGAGCCACGGCACATCGAGGATCGCTCCGAAGAGGAAAAAGGCCCTGAATTTCGGCGCATCCCAACCATTAGTCGCCCCGAGGGCAAGCATGGCTGAGGCAAGCGCAAACAGCGCGAGCGCGATGCTCCACGCGCGGTTGTGGGCCTTGCGGCCTTGACTGAAGCGCACCAAGGTTGCCTGCGCGAAGAGCGTGGCGACGGCAGTGGCACAGAACGCGAGCCCAGCGACCATCGTCCGGCGACGCTACCGGCCAGGGAGGCTCGGGCCTCAGCCGACCAGTGACGCGACCGCACCCGTGAGCTCGTCCAGCTCCTGGGCGCAACGCTCGAACGCGTCTCTTGATCGACCAAACGGATCGACCACATCGAGATCCGCCCCGGTCCGCAGCACGTCGGCGGCTCGGCGCCCAAGGTGCAGGCGCGCCAGCCAGGCATCGAGCGCCTCCTCGGCGCGCCGGGGGCCGCGTTGCGAAGCGAGCGCGACGAGTTCGCGCAAACAAAACGTCTTCGCAAACGCTGGAGGCTCCATGGCGACGATGTGCGCGACGTGCGCCCGCTCCATCGTCAACACGACGCTGGCGTACCGAACGTCGTCACGAGCCAGCAACCGCGCCTCATGCGCCGAGATGTCGAGACCGCGTTCGGCCATCACGGCGATGGCGTCGGCGGCCACCGGCGCGGCCGTGGCGTGGATGCCTGCCGACACCACGCGCATCGACGATCCCAGCGCCGCAAGGTGACGTTCCAGCAACGCCGCGGCCATCGGCGACCGGCAGATATTCGCCGTGCACACGACGAGCACGGTGCCGCTCACAACCGCGTCGCTCCGACTCGCATACCGCGCGGGAGCCTACGGGCCCGTAGTACTCGTATCGGATCGGCTCGGGGCTCAGTACGCGCCGCGGCGCCGGGCTACTGCCGGCACGGTGCGCAAGAGCACCTTGACGTCGAGCCAGATCGTCCAGCGCGCCGCGTAGAAATAGTCGATCTTGGCCCGCTCGGGGAAACCGACGTCGCTGCGGCCGTGTACCTGCCACAAGCCGGTGACGCCGGGCTTCACCGCGAGATACGCGCCGAGATAGTGCCCATAATTGCTGAGTTCTTCGGCCATGACCGGACGGGGCCCAACCAGACTCATGCGACCGCGCAACACATCCCACAGCTGCGGCAGTTCGTCGACGCTCAGGCGTCGCAGCACGCGCCCGAACCGAGTGATGCGCGGGTCGTCTTCCTGGCGGAGTTTGAAACCATTCTCGATGTAACGCCGCTTCAATTCAGCGTCGTGTTCGAGGATCGTGACGGCGTCGGGCACCATCGTGCGGAACTTGGTGATTTGAATCGGCGCACCGTTGCGGCCCACCCGTGTGTGGCGAAACAGGGCTGGCCCCTTCGAGGTCAGACGCACGCCGAGGGCGAGCAGCGCGAACAGCGGGAACGTCACGACCAAACCGACCGACGCCAGCATCACATCGATCGCTCGTTTGGTCGCTCGCTGCCAGCGACCCTGGTGAACGACGATCGTCAGCTCGGGCGGGGCTGGGGGAACCTGTCGGGCGGGGGCAGCGGCCGGTGCGAACGCACCGAGCTCGATCTGCAATGCCACCTCGCCAATGACCACGTAGTCCTCGTCCTCGCGCCGTGCCTAATCCGGTCTTCCAACCATGATGACGCCGTCGAGCCCGCCCTGGTAGCCGGTAATGCTCCTAGGGGTACGGCGAAAGAAGCCCAGGTGAACAGCAGGCGGAGCCCCTTGACCCTCGAGGAGAGGAGATGGTGACCTGCCCGACAAGGGCACCCCGATGCCCGCACCGTGGGCCACTTCTCTGCTCCGGCGTCTCCGAGCCCATGGCGCCGTCTGAGGATTCCCCCCGGGTTCGGTTGGTGGGCACAACCCCTAGGGCGCGCTCGAGTGCGCATGGTCAACTCATGGCAACCCATGACACAGGCCACAACCACCCCGAATACCGAGACTGCCGCCGCCGGCAAAGCGGGCGGAGCACGCCGTCCGCACGGGGTGACGAAGGTCGTGGTCAACGATTTCGCGGGCCACTCCTTCCAACTCGAACTCACCACCGCCCTCGCCGCGGGCGGCTACGACGTGACGCACTGCTACTGCGCGACGAACGTGACGCCACACGCAGCATTCGACGGACCCGCTGCACAAGCTCCACGGGTCACGGTGCAACCAATCCGTACGAGTTCGACGTTCGAGAAGTATCGCATCGGGCGGCGCGTGCTCCACGAACTTCAGTACGGCATGCGCTCGGCCGGCGCACACCGCCACGCCGAGGTCGTGCTGTCCGCGAACATGCCACTGTTGTCGTTGGCGGTGGTGCATGCGTCGGCCCGTCGCCGCGGCGCTCGGCACGTCGTATGGCTCCAAGACCTTCAAGCCGGCCTCGTCGCCAACGTGCGCGGACGGGGCAGCGCCGGCGTCGTCGCTCGAACCCTGCATTTCCTTGAACGCGAACTGCTCCGCAGGGCCGACCACATCGTGGCCATCTCCGACACGTTCGCCACCGACGTCGAAGCCATGGGGGTCGCGTCGGAACGCATCGAAGTGATCGAGAACTGGTCGCCGATCAGTGAACTCCCGGTGACACCGAAACAAAACGCGTGGGCTGAACGCCACGGACTGGCCGACACGTTCAACTTCGTGTACTGCGGCACACTCGGCACCAAGCACAGCCCCGAGCTGCTCGTTGCGCTGGCCGAGGCGATGCGTCACGACGGCAGCGCGAGCGTCGTCGTCGTGAGCGAGGGTTCCGGCGCTCGGTGGCTTGCGAGCGAGCGCGAACGACTCGGACTCACCAACCTGGTGACGTTGCCGTACCAGGCATTCGAAGATCTGCCAATGGTCTTGGGCAGCGCCGACGTGTTGCTCGGGTTGCTGGAGCCGGGAGCCGGCACGTATTCGGTGCCGTCGAAGGTCTTGTCGTATCTCTGCGCGGGGCGAGCAATCCTCGCCGCGATCCCCGCGGAGAACGCCGCGGCCCAACTCATCGCGCACCGAGCGCATGCCGGTGTGGTGACCACGCACGACCCAGCTGATTTCGTCGCCGCCGCCACAAGGTTGCGCGCCAACGATCTCGAACGCGCTCGCCTCGGTGCCGCCGGTCGCACGTATGCCGAAGCCGCATTCGACATCGGCGCAATCGTCGCCCGTTTCGAGGCGGTCTTGCGGCCTCGACCCGAACACACCAGCCGTTCCACTCCGACACTCACTGCGAAAGGTTGAGAACATGAAGACACTCGTCGCGGGCGCGGGAGGGTTCATCGGCGGACACCTCGCCAGGCGGCTGCTGGAAGCGGGACACGACGTTCGCGGCGTCGACCACAAGTCGTTCGGTGAGTGGTACCAACTGCATAACGACGCGGAGAACCTCCAACTCGATCTCGCCGACCGCGATGCGTGTTCCAAGGCAGTGGCCGGCGTCGATCGCGTGTACAACCTCGCCGCCGACATGGGCGGCATGGGATTCATCGAGAACAACAAGGCGCTCTGCATGCTGAGCGTGCTGATCAACACGCACCTCTTGCTCGCGGCCCGCGACGAAGACGTTGAGCGGTACTTCTTCGCGTCGTCGGCCTGCGTCTACGCCGCCGACAAGCAGACCGATCCTGCGGTGACAGCGCTGCAGGAGGGCGACGCGTACCCAGCGATGCCCGAAGACGGTTACGGCTGGGAGAAGCTCTTCAGCGAACGCATGTGCCGCCACTTCCACGAAGACTTCGGCATGGACACTCGCATGGCCCGCTACCACAACGTGTACGGTCCGCACGGCACCTGGACGGGCGGTCGCGAGAAGGCACCCGCGGCGATTTGTCGCAAGGTTGCCACTGCTCTCGAGACGGGCGACCACACCATCGACGTCTGGGGCGACGGGTTACAAACGCGCAGCTTCATGTACATCGATGACTGTCTCGAAGGCACACTGCGCTTGACCGACAGCGACATCGACGAACCCCTCAACATCGGGTCGAGTGAGCTCGTGACGATCAACGAACTGATCGACATCGCGAGCGACATCGCGGGAATCGATGTGGAGCGTCGGTACGATCTGACAGCACCACAGGGCGTGCGCGGCCGCAACAGCGACAACACGCGGATCCTTGCGCTCATGGACTGGGAACCGCGGATCGCGCTGCGCGACGGCATGGCCGCGACCTACGACTGGATCCGGTCGCAGATGACGTTGACGCGTGGCTAGGCACCGAGACATCGGCGCCGCATCGACCTTGTACCCCATCAGAGCGACGAGCGAAGGCCCTGCGTAAGTGCGCGTCCTGCATCTTCTCCCGCAATTCCCGTACTTCGGTGGTCACACCATCGTGGGCGGGTACGCGAGCGCAGTACTCAATCTGTCGGAGGCACAGGTCGTCGCGGGCCACCACGTCACGATTGCCGGACGCGTCGATCACGCGACGCCGTCAACGACACAGTCGGGCGCCACGATCGTGTCGATGGGCGACGTTGCCCAGGCTGGGCAAGTACGCGACACGCTGGTCTTTGCGGCACGATCGCTGAAGTGGGTCCGCGGTCATCGGTCCGACTTCGACGTGATCCATGTGCACAGCGGCTTCGCCGACTATCTCCCGATGACCGGTGCGATTGCACACCTTGTCAGCGTGCCCGTCGCGCACACGCTGTACTGCCCGGTGCACACGACCGGCAAACGCGCGGCGCTGCAACGGGTTGCGCTGCGCACGCTGCCCACAAAGGTACGCCTGGTGGGTATGAGCGAACACGTCTGCGATTCGATCGCAGGACAGTACAAGGGCCGCCGACCCGTCGCGATCCCACCGTCGATCGATACCGACCGCTGGGCCGCGGGCCCGGCCAGCCGTACCGAGCACCAGCGACTCGAAGTCACGTTTGTCGGCAACGCGACGCCGGAAAAGGGCCTCGAGGTACTCGTGCGCGCGCTCGCGCAGATCAGCGCGCAGGTCGACTTTCGCCTCACCGTCACCACCGAGCTTCGCCGTACGAGCGCGAATGACGCGGTCGCACAGGTATGGCGCGTCGCCGAGGAATGCGGCATTGACGCTCGCATCGACCACAAGGGAATCGTCGATGACATGAAGGAGCTGTTGCGTCGCACCGACGTCCACGTCGCTCCGTTCCTCCACACCCGCGGGCCAAGCGATTACTTCATGTCGTCGTTGGAAGCGATGGCAAGCGGCTGCGCGATCGTGGCTTCGGACCTACCCGGGATGCGCGAGGTCGTCACGCCGGGGACCGGACTGCTGGTGACGCCCGGCGATCCCGATGCGCTCGCGGCCGCACTGATGCAATACCGCGACGCGACGTACCGTCGCGACGTCGGCCAGGCGGCACACGACCGGATCCGCAAATTCTGTGATCCGAGCACCGTCGCGGCACAGTACGACTCCGTGTACAGCGACTGATGGTGGACGACAAGGATGGGAGCGCCATGAAACAGGCAGTCACGCCCGTGGAGGCGCACGAAAGCCGCAGCTTCTACGACCGCGACGCAAGCAGCTACGAGGCTGACCGCTTCGACGATGAACGCGACGCAAAGTTCTCAGCCCGATCAGTGGCGGTCATCAGCGCAGCCGTGGACGCACAGGCCCCAGCCGCCGTTCTGGAGATCGGTTGTGGAACCGGCCGCATCACACGGTCGTTGGTCAGACCGCACCGCACGTTGGTCGTCGCTGACATCTCGGCCGAGATGCTCTCCATCGCCCGGCAAAGCGGCGGCCAACAGCTGCCAGCCTCACAGTCCGGTGCCCAAGCACTTCCGTTTCGAAGTGCGAGCCTCGATGCCGTCGTGGCGATCAACATCTTCACCCACATTGCAAGCCTCCAACAGCCGTTCCAAGAGGTCGCTCGCGTCCTGCGCCCGGGCGGCACGTTTCACTTCTCCTACAGCAACCGCAACAGCATCTTCCTGCCGGCCGCGCTCGTCGTGAACCGCCGCGGCCGCGCCTACGGCTACGACGTGCCCAGCCGTTGGCACACGCCGTCGGAGGTTGTGGATGCGCTTCGCAACGCTGGCCTTGCGCCGATCGCTGTGCACGGAGCGGTATACGTACCTCGAGGCACTCGCAAGATCCCCGGCGCGCGTGCAGTCCTCACCCAGATCGCAGCCGCGTGCGACACACACCCGCGGCTGGCCCGAGCGATCGCACCCTGGCGCTTCGTATCCGCCGCCTTGACCGGCACCACTCGATAGCGAAAGGCTCAGCAACAGTCCTTCTGTTGTGAGGTGACGGCGTGAAAGACATCGCCCGGGCGGGCACGCAAACTCACAGCGATACCGCGGGCCAATCGGCGGGCCCGAACGATGCCGCGCGACTTCGTTGGCTTCCCGTACCGGCGATCGTCGGCGGGTGTGTGGGCAGCGCACTCTTGCTGGCGAAGCTGGCGCTCGGGGCGCGGTGGACCACGATGTTCGGTCGGCTGGCATTCAACACGCAGCGGGCGACCGCAACGCCGTCGACATCATGAGCACAACGAACCCAGTGAGCCTCCAGCGGCGGCTGCGAATCCAGGCCAAACGCCAGCTGTTCGCACTCCACAAGCTTGGTACCCGTCTGGGTATCCACGTGCTGCCGGTGCACTACTACTCGCCGGTTCCCGATCTGCCGGCGCTCGAGCGCACGCGCGACGTGTGGGCTCGCAAATCGGAGTTGCCGGGCATCGACGTCGATCTCGACGCGCAGGTGCGCAACATGGAGACTGCGTGCCAGCCGTACCAGGGCGAATATCAGGGCAACGCGGCCTACACCTATGCGACCGAGCACACGTTTGGGCCGGGCTACGGCTACATCGAGGCCCAGGCACTGCACGGCGTGGTCAGGCACTTCAAGCCGAGCCGTGTTGTCGAGGTCGGCAGCGGCGTGTCGACGTGGTGCATGTTGCACGCGCTTCGTATGAACCGCGACGAGTCCGGCCGCGAATTCACGGTGACGTGCATCGAGCCGTACCCGTCCGATCGGCTCAAGGCGCTCGACGAGATCACGCTCATCAACCAAGAAGTCCAACGCGTCGCATTCGACGACGCGTTCGCGGAACTCGGCGAGAACGACATCTTGTTCATCGACTCCTCGCACGCAGTCAAGTCAGGGAGCGACGTCGACTATCTGTTCCTCGAGATCCTGCCGCGGCTGCATCCCGGCGTGATCGTGCACATCCACGACATCTATCTGCCGTACGACTACCCGCCGTTCGTGCTGCAGACGTTCTTCCACTGGATGGAGACGTCGCTCCTACGCGCGTACCTCATCAACAACACCAGAGTCGAGATCATGTTCTGCGAAAGCATGCTGCATCACGACCGACCCGAAGCGCTCAAACGCGTCTTTCCCGAGTATCGCCCGGCCGCGGTCGGGCCCGACGGTCTCATGCACAACAAGGCCTTCGAACCACTGACCGACGAGCACTTTCCGGCGTCCATTTACTTGAGGATCCTCTGATGCGCCTAACGTCGGGCCAGTGGTGAGAACGGGTGGGACGGCGTCGACAGTTGCACCGACGCTGACGTTCCGACCCGACATCGAAGGTTTGCGGGCGGTAGCGGTCGGCCTTGTCGTTGTGCTCCACGCAGGCGTGACCTCCGTGAGCGGCGGCTTCATCGGCGTCGACGTGTTTTTTGTCGTTTCGGGCTTTCTCATCACGTCGCTGTTGATCGACGAGGTCCGCGCATCGCAGCGAGTGTCGATCCTCGGTTTCTACGCACGCAGGGCGAGACGAATCCTGCCGGCGGCCTGTTTCATCATCGCCGCAACCATCATCGCCGCGTATCTACAGCTCGGCCCGCTGGTCGGCAAGGCCACCGCGATCGACGGTCGATGGGCCACGGGATTCGCGGCAAACTTTCACTTCATCCGGCAGGGCACCGACTATTTCGCCAGCGGGCTTGCACCGTCACCGTTGCAGCACTACTGGTCGCTCGCGGTCGAAGAACAGTTCTACTTCGTGTGGCCGACGCTGCTCTTCGGACTCGTCATCATCGGCCGACGGCTGCAAGCCGCCACCGTGACCGTCCAGGTGGGGCTCAGTGCGCTCGTCGCCACATCGCTGTATTGGTCAATCCACCAAAGCGCAGTGAATCCGACGACCGCGTACTTCTCGCCGTTGACGCGAGCATGGGAATTGGGCGTTGGCGCGCTCATCGCCACCGTCCCCATCGCGATTGCGAAGACCCCGGGCGCCGCCCGGGCCGTCGCGAGCTGGGCCGGACTCGCGCTCATTGTCCTCAGCGCCTTCACCCTCAGCGCCACCACGGAGTTTCCGGGCTATGCCGCGCTCCTTCCGGTCGCCGGAACCGCACTCGTCGTCGCGGGCGGCATCGGCAGCCCCAACCGCAGCGCGGGGTTGTTGCTCGGGCTGCCGCCGCTGCGATGGCTCGGCAAAATCTCGTTCTCGATCACCCTGGGCCCGTGGCGGGTCCACACCACCGCCCAACAACGTCCGCCCACGCCCCTCAGCAACGCCGCACGCGTCATCTGCGTGCTGATCACCCTCGCGCTCTCCGTCGCGAGCTACTACCTCATCGAAGACCCAGTCCGCCGGACCCACCTTCTCAAAACCGTGAACGCTCGCACCGACTGGCAACAGTCGCGCCGTGCGATCTACGCCGGCGCAACAGCAATCATGCTCGCGGTCGCGGTCTCGGCCTACATCAACAACCGCGCCGTGCTCGCCATCAACAGCGGTTCGCGCAACGCCGGCGCGCTCGCGTCCTTCAACGACCGTCTCACGACGACGTCGTCAGCACCCGACTCGTCACAGTCAACAACCCCCGGCGCGACGACGACGGTCGCACCGCTCACGCCGGCCGTCGCCAAGCAGCGATTCCTCGACGGACAAGCTGCCGTCGTCGCAGCCGTCGATGCGGCGGCCACACTCACGAAGATGCCGAGCAACGTCGACCCGCCGGTGCTGCAACTCAACCGGCAGAACCCACCCCAATATTCGCGGTGCACCGCGAGCTTCGACCAGACAACGGTCAAAGTCTGCAACCGACCGGCGAACGGCCCATCATCGAGGTTGATGGTGCTCCTCGGCGACTCCCATGTCGACCAATGGTTTCCGGCGCTCGACGGTGTCGCTCGAGCTCGCGGCTTCCGCATCGCCGAGCTGAGCAAAGGCGCATGTCCTCCCGTGTCGGGACTTGACGTCACGCGGTCGGTGACCGTTCCGCGGCTCAAGTCGATTCCGTACCCAGAGTGTCGAACTTGGTTCGCTGCAGCACTTCGGACGATCGTTGCGCTGAAGCCGGCCGTGGTGGTTGTGAGCAACAGCAACTACATCTCCCATTACAGCGCTGACGCAACGAGTCACTTCGAGGGCGGCTCCGCCGCATGGCGCCAAGGCCTCGAAGCGACCTTCCGGCAACTCACAGGCTCCGGTGCAAAAGTCATCATGATCGGCGGCACCCCCATCATCAAAGGCAACGGAGCGACGTGCCTCACTCGATCCGGGAACAACCCCATCCCCTGCGGCTTCTCTCCGCAGTATGTGCGCGAGCAGCGCGATGTCGAAGCGCCCGCCGCAGCGGCCGCGGGCGCGCACTACATCGACGTCGCGCCGTGGTTCTGCACAAACTCGCTGTGCCCGTTTTCCATCGACAACCGCGTCGTGCTGAACGATTCGAACCACCTCACGGTGGAGTACGCGGTCGACCTCAGCGACATGCTCGGGCGCGCGTTCGACGACGCGCTTACGAGTAGTCCGTAACGTGCTAGCGCTCGCCTGGCCGACCCGCAGTCGTCGACGCACGTAGCGCGCTCGCCGCAGGATCGGCGTGGTCGATGAGGCGCCGGATTTCCGCCGCGTACTCCTTAGCGACGGTCGTCCACCGGTGCCGCTCGACCCGGTCGAATCCACGAGACTGCAACGACAACCGCAGATCTTCGTCGTGGAGCGCGCGCGCGAGACCTGCGGCAACGGCATCAACGTCAAGCGGATCGACCACGAGCGCGGCGTCGCCGACCACCTCGGGAATTCCCATCCGGTCGGACGCGACGACCGGGAGGCCATAGGCCATTGCCTCCAATGGCGGAAACCCGAAGCCTTCCGAGAGCGACAGGAACGCGAACACCGACGCCCTTTCGAAATATTCGACGAGGTCGCGATCGCCGACACCACAGGCAATCGTCACGGTATCGCCGACACCGCAGTCGGTCGCGAGACTGCGGAGCCGGTCGGCTTCGCCACCCGGATCGAGACCAATGATGACCAAGCGGACTGGCCGCTCACCGTCGGCGCGTAACCGAGCGAAGCCTCGGATCAGCGAGTCGTAGTTCTTATAACGAAAGAGTGTGCCCACGCTGAGGATGTACGGGTCGCCGCGCGGGGTGGGCGGCGATTCGGCGGATTTCTTCGGGTCGACGCCGTAATGGACCACACCCACCTGTTGCGGACCGAGGTCGAAATCATCACGTGCCCGTTCGGCGATGTATCGGGTCGCGAACACAATCCGATCCGATGCTCGCAGCAGTCGCGGGAGGATCGCGCGCTCGTAGTAGCGCTGCGCTTTCCCGCCTGAGCCGCCGCTCGGCCCGACAACGGCCGCCGTTTCGCTTGCGATCGACGGCACCGACATGTGCGCGTGGAACAACACGAGCTGCGGGCGGCGACGGAACAGCAAGCCGCTGTTGAACACGTTGATCACCAGGTCAGACGAACGCGTGACCACACCAAGGACCTGCTCGGCGAGCACGCGCCCCGCGGCCGAATCGGTCCACCTCGGCATCCGCCGGATCCGACAGTCGAGCTGCGGCCACCGATCGCGAAGGTCGGCGGCAAGATCGGCGGAGCAGTACACCGTCACCTCGCACCCGTCGCACACCGCAGGCACATTCGCGAGGAAGCCCGTCGCAATCGTGCGGACGCCACGATGACCCGCCGTGATGCCGACGGCGAGCACGGCGACCCGCTGCCGATGTCGGGTCATGTCACTTCGCATCGCGTCGACACAAGTTGGCGTCCGACGAAGAACGACGCAACGGTGAAGGGGATGATGCCGATCGAAAACGTGTCGGAACGAATGGCTCCCAGACCGACGTAGAGCATGTAGAAGCTGGCTCCCACGTTGAGCGGCGTAATGCCGCGCGACAGCGGGATTCGCACCAAGAGCCCGAGCAACACACCGATGAGGAAGTACCCGACCAACACTGCTGGAGTGCCATCGATCAGATGCAGGTCGGCGGCAGCAGAAAAGGCGATGTTTCCTTCATGCGACGCGGCGACTGGAGCCAACACTTGCGTGAGGATGACACTGCCGCGTTCGGGCTTGCCCGGCGCGAGACGCGACGGGACGGGCGCAAGCAACACCGCTTCGACTCCGGCGACGCGGCGGTACGGCAAGGTGCTCGGGATGTTGCGACGCGTATACCAATAGTCGTCGAACGCGGCGGCCTCGCCGCCGGACAACAGCGACTGCGGAAGATTCGCAATCTCGCCCACGAAGGCCGACGCCGAAATCGTGCCGCGCGAGTCACGCACGTACGACCGATATCCAGCGTAGGCAGACACGGCCAGCACGATGAACACAACCGATCGCACCCGACCGCGCCGCTTGCGCGCCACGCTCCCAGCGGTGAGGCGCGTCGCTCCGACACGTTGGCGGTGGGCCACCGTGTACATCGCTCCGAACAGCAGCACGTCGCCGATCACCAGCGCCGCGCGCTCCCCACGAATGAGATCGAACACAACGCACGCAGTAATCAGGGCACCGTTCAGGCCGACACGACGGTTCCGTGGCTCGCCCTTCGATCGCGCCTCCAGATCCGTTGCGATGACGGTGATCGCGGCCGCCTTGAAGACGAGCAACGGAATGAGGACGAAGTTGTCGCCGGCGAAGGCCAAGTGACGTGACGTCAAGCCCGCGAACACGCCGCTCTGGAACGACAGGAGATCCTTCGCCAGCCACGCGGCGCCGAGCAACGCAACCGCGAACGCCACGAACAGCCGCGCGCCCCAACTTGCTCGCAGAACGCGAGCTGCCGGGGTCTTTTTCGCCGACCATGCAATCGGAGCAACCGTGAAGCCGAAGCACAGCAGCGCGACTGCGGCCGTGAGCGTCACAAGCGTGCGGGTGACCGAACCATGCACATCCTGCAAACGCAGGACTTGGCCGAGTTGCACCGTGCCGATCGTCGACTGGGAGAAGTCATAGATGGGCTTGAGCAGATAGACGATTGTGAGAAAACCAATCAACGCGTAGCCGGGGTTGGCCCATCCGAGGCCCGGGGTCTCACGGCGAAGGCGACTCGCCATGAACGTGAGGACGGCGGCGATGCACCCAAGCATCGCGAGATCAACCGGGCTCACCGTGTTCGGCCATGAGACGAACAAAATCGCGACGATGGCGATGGCTGCCGCGATGACTCCCGCGAGGCTCACCGCGACATCGCGCACCTTCCGCGGCGCCAGATGGCCGAGCAGCGGCGCGTCGACGTGGGCGGTCATGCGGTACCGCCGGGAGTGGCGCCCGCCACCGACACGACTGTGAGCCGACGAGCCGCTACGACCCAGATCAAGCAACCGATCGTGGACGATCCCGCCAGGCACCATGCATACCACGTGACGCCCCCCAAGATGCCGCCGACCAAGGGCAGCACCAGCGCGAACGCGGCTACGAACAGCCGCACGCGAAGGCTCTCGCGCGCGGCGGCCGTAGCACGGAACACCGCGACTGAGCCCATGACCACAGCGAGCGCAGCGCTCTGGAGCCCCATCGGTACGATCACTCGCTTGCTGCTCGCCCACGTGCGACCGAGCACCGCGCGACCGAGTGTTTCTGGGACCAACACCAGTACGACGATGAACGCAAGTGAACTCGCCGCGGCAATCATGGTCGGGCGGAGCACGTGGCGGCGCACGCGTGCGAGGTCGCCCGTCCGTGCGTACACACGGGCACCATCGACGGTGAGTCCGGTCAACATCCCCAGCGTGATGACCGACATCGGGCCGTACAGGGTTTGCGCACCGCTGATGGCGCCCGGTGCCGCCGCGCCACCGAACATTCCCAGCGCCACGAGCGTCGCATAGCCCGTGCCTTGGGTCAGGAGGTACTCGCTGGCAAAACGGCCTCCGAGGTCGGCGTTCGCGCGGATCCACCGACCACCGTGGCGCGCGCTCACGCGGCCGCGTTCCATCGTTGCGCCCGCCGCGATCCCGCCAACCGCAGCGGCGGCACCCCACGCGAGGAGAAACGCAGGCCCGCTCGCGACGCCGGCAACCAGCAGCACCGCGAACCCGACCACCTCCGTCGCAGCCCAGGTCCCGTCGGCAACGATCGCCAAGTGTGGCGTTCCTCGTGAAAACGCCACGTATCGAACGGCATCCTCGAAGAGCAATGCCGGCAACATTGCAGCAATCGCCCACACCGCAGGACGGATCGCATCGCTTGTGATGGCGCCGATCCCGAACGCGAGCAACGAGGCCACCAACGCGGCGACGAGCACCGACGAATACGCATCACGGGGCCGTGGCGGCTCGACGTCGTCCGCGGCACCCGAGACGCGAATCAAATACGGGTCGAGTACTGCCGCTCGCACCGTGCCCAGCGCCAGTAGATAGACGGTGAACGCCACCGCAATCCCACCGAAGCCCACGCGGCCGAGTTGGCGAGCGCAGACGATCGTCAACAAGAGATTGCCCCCACTGGACACGCCCTGCGACAGCACGACCCACGGCAGCGATCCGCCGCGCTTGTGACTCGGGTTGAGGTGGTCCTGCGAACGCGGCAGCAACGTGTCGAACGCTTCGGCGGCCGGACCTACGGCGACATCACGATCGATACGCAAGGCACGCCGCAGGGCCGAGCGGACGGTGGCTGAACTGCTCGTCGGTGCGCCGAGCGCCACGCCTCACCGAGTTGCCTTCTCGGAGATGTCGGCGCCCTCGAGCACACCGCCAGACGACCGACGACGGCGTCGGTTGTGCGCGGGCTTCGGCGCCTCCGGTTGGTAGCCGTAGGTGTAGTACTGCTTCGTCAGTTCGGAGCTCCGGTTCAACACGGTTCCGAGGAGTCGAACGTCGACCGACTCGAACGTCTTGGCCACTCGCTGTACGTCTCGGCGCGAGATCTGATCGCTCGGCACAACGAGTACGACGCCATCGACCTGCGTGGACAACACGACCGCGTCGGTGACCGCCAGCGTGGGCGATGAGTCGACAACGACCATGTCGGCGCGCTCGGCGAGGCGCTTCATGACCTCTCGCATCAGTTTCGAACCGAGCACCTCGGCCGGGTTCGGCACCCGCAATCCGGCCGGGAGCACGTAGAGGTTCTCGATGCTCGTGCAGACGAGATGTTCGGCGAGCACGGCGTCGAGTTCGTCGCGCACGGGTGGCTGCGGTTCGTCGCCGCGGCCTGCCCCATTGGCTGAGAGGTCGACGGTCACCGTGGGCTCGGCCTCGCCACTCGTGCGGTTGCGGCGCTGCACCGCGGCGAGTTGCGTGAGCATGCCGCTCAGTCCGTTGCCGAGTCGAATCTCGGGGAACATCTCATCGACGCGCGGTCGGCGCAGGTCGGCCGACACGAGCACGGTGCGCAACCCGGCCT
>JBBREP010000012.1:0-64110 GCA_038202885.1 Acidimicrobiia bacterium | reverse complement strand
CTCGTCACAGGTATGGGAGGGGAACTCGGCACGCGCGTTGCGCAGTTGCTCGAGGCGCGGCCCGAGGTGCGAGAGATCGTGGGCTGCGATTTCGTGCCGCCGCGTCGACGGCTGCGCCGGGCCGAGTTCCGACGTATCGATCCGCATCATCGCGAGCGGTTGCGCGACTTCGTCACCGAGTTCGCACCCACCCACGTGGCGCACTTCGGCGTCTACGAGCCGGCGTCGCGGTTGAGCCCGCAGCAGGCTGCGAAGCGCACCGAACTGGCCACGATGGTGGCGCTGTCGGCTGCCGCACGCGCCGGCGCGCTTGAGTACGTCGTGGTCCGAAGCGGTCTCGAGATCTACGGGCCGCGCAGCGCGCGTGCGACGGTGCCCGACGAGTCGGTGCCGCCGGCGCCGGGTACGCCGTTCGGCACGAGCTTGTTGAAGGTCGAAGCGATCGCGGCCGGACTGCGCCATCGCCACGGCATCGCGGTCGGCGCGCTGCGGTACGCACCCGTTGTCGGGTCGCACGTGCCGAGCCCGCTCGGACGGATGCTGCGGCTGCCGCTCGTGCCGGTCGCGGCGTTCGCCGACCCGCCGTTCTCGCTGTTGCATCCCGAAGACGCGTGCGCGGCGATGGTCGCGGCCTTGATGGTGCGTTACGACGGCCCGCTCAACGTCGTCGGCCCAGGTGCGACGAGCCCGTGGCAAGCCGCCCGCCTCGGTGGTCGGATCCCGGTGCCGATCCTTGCGCCGTTCTGGGGCATCACGCCGACGTTCGTGGAGTTCATGGGCGCGGCGATTGCGCCGCACATCGTCGAACTGCTTCGCCACGGCTGCGTCGGTGCCGGTGGGCTCGCAGTATCCGCGCTGGGCATCGAGCGGCCGCGCCCGACCCAACAAGTGCTCCAGGAACTGTTCGACTGGGCCGAGATCGTGCCGATTGGCGCCGCTCGGGAGTCGGCCGCATGACGGTGCTCTACGACGACGCCTTCGACCTCGATTCCGATCGCGTCCACGACTCGCCGTCGCTATCGTCGCTGATTCGTCGCCGCTGGTCTGGTCGCTACGCGCTCGATCCCTTCGGTCTCGACCCGCAACTGTCGGACGCGCTGGCACCAGTCCTGCGAACGCTGGTGCGCGTCGATGTGTCGGGCGCCGAACACATTCCGCAGATCGGTCCCGCGGTGTTGATGATGAACCGGGGCGTCGGCATCGTGGAGCCGACAGCGCTGTCAGTGGCGGTGCTGCGCGCCACCGGTCGGCGAGTCCGCGTCACCGGCGCGCCGATGGTGCCGTTGCTCGGCAGCACGTTGCGCCGCTTCGGCGCGATCTCGTCGTCGGCCGACGATGTCCACATGGCACTGTCGGCTGGCCATCTCGTGATCGTGCCGATGGCACCGACCTGGTTGGGCGGAGGTGCCGGCACGCCGCCGCTCGAATTGCTGCAATCGATCATGGAGTTCGCCGTCATCCCGGTTGGCGTGCGACCCGGCGGGCCGTTGGGTACCACGATCGCGCCGTGGCGCGTGCGCGTCGGTGCGCCGGTGCAACTCGATGTCGACGCTCCGGTCGGCGACCCCCTTGGTGCGGCCGAACTCGGCGAAGCCGTGCGGCGCGCCGTCGACACGCTGCTGTAGTGCCGCGGAGTCGCGCGCGCCTCATCGCCGTATCGACTCAGGCGAACGTGACGGTGAGCCCAGCGATGTCGAGCGCGCCGTAGTCGGACGTCCACGCGTCGCCGGCGTGGATGACTTGTGGGTTGGTGAGCGTGCCGGTGGTGATGAGCTCACCGGCGACGAGTGGTCCGAACTGCGCCTGGTGCGCGAGCACGTTCGCGAGTTGTGCGATGGCGAGGGCGGGGCTGTCGAGCACGTTGCTGCCGTTGCCCTGTTCCACAACTGCACCGTTGCGGGAGAGCGTGGCGGTGAACGTGGCGAGCGCGTCGGCCAGCTCGGCGAGGCCGTGCCCCTCGACGGCCGTTGGCGGGCCGATGATGAGTGCGCCGTGGAGCCCGAACGCGGCGATGCATTCGGCCGCGTTGAACCGCCACTCGGGAAACAGGCACTGCACGATCTCGAAGCCCGCGGCGAACCATTCCACGCACGACAGCACCTCGACCGCGTTACTGCCCGGTTGTGGTGACGCGGCGAGCTTGAACACGACTTCGGGCTCGAGGCGTGGCTGCACGAACTGGTCGACGTCGATTTCGACCGGGGCGGTGGCGTCGGTCGCGGAGATCAGCGTGCGGTCCCAGACCCATGCCCACATCGGTTCCGACAGTCCGAACAACGGCCAGATCGCTCGGTTCGTGAACCCGATCTTGCGACCGACCGGCTGCCAACCTTGGGCCCGCCGGGCTGTTTCGATGTGGTGCGCTACCTCGTAGGCCGCCGCAATGTCGAGATCGGCCGCAATTGTGCCGAAGTCCGCGATGAGGTCATGACGATCGTGGGCGTCGAGCAGCCGGGCCGCGATCGTCGTGATGCGAGCGGGGTCGGCGCCCGGAGACTCGTGCGGTGGGCCGCTCAACGGGCGTCGACTCGCCTCGGTCCGATGCACACGCCGAGATACTGCCCGACCCAGCCGCAGCTGATCAACGTCTGACGCCGTGACCCAATTGACACCCGCGCGGAGTAGCCCGGCGCGTGCGGGCTCAGTCGGTAGCGTGAAGTCGTATGTCCTTTGCTGTGGCGGCCGACGGCACCCGTTTGCATTACGACCTCGTCGGCAAGCGCGACGGCACGCCGGTGCTCCTCATCCAAGGCCTCGGTGTGGACGCGCGCGGTTGGGCATTGCAGCGGCCACGGCTGGCGCGCCATCACCGCGTGCTGTTGTTCGACAACCGCGGCGTCGGGCGGTCCGACGCCCCGCCCGGGCCCTATGACCTCCAGGTGATGGCGGCCGACGCCATCGCGTGTCTCGACGACGCCGGCATCGAATCGGCGCATGTTGTCGGCGCATCAATGGGTGGTGTGATCGCGCAGATCCTCGGCGTGCTGCATCCCGAGCGCGTGCGCTCGCTCGTGCTTGCGTGTACCGCGTGTCGCCACCACCACTGGCGCCGCGAGCTGCTCGACGAGTGGGCCACCGATGTGGGCGCGCACGGCATGCGCGCGCTCGTCGGCGACGAGGGCATGCACTGGTTGATCGGCCCGCGGTTGCAGCGCCGCTTCGGAGCGTTCATCAACATTCTTGGACCGCTCGTATTGCAGACCAAGCCGTCATCGTTCGTGGCGCAAGTGCAAGCCATCCTTGCCATGAGCGACGACATGCGCGACGAGTTGCATCTGATCAAGGCACCGACGCTCGTGATCACCGGCACGCAAGATTCGTTGACCCCGGTTGGCGACGCGGAAGAAATGCATGAGCTCATCGGCGGTTCGCGCCTCGTGCTGTTGTCCGGCGCGGCGCACGGTCTCATGGCCGAAAGCCCGATCGCGTTCAATGAAGCCGTGATGTCGTTCATCACCGAGATCGACACCGCCGCGGCAGCCGTCGAACCCAGCACCGCCAACTAAGGCGCCGCCACCGACGTCGTCGCCGTCGACCCTTGGACGAGCCGATTACCGTTGAGGGTGAAAAACATGGAACTGCACACCCGGAGTCCCGTCGGGAATGATGTTGTGGTCGCGCTCGCCTTGTTCTTGTTCGGCGGCGGGAGATCGTTGTTCTGCTTCGACGACGCCAGATCGATTGGTTTGCATGACTGCGCGCCGCCGTTGGCATCGCGCCACGTCACCTCAACGGGCTTCGGTGCGGCGGCGCCGTACCACCCGAAGGCGCCGTTCGCATCGATTGCGAGCGGCACCGACGACCCGTCCGCCCGGTGGATAGTCAGATCCGTCACGCCCACCTGCGCCAGCCCCATCACGACTCGCAACGACAAAAAGTCGCCGTAGAGCTGTAGTCCATCGCGTGTGCCCTGTTGGCACGACGCGGGTTTCCCATCGATCGCCGTGGTCGGCGCACCGCGCTCGTCGCTTGCTTCGAGGGCGAAGCACTGCCAGTTCTTCGCCGCGGATCCGTACCAAATCTTCCACGGCACCGGGTCCGTCCCCGACGCGACGAGTGTCCATGGCTTGTCGAGCTTGGTCGGTTCGGTGGAAGGTGTCGGCATCTCGGGGATGTCCGTGGGGCCGCCCATCAATTTCATGTACTCGGTGAACGAAAGGATCTCGTCGTCCGCGGGCTTGGCGAGATGGTCGGGACCGCCGTAGTCGGAGAACGTGATCGTGACGAGCGAGGCGGCGAAACCGGACGCGGTGCGCGGCGGGGTCTCGGTCATCTGGATGAGGCGATGCTGATCGTCGGTCCAGAGGTCGAATGTGGCGTCGCCCGATTCGGAGGGATCGCCGAGTTTGCTCTGCGCGATGTCGAATCGGTAGTGCGACGTTGCGACAACACCGAGGGTTTCGTCTCCGACTTTCTCGATCGTCACGCCGCTCGCTTGGAGCTTGTCGATCAGCAGCGAGGGATCGCTGCCGAGTAGCGAGGGGCCGAGCGGCGAATCGCTGGAACCGGGTGGCGTGGTGAGGGCAAGTTCGATCCATCTTACGTGTCCCGATGTCACCTGCTGCTTGAGCTTGTCGAGTTGCGCAGCATTGCCTTGAGGGATCTGGGAAAACATGGTCAGCAAGGATGTCGCGTCGTAGTAGGTCTTCCCGTCGGCGAACAACATTGTTGAGCGAGCGTCCGAACCGGCGCCGTGCATCGAGATCGTCATCTCGCCGACGTGGTTGTCGAAGTCGATGACGCCCTCTTGGCCTAGGTTCTCCGGGCCTGTGCCGGCGCACAACGTGGCCGACGTGGACGTCGGCGAGGTCGTGGTCGTTGTGATCGCGCACGGATTGGTGAGATCCGCCGAGAGCTTGACCGTCACGTGTACTCGCACCGTGCCGTTCGTGCCGGCGGTAATTGCGGCAACCGACAGCGGCTTGTTGCTGGTATCGCTGCCGCGATTCGCGGCGAGGACTCCGGCGACGAGTGCCGCGGCGGCGGCGATGGCGATGGCGATGGCGGCTTGGAGCTTGCGACGGCGCGGACGTGACGTCGTGATCGCGGCTTCGGTGAGTTCGGCGACCGGGATGGGCATGCCACCGAGCGGCGCTGGCGCGGAAACGTCGGTGTCGCGCGCTGCCGCGGAAACGTCGGTGGTCATCGAAGGAGTTTCCGAAGCAGCGTGGAACTCGGCGCGCAGACGCGACTCGAGCGCTTTGGTGAACTGATCGGTCGGCGCTGCCGCGGCAGCGCCGTTGTCGTCGTCGACCCCGAAGGCCTCTGCAAGCTGATCGTCGTCGTTCACAATGCGTCTCCTCGTTCGATCTTCGTGCGCAGTTCGGCCCGGGCGCGTCGCAGCAGCGAGTCGACCGCGCTCACCGAGCGGTCGAGTTCGGTCGCGATCTCGGCCAGCGTGAGCCCGTCGGCGTATCGCAGGGCAAGGACCGCGCGTTGCAGCGGCGACAGTTCGCGTGTGCAGGCCAGCAACGTGGCCCGGTCGACGCCGGCGAAGCCCTCATCGTCGGCGGCATCGGGTGCAGCGGCGTGCACGAGCGCCAGCCCGCGCGCCTCGCGTTCGGCCCGCCGGAATCGGTCGATCAGTTTGTGGCGGGCAACCCCAACGAGCCACGGGGCTGAGACAGCATCGGCCTTGCCACTGCGCCAGGCCGTGAGCGCGGCGATGTAGGTCTCGGACGTGACGTCCTCGGCCAGCCCACGATCACCGCCTGTGGCCCGCAACAAGTACCCGAACACAGCCGGCAACGTCGCCCGATACGCAGCCACGAACGCCTCGACGCCCCCCGTCATCCCACCCGGCGCAACAGCAACAAGTTCGTCTCCAACAGCAACAAGTTCGTCCCCAACATCAACCACGTTCGCCTCCACCCCCTTCTATCGAACGAGCACCCCAACATTCGTCGCGCGTTTTCTTGGCGCCTACTTCGTCCGGCGCTGCGAGCGACCGCTGTCCCCGGTTTCGTAGTGAGGACGATGCGGTCGCCGCCCGGCGCCACGTTGTGCGCTGTGTTCTACTCGTCCGGCGCTGCGAGCGACCGCTGTCCCGGTTTCGTAGTGAGGACGATGCGGTCGCCGCCCGCCCCGACGGCAAGTACCGCACTCTACGGGCGTCGTTTGACCCACATGTAGGCGTGCCAAACGACGCATCTACATCTTGGGGTGGGGGCCACTAGATGTTGGGGTTGGGTCGGCGAGGGGTTGTTAGAAGGCGCGGGTGACGAGGCTGTCGACGAGGCCGGCGAGACGATCGCAGACGGTGCGGTCGAGATCCTCGGCGGACTCGAGCGCGGCACTCGCCAGCGCCGCCTGTTCCCTGGCGATGCGAGTGGTCGCCGCCACGCCGTCAGATGCGAGCACGAGCGCGCGTGCGCGTTCGACATCGGGCCAGTCGATCGCCCGCCCGAGCATCGCCTGTAGTTCCGGTGACGTCGCCGCCGCAAGGATCACGGGCAACGTGTAGATGCCCTCATGGAGATCGTTGCCCGTCGGCTTGCCCAGCGTCTCCTCGTCGGCGGTCAGATCGAGGATGTCGTCGACGAGTTGGAAACACATGCCGAGGTGATGCCCGAACGTCGTGAGCGCTTCCAGCGTGGCCCCCTCCACACCGCTGACGATCCCGCCGACGCGCGCCGACGTCGCAATTAGCTCGGCCGTCTTGCCGTCGATGGCCGAGAAATACTTCTCCTCGTCGCGCTGCGCGTTGAACATGTATTGCAGTTCGAGCACTTCGCCGCGGCACAGTTCACCGATCGTGGCGCCGACGAGTCCGGCCACTTCGGCGCCGAGTGATGCGGCAAGCACCGAAGCCTGCGCGAGGAGAAAATCGCCCGACAGGATGGCCACGATGTTCGACCAGCGTGCGTTCACGCTGGGCACACCGCGGCGCGTCTCGGCCTCGTCGATCACGTCGTCGTGGTGCAACGAACCGAGGTGCACGAGCTCCACGCACGCGGCGCCGGTGATGGCGTCGGCGTGTGCGGGCGCATCGCCCTTGGCCGCGTAGGCGGCGCACAAGGCCACCACCGGCCGCAGACGCTTGCCTCCTGCATTGAGCAGGTGGCCGGCCACGTCGCCGAGAAAGCGGTCGTCCACGCTGATGGCGGCGGACAGCCGCGATTCGACCCGTTGCAGGTCGGCCCCCAGCGATGCGAGCCCGATGTCGTCAAGGATGCTCACCGGGCCGAACGCTACCCGGGCCACCGGCGCAACCGCCGGGTCGTACCACGGCCCCCACCCACACCCCACCCGCACCCCAAAATCGGTTTTCCTCTGCACCACGCGGCGTGTAGCGCCGTCGGGTGCAATCAGACCGGCACCGAGACCGGCACGGAGCCTCACGAGTCACGCTGACCACACGACTCCCAGAGGAATATTCGCTCGTCGTCAGACGCTGTACACGACCCCACGCAGCGTGGGCTGGCCGGATACCACGAGCCGGCCAGCAATCGGTCGCCTATCGGTCGCCTTTCGGTCGCCAAATCGGTCGCCAAATCGGATGGGGCCACGCGAAAGCCTGCAGCACAGTGGCCGATAAGATCAGTACCTAGTCGCCCTACCCGAAAACGAAGGGTTGCCAAGTGTTCGAGCGCTTCACCGACAGGGCCCGCCGAGTCGTCGTCCTCGCGCAGGAAGAAGCGCGCCTGCTCAACCACAACTACATCGGGACCGAGCACATCCTGCTTGGCCTGATCCACGAGGGTGAAGGCGTCGCCGCCAAGGCCCTCGAGTCGTTGGGCATCAGCCTCGAGGCCGTACGAGCTCAGGTCGAAGAAATCATCGGTCATGGCGGCAGCGCGCCGTCGGGCCACATCCCCTTCACGCCCCGAGCGAAGAAGGTCCTCGAGTTGTCGCTGCGTGAGGCGCTGCAACTCGGGCATAACTACATCGGGACCGAGCACATCCTGCTCGGCCTGATCCGCGAGGGCGAAGGCGTCGCCGCGCAGGTGCTCGTGAAGCTCGGCGCCGACCTGTCGAGGGTCCGCCAGCAGGTCATCCAGCTTCTATCGGGCTACGCAGGCGGCAAGGAGCCCGCGGGCGCCGGCGCCGCAACCGGTGGCGGCCAGCAGAGCCCCGAAGGTCAGGGCGGCGGCAGCCTCGTGCTCGACCAGTTCGGGCGCAACCTCACCCAACTCGCGCGCGACAAAAAGCTCGACCCGGTCATCGGCCGGGCCAAGGAGATCGAGCGCGTCATGCAGGTGCTCAGCCGCCGCACCAAGAACAACCCGGTGCTGATCGGTGAGCCCGGTGTCGGCAAGACGGCGATTGTCGAGGGCCTGGCCCAAAACATCGTCGACGGCGACGTGCCCGAGACACTGCACAACAAGCAGCTCTACACGCTCGATCTCGGCGCGCTCGTTGCTGGTTCGCGCTACCGCGGCGACTTCGAGGAGCGCCTCAAGAAGGTGCTGAAGGAGATCCGCACGCGCGGCGACATCATCTTGTTCATCGACGAGTTGCACACGCTCGTCGGTGCCGGTGCTGCCGAAGGTGCGATCGACGCGGCCAGCATTCTCAAGCCGATGCTGGCGCGTGGCGAGCTCCAGACCATTGGTGCCACCACGCTCGACGAGTACCGCAAGCACCTCGAAAAAGACGCTGCACTTGAGCGCCGTTTCCAGCCCATCAAGGTCGAAGAGCCGACCGTCGCGCACACGATCGAAATCCTCAAGGGTCTGCGCGACCGCTACGAGGCGCACCACCGCGTCACGATCACCGACCAGGCGATCGTCGCGGCTGCGAACCTCGCTGACCGCTACATCTCCGACCGCCACCTGCCTGACAAGGCAATCGACCTCATCGACGAGGCCGGTTCGCGTTTGCGCATCCGTCGCATGCAGGCACCGCCCGACTACCGCGAGCTCGAAGACAACATCGCCAAGATCCGCAAGGAAAAAGAAGCGGCGATCGAGGCCCAGCAGTTCGAGCGCGCCGCCAACTTGCGCGACCAGGAAAAGGAATTGCTCGAACAGCGTGCCGCCATGGAACAGACGTGGCGGGCCCAGGGTGTCGACCTCTTCAACGAAGTGAGCGAGGAGAGCATCGCTGAGGTGCTCGCCATGTGGACCGGTATCCCCGTCTACAAGCTCACCGAGGAAGAGACGGCCAAGCTCTTGCGCATGGAGGACGAACTCCACAAGCGCGTGGTCGGTCAGGCCGATGCGATTCGTGCCGTCAGCCAAGCGATCCGCCGTACCCGTGCCGGGCTCAAGGACCCCAAGCGCCCGTCGGGCAGTTTCATCTTCCTCGGCCCTTCGGGTGTCGGTAAGACCGAGACGGCCAAGACGCTCGCCGAGTTCTTGTTCGGTGACGAATCGGCAATGATCAACCTCGACATGTCGGAGTACATGGAGAAGCACACGGTGAGCCGGCTCGTCGGTTCGCCTCCCGGCTACGTGGGCTACGACGAAGGCGGACAGCTCACCGAGGCAGTGCGGCGCAAGCCGTTCTCGGTGGTGTTGTTCGACGAGATCGAAAAGGCCCACCCGGACGTGTTCAACACGTTGCTCCAGATCCTGGAAGACGGGCGTCTCACCGACTCGCAGGGTCGCACCGTCGACTTCAAGAACACCGTGATCATCATGACCTCGAACCTCGGCACCGCCGACTTGCGCAAGGCGTCGCTCGGCTTCACCAAGGCCGACGAATCCGTCACGCACGAGCGCATGAAGAACAAGGTGAACGAGGAGTTGAAGCGCCACTTCCGTCCGGAGTTCTTGAACCGGATCGACGAAGTGATCGTCTTCCACGAGTTGTCGACCGACGACATCACTCACATCGTCGACCTGCTCATCAAGCGGGTGCAGACGCAGCTCGAAAGTCAGGGCATCGGTCTCGAGCTCACGCCCGAGGCGAAATTGCTCTTGGCCAAGAAGGGCTACGACCCGCAGCTCGGTGCTCGCCCGTTGCGTCGTGCGATCCAGCGCCTCGTCGAGGACCCGCTTTCAGAGAAGATTCTCTGGAAGGAGTTCAAGGCTGGCGATGCGATCATCGTCGATGCCGACGGCGAGGAAGTCACGCTGCGATCGGTGCCAGGCCAGATCGCGCCGCCGCTCGAACCAGCAGGTAGCGGCACGACCGAATAACGACACGTCAAGGCGTCGTCGACCATGCGTGGTCGGCGGGGCCTCTGACGTCGTGGTACTGGGTTTGTCGCACCCGTGTACCAAACCGAGTGCCACGGCGGGCCGTTTCAGGCGTGTCCGGTCACGGCTGCGGCCGTCCAGCTTCGTTCACCAGTTTCCCGTCGGCGACGTCGGCTGGGGATGGTGCCCGCACGAGCGGTACGTCTCCGAAGTCGAAGAAATCGGTAACAGTGTCGTAGGTGATTGGCGCGCTGTCGTCGGTCTCAGGAGCGCGCTCGCTGACGTGCAGTCTGCGTACCTGCCCTTCCCCATCGAGCCAGAAGTCGATTGTTGTGTGGGTGACGCGGGTGCCAGTGGCGTACTTCACCGGCTGGTTGCGCTTGACCCGGTACCCACTTGTAGCGACGCCGCGCACCGTGGCGCGACCGATCGCGTGCACCGCGACGTGCGATCGTCGCATGCCGTCCAGCAGGTCGAACGTCCCCACGAATGGCGTCGCCGCGACGAGCGCGTCGAGTGAGAAGTGCGTCGTTTGGTTCGGGCCGGGCGTCCCGCCGCGGAACGCGATCCAATGCTTGTCGGCGATGATGCGTCGTTGCTCGGCGCTCGCTTGGTACTGAGCTCGCAGCCATCCGGCTGCTCCGAAGTAGGTCGTCGCTCCGATGGCACGCTCGGAGATCGCCTCGCCCCGTCGCTTCGAATCGCGCATCGTGACGTCGCTGGCGAGGGCGTCGGTGTTGATCGTGCCTTCGGTCAGGACGGTCTCGGCGTGGGAAGGGGACTCGCCTTCGTGGATGATGCGCAGCGTCGATTCGAGCCGGTAGCCGACTGCCGTGCCTGGCCCCGCCCCGACCCTCGTGCTGTTTTCGCGGCGAGCGACGATCGTGGCCGCGACGATGACGACGCACGCGACTACCGCGGCAACGAGCAACCCGCGTTGGCGCGGCGTCGTGCCCCGGCGCCCTGGTGCGAGTTCGGCGACGGCGACCGTCGCGACAGCGTCGGCGGAAGAGTCCTCCGCGCGCGCCGATATGGTTGCGGTGGTCGTGGCCGCCGAACGGAGCCGCTCCTCCAGCTGCGCCGCGAACGCAACGTCGGGTGTGAGCGGCGGCGCCGATAGGAGCGCGGTGCGCAGGTCGAGTTTGTCGCTCATGGTGCGTCCCCTTCCTCAAGGGCTTCAAGCATGATGCGCAGTGCGGCGCGAGCGCGCCGCAGTAACGAGTCGGTCGCGTCGAGGCTGCGATCTAGTCGCGCCGCCACCTCGGCCACGGGTAAATCGTCGACGTAGCGCAGCGCGAACGCCGCCCGTTGCAACGGTGCGAGTTGCCGAACGCACCCGAACAATTGGTCGCGTACCACGACCATGAGCGCGCCGTCGTCGGCGTCAATTCCGGTATCGCTGGCGTGCGCGAGCGCGAGCTTGCGTTCCTCGAGCGCCGATCGCCGGAACCGGTCGATGAGCTTGTGACGGGCGACGCCGATGAGCCACGAGATGGCGACGGCATCAGGATTGCCTTGCTGCCAGGCCACGAGGGCAGCCTCGTACGTCGCCGACGTCAGATCCTCGGCGAGCGCGCGGTCGCCCGTGGTGGCCCGGCCGAGATATGCGAATACTTCTGGGAGCGTCGCTCGATATGCAGCCACGAAGGCGTCGGTGTCGAGTGGTGCACCCTGCGTCGCTCCCACCACGTCCACACTCGTTCATCGAATAGTCGGCGCTGCATCCGTCGCGAGCCGTTTCGTGGTACTGGGTTTGTCGCACCGGTGTACCAAACCCGGTACCACCCTGGACTTCGACAGGATCCCGGCCAGGCCCGATACCGGCGGCGTCGGCTTAGCGGGTGCGTTCGTAGATGGTCATCGCGATGCCGCCGCCGAAGAGCAACATGCCCCACAGCATGACGACGAGCGCATTCCAGCGCTCGCCTCGTCGGGTGTGCTCGCTGCGGGCCACCGGAAACAAGAACGCGAAGATCATCCCGCGCATGGCGAACCAGCTCGACAGGGCCCACCATTCGCCGGTCTCCCAGTCGGCGTCGACGAAGACCCGACGGCCCATCACGGCGACTACGGCGCCGATCGCCGCCACAATCGCCCACGCCAGTGCAAACATCGGGCACTATTCATACCATCACTATTGCGCCGAGTACGTCCGTCGGGGCCGGCGTCCGCGCCCACCCGAACAAACGACGCGCGGTAGCGCGGCAGTTGCGTCGCGCTCGGTGTGCATGTGCTGCGAAGGCGCTTCGGAGCCTGTCTCCGCGCGCCGCTCGCGGGTGCTCGGCGCTGTCGCATGCACCCTGTAGGGTGCCAGCATGAGCAGAACAAGTGTTCGTCCCCGACCGGCGGCGAAGGTATTTGCCTGCGAGCAGTGCGGGGGTGAGGCACCGAAGTGGGTGGGTCGTTGTGGCGATTGCGGCGAGTGGGGCAGCGTCGTCGAGGTGCCCGCGGCCATGCTCGACGTCGCCGCGGCCGTCGCCGCGCTCCCAGTCCGGCCCGGTGGCGACCCAGTGGCGCTCGCCGACATCGATCCCGCCACCGCGGCCCGCCGCTCCACCGGCATTCCCGAACTCGATCGGGTGCTGTCGGGAGGCCTCGTCCCCGGGTCGGTCACCTTGCTCGGCGGCGAGCCCGGGGTCGGCAAGTCGACGTTGCTCCTGCAGTCGCTGCTTGCCATGGCCGCGTCGGGTGCTCGGGTATTGCTCGTCGCGGCGGAAGAGTCACCCGCGCAGGTGCGCTTGCGCGCCGAGCGCCTGGGGGAGTTGCCGGCGTCATTGCTCGTCGTCGCCGAGACGTCGATGCCGTATGTACTCGCGCATGCCGGCGCGATGGCACCCGATGTACTCGTCGTCGACTCGATCCAAACCGTGCACGATCCTGACTCGTCTGGTGTTCCCGGATCGGTGACACAGGTGCGCGACAGCGCTCAATCCCTCGTGCGTTTCGCCAAAGAACACGGTACGGCCGTGGTGCTCGTTGGCCACGTGACCAAAGACGGCGCGATTGCGGGCCCGCGCGTACTGGAACACGTCGTCGACACCGTGTTGCACTTCGAAGGCGAGCGTCACAATGCGCTGCGGTTGTTGCGCGCGCTGAAGCATCGCTTCGGACGCACCGACGAGATCGGGTTGTTCGAGATGTCGGCTGCGGGATTGCGCGAGGTCGCCGATGCCAGCGCGATGCTGCTCGCCGATCGCCTTCCGGGCGCGTGCGGCTCGGTGGTAGTACCGATGCTCGAAGGGTCGCGGCCGCTGCTCGTCGAGGTGCAGGCGCTCGTTGCCGCCACCAATGCGCCGATCCCGCGGCGTCAAGCGCAGGCGCTCGACGGTGGTCGGCTCGCGATGCTCGCGGCCGTGCTGGCCAAGCGGGGCGGTATGCCCGTCGGCGCGCTCGATCTCTATGCCAGCGTCGTCGGCGGCGTGCGCGTCGCCGACACGGGTGCCGACCTCGGGGTGGCCGTGGCCATCGCTTCGTCGCTGCGCGACCGCCCGTTCGCCGCGAATTGGGTCGCGTTGGGCGAGATTGGCCTGGGGGGCGAAGTGCGATCGGTACCGCGTGCCGCGCAACGGCTCGCGGAGGCGGCGCGGATCGGTTTCACCTGCGCGGTTGTGCCTCGCTCGACGCCGCCAGTCGACGGCATCACCCTCGTGCGCGTCGCCGACGTGCGCGGCGCCCTCGACGCGGCGCTGTTCACTGAGGGTGGCGGGGCCGCGCGGAGCGAGTCACAAGGCCTGAAGCTCGTCTGAAGACGCCGGCCCAACGCGCCGAAAAGCTTGGTACGGTGCGCAATGTCGCCATATCGGGCGCGCCGCGTCAGCCCGCACGGGAGGTAGCGAGCGTTGCAGCAGGCCAGCTCCGAGGCTCTCTGGGCCGCGCTGCGCCTCGTCGCGCCCGGAACCCCGTTGCGGGAGGGCATCGACCGGATCCTCCAGGCGAACATGGGCGCGTTGATCGTGGTGGGCGACAGTGCCGACGTCACCGCGATCTGTTCTGGGGGCTTTCCGCTCGGCGTCGATTTCACGCCGCAGCGGTTCTCTGAGCTCGCCAAGATGGACGGCGCCATCATTCTCACGGCCGACACGAAGCGCATCGCGCGCGCCAACGTGCACCTCGTGCCCAACCCGAACATCCACACGTCGGAGACGGGCACGCGCCACCGCACCGCCGAGCGCGTCGCGCGGCAACTCGACATTCCCGTCGTCACGATCTCTGAGGAGATGTCGGTCGTGTCAGTCCACATCGACGGGCAGAAGAAAACCCTCGAGCGCATCCCTCGGGTGCTCGGGCGTTCCGACCAGGCATTGCAGATCCTCGGTCGGTATCGGTTGCGGCTCGACACGGTGATGGGTTCGTTGTCGGCGCTCGAGGTCGAGGACCTCGTGACCGTGCGCGATGTCGCCGAGGTGTTGCAACGGGCCGAGATGGTGCGGCGCATCGCGGCCGAGGTCGAGGGCTACGTGATCGAACTCGGCACCGATGGCCGTCTCGTGCAGCTGCAGCTCGAAGAACTCACGGGCGGCGTCGGCGACGACCTTCGGCTGGTGTGCCGCGACTACTTCGTGCGCGCACCCGAGCGAGCGCTCGGCACCGTGCTCGCCGGCCTCGACGACCTCGACGACGAAGAGCTGCTCGACCTGCGAGCGTTGGCGGGAGTACTGCACCTGCCGCCCGACGCCGAGCTCGATACGTCGCTCACGCCCAAGGGCCACCGGGTGCTCGCCAAGATCCAGAGGCTGTCGGAGGACCTCGCCGATCGCATCGTGGCCCGCTTCGACAGCTTGGCCAAGTTGATGCGCGCTGGCATCGGTGATCTGGTCGAGATCGAAGGCATCGGCGAGGTGCGGGCGCGGATGGTCAAAGACGGGTTGTCGCGTCTGGCCGAAGCCTCGATTCTCGAGCGATATAGCTAACTATTTGCGAGCGATCGCTTGAATATTTGCTCCGCTGCGCTCCGCGGCGAGCGATCGCTTGGGCCGGGTCCGCAGTAACGAGGTTGCGATCGCCGCTCGGGGCGCGAGTGGTCCCGAGACGTGGGCACCAGTTGTCCCGAGATGCTCGGTCCCACCGTTGTGTCTTGCCTGTCCCGTACGATCGGGGCCATGGGAGCACTCGCTGAGGGTTCACACGACACGACGGTCGAGACGCGCATGCTGGTGCGTGACGACTGCGAGGTGCCGGTGGTGCACGCGCGCCCCGACGGCATGCCGCACGCCGGGATCGTGGTCCATCCCGACATCATGGGGTTGCGGCCGCTGTTCGAAGACATGGCGCGGCGCATCGCGAGCCACGGGTTTGCGGTGTGCATCGTGGAACCGTTCGCACGTGTCGATGTAGCGACGCGCGCCGCGACCGACGACGTGATGGTGCGCATGGGCTGGGTGTCGAACCTCGACGACGACGACCAGCTGGGTGACCTCGAGGCCGCGGCCGACTTACTCGTGATCGAAGACGACGTGTCTCGTGTGGGTGTGCTCGGCTTCTGTATGGGTGGGATGTATGCCTTGAAGGCCGCAGCAACCGGCCGCTTCGATGCCGCGGTGTCGTTCTACGGCATGGTGCGCGTGCCCGAGAATTGGCATGGCCCGAACTTGGCCGAGCCGTTGGCGAGCGCGGCGCAGGCATGTTCGATGCTGGCCATCTTCGGTTCGGCCGATGCCATGACACCGCCGAACGACATCGACGCGCTGCGTCAGGCATGGCATGGCCGTGACGACTGCGAAATCGTGGTGGTCGAAGGCGCCGAGCATGGCTTCGTACATGCGCCCGATCGCCCGGCGCACCGCCCCGACGACGCCGCAAGGCTTTGGACCAAGGCACTCGACTTCCTCGCCTGAGCTTGGGCGCCTCTACGGGGGCGGCATGTGCGTGGGGCGCGGTGGGCGGTTCGACGGTCCGCCGACACGTCACGCGACACTCGGCTGGCGCCTCGCTGGCGCTCCTACCGTCGTCGGCCTCGTCGATCCACCCACCGCTCTGCTCGGAGCGCGGCGACCGGAGCAGCCCAGGAGCGACGAAGGAGCGAAATGGGTGCGCAGGAAGCTCGCCGCGGAGCAAAGTGGCAAGCGCCCCGTGCGGCGGCCGCACGACCTTGCGACTGCGAGACCGGCGCAAGCGGCCGCTCGCCGTGTCGCCGAAGGCGACACAAAGAGTCAGGGCGTTGCGCGGAGTTCCAGCTGTTCGCGATCGACGATGCAGTAGCGGGTGCGGCCGTCGACGGCGAGCCAGCCGAGCTTGACGAACGTGGCGATGGCCTTGTTGACGCGCTCGCGTGAGGCGCCGACCATGCCGGCGAGTTCCTCTTGGGTCAGTGGCATGCGGAACTCGTCTTCGCCAGCCGAGATCTGCAGCAGTCGCTTCGCGGTGCGGCCGGTGACGTCGAGGAACATGGCGTCGGAGAGCGCTTCGTCGGTGGCGCGCAGCCGCCGACTCAAGATGCGTACGACGGCCCACAGCACCTCGGGGCGTTCATGCAGTACACGGCGAACGTCGTCGTATTGCACGGAGATGAGGTGCACAGTGCCGAGCGCGCGTGCGTCGGCGGAACGGGTGACGTTGTCGAAGAGGGGAAGCTCGCCGAACAGTGCGCCGGGGCCGAGCACGGCGACGACCGACTCGCGCCCGTCACTGGCCTTCACGGTGATCGCAACGCGCCCCGAAAAGACGATGAACAGCTGTTCGGCCTCTTCGCCCTGCGTGCAGATGAGCTCGTTACGCCTGAACTTGGACAGCTCGGTGCGCCCGCTCAGCTCTGTGAGCAGGTCGGGCGGCATCTGGCCGAACAAATCGGTCTGGTCGAGCACGCGGCTCCTGGTCATCGCAGTCCCTCGCCCGCAAGCTTGACGGTAGCCAATCCAACACTCTCCGATCGGCCGGTATATGGGTCGGGTCAAGGGGTGATTTGCGACACCTTCTTCGCGAAGGCTGGCGGCGTTGGTCACATGGCGTGTGAGTAGGGTGCCAGGGTGCGCACCGGTGTCACGACGATCGTCGTCGCTGGCGGTGGTGGTGACCGTTTCGGGGGCGCGAAGCAATTTGCCACGCTCCGTGGCGCCACAGTGCTCGATCGCGCGGTCCTCACTGCGGTGCAGTGCTCCGAGCGGGTCGTCGTCGTCCTCCCCGAGGGCGTCGCCTGGTCGCCGCCGGCGGCCACCGTGGTGGTCGTGACAGGCGGCGCGACACGTTCGGCGTCGACCCGCGCTGGCCTCGGGGCGGTGGATGATGGCGCCGAGATCGTGGTGGTGCACGACGCCGCGCGCCCGCTCGCATCGCCGCACTTGTATGCGGCCGTCGTCGCCGCGGTGCGCGCCGGTGCCGACGCGGCCGTACCCGCGATCGCGGTGAGCGACACCCTGAAGCGCGTCGACGGTGACCTCGTGATCGGAACGGTCGCGCGCGACGGCCTTGTCGCCGTGCAGACGCCGCAAGCGTTTGCCGCGGCCGTGCTCCGTCGCGCGCATGGCGATGCGCGCGACGACACCGACGACGCCGCGCTCGTCGAGGCCATGGGCGGGCGCGTCGTCGTGGTTCCCGGTGAGGCCCGCAACCTAAAAATCACTGTGGCCGCCGATCTCGAGAATGCGGCGGCGCTGTTGGAGGCACCATGACGCGCCAACGTGTGGGCCTCGGCTACGACGTGCACCCGTTCGATACCGAGGCGTCGACACGGCCGCTCGTGCTCGGCGGCGTGGTGCTCGACGGCGCGCCCGGCCTCGTTGGACACTCCGACGGTGACGCCGTTGCTCACGCGGTTGGCGATGCCTTGCTCGGCCCGTGTGGACTCGGCGATCTCGGGTCGTTGTTCCCTGCGTCGGATGATCGATATCGCGGCGCGGACTCGATTGCGTTGTTGCGCGAGGTTGCGACGAGGGTGCGCGCCGCGGGTTGGTGTGTCGAGAACGTCGATGTGGTGATCGCGGCCGAGCAACCGAAGCTTGCGCCGTTCGTTGCCGCGATGGCCGCGAATCTGTCGGCCGCTCTGGGCTCGGTGGCGGCCGACGCGGCGCCCGTGTTCGTCAGCGTGCAACCCAAACGAGGCGAGGGCGTGGGCTTCGTCGGACGGGCAGAGGGGATCGCGGTCTGGGCGCTCGCCTTGCTCATTGCCGCACCGGCTTCCTAGTCGCCGCACTGCTGTCGTCGGCGGCGGCCGCCCCGCCCGAGCACCTTTTTGCGTGGCGGGGCCAGTGAACGTCGCCGGTAGCCTCGGCGGTCGTGCTCAAGTTGTATGACACTGCCGCTCGCGAATTGGTCGAGTTCGTGCCCCGGACTCCGGGCGCGGTGTCGATCTACGTGTGTGGGCCGACGCCGTACGACGTGCCGCACCTCGGCCATGGCCGCACGGCGATCGTGTTCGACGTCGCCCGTCGCTACCTGCAGTGGAGCGGGTACGCGGTCACGTTCGTCAGCAACGTGACCGACGTGGAGGATCGCATCATCGCTCGCGCCGCCGAACGCGGCACGACCGAGCCGGAACTGGCGCGGGTGTTCGAGGATGCCTATTGGGAGCAGATGGATCGCCTCGGCATCCTGCGCCCCGATGAGATGCCCCACGCCACCGAGTTCGTGCCGCAGATGCAGGCGCTGATCGCCGAGCTGATCGTGGCCGGACGCGCCTATGTCATCGAGGGGAGCGGGGTGTACTTCCAAGTCGACACGCTCCCGACATATGGCGCGCTCTCGCACCGCACCCTCGCACAATTGCTCGACAGCGCCGGGGCGCGCATCGCGGTCGACGACGAGAAGCGTTCGCCCGTCGACTTCGCCGTGTGGAAGGCCGCCAAGCCGGGTGAACCGTCGTGGGACTCGCCGTGGGGTGCGGGGCGACCGGGCTGGCACATCGAGTGCTCGGCGATGTCGCTCGCAAGTCTCGGTGAGGGGTTCGACCTGCACGGTGGTGGCGACGATCTCGTGTTTCCGCATCACGAGAATGAGATCGCGCAGGCCGAAGGTGCTGGCCATCCGTTTGCCCGGCACTGGATGCACGGCGGGATGGTCACAGTGTCGGGCGAGAAAATGAGCAAGTCGCTCGGCAACTTCACGCACCTCGCCGATGCCATCGATGCGCACGGCCCGCGCGCGTTCCGCTGGCTCGTGATCAGCAATCACTACCGGCGCCAGATGGAGATCAACGACGGTGCGCTACGGGCAGCCAAGGCCGCGATCGACGGCTTCGATGCGCTCGCCCGGCGAGCAGTGTCTGCTGGCGTTGCAACCGATACACCCGCCGGTGACCTCGATGCCTTTCGCGACGCCATGGACAACGACTTCGACACGCCGAATGCGATCGCCGTCATTCACGGCTGGCGCAACGATGCCAACGTCGCCATCAACGAAGGCCGACGCGACGATGCCGGTGCTGCGCTCGCGCGTGTGCGCAGCGCACTCGGCGCGCTCGGGATCGCGATCGACGACGGTACGAGCGCGGCCGCAGACGACGCCGTCACCTCGATGGTGCAGGCGCGCGACGCAGCCCGCGCCGCGAAGGATTTCGGCGAAGCCGATCGTCTGCGCGACGAACTCGCGGCGATGGGCATCGTGCTCGAAGACACGGCCCAAGGCACGGTGTGGCGCCGCGCGTGAACCGTGGGCCCGAGCGGGGAAGCCACCGGGAGCCGAACCGTTCCGCGTCGAAGCGATCCGAACTCGGAGGCGACCAGATCGAAGGCCGCCGCGCGGTACGTGAGTTGCTGATCGCCGGCCGCCGGCGTGTGCTGACGGTGACGGTCTCCGAAGGCCTGGAACGCAACGCCTGGCTCGAGGAGATCGCCGAACTCGCCGGGCCGAGGCTGCGACGGGCCCCGGCCGCCAAGGTCGCCGAGCTGGCTCGTACCGAAGCGCACCAGGGCGTGGTCGCGATGGCCGAACCGCTGGTACCGGCCGAGCTCAGCGACCTGGCCCAAGGTGAACGACCCTTCCTCGTGGCCCTCGATGGTGTCACCGACCCAGGGAATCTCGGCACGATCCTGCGCACGGCCGAGACCGCCGGTGTGACGGGCGTGATCATCGGCCGTCACCGCAGCGCGCACGTGACGCCCACCGTCGCCAAGGCCGCAGCCGGCGCGATCGAATACGTGCCCATCGCGCTCGTCGCCGGCATCCCGAGCGCGCTGGAACGCCTCGCCCGGGATCGCATCTGGGCCGTCGCCCTCGATGGCGACGCCGACACGACGCTCGATGATCTCGCGCTGGCCACCGAGCCGTTGGTGCTCGTGCTCGGGGCCGAAGGTCGCGGCGTGTCGCGCCTCACACGGCAACGCTGCGACATCGGGGTACGGATCCCGATGCGCGGCCGCATCGAGTCGCTCAACGTCGCTGCCGCGGCAGCCATCGCAATGCACACGATCGCCGCGCGGCGCGCGGCGCTAGGTTGACCGTCGCATCGCGCCGGGTTGGCTCAGCTGGTAGAGCAACGCACTTGTAATGCGTAGGTCGTGGGTTCGAGTCCCACACCCGGCTCGTCTCTCTTTGTGTCGCCTCGTCTCTCTTTGTGTCGCCTCGTCTCTCTTTGTGTCGCCTTCGGCGACACGGCGAGCTTCCTGCGCACCCATCTCGCTCGTTCCTCGCTCCTGGGCTGCTCCGGTCGCCGCGCGTCTCTTTGTGTCGCTCGTCTCTCTTTGTGTCGCCTTCGGCGACACGGCGAGCGGCTGCTGTGGGCCGGTCTTGCAGCAACAAGGTTGTGCAGCCGCCGCGCCGGGCGCGGGGTCGTGCGATGGTTTGCGGTCGCGAATAACAGGTCGACCTTGCGCCGCGTGCGGCGATCGCTCACCTCGCTGCGGAGTCGCCGGCATATGCGATCGCTCGCCGCGCCGGACAGAGTAGGCGCAATAGATTTGAGCATCCACCAACTTGCTATCTGCGTCTGCTTTGATCGTGCGGCTATGCCGACGCAGCGTTCCCTTTCCGCGGCCGAGCGCGCCATGCTCGACTTCGAACGCGAATCGTGGACGTACGACGGTCCCAAAGAGGCAAGCATTCGTGCGCGCCTCGGCGTGTCGCCCACCACGTACTACCGAACGCTGAGCGGGCTGCTCGATACGCGCGCCGCGTATGCCTACGACCCACTCACTGTGGCGCGCCTGCGCCGCCTGCGTGACGACCGGCGCCGGGTGCGGGTCGAAGGCCGTCGCGCCGACCCCAGCCGCCGCTGACCTTGCAACATTCGGTGTGTCCGGCGCGCGCGCCTGCGACGCGGCAGAATGGCATCCATGGCCGATTCCAGCGGTAGCCAAAAGCGACCGACCCCGAGCGAGCTCGTGGCCGGCGCGAACCCCCAGATGGCAAAGACGGTCGCGTTGGTCGTGGTCGCGCTCATCATCGGCATCGTGATGCTCAACATCGTTGATGACGGCGGTAGTGCGCCCAAGGCGAGCACCGGCGGCAACGCGGCGAAGACCACCACCACGACGGGCAAGTCATCCACGGGGTCGACGCCGCGCGTGACCACGACGACCACCGGGCGCCACAAGCTGATCGCGCCCGCCGCGCTCCAGGTCATCGTCCTCAACGCCGGTGGCCCGAACCATTCGGCGGCCAATGTCTCGGCTGCGATCAAGACGTCGGGATACACCAAACAACTCGCCGCCAAGACCGCGACCTATCACCAAAGCGGTATCACCGTGCATTGCAAGCCTGGGCTCGAGGCCGAAGGTGCGGCGCTGGTGAAAAAGATCAAGGTTCCGAGCTACACGGTCAAGCTCGCGGCATGGAAGGTGCGTACGGGAGTACCCGCCACCGTCCAGTGCTACGTCGCGATCGGTGCGGTGGGGTAGCCACCTCGCGCGAGCAAACGTTCGCGTACTGGACCATTGGCCGCCGCGATCACGGTGAGCGCCATGCCGAGCGCGCTGTCGCGGATCGCCCGATCGGCCGAGGCGTTCACGCACGCGGCGGCGAACTCCGGCTGATGGTTCACCGCGCCGGCGGTCTCGATCCCGATGCACGGATGGATCGACGGCATGGCCAACGAAACGTTGCCCATGTCGGTTGAGAACGTCATCTCTTGGTCGTGGTACGTGCGGCCGAGCGACTCGGTACCGTGGCGGTAGAGCTCAACGAGCGCATCGTCGTGCTCCATGTGGGTATAGGTAGGGCATTCGTCGTGAAACCCGATCTGCGCGCCTGTGGCGAGCGCGCCGGCCTCGAAACACCGCTCGACGCGTGGACGCAACACGTCGAGTTCGGCGACCGTCCGGGCGCGCACCATGAAGTCGGCGCTCGCGTGCGACGGCACGATGTTGGCGGCGTCGCCGCCGTCGAGCACGATGCCGTGCACCTGATCGGTCGGCCGCAGATGTTGGCGCAGGAGGCCGATGGCGACCTGCGCGATCGTGATCGCGTCGGCCGCGTTGACCCCGAGTTCGGGAGCCGCGGCCGCGTGCGACGCGCGACCGGTGGCGTGGACCTCGAAGTGCGCGACGGCGCTGACGCGAGGCCGTAGCCCGTCGATCGGTCCGGGGTGGACCATCAACGCCGCGTGGACGCCGTCGAATGCGCCGCGGTCGAGCAGGTGGATCTTGCCGCCCCCGCCCTCTTCGGCTGGTGTGCCGATCACGCTCACCGTGATGCCGAGTTCGTCAGCGATCGGTGCCAACGCGAGACCAGCGCCGACCGCACCGGCCGCGATGATGTTGTGCCCACACGCGTGCCCTACACCGGGAAGCGCGTCGTACTCCGCGCAGATGGCGATGTGCAACGGGCCATCGCCATAGCGAGCAATGAACGCCGTCGGCAGATCGCATACACCGGTCTCGACGTCGATGCCGGCGTCGGCCAACACGCCAGCGGTCCACGCGCTCGAGCGTTCCTCTTCGAACTTCAGCTCAGGGTGGGCATGGATGCGGTGCGACAGGGCAACGAGCGCGTCGAAGTGCCGGACGACGGCGTTCGTTGCAGTGTCGCGAACACTGGTGGTCACGACCGCAGGGTAGCGCCGCGATCATTACGCTGACATGGTGTTGCGAGCGGTGATCGCGCCAGACAAGTTCAGAGGTTCGCTTGACGCGGTCGAGGCCGCAGCCGCGATTGCCGCCGGCCTGACCCGCGGTGGATTCGATGCCGTCGACCAGATCCCAATGGCCGATGGCGGTGAGGGCACGCTCGCGGTGCTCTCGGACGTGTTGGGTGGTTCACGGCGCTACGTGACCGTCGACGGTCCCCTCGGTGCGTCGGTCGATGCGCAATGGGCGATGTTGCCCGGCGGCACTGCGGTCATCGAGATGGCGCGAGCCAGCGGCCTCGCGCTCGTGGCCGGGCGTAACGACCCTCTACGCGCGTCCACGCGCGGCACCGGCCAACTCATCGACGCGGCGCGCCGCGCTGGTTGCAAACGAGTCGTCGTCGCCGTGGGCGGCAGCGCCACGACCGACGGAGGCCTCGGCGCTATCGACGCACTGCAGTGGACGCTGGGCGGGCTCGATGTCACGGTGGGCTGTGACGTCACGACGCGGTTCGTCGACGCCGCCGACGTGTACGGGCCGCAGAAGGGCGCGACGCGCGCGCAAGTCGAGTTGTTGCGGCGACGACTCGAAATGCTCGCCGATCAGTACGCGCAACGCACCGGCGTCGACGTGCGCGAGCTCGAAGGTGGAGGCGCAGCCGGTGGGCTCGCGGGCGGCCTGGCGGCGATCGGCGCGCGGCTCGAAGCCGGCTTCGATGTGATCGCCGGCGCGGTGCAACTCGATGAGCGCCTCGTCGGGTGTGACCTCGTCGTGACCGGTGAGGGGCGCGTCGACGCGCCGAGCCTCGACGGCAAGGTCGTCGGTGGCGTGCTCGATGCCGCGGCCGGCGCGGGCATCGCACATCGGGTGGTCATCTGCGGCACGGCCGAGGCCGCGACGCGTGAGCGGCTCGAGGCGAACGGTGTGCGCGTGTTCACGCTCGCCGAACGCGCGTGGGACCACGGCGACGCCATGGCCCGCGCCGCGTTGCTCTGCGAAGAAGCAGCCCTCGAAGCTGCCCGCACCGAACCCTGGACCTGATCGCACCGGGCGTCGTTTCGGGGGTCTATGTGACCCTCAAACGACGCCCGTCGCGGGGGAATCGCTCTGTGTGTGGTGGTGGGCGAGGTATTCGGCGAAGCCGATGATCGGCGGGCGTTGCGCGGTGGTCACCTCGACATGACGCGGCGCAGCGAATTCGTCGAAGCCGAGCAACTCGACGATGCCCGGGCCGACGTCTTCGAGGCCGGCGCGCTGCAACGCGGTCACGAGGATCGCGAGCGCGGGTGCACCGAGTTCGGCAAGTGGGCGGTTGCGGTGTTCGCGCACGCCGAGATCCACCTGCGTGATCGCGTCGCGCCCGAAGCGAGTGCAGAGATCGATCAACAGTCCGAGCTCGACCCCCCATCCTTGTACGAACGGGATGGTCTCGAGCGCGTCGCGCCGTCCGGCGTATTCGCCTGCGAGCGGCTGCACGATGTCGGCGAGCGTGGGGAACAGGTGCGACAGCAGCGGGCGCGCCATGAGCTCGGTGACGCGACCGCCACCAGTGGGCTCACCGTGATAGGGCCGGCGGTAGTACGCCTTGGAGAACACGACCGAAGGTGTTTCGAGCAACGGCGCGACGAGGCGCGTCACGAAGTGCGAGCCGAAGTTGCGAATGTCGGCGTCGACCCAACAGATGATGTCGCTGTGACACGCGTCGAGCGACTTCCACAGCGCGTTGCCCTTGCCCGCGCCGACCGGCAACGAACGCAGGATCGACGCTTCGCCAACGACGCGGGCGCCTTCATCGCGTGCTGCTGCCGCGGTGTCGTCCGAGGAGCCGTCGTCGATCACGACGATCTCGTCGACGATCGCCGTGGTCTCCATGAGATCGCGCCGCACGGTGCCGACGATGTGGCCGATCGTCGTTTCCTCGTTGCGCGCGGGCAGACAGACCGAGATCGTGAGGCCCGCGGCCCGTTTGGACTCAAGCAACTCGGCGTGGGCCAGCGCCGTGCTGAGGTGGCCCACGATGTTGGGACGTGCGCCGACGCGGCGTTCGCCCTTGGTACGTGGCGGTTCTTGGCCCTGACCCGGCGGCGCACCCATGCGGCGACGATAACCGGCTTGCAATCGCCGCTATTCCTCCTGGTACGATCGCCGATAACACACAAAGCAACACGCGCTCATCCAGAGCGGCTGAGGGACAGGCCCTTCGACGCCGCGGCAACCAGCCCCGAGTGGTTCGTCCACCCGGTGTCAGGTGCCAATGCCTGATCGATGAGAGAGCCGACAGCGGTACCCCGCTCGAGGCGCTCACGACGAGCGCGCACGAGACGGAAGGACACCGAGTCATGGCCCATGTTCTGGGGTTGCGTTGTCGGGAATGCGGTCACGATTACGAGACGGCCGCCATATATACGTGTGAGTGGTGCTTCGGCCCGCTCGAGGTGGTCTACGACTACGACGCCATCAGCGCGTCGGTCAGCCGCGCTTCGATCGCCGCAGGTCCAGACACGATCTGGCGCTACGCCGATCTGCTGCCCGTCGATGTCGACAGCGCCATCGACCTTGGTGCGGGGTACACGCCGCTCGTGCGCGCTGACCGGCTCGCCGAGGCGCTCGGACTCGGCGAAGTGTGGATCAAGAACGACACGTTGAACCCGACGAACTCATTCAAGGATCGCGTTGTTGCCGTTGCATTGAGCAAGGCGCTCGAGCTCGGCTTCAAGACCGTGGCGTGCGCGTCCACGGGCAACCTCGCGAATTCAGTGGCGGCCCACGCCGCCCACGCCGGCCTGAAGAGCTACGTGTTCGTGCCCGCCGATCTCGAGGCCGGGAAGATCGTCACGACGTCGGTCTATGGCGGCAACGTCGTTGCGGTCAACGGCAACTATGACGACGTCAACCGCCTCTGCGCCGAACTCGCCGGCACCTACCCCTGGGCGTTCGTGAACGTGAACGTGCGACCGTTCTACGCCGAGGGTTCGAAGACGTTGGCGTTCGAAACCGCCGAACAGCTCGGATGGCAGACGCCCGACCACGTCGTCGTTCCCGTCGCGAGCGGCTCGTTGCTCACGAAAATCGACAAGGGTTTCGCCGAGCTCTACAAGGTCGGCCTGCTCGACGAGGAGCCGCAGGTGCGGGTGAGCGGTGCCCAGGCGCTCGGGTGCTCGCCCGTCGCAGGAGCGTTCCTCTCGGAGAGCGACACGATCAAGCCGGTGAAGCCGGACACGATTGCCAAGTCGCTCGCGATCGGCAACCCGGCCGACGGCTACTTCGCGCTCGATGTGGTCAAGCGCAGCGGTGGTGGCATGGCGGCGGTGACCGACGACGAGATCGTCGACGGAATTCGCCTGCTCGCGCAGACGGAGGGCATTTTCGCCGAGACGGCGGGTGGCGTCACGATTGCCACACTGCAAAAGCTCGCTCGCGACGGCGTGGTCCGACCCGATGAGCGCGTGGTCGCCTACATCACCGGGCACGGCTTGAAGACGCTTGACGCGGTCGACAAGGTGGTCGGACCAACCGCGACGATCGCACCGAACATCGACGCGTTCCAGTCCGCGTTCACTATCGAGGAGCAGTGATGCCAGTCACCGTCCGCATCCCCACGCAGTTGCGTAATCTTTCGGGCGGCGCATCGGAGGTGTCATGTGATGGTGCCACTGTCAACGATGCGTTGAGGAACCTCGACGTGCTCCACCCGGGTTTCGGCGAACGCCTCTTTGACGACGCCGGCACGCTGCGCCGTTTCGTCAACGTGTTCCTTGCCGAAGAAGACATTCGCTTCCTCGACGGCACAAACACCGCGGTGACCGACGGCCAGGTGCTCAGCATCGTCCCTGCCGTTGCTGGCGGCTGACGGACCACCCGCGCGTGGGATCGCGCCCATCGATGCTTCGCGAGGTATAGGTTTCGCCTCAGCGCGTCACCAACCCAATCGCGTTGGACGGTGCCCAAATATGGGTACGCGTCCGGGAACACGGCTCCAGACCCCGGCCGCTGTGGAATCGATGGATTTCGCTCGCCGAGGAGCCCAATGCATGGCACATGATGCCGCCGCAGCTGATGAACTACACGATCCGTTCGGCGCGGCGCGAAGTGACATTCGGCCCTGCTGGACCGGCGCGGCAATCCGTACCGTCGTTCCCGGAACCACTCGCCCTGCGCGACGCCACTGGGCGTCGTCCGAACTGAATCGAGGACCGGCCATGCAACATGGACGGCACTACGTCATCGCAAGCGTTCTCGCGGCTGGACTTTTTGCAGTAGCGGGGTGCGGCAGCAGCTCTTCGAAGGGATCCTCGACAACCGGGGGTGGGGGAGGGGTCACGGTCCCGTCGACGAGCGGTGGCACGACCATCAACGTCGTGGTGAGTGACACGGCCGGGCTGACCGCCAAGATGACGTTGGTTGCCACGCCGGCGACCGCCCCAGCGGGCAACGTCACGTTCGTCGTGAAGAACACGGGCACGATCGACCACGAGATGGTGGTCCTGCAGACCAGCACCGCGTTCGACAAGTTGCCGATCGTCGACGCGGGCGACCCGCCGGCGCCAGTCACGACCGGCGCCGACAAGATCGCCGAGGAGGTCAACGTCGGCGAGACAGGCGACCCCAACCTCAAGCCGGGCGATACGCGCACCTTCACGATCAAAGACATGAAGGCCGGTACGTACGCGCTCGTGTGCAACATCGCCAAGCACTACGGCTTGGGTATGCGCGCCGCATTCACCGTCGGCTGATCCAACACCGGTCGTGGCCCACGGGGGACCTCAGATGACAGCACCAGACGAACGAGAATCCGATGCGATCTCGGTGATCGGGTGGGGACGGGCCGCGCTCACCACGGCGCTCGTCGTGATCGTCGGTCTCGCGGTTTTGGTCTACGGGCCGAACATGGTGCTGACCCGAGTGCACAGCATCGGGCGCAGTGCGAGGGTCGCCGTGGCAACGGCGATCTTCGCCTGCGGGCTCGTGGGGTTGGCGTGGTTGTTGCGCCGGCTTCAACGCCGCGGTCTGATCTGATGCCCGTCCCGACGACCCCCGACGCGGCGTGGCTCTGGGCCAATGAGCCGTGCCGCGCCGCGTGCCCGGTACACACCGATGCCGGCGCCTACGTCACCGCGATCGCCGAAGGGCGCTTCGAGGAGGCCTATCTCATTGCGCGACGGCCCAACCCGTTCCCCTCGGTGTGCGGTCGGGTCTGTGCGGCGCCGTGCGAGCGCGCGTGTCGCCGTGGGTCGCTCGATGCACCGGTGGCCATCCGTGCCCTGAAGCGATTCGTCACCGAGCGTTTCGGCGTCGAGAGCTTCGCCGCGAACACGATGTGGCACGCCGCGCACGGCGAGGTACCGCCGGCGACGGGAGCAAGCGTCGGCGTCATCGGCGGCGGTCCCGCTGGCCTCGCGGCGGCGTGTGACCTTCGGCTCGCCGGCCATCGCGTCACGGTGTACGAGGCCCAGTCGACACTCGGCGGGATGATGGTGCTCGGCATCCCCGAATACCGCCTACCTCGCGCGCTGATCCAGCGCGAAGTTGATGCGATCCTCGAACTCGGGATCGATGTCGAACTCGATGCTCGGATCGGCGACACTCACAGCGTCGCGCAGTTGCTCGAACAGCACGCGGCGCTGTTCCTTGCGGTCGGTACCGGGCGAGCACGCGATCTCGACTTGCCCGGGAGCGATCTCGACGGCGTATTGCGCGCGGTCGAATACCTGCTCAACGTCAATCAGGGTTACCACGTCGATCTTGGGACGCGTGTCGTCGTGGTCGGCGGTGGCAACGTCGCATTCGACGCCGCACGCACGGCGCTGCGTGCCGTCGGGAGCGCGACCGACGCGCCCGATCCCGTCGCGCTCGGTCCCAGCGCGGCCGATGATGCTCGCCGGGCGATGACAACGACGCTCGATGTCGCGCGGGCCGCGCGCCGATCGGGCGTCGTCGATGTGACGGTGATCGCACTCGAGTCAGCTGAGGAGATCCCGGCCGATCCCGAGGAGATTGCCGAGGCCGAGCACGAAGGCATTCGCATCCTGCACCGGCGTGGTCCGCACCGCTTCGTCGGCGAGGGCCACGTCACCGGTCTCGAGACGATCGAAGTCGCATCGGTGTTCGACGCACGCGGGCGATTCGCCCCCGAATTCCGTGCCGGTACCGAGTCGGTGATCCCCGCCGACACGGTGATCCTCGCGGTCGGCCAATCGGCCGATCTCGGGCTCCTCGACGGCGTGGACGGCCTGCAATTGCAGCGCAATCCGCGCGGTGGCCTTCAGATCGACCCGACCACGCTCCAGACCTCGGACCCGCGCGTGTGGGCTGGCGGTGACGTCGCCCGTGGCCCTCGCAATCTCATTGATGCCATCGCCGACGGCCGGCGCGCCGCAGTCTCGATACACGCCACGCTCGCGGGTGAGGCGGTGCCCGAGGTGGGTGCCGGCCGCGAGGTCGCGGTGACGCTGCGCCGGGGCTACCGCCGTATCGACACGGACTACGACGCGATCCCGCGCCAGGCTGTGCCCGCCGCACCCACCGATCGGCGAGTTGGTTTCGCCGAGGTCGAGACCGGATACGACGAGCAGCACGCGCGCCTCGAAGGTCTGCGATGCCTTCGCTGTTTCGACAACATCATGCTGTCACCGGAGCTGTGCATCCTCTGCGGCCTGTGTGTCGACGTCTGCCCGCCGAACTGCATCACGATCGCGCGGGCTGATCACGTTGGTGTGGGCGAGGAGCACCAATCGGTGTTGCTGCTCGACGAAGACCTCTGTATCCGCTGCGGCCTGTGCGTCAATCGGTGTCCGCCTGGAGCGCTGTCAATGGTGCACGCGACGGAGTTGAACCATGCCTGAGACCGAACAGCCCGAGCGCGAGGCACTGGAACACGGTGCGCTGGAACCTGGCCGCACGAGCGTCGACCACGGCATCACAGCCCGCGTGAAGCGCAGCGACACCTGGCGTTCGGTGTTCCGCCACGCGCAGCTGAACACACCACGCGGTCGCGCGTTGCAGTCGTTCAGCAACTTCTTCCTCCACCTCTATCCGGTGAAGATCCCCAAGCGCGTGCTGCGCATGCGTTACTCGTTCCGACTCGGCTTCATCGCGGCAGTGCTCTTCGGCATCCTCCTGGTGACCGGCGTGTACCTGATGTTCGTGTACACACCGTCGGTCGGTTCGGCCTACGGCGACATGCAACGACTGAAGACCGGAGTGGGTTTCGGTCAGTTGATCCGTAACGTGCACCGTTGGTCTGCACACCTCATGGTGCTCGTGGTGGCGCTGCATCTCGTGCGAGTCTTCTACGCCGGCGCGTACAAAAAGCCCCGTGAGTTCAATTGGGTGATCGGCGTCATGCTGCTGCTGATCACGCTCATGTTCTCGTTCACTGGCTACCTGCTGCCGTGGGACCAGCTTTCCTACTGGGCTGTCACCGTCGGCACCGACCTCGTGCACTACATCCCGATCATCGGCGGCAAGACCCAGGACTTGTTGCTCGGCGGGCCACAGGTGGGTCAAAGCACGCTGCTGCGGTTCTACGCGCTGCACGTCGCGGTGCTGCCCAGTGCGCTCGTCATGATGTTGTCGGTCCACATCTGGCGCGTCCGCAAGGACGGGTTCGCAGTGTCGAGGTCGCAGGTGGGTGCCTTCGCCGAAGAGGCGAATGAACGGACACCGGCCGCGCCCGCGGCGGCGGCGATGTCGGCTGCCGCTCCTGACCTGTATGGCGGTCGGGTGCGGCTGCTCGGTGTCGTCGATCGAGAATCGGTCGTCGAAGCGGCGAGGCCGGTCGACGACACGGTGTTCACCTGGCCACACCTGCTGGTTCGCCACGCGGTTGTCGCGCTCGGAACCGCAGCGGTGGTACTCGCGCTCGGTGTCACCTACAGCGCTCCGCTCCGCGGTCTCGCGAACCCGAACGTCACACCGGAGCCGGCCAAGGCGCCGTGGTATTTCGCGGGGCTCCAAGAGCTGCTGTCGCGTTTCGACCCGCTGATTGCGGGGATCTTGGTGCCGGGTGGCGCGGTTGTGTTGTTCATGATGCTGCCCTACATCGACCGCAACCCCGACACCCGCGCGAGCCATCGCAAGGTGGCGGTGTTGCTCTTCAGCGTGTTGCTGGCCGCTGAGGTCGTCCTCACCGTCATCGGCACCTTCTTCCGTGGGCCCGGGTGGCAGTTCGTCGCGCCGTGGACCCACTCGTACATCGAGTTCTAGGAGCAACCATGGCTACGAGCCGTCGCGACTTTCTCCGCAACAGCTGGAAAGGTGGAGGCGCCATCCTCGCATCGGCCGCTGCGTATACGGCCTACGAAGCGTTGCGACCGCTCGCGTCGTCGGCGGCGGGCGCCAAGATCACCGTCGGCGAAGCTACGAACTTCGCCGAGGGCACCAGCACGTACGTTTCCGCGGGTCGCCTCTACGTCGTGAACGCGCAGAACCATCTCTTCGCGCTGTCGCAGAAGTGCCCGCATCTCGGGTGCAAGGTTCCCTTCTGCGAGAGCTCGGGTCGCTTCGAGTGTCCGTGCCACGGATCGATCTATGACCTCGCGGGTGAGTACATCGCGGGGCCGACGCCCCGCGGTATGGACCATTACGAGCTCTCACTCGACGGCACCAAGGTCGTCATCGACACCGGGGTGTTGCACGAGGGTCCCGACCGAGGTGTCAAAGACTTCTTCACCGAAGCCAAGGGCCCGAGCTGTATCGGCAAGGCCTGACATGCCACGCGAACGACCCACGCCGCCGCCGTTCGAGCCCGAATGGCTCGAACGCAGCCTCGATCGCTATCTGATGTGGGGCTTGGTGTTCATGATCGTGCTCGTCAGCGGGTTCATTGCCTACCGCGTGCGCGAACCCGGACTTCGTCGCGCCGCGGCGAGTGAACAACAAATCAACTACACCGCGATTGGCAAGCAGCTGTTCGCGGCGAGCTGCGCGCAGTGCCACGGCGCCAATGGCGCGGGCGGAGGGTCCGCACCGACGCTGAACTCCAGCGAGTTCCTCAAGACCACGTCCGACGCGCAGATCGTCGCGCTCGTGAGCGGCGGCGTGTCAGGGACAGCGATGCCCGCATGGGGCCTCGACTACGGCGGCACGATGACCGACGAGCAGGTCCGTCAGATCACGACGTATCTCCGAGGGTTCGAGGCGCATGCCCCGAGCGTGCCGGGATGGCGTACGAGCGAGAAAGCCAAGTAGCCAGCGCTGCGAGCGCCAAAATCCCCGAGCACAATGCCGACCAGCGCGGCGATGGATTCAGCCGATCGTGACGAAGAGTTGGTCGGCGACGGGTGATGGGATCGTGTGATCCCCGGAGTCCGTCAGCACGTGCACCGCTCGGGCGTCGGTCGCGGTCACCGTCGCGCCACGGCCGGGTGTGAGCGCGGCGTCGGCGACGAGTTGGATTGACACGTCGTCGATCTCGATACGTTCGCTGATGCGCGCAACCGTCACCCGACCCTCTGGCGCGCGCGACAGCGGCACCGTCACGACGTCGGGCGCGGCGTGCGCGCTGCCTGGAATCGGGTTGCCGTGCGGGCACGTCGCCGGATCGCCGAGCAGTGCGATCAGCTTCTCCTCGACGTCGTCGGAAATGGCGTGTTCCCATCGACCGGCTTCGCGGTGCACCTTTTCCCATTCGAGACCAATGACATCGACGAGTAGCCGCTCGGCCAACCGGTGCCGGCGCACGACTTTGGTGCCCAGCTCGCGGCCCTTTGCGGTGAGCGACACCGTGCGGTCGTCGGCCATCTCGACGTAGCCATGTTCGGCCAGACGACTCACGGTCTCCGAGACGGCCGCAGCCGAAAAACCGAGGCGCTCGACCAGGCGGGCGCGCATCACGCGCGTGCCCTCTTCCTCGATCGCGAGGATGTGCTCGAGGTACTCCTCGGTCGTGTCGTGCATGTCGGCCATCGGGCGAACGCTACTGGCCTGTCCATTGCGCCTACTTCGTCCGGCGCTGCGAGCGATCGCTGCTACCGCTCCTGCCGGAACCAGGTTGCGATCGCCGCCCGAGCGTCGAGTGTGCCGCTCCGTGCGGCGCGGCGAGCGATCACTCACATCAGCACTCGCGGGGGCCGAGTGCCAAGATGAATTAGCACTCTGCTACTGTGAGTGCTAACCAGTCCGGTGCAACCCGAGGCTGGGACTCCTCCCACCCGTACCCGACGCCTGCAGCGGAGCCGCTGCCACAGGGGGTTTTGGAATGTCGAAGCAGATCGCGTACAGCGAGAACGCCCGCCGCTCGCTCGAAGCTGGAATGAACAAGCTGGCCGATGCCGTTCGAGTCACGCTCGGACCAAAGGGCCGCAATGTCGTGCTCGAAAAGAAGTGGGGCGCGCCCACGATCACGAACGACGGTGTGTCGATTGCTAAGGAGATCGACCTCGAAGACCCGTTCGAAAAGATCGGTGCCGAGCTCGTCAAGGAAGTCGCCAAGAAGACCGACGACGTCGCCGGTGACGGCACGACCACGGCCACCGTCCTCGCCTGGGCGATGGTGCGCGAGGGTCTGCGCAACGTTGCCGCCGGTGCGAACCCGATGACCTTGAAGAAGGGCATCGAGGCCGCGGTCATCACCGCAGTCGACTCGATCAAGAGTTCGGCCAAGAAGGTCGACACCGACCCGACGGCGATCGCCAACGTCGCTGCCATCTCGGCGGCCGACAAGAGCATCGGCGAGATGATCGCCGAGTCGCTCGAAAAGGTCGGCAAGGACGGCGTCATCACCGTCGAGGAGAGCCAGACGTTCGGCATGGAGCTCGACCTCGTCGAGGGCATGCGGTTCGACAAGGGCTACATCTCGCCGTACTTCGTGACCGACCCCGAGCGCATGGAAGCCGTCCTCGACGACGCGTACATCCTGCTCGTATCGAGCAAGGTGAGCGCGGTCAAGGACCTGCTCCCGATCCTCGAGAAGGTCATGCAGGGTGGGCGCGGTCTCGTGCTCATCGCCGAGGACCTCGAGGGCGAGGCACTCGCCACGCTCGTGGTCAACAAGATCCGCGGCACGTTCAAGTCGGTCGCCATCAAGGCTCCTGGCTTCGGCGAGCGCCGCAAGGCCATGCTCCAGGACATCGCGATCCTCACGGGTGGCGAGGTCATCAGCGAAGAGGTTGGCCTCAAGCTCGATGGTGTCGGTCTCGACATGCTCGGCCGGGCCAAGAAGGTCGTCGTCACCAAGGACGAGACGACGATCGTCGAGGGCAACGGCAAAAAGGCCGACATTCAGGGCCGTATCAACCAGATCCGCGCCGAGATCGACAACACCGACAGCGATTACGACCGTGAGAAGCTCCAGGAGCGTCTCGCCAAGCTTGCCGGCGGCGTCGCGGTCATCAAGGTCGGTGCTGCCACCGAGGTGGAGCTCAAAGAGAAGAAGCACCGCATCGAAGACGCAGTGCAGACCACCAAGGCTGCGGTCGAAGAGGGTGTCGTCGCCGGTGGCGGCGTGGCCCTGCTCCGTGCCCAGGCCAAGGTGCTCGAGCTCGCAGCGACGCTGACAGGTGACGAGGCAACCGGCGCCAAGCTGGTCGCCCGTGCGCTCGAAGAGCCGCTGAAGCAGATCTCGGTGAACGCCGGCCTCGAGGGTGGCGTCATCGTGGAGAAGGTAAAGAGCCTCAAGGGCAGCCACGGCCTCAACGCAGCAACCGGTGAGTTCGAAGACCTGGTCAAGGCGGGCGTCATCGACGCAGCCAAGGTCACGCGCTCGGCGCTGCAGAACGCCGCGTCGATCGCCGCGCTGTTCCTCACCACCGAGGCAGTCGTGGCCGACAAGCCCGAAGACAAGGCGGCTGCCGGTATGGGCGGCGGCGGCGGGATGCCCGACATGGGCGGCATGGGCGACTTCTAAGTCCCCCCTTGCACCACCTGCAACCATCTGTACGAGAGGGCGGCCTACGGGCCGCCCTCTCTTGCGTTTGGCGCGAATCGGCACCGGCGCGCCGCGCCCATCGCGGACGCGCGACTTCTCCGACCTGGGAAGCCGCACGGGCACGGCGACCAGTTAGATTCGTCCCGTGAGCGTTTTGCCGTCGGTCGGATGGGGTGTCCTACACCTGTTCCTGCACGTCGACCGGGCCCGCGCCGATGCCGACCCGCGCGGCGCCAAGCGTGCACTCGATGCGATCGCGGCATTCGAAGCCGGCACCGACCAGCAAGTGCTCGTCGGGGCCGCGCTCGGGCACAAGGCCGACATCGGCGTCATGGCCCTCGGTCCCGACCTCGCTCGGCTGCAACGGTTCCAGCACGAACTGCTCGCAGGGCCGTTCGTGTTGCGTTGGTCGTTCCTGTCGCTCACCGAGCTGTCGCCGTACACGTCGAGCGATGACGACGAGCGGGCCCGGCTACGCGCCGAAGACGGGCTCACCGACGAAGCCGAGATTGAAGCCAAGCTCGGGCCCTGGCGTGAACGCATGGCGCACTACCGCGAACAGCGGATCCATCCCACGTTGCCGCGTAAACTCGTGCTGGGCTTCTACCCGATGACCAAGCGCCGTGACGGTGCCGACAACTGGTACGCCTTGTCGTTCGAGCAGCGCAAGCGTCTGATGGCCGGGCACGCGCGCATCGGGCGTACCTATGCCGGGCGAGTACTCCAACTCATCACCGGCGCGACCGGACTCGACGACTGGGAGTGGGGTGTGACGCTGCTCGCCGACGATCCCGTCGTGCTGAAAGACATCGTGCACGAGATGCGTTTCGACGAGGTGTCGGCGCGCTACTCCGAGTTCGGGCCCTTCATCATCAGCCTTCTCGATGCGCCGGCCGCGGTCTTTGCCGGTGTCGGCCTTGCGCCCACCGACAACTGAACGGGAACAGGTGCTGCGCGTGACCGATCAACGATTGTTCGTGTCGTTCCCCGAGACACTCGTACGCCAACCAATGATCTATGAGATCGTCTCGCGATTCGATGTCGTGCCCAACATCCGGCGCGCCAACGTCGAAGAACACACCGGCTGGATGATCATGGAGCTCGGCGGCAGCCCCGACGCTCGGGAACAGGCGTTGGCGTGGTTGCGCGAGCAGGGCTGCATCATCGATGACATGAGCGGCGACATCGTCGCTGGATAACCGCCGTCGAGCGCCTTCGCAGCGTCCGGCATGCGCAGCCGTCGCCGATTGTCTAAGGTGCGCCCCTTCCGCTGGCTGACGGGAGGATGAACAAAATGCACTACGACTCCGGGTCGGCGGCCTGGGTGCTGGGCTGTGCTGCGCTGGTCATGTTCATGACGCCGGGCCTGGCGTTGTTCTACGGCGGCATGGTGCGCGCCAAGCACGTGCTCGCGATGTTGATGCAGAACTTCTTCGCGTTGGGTCTGGTCAGCGTGCTGTGGGCCGTCGTGGGATTCTCACTCGCATTCGGCGGCCACGGAGGCTGGATCGGCAGCTTCGAATTCGTTGGCTTGCACGGCGTCGCCAAGGTGGCACACCTACCGGGCTACGTCGGGCCCTACGAGATGGTGATCCCGCCATCGGTCTTCATGATCTATCAGGCGATGTTCGCGGTCATCACGCCCGCGCTGATCACTGGTGCGATCGCCGACCGCATGAAGTTCTCGGCGTGGGTGTGGTTGCTCGGACTGTGGTCGATTCTCGTCTACACGCCCGTCGCGCATTGGGTGTTCTCGCCGAGTGGCTGGTTGTTCCGGCGCGGTGCGCTCGACTTTGCGGGCGGCACCGTCGTGCATATCAATGCCGGTGTGGCCGCGCTGGCCGTCACGGTCGTGCTCGGAAAGCGCCGCGGCTGGCCGGGACGACCGATGCAGCCCCACAACCTGCCGCTCACGTTGATCGGCACCGGCATCTTGTGGTTCGGCTGGTTTGGTTTCAATGCCGGATCGGCACTCGGCACCAAGGACGGGGGCGCGCTCGCCGCTCAGGCGTTCATCAACACGCATCTCGCCGCCGCGGCCGCCATGCTCAGCTGGCTCCTTGTCGAGCGTGTGCGGGGCGGCCACGCCACGACGCTCGGCGCCGCGTCGGGTGCGGTCGCAGGGTTGGTGGCCATCACCCCATGTGCTGGGTTCGTCGGCGGCATGGCGCCGATCTATATCGGTGCGATCACGGGCGCACTCTGTTGTTTCGCGATCGGGCTGAAACGGCGCTTCGGTTTCGACGACTCGCTCGACGTCATCGGCGTGCATCTGGTCGGCGGTATCGCCGGTTCGTTGCTCCTCGGACTCTTTGCCGACAAATCGGTGAACGCGCTTGGGGCCGACGGGCTGTTCTTCGGTGGCGGGGCCGCACTGCTCGGGAATCAGGCGGTTGCGGTGATCGCTACGGTGGCGTTCTCCGGCGTGGTCACGTTCGCGATCGTGAAGGTGCTCGACAAGGTGATGCAGGGGGGCATCCGCGTCAGCGACGAAGACGAGGAGACGGGTCTCGATCTCAGCCAGCATTCCGAAGTCGGTTACGCGCTGGTGACCCAATAGTCCGGGTAATGCAGGAGGAACAACGTGAAGCTCGTCGTCGCCGTCATCAAGCCGTTCAAACTCGACGAGGTCAAAACGGCCGTGCAGGAACTCGGCGTCCAAGGCCTCACGATCAGCGAGGTGCAAGGCTACGGGCGCCAACGCGGCCACACCGAGGTGTATCGCGGCGCCGAGTACACGATCGACTTCGTTCCGAAGATGAAGCTCGAGGTGCTCTGCAGCGACGACGACGCCGACCGCATCGTGCAGGAGATCATCGACGTCGCTCGCACCGGCAAGATCGGCGATGGCAAGGTGTGGGTGCTCCCCGTCGATGACGTGCGGCGCGTCCGCACCGGTGAGATCGGCGTGGATGCGCTCTGAGGCGTCTCTGCGTCGCTGCGGTGGCTATGAGCGGTCGTGCTGCGTGACTCGCAGCCCCCGACCGGGCCACGCCGGCGGCCCGTAGGATGCATCTATGACCGATCCGCTGCCGCATCATCCGCAGGCCACAGATCTGCTGCGCTGGTCTGAGTCGCTGGCTGGCATCGCGCGCACCGGGCTCGGATTCACCGAAAGTCTCTACGAACAGGAGCGTTTTCAAGAGGTGCTCCACGTCGCGTCCGATATCCGGGCCGCGGCGATCGACGAGCTCACGTCCGAGCAGCTCTACGACGAGTGGCTGTCGACCGTGGGCATGGGCGTCGCCGGCTATCAGACACCGAAGACGGCCGTTGCCGCGGTCGTCGGCAACGATGCTGGTGAGATCCTGCTCACACAGCGCGCCGATTCGGGATGGTGGCTCTACCCCGTCGGGTGGGCTGACATCGGGTATTCGCCGAGCGAAGTCGCCGTCAAAGAGGTGCTCGAAGAGACCGGTATCGAGTGCGAACCCGTCTCGCTCATCGCAGTGCTCGACGGACTGCGGCTGGGTTTCTCGCGCCACCCGCTCTACTCGCTGTTGTTCCACTGCCGCATGACCGGCGGAACGCTGCAAGGCCATCCACTGGAGACACGCACGGTCGGGTTCTACCCGCGCGACGCGCTGCCACAGCCGCTCGCCGGCGCGCACCGGTGGGTCGACCTGGCGTTCGCGGCGATCGACGGCGAGTCCTTACCGTGCAGCTTCGATCCCCCGCGCAACCCAATCTGGCGCGCGTAAGGCGCTATCTCTTGCGCCTACTTCGTCCGGCGCTGCGAGCGTCCTGCGCACTCACGTCGCTCGTCCCTCGCTCCTAAGCTGCTCCGGTCGCCGCGCTGGTCTACGCGCGCCTACTTCGTCGATCAGGAGACCCCAGACAGGGCTTGGGTGAGGAGTTCGACGATGTCGATCGCGCCGTGGGCTGTCTCCCAGGCATCGCCGAGCGCGGCGTGGTCGACGAGTCCGAAGCGATCCGGTGCGATCCCGAGTGCTTCGGACGCTGCCGTCGCGAGCGGCGTGGGCTCGATGTCGTCGCCGTAGGCGGCGTAGCACTCGAGTCCGCCCCACATCTCGTCGAGTCGACGTTGTTCGTCACCGAGCTGCAGTGTGTCGTCACCGGCCGACAGCGCCGCCACGACCGTCTCCCACACGTCGTAGTGCGACATTCCCCGAGGCGTGCGGTACCGGGCGACGGGGTGGAGGCGCCATTCCAGGATGATCTCGCCCGGCCCGTCGGGCGTCAGCCAGGTTTGGCTGCCGTTGACGTAGCTGTCGACGGGTGCACCGAGGCGCTCGTCGAGCGCCAGTAGGAGCGCCGGCGTGGGGTACCAGAGCGCCGTCGCGGTTCGGTCGGCCACGTGCGTGACCCTACCGCCGGTCCTTACGATGCAGCCCATGACCGACACCACCGAACTGTGGCAGCGCGACGCGTACGAATTGGCCGACGACATCCGGTCGGGCACACTCCTCGCGGCTGACGTGCTCGCGCACTTCCTCGAACGCATCGAGCGTTTCGACCCGGTACTCAACGCCATCTGTGACCTCGACGCCGACGGCGCGCGTGCCCAAGCTGCCGCGATCGACGATCGCATCGCCCGCGGCGAAGACCCCGGCCCGTTCGCGGGTGTGCCGATCGGTGTGAAGGAACTCGCGGCGGCGCGCGGTCTGTCGTACACGCACGGCTCGCTGCTCTACGCGGGCGAGAAGGCTGACCATGACTGCACCGAGGTCGCGCGCCTGCGTGCGGCGGGCGCGGTCATCGTGGCCAAGACGACGTCGCCGGAATTCGGCTCGGTCAACTGGACGCGCACGCACGTGCATGGCACGACCGGCAACGCGTGGAATCCCGAGCGCACGCCGGGTGGTTCATCGGGCGGCAGCGCCGCGGCAGTCGCGTCGGCGATGTTGCCGATCTGCACCGGCAGCGACGGCGGGGGATCGATTCGCATTCCGTCGAGCTATTCCGGCCTGTTCGGCGCCAAGATCAGCTTCGGACTGTCTGGCAGTGGCCCGGAGCCGTTCGACAACTCGCTCACCGCAGTGCCCGGACCGATATGTCGGTCGGTGCGCGACGCGGCGCGCTATATCGACGTGATCGCGGGCCCCACAAACAGCGATCCCACGTCGTTGGCGAAGCCGCCGTCGTTCGAGCTCGCGTTGTTGGACGGCGATCCGCGGGCGCGTCTGCGCGGCCGGCGGGTTGCGTGGTCGGCAACGCTCGGCCATGCCGTCTGCGATCCCGAGGTCGAGCGGGTTGCGCACGAAGCGGCGATGGCCCTCGTTGGCGAAGCCGGACTCGAGCTCGTCGACATCGACGTGGCGTTGCCGAACCCGGCGCGGTCGTGGAGCATCCTGTCGGGTCTCGCGATGGCCGCCGATCATCTCGATGCCGCGCAGGGCCGGTTCGAAGATCTGACGCCAGTGGTGCGCGCGGGCATGGCGTTTTCACAGCGGATCAGCGCCAACGACATGTTGCGCGCGTTGCGACGTCGCGGAGAACTCCTGTCCGCGATCGGTCTCGTGTTCGATGAGGTCGACTTCCTGCTCACGCCGACGACCGCGACCACTGCGTTCGCCGCGGGTGGACCGCCACCGATGGTGATCGCTGATCAAGAGGTCGGCGGTATGGGGAGCGTGCCGTACACGGCGCCGTTCAACATCTCGGGCCAGCCCGCGGTGAGTATCCCGGTCGGTCTCTCACACGTTGGGCTACCGATTGGTCTCCAGGTGGTCGGCCGGCGCCACGACGAACTGAGCGTGTTGGCCGCCGGCCTCGTCATGGAACAACACAAGCCCTGGCCCAAACACGCCCCAATGGCTTGTTGAATTGCGCCGCCTTCGGCGTTACCGCCCGATGCGTCGTTTGACCCCCCTATATGGCGGTCAAACGACGCATCTAGATGTTGGGGTTGGGCGTGAGGGGGTGGGGCGGGGCGAGAGTGGGGCCGTAGGGCACGGGTACGATCGGCGTGTGACGAGTACGCCGACGACAGGGAGCGAGAACGCCGAGGGTGCGCCGCGCCCGCGCCCGAAGCGCTCGGAGCAAGAGCACGCCTCCGACGAGATCGTCGAGGTCGCACCGAACGTGTTGCGTATGCAGCTGCCGATCTGGATGCCCGGCCTCGGCCACGTCAACATGTACGGCCTCGTCGACGGCGATGGTGTGGCCCTCATCGACCCCGGACTCCCCGGCCCGAAGTCGTGGCGTGCCCTCAAGGTGCGCCTGAAGTCGGCCGGCATCCCGATGAAGCGCGTGCACACCGTGATCGTCACGCACTCGCATCCCGATCACTTCGGCGGCGCCGGGCGGCTCGCACGCGAATCCGGAGCGCGACTCGTGACGCACCACGCGTTTTCGACGTGGACCGTCAAGGGACCGACCACCGCGCACGGTGCGCTGAGCGAGGAAGCGGCGCGCCGACTCGAACTCGAAGCCGCGATGGTCGCGCAGGCATCCGACGTGCACCCCGATGAGATCCCGACGATCAGCGATGCGCCCGATGTCGTGCACGACGACACCGACGCGACCGAGCTCACGTCGAACCCGTGGGGTGGCACGACGCCGTGGGGGAGTAAGAACGCGGGCCCTCCGTTCAAACGCCGCGTCATGTTCCGCGCGCTGCGGTTCCTGTTCGATGCACCGAAGCCGACGCATCGCGTGCATCACGCCGATCGGATGACGCTCGCCGGGCGCGAATGGTGGTGCATCCACACGCCCGGGCACACCGTCGATCATCTCTGCTTGTTCGACCCGGAAACCGGAACGCTGCTGTCGGGCGATCACGTGTTGCCCACGATCACGCCGCATGTGTCGGGAGTGCGCAAGGCCGATTCGTTGAAGTCGTATCTCGCCACGCTCGATCTCGTGGCGCGCCTACCCGGCGTGCAGCTTGGTTTGCCCGCACACGGCATCCCGTTTCACGACGTGCCGGGGCGAGTCGAGGCCATCAAGGAGCACCACGCCGAGCGCATGGAACAACTCCGCGACGCCGGTCTCGCCGTCGGTCCGGCCACCGTTCCGGCACTGTCGCACGAGATCTTCCCCGAACGTCACTGGGGGATCATGGCCGAGTCTGAGACCTTCGCCCATCTCGAGCACATGGTGAACGCCGGCGTGGCCGAGCGTTACGACGAAGCCGGGTTTCTCACGTACCGCTTCGCCCCGCGCGCCTGAGGGCGACCTCACTAGGGTGCGGGCGTGACCAAGTTGCTCGAAGACCCCACCGAGGAAGTCGTCGACCTGCTCACCACGTTGATCCGCAACGAGTGCGTGAACGACGGCACCATCGAGTCGGGGCACGAGAGCCGCTCGGTCGACGCCATCGCGCAGTATCTCGGCGGCACGGGGCTCGACCTGGAGCGCTACGAAGCCCAACCGGGCCGCGAGAGCCTGGTGGCGCGCATCGAGGGGAGCGACCCCAACGCACCGACGCTGCTGTTGATGGGGCACACCGACGTGGTGCCGGCGAACCCTGACGGTTGGCAACGCGACCCGTTCGGCGGCGAGCGCATCGACGACGAGATTTGGGGTCGCGGCGCGGTCGACATGCTCAACCTCACGGCGTCGATGGCCGTCGGATTCAAGCGCCTTGCCCTCAGTGGCTTTCGACCGAAGGGCACGCTCATCTACCTCGCCGTTGCCGACGAAGAAGCCCTCGGAACATGGGGCGCCGGCCACCTCGTCGACCACGAACGCGATGCGGTGATGGCCGACTACGTGATCACTGAAGCAGGCGGTTTCCAAGTGCCGACCGCGTCGGGACCGCGGCTTCCCGTGATCGTCGGCGAGAAAGGTTCGTATTGGTGTCGCATCACCGTGCCCGGTACGCCCGGTCATGCGAGCCAACCGTTTCGCACCGACAACGCGCTCGTCACCGCGGCCGAAGTCGTCCGCCGGCTCGCCGAATACCGGCCCGCGACCGTGGTGCATGACACGTGGCGCCGCTTCATCGAAGGCGTGTTCCCAGCTGAGATCGCGGGTCCACTCACCGACGAGGAACAGCTCTGGGATTTCTGCGGCCAGCTGCCCGTCGGTCTCGCGCGACAAGCACACGCGTGTACCCACACCACGTTCGCACCCACGGTGATCAGCGGCGGCACGAAGACGAACGTGATCCCCGACGAGGTGAGCATCGAGGTCGATATCCGCACACTGCCGGGCCAGACCGGCGTCGACATCGAGCGCATGCTCGGCGACGCACTCGGCGAGTTGCGCGCCACGGTCACGGTGACGGCGTTCGATGACAACGAGTCGACCGCGTCGCCGACCGACACCCCGCTGTGGGCCACGCTCGAACGCGTCGCCACCGGCATGGTCGCCGATTCCGCGCTCGTGCCGTTCCTCACGGTCGGCGCCACCGACGCGCGGTTCTTCCGTCGCGCGGGCTCTATCGCCTATGGATTCGGGCTCTTTTCTCGCCGGCTCAGCTTCGAGGACTACGCCTCGATGTTTCACGGCAACGACGAGCGCGTCGACGCCGAGTCGCTCGCGCTCTCGACGCAACTCTGGGAAGCCGTCGCTCGCGACCTACTGGGCTAACGCCGCGCGGCGACGCCCGGTGCACTACTCGTCGCTGTCGCCGCGTTGGCTGCGCAGGTAGCGCTCGAATTCGGCCGCGAGCGCGTCTCCCGACGGCAGCGCCTCCTCGTCGAGCGCATCGTCGTCGTCGTCCTCATCGTCGTCGTCGCTGTCGTCATCGCGTGCGACGACGTCATCGAGCGCGGCGAACAAGTCTTCGTCGGACACCTCGTCGTCGTCCTCGTCGTCGATCTCGATGCCGCCGTCGTCGGGATTGTCGTAGCGGGCTTCGAGCTGGTGTACGTACGCGACCAGGTCACCGTCGGTCTCCATCACCGAGTTCACCTGCTCCTCCCAGCCCGCGGACGCCACGCGCATGTTGCGGAGCTCCAACGGCAGTTCGAGGATCGCGGCGAGGCGCTCAAGCAGCGCCAGCGTCGCCTTCGGGTTCGGTGGACTCGACACGTAGTGCGGCACGGGAGCCCACAGCGACGCGCACGCGAGCCCGTCGCGGCGGCACACGTCGGAGAGCACACCGACGATGCCAGTGGGACCTTCGTAGCGCGAGCGTTGCAGGCCGAGGGCGCGCGCCGTCGCTGGATCGCTGGCTGTACCCGTGATGGGCGTGTCTCGGGTGTGGGGCGCGTCGCCGAGGAGCGCGCCGAGCGTGACGGTGAACGTCGCGCCGTGCGCACGCGCGGTGCCCACAATTTCGCGGCAGAACTGTGGCCAATGCAGGTTCGGCTCGATACCGAGCGCGAGCACGAGGTCACGGGCCGCGCCAGGAACCCGCGCCGTGTACATCCGCGTGCTCGGCCACCGCAAGGTGCGCACCACACCGTTGTTGATTTCGACGTGCGGTCGGGCCGCTTGGAAGTCGAAGTAGTCCTGCGGATCGAGTTCGCGGATCTCGGTGGCGTCAAAGGCCCGGAGCAGAAACCGCAACGCGTCCGACGCCGCGTTGCCCGCATCGTTCCAGCCCTCGAACGCGGCGATCAGCGCGGGGTTGCGCAGTGGGATCTCGTCGTCGCTCACAGCCCGCGCAGGATAGGGCGGCGAATGGCCCGGCGGATGTCCCCTTCGATGTACGACCGCGCGAGGCGGATGTCGGTCAAGTCAGCTGCGCAAGCTGGCGATGGAGGAGCGCGAGGCGAACTCGAGCGCGCCGTGGGCCAGCGCGTTCACCATCTCACCCATGTGGTCGAAGCCATCGCCGAGGGTCATCCCCATCAAATATCGGGCGTGGATACCGGCCACGATGATGGCGAGCTTGTACGACGCGAACACCTCGTACCAGTCGAGTTGCGACAGGTCGAGGCCGGTTGCGGCCTCGTAGCGGGCAACGACGGCGTCGCGGTCGAGGAAGCCCTTGTCGGGCGTGATCGTGGCGCTCGCCGCGACCACTTGGGCCTCGCCACGACCCCAGTACAACAAGAACAGCCCGAGGTCGGCGAGCGGATCACCGAGCGTCGACATCTCCCAGTCGAGGACTGCGGCGACGCGACCGGCGTCATCGTTGTCGAGCATGGTGTTGTCGAGGCGGTAGTCGCCGTGCACAATCGTCGGTGCGGGCGATTGCGGCAACGCGGCCCCAAGTCGCCGGGCCAGCTCGTCGATGCCCGGATTGTCGGGGCAACCGGCGTCCTTCGAGGCCTGCCATTGCTTTCCCCACCGCCGCACTTGGCGCTCGAGGAATCCGTCGGGGCGCCCGAACTCGCCCAGACCAACGGCCGCGTAATCGACCCGGTGCAGGGCCGCGAGCACATCGACAAGGGCCTCGGAGCACCGTCGAGCGTCGTCGAGCGTCAGGCGGGCAAAGTCGGCCTCCGAGCGCACGATGCGCCCCTCGACCTTTTCCATCACGTAGAACGACGCCCCGTTCACGCTCACGTCGTCGCAGAACGCGAGCGCCTCGGGCACCGGCACGTCGGTGGGGCCCAAGCCCGTGATCACCGTGTACTCACGGGCCATGTCGTGCGCGGTCGGCAGCACGTGACCAAGCGGTGGTCGGCGCAACACCCATTCCGAGGTGCCGTCGCCAATGAAATACGTGAGGTTCGATCGGCCGCCCGAGATCAGCGACGCATGCAGCGGCGCGCCCGTTGCGCCCGCGACGTGTTCAGCGAAATAGGGCCGCAGCCGCTCGAGGTCGACGCCGTCGTTCGTGGATTCGTTCATCGCAGCGGGAATCTAAAGGATCCCGCCGGGTCGCAGCTCAGGCGCTGCGCGCTGGTCGACTTCAGGCGCTGCGCGCGACCCGACCGTCGCGGGGGGCGACGGGCTCGCCGGTGCCACGCGGGTAACGGGCCACCCGACCGACCGGCATGTCGACGCGGTAACCAGCGGCAGCGCGCTCTTCTTCGGACTCGCCGCCCCAAAAGCCGTACTCGCGGTTCTGGCGGGCCCACTCGCGACAATCCGACATCACCGGGCAGGTGCGACACACCGCACGGGCCTGGGCCTCACGCACGGCACGGGCCTCGGGACGCTCACCTGGCGGCGCAAAGAACAACTTGGTCTGGCCCGAGCACTCGGCGCCCGTGGTCCATTCCAATACCCCACCGAAGATCAGCGCTGCTGTAGCGATTGCGGTATCGGTCATGTCGTTCCTCCATTGGCGCCGGCTGAGTTCGGCGCCCCGTTGCGCCAAGTCCAAGGCGTTGCCGCCCCGGCGTGCGGTGAACTCGCCCTATTAGTGAAGCCGTTCACAACACCATCTGTCCAACAGTTCAAAGCGATAGCATCCATCACCTTGACCGATTGTGCACGGTCCGCGCGCAAACTGGCCGCCCTGAACACCGAGCGAGGTCGAACGCCATGGAACTCCGCCATCTTGACGCATTGCTGGCCATCGAGGAGCAAGGTTCTTTCACTGGCGCGGCCGACGTGCTGCACACCGTGCAATCGAACGTCTCCGACATGGTACGCCAGCTCGAAGGCGAGCTGGGCGTCGCCTTGCTGTTGCGCAGCAGGCGGGGCGCAGAATCGACCGAGTTCGGTGAGGTGGTGCTTGACCGGGCCCGGCGCATTCGCAGCGAGATCGAGGCCCTGCGCCAGGACATCTCGATGCTGCGTGGCCTCGAAGTGGGCCACGCCTCGCTCGGGGTGGTCGGCACGATCAGTCGTTGGCTCGCACCCGCGGTGGTTGCCGAACTAGGAGCACACGCGGCGGGTGTGCACATCCGCATCCATGAAGCAGCATCGGAGCGTCTCGCCGTCGAGGTCGCCGAGCGACAGCTCGCGCAAGCAGTCGTGACCGAACCGATCAGCGATCCGCGGCTCCACGTCGAGCACCTCCTCGAAGAAGACCTGGTGGCGCTCGTGCCGCGCGATCTCGATCTCGGCGACGGCCCGGTCGCGTTCGACGTGCTGGCCAGCCATCGCATGATCCTGCCGCCGATCGGCAACCCGCTTCGAGCCGAAATCGATCAGACGGCCCGGAGCGCCGGCGTGGAGCTCCAGGTGCCGGTGGAGGTCGAGGGTGTGCGGCTGATCGCGGACTTCGTTGCCGCGGGCGCCGGCATCACGATCATCCCCGCCACTGCGGCGCCCACCGATTCGACCGATCTGCGCACATATGCGATCGCCGACATGCCGCCGCGCCGGCTCGCGCTGGTGACGGCGCGCGACGGTTACCTGTCGCTCGCCGATCGCACGGTGCGGTCGATGGTGCTGGCCTTGGTCGGCGGCCGCACGACGCCTGCTCTCGTGCGGCGTGACGCGACCACATAGCCGATGCCGAGGATCGTGAAACCGCCGACCGCGTCGAGGAAGTAGTGGTTCGCGGTGAACACGATGACCATCACCGTCATCACGGGGTAGAGCCCGGCCAGTACCTTCGCCCACGGTCGTCGCAGCCTCGGGATCAAGGCGCACGCGCACCACAACGCCCAGCAACAGTGCACGCTCGGCATCGCCGCGAACTGGTTCGAGAGCTTGCTCATTGCGCCGGAGTTGAACGACCAGAACGCGGGGTCCTTGGCGAGCGTGTCGATGAAGCCGTAGCTCGCGGGCAGCAGCCGTGGCGGCATCAGTTGGTACGTGTAGAAGCCGATGAGTGCCAGTCCGGTCGCGATCGCCAGTGTGTTGCGCCATCTCGGATAGTCGTCAGGGAAACGGCGGAACAAGAAGATCGCGACGCCGATGGTGACGATGAAATGCAGTGATCCGTAGAAGTAATTGCACGTGATGATCAGCGGTCTGATGTCGCGTGCCCATGCGTGCAGCGCGTGTTCTTGGTAGATACCGAGCGTGCGTTCAAGGTCGATGACCTGGCGCGCGTGGCGGAACGCCGAGGTGTGGTTCGCGTTGGTGAGGTTCCTAATCGATGTGTAGATCGCGTAGTAGGCGCCGACGCAGACGAGTTCCATCCACCAGTAGATGACGTGGCCGGATCGCAACGTGTTGCCGGCGCGCAGCGCGCGGCGGCGCGGTTCGGTGGTTGGGGGAATCGGCGCGATCGTCGTCATGCGTCGGTGGAACCGGCGGGAGTGGCGATCGGCGCCGGACGAGCCTTTTTGCCCGCGGCAAACGCGGGCGCTCCCAACACGCTGATGACGAGCAGCGAGGCGTACCACATGAGCCCGAGTCCGATCGCCTGGCCGCGTTCGACGCCCAACGGGTGCAGCAGCAGGTTCAGCATGCCCTCGCGCACGCCAAGTCCCGAAAGCGATATCGGGATGACCTGGACCATGGCGACGGCGGGGACGAACGCCACGAGCGCAACAACCGGAGCGGGAAGTTCGATCGCGCTCGCGATCAGCACAATCGAAGCGACGTAGAAGATCTGGTACAGCAAGGCCGCGGCCAGGATCCGCACGGCCTGGCGTGGCTGTGCCCGCATGCGGACCACACCCTGATGCACGGCACCCACGAACCGCAACCAGTTGTCATGGTCCTTGAACCGACCTGCGGCCTTGGGGTGGCCGGCAAGGAAGAGAATTGTTCCGAGCAGTCCGAGCGTGACGCCAGCGACGACCAACGCGATCCACGCTTCTCGATCGTTCGTCAGCGACGGCCGCACCACGAAGCCGCACGCCACGAGGAATGGGAGCACGACGAATCCTGTGAGTCGTTCCAGCGCGATGGACGCAAACGCGATCTCACCGCTTCCCGTGTCAGCTGCGACGCGCGAGACCCGCATCACGTCGCCGCCAATCGTCGATGGGAGCACGTTGCCGACGAAGAGGCCGACGAGCGTGTACTGCGCAAGTCGTCCGATCGGAACGTGGCGGTCATAGACCATGAGGACGCGTTGCCAGCGCCATGCGGACAGTCCGACGCCGACAAGCGCGGTCAACAGTGCCAACACGAGCAACGTCACGGTGCGACCCGGGTGGTCGCTCGGGACGACGTCACCGAGGTCGGGGCGCTTGCTCGCCAGCACTGCGAGCAGTCCCACGCTGATGACGAGCCGCAGCCACAGCAGCAGTCGGGCTCGGCGGTTCGAATCCGACATGGCGCCTGAGCCTATGGCGATCCGTCGGCGCTTCCGTGCAGCTCGCTGGTCACACATGGCCGTACCCGCTCGCCTCTGACCGGCGCTGCGCGCGACGATGTGAGCGACGACGCACCGAGCACACCACGCCGCCAACTGCCAGGGGTACGAACCATGAACGAAATGCGGGTCACGGTCGATGACGGCGTCGAACTCGCCGTGGTGGTCGACGGTTCCGGGCCGGGTCTCGTGCTCGTGCACGGCTTTGGTGGTGCAAAAGAAGACTTCGACGACCATCGCGCCGCGCTGGCCGAGTCGTACACCGTCGTCACGTTCGATCATCGCGGCCATGGCGCGAGCGACTCGCCGACCGACACTGGTGCGTACTCGTTCGAGCGCTTGCGGGCCGACACGCTCGCGGTCGCCGACGCCGTCGGCCTCGACACATTCGGTCTGCTCGGACACTCGATGGGCGGCATGCTCGTACGCCGCATTGCGGTCGACCACGCCGAGCGCATCGACGCCCTGATCATGATGGACACCTCGCCCGGTCCGATCCCTGGTTTCGATCCCGAACTGGTCGAGCTTGCCGCCGGTGTGGCGCTCAACGAAGGCAAGGACGCCTTGAAGGCGCTGCTCGATCTCGCGGCGCCGCTCGAAACGCCTGCCTACCACCGGGTGCTGTCGGAACGACCGGGCTACCAAGCGTTTTGTGACCGCAAGTGGGACGACCTTTCCCACATCATGTGGGCCACGCTGGCCCGCGCGATCGCGCATCAGCCCGACGACCTCGACGCCATGCGAGCGCTCAGCATGCCGGTATTCGTCATCGTCGGCGATCAGGACCAGCCGTTCCTGGCGCCGTCGCACTCGATGGTCGACGCCATCGCCACGGCCTCACTCGCCGTGATTCCCGATGCCGGTCACTCGCCCCAGTTCGAGAACCCCGACGCATGGTCCGATGCGCTCGACGCCTTCCTCGCCGCCACCGCGGCCAGCGCCAAAGTCGCCTGACACCGACAGCGCACCCCAAGATCTAGATGCGTCGTTTGGGGGTCATATAGACCCCGAAACGACGCATCGGCGGTCCTGCCGGGGCTGCGTGGGGGTTAGGTGCCGACGCGGTCGAGGAATCGATCGCGTTCTACGGCGACGCGGGTCAGATAGCCCGCAGCGACCAGGCCTTGACTGTCGGTCACGGTGACCTTGAAGACCATGCGCCGGCCCTCGATCGTGTCGAGCACTGCCTCGGCGGTCACGTCGGCGCCGACTGCGACCGGGGCAAGGTGGGTGAGCTGCACGGCTGAGCCGACCGTGGTGTAGCCCTCAGGGAGGCGCCCCGCGAGGGCTTTCACGCTCGCCTCCTCGACGAGGGCGACCACCCGTGGGGTCGACAGCACGGCAACGTCGCCCGATCGGTGTGCGATCGCCGTATCGGCCTCGGTGACTCTCAGCTTTGCGATCCCGCTCGCGCCCAGCTCGATCGGCATGGTCGTACGATACGCAGCCGCCACGAAGCGCGACCAAACGTCCGCGCGAAGGAGCCAGCCATGATCGAATCCGCCGTCCTCGAGCGCGTGCTCACGGCCGCGCTGCGCGGTGGAGGTGATTTCGCCGAGGTGTTCGTCGAGGATCGATCGTCATCCACGGCCCGCTACGACGACGGACGGGTGGAGGAACTCACGACCGGCCGTGATCGTGGTGCTGGAATCCGAGTGATCGTCGGCGACTCGACGGGATTCGCCCACACGGCCGATCTTGGCGAGGCCGGGCTCCTCGACGCGGCCGCGGCAGCGTCGAACGCGGCCAAGGGCGGTACCGGCGCGGCTCGCAGCGTCTCGCTGACCCGTAGCGAGCCGACGCGATCACACGAGATCGAGATCCCTTCGGAGGGCGTCGCCAAGGCGAAGAAGATCGAGTTGCTGCGACGCGCCGACGACGCGGCACGCAGCACCGGGTCGGCCATCCGTTCGGTCAGTGCGTCCTACGCCGAGGGGCGGCGCCGCATTCTCGTGGCGAATAGCGACGGCCTGCTCACCTCCGACGACCAGACGCGCACGCGGTTCGCGGTGCAGAGCGTGGCGTCGGGCGACACCGGTTTGCAGACCGGCTCGGAAGCGCCGGGGCGCAGCGTTGGATTTGAGCTCTACGACGAGTTCTCCGTCGATGACATCGCGCGCATTTCGGCGCAGCGCGCGCTCGCGTTGCTCGACGCGGTGCCAGCGCCGAGCGGTCAGCTACCCGTGGTGCTCGCCAAGGGCGCGGGCGGCGTGTTGTTCCACGAAGCCTGCGGGCACGGCCTCGAAGCCGACCTCGTGCAGCGCGACGCCTCGGTGTTCAAAGATCTCATCGGAACGCAGGTCGCGTCGCCGCTCGTCACCGTCATCGACGACGGCACGTTCGCACGCGAATGGGGCACGTTCGCGATCGACGACGAGGGTCGTCCGGCGCAACGCAACGTGCTGATCGACAAGGGCATCCTCACCGATTTCATGTGGGATTTCGCCCGCGCGCGCAAGACCGGGCGGCAATCGAGCGGCAACGGCCGCCGCGAGACCTATCGGCATCTCCCGATGGTGCGGATGACGAACACCTACTTACCCGAAGGCGACACTGATCCGCTCGACATCATCCGCGACACCGAGTACGGGCTGTATTGCGCGCAACTCGGCGGTGGCCAGGTCGACACCGCGACCGGCGATTTCGTGTTCGGTGTGACCGAGGGTTATCTGATCGAACACGGTGAGATCACGCGTCCCGTGCGCGCCGCGCAGTTGGTGGGCAACGGCCCGCAGACGATGCGCCTCGTCGACGCGATCGGCAACGACTTCGCGACGTGGACGGGCACCTGCGGCAAGAACGGTCAAGGCGTTCCGGTGTCGTCGGGTCAACCGACGCTGCGCGTGGCGCGCATGACAGTCGGGGGCACAGCAGCGTGAGCGAAGACCCCAACGAGTTGCTGGCGCTGTGCCGTCAGATCGCCGCACGGGCACGAGGTGCCGAGCAGATCGAGGCGTTCGCGTCACGAGGGCGTGAGACCGACATCGAGGTGGTGCACGGCGCCGTCGAATCGCTGACCGTCGCGACCTCGAGCGGCGTGGGTATCCGGGTGGTTGCCGAAGGCCGACAGGGTTTCGCATGGGCTGGTTCGCTCGACAACGATGTGGTCGCCGAGACGCTCGAGGCAGCGCGCGACAACGCTCATTTCGCTGAGCCCGACGAAGCCGTCGCACTTGCCAGTCCCGACGACGTTGCCGGCGACGCGGTCACGCTCGACTTGTGGCGCGAAGGCCTTGCTTCGGTGCCGACCGATGACAAGGTGGCGTTCGCGATTGCGCTCGACACGCGGCTGCGCGCCGCCGACAGCCGCATCATTGGTGTCGAGGCCGCGGGTTACGGCGACATCGCGTCGGCATCTGCGCTCGCCACGTCGCGAGGCATCGAGGCGTCGACTCGTCGCACGCTGGCGAGTGCCTACGTCTACGCCATGGCCGACGACGGACGCGGTACCCAAACCGGATACGCAGTGCGAGCAGGCCGGAATTTCGACGAGCTCGACGTCGACGAGATCGTCGCCATGGCGTGCGAGCGTTCCACTCGGTTACTCGGCGCCGAACAGCCGAAGAGCAAACGCCTTGCGGTCGTGCTCGACCCGCTCGTGACCGCGTCGTTCCTCGGACTTGTTGCATCGATCTTCAACGGCGAGGCCATGCTCAAGGGCCGTTCGCTGTTCGCCGACCGCGTGGGTGAGACGGTCGCATCGCCGCAGTTCGAACTCATCGACGACCCCACCGACGTTCGTTCCCTCGGTGCGGCCCCACGCGACGCTGAAGGTGCGCCGTGTCGCCGCAACGTGTTGCTCGACGGCGGCGTGATGCAGGGCTTCCTGCACAACACCTACACGGCGCGCCGCGCCAAGACAACGACGACCGCCAGTGCGGTTCGAGGGGGTTACCGTTCCACGCCCAGCGTCGGCGCGCGGTCCTTGCGTTTGAAGAATGGGGATCGCCAACCCGACGAATTGTTTGGCGAGGTCGGCGAGGCGCTGTACGTGCAAGCGGTGCACGGTTTGCACTCGGGCACGAACCCGATCAGTGGCGATTTCTCGGTCGGCGCCGAAGGCCTCATGATCCGCGACGGCGCCCTTGCCGAACCGGTCCGTGAGGTCACCATCGCGTCGACGATTCCGAGGATGCTGCTCGATGTTGTGGCCGTCGGCGCCGACGCCGTCTACCTGCCCGGCGGCACGGTCGGCACCACACTCGTCATCTCCGACATGACGATGAGCGGCGCCTGAGCTTCGGGCGAGCGGGGGTAGTGGCCTGCCCCAGGGGGCGCGAGCCGCAGGCGAGCGGGGGTAGAAACGCCCTCAGATCTTGCTGGAGGCGATCAGCGCGATTGTGGCGACGCCCGCCGCGAGGCGGTACCAGGCGAACACCTTCAGGTCGTGTCGTTGCAGGTACACGAGCATCCAACGCACCGCGATGATTGCCGCGATGAACGCGATGACGAAGCCGATGGCCGGGTTCACGACGCCGTAGACGTCGGTGAGTTGTTTGCCGTTGGAGACGACGTCCTTCGCGGTTGCCGCGCCCAGCGTGAGCAGGCCGAGGATGAAGCTGAACTCGACCGCGGCCGCAAGGCTGAGCCCGACGAGCAAGGCCGCGAGGATCGTGACCAGGCTGCGGCTCGTGCCCGGCCACAGCGCGAGCGCCTGCGCGAACCCAATGATCAGCGCGTCGCGATTCGTGATGTCTGCGATGCCGCGCCCAGATGACTGGCCGGCATGGTGTAGTCGCGACCCGATCAGGAAGATCGCGGCTGCGCCGACGAGCCACGCGCCGACGACGGGCCACGGTTTGAGCAGGTGTTCTTTGATCTTGCTCTCCGCGGCGAGACCGATGACGGCGGCAGGAATGAACGCCAGCACCAACACGATGAGCAACCGCCGACCCACGACGCTGCGCCCGAACAAACCCGCGATGATCTCGCCGATCCGTTTGCGGAACAGCACCAGAATGGCGAGGATCGCGCCCGCTTGGATCACGATCGTGTAGGTGTCGGCCGCGTCCTTCGTGGCCGTCTTGTCACCGACGTGCATGAGTCGCTCAGCAACGAGGAGGTGGCCGGTCGAACTGACCGGCAGGAACTCAGTAAGGCCCTCGACGACGCCGAGCACGGTCGCCTTCGACGCGGTGAGCTCGTGTTTTGCTGCGGCTTTTTCAGCTTTGGTCAAGGTGACCGTTTTCGCGCCGGCCGGGCCTGCCATGGCAAACGTGAGTGCGCAAGCGCAACACGCGGCCGCGAAGGCTGCGAAACTCATGGCTAGGGATCGGCGCAGCAAGCGTCCTCCACAGGTGCGATGACAACGGTGACCACGCCGTTGGCGATCGCTGAGGCTACCGCTCGGGTTTCGCCGGACCGGATCATGACGACCAGACCGGAGGTGGTCCCCGACGCGCTCGTGGTGTGAGGCGTCGCGCCACCGTCAGCGTCGACCTGCAGCACGACCGCGCCTCGAGCCACCAGCGTGGCGGACTCGTTGGCGCGCGCGGATGTGGCGGCGTCGTAGGTCGCGTAGACGTCGACAATCGAGCCGACCGCAGGCGCGAGACCACCCGCGTCGACGAGGCGAATTGCTCGGCGGTCCGGTGGCAACGCCGCGCTCGGGCCGGTGCCGTGTCGAGCGATGTTGGCGCGCAGTATCGGGGCGCCGGCCGCCACATCGACAACGATCGTTCGACCGACCACTGCGGCTGGCGACGCAACGGTGTCGTTGGGCACCTCGGAGCTGTGCCGCGACACGGTCGTGACGTCGGCGTCGCGAACGACAGCGCCCTTCATGAGCGTGGCGCGCGCGACGACGACGTGTCGCAGCGCACCGAGCCGATGGGCCTGATCGTGGATCGTGGCGAGGTCGAGCGCGACGACCCGTGCGGTCGCGAGGCCGAGGATCACGGCCATGGCGCGGATCGCGAATGCTCGTGGCCTGCGAGGCGACATAGAGCTCCTCCCGAGCGACCGGCGATCCAGGAGGCTTGTCTGCCCCGGTGCCGCCGCAAGTGGCGTTGCAGATCAGGAGGGGAGGAGTGTGATCAGCGCAGAGTGTAACAAGTTGTATGAGATCACGTCGAGGTGCTGTTCGAGCTCTTTTTCGAACCCGATGACCCGCCTGATCCCGAGCCGCTGCTCGACGACCCCGACGCGTTCTTGGTGTCCTTCGACGCCGGCTTGGTCTCGCTCGACTTGGTGTCGCTCGACTTGGTGTCGCCCGAGGTGTCCTTGGAACCCGACGTGTCCTTGGACGATGAGCTCGACTCGGATTTGGAGCTCTCCGAACGCGACTTCGACCGCGACCGGGCCGAGTCGGCACTGTCGGTCTTGTAGAAGCCAGGGCCCGAGAACACGATCCCGGCGGCCGACAGCACCTTGACGACCTTGCCCTTGCACGCCCCAGGGTGCTTTTTCAGCGGCTCTTCCGCGAAGGTCTGGAACACGTCGAAATGTTCGCCGCATTTGTTGCAGAGATACTCATAGGTGGGCATGGCCGCCGTCTCCGGTGTCGTTGGCACTCTCAAGGCGCGAGTGCTAAGGCTACCGCCTGCCCAGCCTCCGGTGCCGTCTCGGCGCGAAGATGGCGCTGCATGTGGCTCGCCGTGGCACTGGTGCCGATCGGATACCTCTTTGGCACCTTCCCGAGCGCAGTGCTGGTCGCGAGGGCGAACGGCGTCGACATCACCCAGAGCGGTTCGGGCAACCCAGGCGCGTCGAACGTCATCAGGGTCCTGGGCTGGCGTGCCGGTGCCATCGTGCTCGCCGCCGATTTCGCCAAAGGGGCCGCGGCCGGCGCGATCGGTCTCGCCGCGGGAGGACGGGCCGGGGCGTATCTGCTCGGCGTCGCCGCGGTGATCGGCCATACGTATCCGCTCGGGCGTAAAGGCGGCAAGGGTGTGGCGGCCGCGGGCGGGATGCTCCTGGTCCTGTTCCCGCTCGTCACCGTGGCATTGGGTGTCTCGTGGATCATCGTGTCGAAGGTGGCGCACAAAGCTTCGATTGCGTCGTTGTTCGTGATCGTCGCGTTCCCGTGTGCGGTCGCGCTGCTCGGTTACCGAGCCTGGGAAACGGGCGCCCTCGCCGTGGTGGCGTTGCTCCTGGTAGTGCGCCACGCAGCCAACATCCGCCGTCTGGTGTCGAGAGCCGAGCACGACCTTACGGCGTAGTCGCCTTACGATGCTGGCCGTTGCCGCCGAAGGAGATGTCGTCACGAAGGCGAAACGGAGATCACAATCATGAGTTCGACGGTCAAACGAGTGCGCAAGGCTGTCATCCCCGCGGCCGGTCTCGGCACGAGGTTTCTTCCCGCCACGAAGTCGACACCGAAAGAGATGTTGCCGGTTGTCGACAAGCCGTCGATCCAATACGTCGTCGAAGAGGCGGTCGCGGCCGGCCTCACCGACATCCTCATCATCACCGGTCGCAACAAGCGCGCCATCGAGGACCACTTCGACCGCAACTTCGAACTCGAGCATCTCCTCGAAGCCGGCGAGCGCTACGAGCTGTTGAACGTCGTGCAAGCATCGAGCGATCTCGGCGACATTCACTACGTGCGCCAACGCGACCCGCTCGGCCTTGGTCACGCGGTGTCGGTGGCGCGGATGCACGTCGGCGACGAACCGTTCGCCGTGCTGCTCGCCGACGACATCATGGTCGACAATGCGGCACTGCTCACCTCGATGCTCGAAGTGCATGAGCGCTACGGACGCAGCGTGTTGGCACTGCTCGAAGTGCCGCCGGAGGAGATCAGCTCGTACGGTTGCGTCGACACGCGCTCGCGCGACGGCGATCTCGTCGAAGTGCAGGGCATTATCGAAAAGCCGCCTGCGGCTGAGGCGCCATCGAACCTCGCAGTGTTCGGTCGCTACGTGTTCACGCCCGACATTTTCGACGCGCTCGATCGCATCACCCCGGGCCGCGGCGGCGAACTTCAACTCACGGATGCGATCGCGTTGCTCTTGAAGGAGCAAACGGTCTACGGACGCACGTTTACGCACGGCCGTCACGACATTGGCCAGCGCCTCGGGTTCTTGCGTGCGAACGTTGAGCTGGCGCTCGCTCGTGACGACCTCGGGCCGCAGGTCCGCGAGATGCTTGCCGACGTGGTGCACCGGTACGGCATCGCGTGAGCCACTGCGCGCAATTCGACGGGCTGCGGTGATCAGCCTCGACGAAGCCCGCGCGCTCGTGCGAGCAGACATCACGACGCTCGCACCCATCCAGGTCGAGCTGCGTGTCGCGCGCGGCCGCGTACTCGCGCACGACGTGGTGGCGGGTGAAGCTGTTCCGCCCTTCGCAAACACGGCGATGGACGGCTACGCGGTGCGCGCGGCCGACACCGTTGGTGCGACCCCTGATGCGCCGGCCCGCCTTGCGGTTGTGGGCGAACTTCCTGCCGGCACTGCCCCGACCCGCGCGGTAGGGCCGGGCGAGGCGATCCGCATCATGACGGGCGCGCCGGTGCCCGACGGCGCCGACGCCATCGTGATGGTGGAGCGCACACGCGTCGATGGCGACGGCGTGCTGATCGAGACCGCAGCAAGCTCGGGCGACCACGTGCGCCCAGCAGCGGGCGACGTCGCGCCGGGCGCGATTGTGTTCAGCGCCGGCACGGAACTCGGCGCCGCACACCTTGGCGTGCTCGCGAGCCTCGATGTCGCCACAGTCGCTGTCGTGCCTCGCGCTCGCGTCGGAGTGCTGTCGACGGGCGACGAGATCATTGCGGCTGGCGCGCTCGCGCCCGGCCAGATCCGCGACTCGAATCGACCGATGCTGCTTGCGCTCGTGGAGGAGGCAGGTTGTGAGGCCGTCGACCTCGGTATCGCGCGCGACGACGAAGCTGCCATCTTCGCGATTATCGATCAAGGGGTCGCCACGTGCGACGCGTTGCTCACGAGCGGCGCGGTGTCGGTGGGCGACTACGACTTCGTCAAGGTCGCGATCGAACGTTTGGCCGCGACACGCGGCGGTCGCTACGACTGGTCGCAGGTCGCGATCAAGCCGGCGAAGCCGCTCGCGTTCGGCTCGATCCGACGCGGCGATCGGTCGATCCCGATTTTCGGCCTGCCCGGCAATCCGGTGTCGTCGCACGTGAGCTTCGAGTTGTTCGCTCGCCCGGCCCTGCGTTCGATGATGGGCCACGGTCGCGGTGAGCGTCCGGTGCTTCGCGCCGTGGCTGATATCGCGCTCGAGCGTCGCCCCGACGCGAAGCTGCACCTCGACCGGGTGCATGTGTGGGTCGACGATGCCGGCGGTCTTCGCTGTACGCGGTCGGGCTTCCAGGCGAGCAACGTGCTGTCGGGAATGGCGCGTGCCAACGGCCTCGCCATCCTCGAAGACGGCGACGGCGTGGAGGCGGGCAACCCAGTCCCAGTAATGCTCCTCGCCCCACCAGCGTTGTCGCGTCCAGCCTGACCCTCTCCCGCTCGAGCCGGCCGACCCGCCCGGCGCCGGCCAACTCGAGTTCCCCCGGGTCGTGCCCCACTGCGAAAGTCGGGTGTCGGGAAGGGGGTTACCGACACCCGCAGCGATCGTTCGTGCAACAAACGACCACCGTGTGTGGCATCGTGCGCGTTGTGCGCGCTGAGCGCAAGACGCTGCGACCGTCATGTGCCGCTGTTCACGCTGCGCGCCCCGCCCGGGAAGTTCCTTGCCCGTCCACCACGCAGCGTGGTACAAAATGCTCCGTCGGTGGCGCTCATCCTTGCGAGCACAGCGTTTCGCAAGCAAGGTTCGCGCCACGGACGGAGCGAGTGGAGGCACCGCCTCGTGGCCGGCTGCGCGACCCTTCGGGCTGGGTTGGGTCGTCGCACCCCGGGGGGGCTGTGATCCGTCGGCAGGAGATGGTCGCTGCGCCGACGGGGAGCCAGAGCGAAACCGACCCCGGTGCCACGAGGTAGAGCCCCTGAGAGAACTCAGGGGCGGGCCAGTAGCCTGGGCTGTGTGAAACGCGTCGGGCGTGCGATCCCTTTGATCGATCCTTTCGCGCGGCGGGTCAAGGATCTGCGGATCTCGATTACCGACCGCTGCAACTTCCGCTGCACGTACTGCATGCCCGAAGAAGGCATGCAGTGGCTGCCCCGCGACGAGGTCCTGTCGTACGAGGAGCTTGCTCGTATCGCCACGGTGTGCGTGGAGCGCTTCGGCTTCGAGGCCATCCGCCTCACAGGGGGCGAGCCGCTGATTCGGGCCCACATCGTGCGGCTCGTCGAGCTCCTCAAACCCCTCGGCGTCGATCTGGCCCTCACCACGAACGGGGTCAAGCTGCCGGAGCTGGCGCACGATCTCGCCGCCGCCGGTCTCGACCGCGTCAACATCTCGCTCGATTCGCTGCGCCGAGAGCGGTTCTTGGCGCTCACGCGCCGCGATGAGCTCGATCGCGTGCTTGCGGGAATCGACGCTGCGCTCGACGCTGGGCTTCACCCGGTGAAAGTCAACGCGGTCGTGATCCGGGGCATCAACGACGACGAAGTCGTCGATTTGGCGGCATTCGGACGCGATCGGGGCGTGGGGATGCGCTTCATCGAGTTCATGCCACTCGACGCCGACGGTGCGTGGAGCCGCGACAAGGTCGTCCCGGCCAAGGAAATCCTCAAGCGCATCGACGCCGCGTTCCCAGTGCGGCGATCGCGAAGCGGTGTGGAGCCAGCCCAGCGTTGGGAATACGCCGACGGCAAGGGCGACGTCGGCGTGATCCCCACCGTCACCGAACCGTTTTGCGAGAACTGCGATCGCGTGCGGGTGACCGCCGAGGGGCGCTTCCGTACCTGCTTGTTCGCGGTCGACGAGATCGACCTGCGCGCCGAACTGCGTACCGCAGGCGGCCTCGACGCACCCGACCTCGACGATCGCCTTGCGGCCGCAATCACGGCGTCGGTCGGCACCAAATGGGCCGGTCACTCGGTGGGCAGCGCCGATTTCGTGCGCCCCGATCGGTCGATGAGCCAAATCGGCGGCTGAGTTCGCCGCCACGCCAAATTGGGTCTGCCGCGCCGGCCCCGTATCGCGCGCCGCACCGCACAAGCAGTGGTGGACGTCCGGACGTTTTCGCGCTACCGTCCGGTAGTTTTTGCTTCTCCATAGGGGTATCCGTGGAACGTTCGTGGTGGCGGAGTCGTGGTCGGGCGCGCATCGGCGCGGTCGTTGCCAGCGCGGTATTGCTGGCGGCATCGGTCGAGATTCCTGCGGCAGTCGCCGCCGTTCCTAGCGCGCCCCACCTGAACGCCGCGACCGCTGGACCGGGTGCCGCGCAGGTCACACTCAAGTGGGGTCCACCGACCACCGACGGCGGATCGCCGATCACCGAATACGACTACAGCTACTCCACGAACGGCGGCACGACGTGGAGCGCTCGGCAATACCTCGCGAATCCCTTCACGTTCTCGCTCGCAGGCACGCTGTGCCCGCAGGTCTCGGCGGGCTGTCGTTTCCGGATCTACGCAATCAACTCCGGAGGGCCGAGCGCCGCGTCGGCGATCAAGACCGTCACGTGGTCGGTGCCCTCGAAGCCGGTCGGTTTCAGCGTGAACGCTGGGCCCGCAGCAGCTGAGGCGTCATTGCGCTGGAGCGCACCATCCAGCGGTGGGTACGCCATCGACTACTACGGGTACGAGTACAGCTCGAACGGCGGTACGTCGTGGACGGCGGGTTCGTCGAACCTCACGTTGCCGGGCCCCGTTCCCGTGGCGTGGGGATGCGGTGTGCAAGCGACGTGCACGTTCCGGATGCGCGCCCATAACAGCCAAGGCTTCAGCTCGTACACGCTCGCCAAGACCACGTCGTTCGGTCCGCCCCGCATCGTGCAGACGCTGAACACCACCGTCGCGTCGCTGTCGCCAGGTTCGGGTTCTGCGACGATGGATATGCATTGGCTCGCGCCCGACAACAACGGCGTGGCGATCGACTACTACGAAGTGCAATTGTGTGCGGGGTTCCCCGCCTGTGGAGTCTCGCAAACCAACTGGACGACGAAGCCAATCGTCAACATCGGCCCGACGCTGTCGTATTCGCCGACGTGTCCCGGTGGTGTTGAAACTTGCGCGATTCGTATCCGTGCGCACAACGCCTACGGCTTTGGACCTTGGCGTCACAAGTTCATGACGCCATACGCGCCGTATCACGTCACCGCGGTCACAGGTACGACGCCGCACACCACCGTGCTCACCTGGTATCCGAACCGCGGGAACCTGACCGGGCAAGGCCACTACAAGATCTATTACTGCACCGTCGGCACGTGTGCCAACGATGCCGATTGGTACGACACCGGCCTGAATCCGGGCAAGAACACCACCGCGACGCATACATGCGGGTTTGCGCTCGTGTGTCGGTACCGGTTGACGTTCGTGTTCAACACGCCGAATCCAGTCCCGAACACGGGCTATGAGAGCACGTTCAGTGGACTCGTGTCGGCCAACAGTGCGAGCGAACCCGGCGCGCCGATCAACGTGACGGCAACGTCTGGCCCGACTGTCGGCGAGGTGGATGTCGCGTGGCAGGCGCCGACGTACACCGGTACACAAACCATCACCGGCTATGTGCTCCAACGTGACAACGGTTCTGGCTTCAGCACGATCTCGAGTCCTTCGTCGTCGACGTTCAGCTACATCGACACCACGTGTGGCGCCGACGTCACGTGCGCGTACCGCGTCGCCGCGGTGAACGGTGTCGGGCAGGGCGCCTGGAGCGCGACTGCATCTGACACTGGAGCCAACGGTCCCGGAGCGCCACAGAACCTGAGCGCGGCGGCCGGCTCGAGCAGCGGCGCAGTCGATCTCGTCTGGCAGGTCCCGACGACCCTTGGCGGTCACCCAGTCGTGCAGTACGACATCCAGCGCAAGATCGGAGCGGGTTCGTTCACTGCGCTGACGTCAGTGTCGGGTTCGACGCTCAGTTACACCGACGTCACGTGTGGCGCGGCCGTGTCGTGCCAATACAAGGTCAGTGCCACGAACGCCATCGGCACGAGCGGCTTCAGCAACACTGCAACTGCGTCGGGTGCTGACGTTCCCGATGCGCCCACCGCACTCAGCGCCACGACGAGCACTGTGACGAGCGGTGCGGTGAATCTGTCGTGGAGCGCACCCGCGTTCAACGGCGGTCGCTCGATCAGCAACTATGTCGTGCAGCGCGACGCCGGCTCGGGCTTCTCGACCATCGCGACACTCGGCAACGTGTTGTCGTACACCGACCCCAGTTGTGGTGCGCTCACCACCTGCACCTACAAGGTCGCGGCCGTGAACGTGATCGGCCAGGGGGTCTACAGCGCGAACTCCACGGCAACCGGCGCGAGCGCGCCGAGCGCGCCGCAGAACCTTGCGGCGTCGCCCGGAACCACGAGCGGCGCGGCCAACCTCACGTGGCAGGCTCCTGCCACAGGAACGGGCACCATCACGAATTACGTCGTGCAGCGCGACGCCGGCTCGGGCTTCTCGACGATCGCGACGCTCGGCAACGTGTTGTCGTACACCGACGCCGGTTGCGGCGCGGCCGTCACGTGTGACTACAAGGTCGCGGCCGTGAACTCGATTGGTCAGGGACCTTTCAGCACGAACGCGCAAACGACGGGCGCGGCCCTGCCCGGTGCGCCGACGAGCCTTGCGGCCCAGAGCGGCAGTTCGCTCGGCGCCGTCGACCTGAGCTGGAACCCGCCATCGAACGACGGCGGCCAACCGGTCACGAGCTACGTCGTGCAGCGCTCCACTGGTGCGGGCTTCAGCACCGTTGGTAGCCCGTCGGGCAGCACCTTCACCGACACTGGTTGCGGTGCCAACGTGAGCTGCACCTATCGCGTGGCCGCAGTGACCGTGATCGGCCAAGGCAGCTACAGCAGTACCGACACCGCTGTTGGTGCGAGCACGCCGACGGCCGCACAGAACCTCGTTGCGTCGACGGGGACCGTCTATCAAGCGGTGAACCTCTCGTGGCAGGCGCCGTCGAGTGCAGGCACGCACCCAATCACGTCGTATGTCGTGCAACGCAAGATCGGTGCTGGCTCGTTCAGCACGATCGTGACGCTCGGCAACGTGTTGTCGTACACCGACACGACGTGCGGCGCGAATGTCAGCTGCACGTATCAGGTCGCCGCGGCCAACGCGATCGGAGCCGGTCCGTTCAGCAACACCGACACGGGCGTCGGCGCCGACATACTGACCGCGCCGCGCAGTCTCAATGCAGTGACGGGCAATGCCGTCGGTGCGGTCAACCTCACGTGGCTTGCACCGCTCTCCGACGGCGGTAACGCGTTGTTGCACTACCAGGTCGAGCGCGACACCGGTTCAGGCTTCTCCAACATCGCCACGCTCAGTGCGGGCACGCTGAGTTACACCGACACCGCGTGTGGCGCGTTCGTCAACTGCACGTACCGCGTCCGTGGCGACAACGTGATTGGTGATGGTCCGTACAGCAGTTCGGCCGCGGCGATGGGCGCGAGCACACCCAACGCGCCCACGCTCACGGTCACCACGAGCACGACCGCGCTCCAATACGTCGACATGAGTTGGACGACGCCGTCGAACAACGGCGGGTATGCGATCACCGATTACCAGTACCGCGTCGACACGGGTTCGGGCTTCGGCTCGTATATTTCCATCGGCAGCACAGCCACGTCGCTCGCATACCAGTGCGGCTCGAGTGACCACACGGCCACGTCGTGCACGATCCAGGTGCGCGCCGTCAACTCGCTCGGCGGTGGCGCGGCAAGCAATTCGTCGACGGCGTCGAGCCTCGTCGACAACGTCGCGCCCGCTCCTACCGTGGCGACACCCCTCACGAACGCGTACGCGACGACCACGCCATCCATCACGGGTACGGGCGGCACCGCGACCGGCGATAGCGCCAACGTGACGTTGAACCTCTACTCCGGCGCAGCGTGTTCGGGGACGATCAAGCAGACGACCACGGCCACGCTGTCGAGCGGCAACTACACGTGGAACGTCTCGACGCCGATCACACCCGACGGCCAGTACAGCGTGTGCGCGGTCCAAACCGACTGGACCAGCGGCCCGCAAAACAGCGGCACGAGCGCCGCGCGCACCTTCAACGTCGACGGCACGAAACCGACGACGGCGGTCGGCGCGCCGACGACGCAGATCTACGACAGTGCCAGCGTCTACGACGGCACCTGGGGTGGTTCGATCACCGGCACGGCCGGCGACGGCGCTGGGTCGGGTGTGGCGAGCGTCGCGGTGTCGATCCGTCAGAGTTCGTCGGGGAACTACTGGGGCGGTTCGTCGTTCAGCAGCGCCAGCGAGGTCATGCTCA
>JBBREP010000011.1:0-71417 GCA_038202885.1 Acidimicrobiia bacterium | reverse complement strand
GCCAAGATCGCCGCGATGCAAGGCATGCTCACGCTCCGCCAAGACGGCCTACGCAAGGTCGGCCTCGGCATGACCTCCTTCGAAGAAATCTTCCGCGTCGTCGCGTGAATATTTGCTCCGCTCCGCTGCGCGGCGCGGGCGAGCTTCCTGCGCACCCGCATCGCTCCTTCGTCGCTCTCGGGCCACTCCGCTCGCCGCACGGGGCCCGAGCCCAGCCCCCAGCCCAGCCCCCAGCCCAGCCCCCAGCCCAGCCCCCAGCCCAGCCCCCATTCCAGTTTTCCTCTGCACCGGGCGGCGTGTAGCGCCGTCCAGTGCAATCAGAGCGCGGAAATCGAAGCGTTTCAAGATCTGTGGGGCCGGGTGCCGATACACACGCACGGTTTGCTGCACGGGGCAATCCGCCGCTCGAGGAGGAACGCTCGCACGATGGTCGCCCAGCAGGCTCGCCGGTTCGGAGAGACCCTCGTCGAGCGCCACGTGCTCAGCCGTACGGCGCTCGAAGAGGCACTGGCCGAGGCGGAGCGCAGCGATCGTCCGCTCCCGGCGGTGCTCGTGGACCAGGGTCTTGTCGGTACCAAGGATCTCACGGCGGCGCTGGCTGAAAGTATCGGCGTGCGTTTCGTCGACTTCCATGAGACGCCGCTGCATCACGACGCCGCATCGCTGATTCCGGCCGATCTCGCCCGCACGCACTGCGCGCTCGCGATCGATTACGACGGCCCCCGGCTCGTGGTCGCCTTCGCCGAGCCGGGAGACGATGTCGCCGTCGCGGCGATCGGGCGAGCCACGGGATATGAAGTGGTGGCAGCCGTCGCGGATCGGGCCGAACTCGAGCGGGCGATCGCCATGGTCTATGGCGCGGCCGCGCAGCAGGTGCTCGGCCCACCGGAACTCGGTGGCGCGATGGGCCCCGACGACGTGCACGTGAACGATCTACTCGAACGGGTGATCACGATGCGGGGGTCGGATCTGCACCTCAGTGCGGGATCGCATCCGGTGGTGCGCGTGCACGGCGAACTCCAACCGCTCACTGATCTGCCGTTGCTCAACGGAAGCCAGATTCGTCAGATGGTGTATTCGATCATCTCGCAAAAGCAACGCGAGAAATTCGAAGCCAACCTCGAGCTCGACACCAGCTACACGCTTCCGGGTCGTAGTCGATTCCGATTGAACGTGTTTCTCCAGCGTGACAGCGTCGGTTGCGTGATGCGCGCTATCCCGTACGAGATCGTCGAGTTCGACGGCCTTGGAGTGCCGGCGGCCGTGCGGCAGTTCGCGTACCTGCCGCGCGGCCTTGTGCTCGTGACAGGGCCGACCGGCTCGGGCAAGAGCACGACGCTTGCGAGCCTGATCGACATCGTGAATCGCGAGAAGGCCGTGCACATCATGACGGTGGAGGACCCGATCGAGTTCCTGCATCAGCACAAGCGAGCGTTGGTGAACCAGCGCGAAGTGGGGGAGGACACGCAGTCGTTCGCGAATGCTCTGAAGCATGTGCTGCGCCAAGACCCCGACGTGATCCTGGTGGGCGAGATGCGCGACCTCGAGACGATCTCGACCGCGCTCACCGCGGCCGAGACGGGCCACCTCGTGTTTGCGACGCTGCACACGCAGGACGCGCCACAATCGATCGACCGCATCATCGACGTGTTCCCCGCCCATCAGCAGCAGCAGATACGAGTGCAGCTCGCGGCGAGTCTCCAGGGAATCGTGACCCAGCAGCTCGTGCCCACGGCCGATGGCCAGGGCCGCGCGGTCGTGTGCGAGGTGCTTGTGGCGACGCCTGCAATTCGCAACCTGATTCGCGAGGCCAAGGTCCATCAGATCTATTCGATGCTGCAAGCCGGCGGAAAGTTCGGCATGGTCACGATGGATATGTCGCTCGCGCAGCTCGTGCGAGCCGGGCGTATCACGCGCGACGACGCCGCGGAACGATGTGCCAACGAGGACGATCTCCGCCGCCTCCTCGCAGGTTGAAACGAGCAGGGAACGATGAGCGCCACTACCTACGCCTACAAGGTTCGCGACAAGGGCGGAACGCTTGTCGAGGGGAACCTCGACGCCGACAACGAGCAGTTGCTGGTCGCCAAGCTGCGATCGATGGGCTACACGCCCATCGACGTGCGGGCCCAACGGTCCGAAACGCTGTCGCGCGACGTGCGCATCCCGGGGTTGTCGCGCACGAAGGTGAAACTGAAAGACGTGGCGGTGTTCTCGCGCCAGTTCGCCACGATGATCAACTCGGGCCTGTCGTTGTTGCGTGCCCTCAACATTCTCGCCGAACAGACGGAGAACAAGCTCCTCGCCTCAGTGATTCAGCAAGTGCGGATCGACGTCGAGAAGGGCTCGAGCCTCTCGGTAGCGCTGGCGAAGCATCCGAAAGCGTTCAACCGGTTGTACGTCTCGATGGTGAGGGCCGGCGAGGTTGGTGGTGCGCTCGACGGAGTGCTGCTCCGGCTCGCGAACACCATCGAGAAGCAGGTGGAGTTGCGTCGCAAGGTGCGATCCGCAATGACATATCCGGTCGTGGTCGGCATCTTGGTGCTCGGGATCGTGTCGGCGATGTTGCTGTTCATCATCCCGATGTTCAAGGATCTCTACAAGCAGCTCGGAGGCAAGCTGCCCGCACCGACGCAGTTACTGATCAACATCTCATCGTTCGTGCGCAGCCTCTGGTACATCGTCGTGATCGCTGGTGTCGGTACCGTCGTCGCGTTCCGGCGCTGGAAGAACTCGGAGCAAGGCCGCAAGCAGTGGGACGCAGTGAAATTGCGCGCGCCGATCTTCGGCCCGCTCGTGCGCAAGACGGCGTTGGCGCGATTCAGCCGTACGTTGTCGGCGCTCGTGCGTTCAGGTGTTCCGATCCTCGAAGCTCTCGACATCGTCGCCGACACGTCAGGCAACCACGTCGTGGCGGTGGCCGTTCACGACGCGCAGACGGCGGTGAAAACTGGTGAACCGCTCGCGGCGCGTCTCGAGCAGCATCCCGTGTTTCCGCCGATGGTGACGCAGATGATGGCCGTCGGTGAGGAGACCGGCGCCGTCGATGAAATGCTCGACAAGATCGCCGACTTCTACGACCAGGAGATCGAAGCGACGGTGGCCGCGTTGACGAGCTTGATTGAGCCGCTACTGATCGTCGTCATGGGCGCCTGCGTCGGCGGCATGGTGATCTCGCTCTACCTACCGATGTTCAACATCATCAAACTCATTAAATAGAGCAGGGCTGCTCATTGCGCGTGGTTCGGCGGAACCGATGATGATGCGCGGCCGTGCGATGACGGGCTGGGTGCGCGTGCCGACAGCCGCCGTCCGCACGAAGAGGCAGCTGGAACGGTGGGTCTCGTTGGGAACTACGTGTGCCGCTTCGCTCCCCGCCAAGCACTCGAAGCGACGGTGAACCTCGGCGCCTCTGCGGGTCGAGTGATCCCAAGGCGTAGTCTTGTGGCGTGGTGAATCGCGGTGGTTTCTCGTGGAATCGATTCCTGGGCATCACCGCGGCGAAACGACGGGTCTCGCGCGCCACGGGGATTCCTTGGACCAAATCGGGTCGTCAGCGCAAAGTCGGCGCGATGTTCTGGAAGATCTTCAAGTAGCCGAGCAACGTTCTTCGCAGGTCAGGGTGCGCGAACGTGCACTCTGACCTCATCGGAAGCGACGGCGAAGCCAGGTTCGGGTGACGGCTTACGGGCGGCGGGAGCGCGAGCCGGGCTTGCGGGCGCTGTCGGCGAAGTGGCGGCCGTCGCCGTAGGTGGGGTTGGTATCGGGACGGCCGCGGCGACTCGTCCAACGCCACGTGAGCGAGATGCGCGCGTGCGGTGTGTCGGCTTTCGGAATGCCGTGCAACCAATCGCGCTGGCACGCGCCTCCCATCACGAGCAGGTCGCCTTCGCCGGGGCGCAACACGAGATCGTCGGGCGCCGCGCCGGCCGGCACGCGTTCGACGACCTCGGCCAGCGGTGCGCGCTTGCGCACCACAAACGGTCGTCGCTCGCCGAGCACCACGATCGCGACGAGCGTGTCATCGAGCCACCGCAACTCGCGGTCACTGTGCAGTCCCTGGAAGTCCTCCCCGTCGCGATACAGGAGGGCGCCGACACCGGTGACCGGTTCGCCGTACCGCGACGACAGATGCATCCCCGTCTGGCGCAGCAACGGGTCGCGCTCGGCGCGTAGACCCGCACTCAACCGACGCTCGGGGATGTAGCGGTCGTAGCGGAGCACCTCGTTCTGCACCCACTTCGTTCCGTCACGCAGCGAGTCGAAATACTCGTCGGCGTCGGTGACGAAGCTGATGCAGAGGTCGATCCACGATGTGGCGTCGAGCTGTATGCGTTCGACCTTTGCGGCCCGATCGATTGCGAGGTCGACGCGGTTGGCGGCGGATGGGTCGCTCACGGGTCCAGTATCGCGTGGGGCGTGGCCGCGTTGGCCTGGATTCACTGGGCGAGGTGACGTTGCAGGAACGAGATAGCCATCGTCATCGACTCCGGGCTCAGCTGCGTGTGGGTGCCTTCCCACACGCCCATCCGCTTCGGGCCGGGGAGCAGGCCGAACACTTCGAGCGCACCGACGATAGGGAAGTGCTCGTCGTGCGTCATGTTCGTCATCAACACTTGTCGGTCGCCGAACCGTTCGGCGCCGGCACGGATGATGCCGTTCCGGGTTGCATTGAGCGCAGCGGTAACGGGGTCGGGCGCGTGCTCGTCGAGGAGCCCGCCGACGCCCAACAGGACCACGCCCACGTCGTGGAGTTCGGGCACGATGCCGAAGCCGAACACGCTGCCCATCGAGAAGCCCGCGTATGCCGTGGGACCGGTAAGGCGTCCGTCGAGCGTTCGGGAGGCGGCGGCAACGAGCGGCCACTCAGTGGCGAGCTGATCGAACACCGACTGGTCGGCCATGTTCGCCTGCACCAGCGCGTTGAATTGCGCGTCGGTGAGGTCAGCCGGTCGGCGATCGCCGTGACCCGGACAGTCGAGCGTGACGACGCCACCGCGCACGCCGCGCGCGATCGATCGGGCGAGCACCTGCATGATCGGGTCGTCTTTCGAGGCGCACGCTCCATGGCCAAACAGCACCAACGGCGCGCCGGGCTCAGCGTCGCGGGACACGAACAGTGCGGCGGGAATCGGCCCGAAAGGACCGTCGACCACCATGACCTCGGGCGTCCATCGCATAGGCGCCAGGCTACGCAGCGCACGCTTTGCGCATGCCACCCCGCACGTCAGCGCTGTGGCACATAATCAGAAAGCAGATGCGTTGGGGGTGTGGGAGGATTTGGGGTATGGGTGCGTTGCGGTTCTTGGTGGGCGACGTGGAGCTTTTGCGGGTTGGGTACGCCGACGTCACCATTCCTCCCGAACGCGTGGGCATCACACCCGAACAGGTTGCGGGCGTTGCGTGGGCGGAGCCGTTGTGGGCCGACGGTGCCGAGCTACGCGCCGGTGCCGCGGCCTGGGTGATCCGCAGCGGCGATGCGCTCATCGTGGTCGACCCGGCCATGGCCGCCGACGAGATCCTGCGCAGCCCCGCCGACGCTGCGGCGCACCAAGACGCGTTCGCGGCGCTGCTCGCCGAGGCCGGCGTGCCCCGCGAGGAGGTGACCCACGCGATCGCGACGCACGTCGAAGGCATCGGCATGTTTGCGTGGCGCAACGATGATGGTTCGTGGTCACCGTTCTTCACCAACGCACCGCTGCTCGTGAGCCACGCCGAGCTCGATGCCCTCGACGCGGCCGCGCACCCGAGCCCATTGCACACCGAGTTCGACGAGCTGCGCGCCCAAGGCATCGTGCGCGCCATCGAAGACGCCAACGACGGCACCGGCACCGAAATTGCTCCGGGCGTGACCGTCGAGGTCGTGGGTGGGCACACGCCCGGGCACATGATCGTGCGGATCGCGTCGTCGGGTGAGTCGGCTGTCATGCTCGGTCACCTCACCGTGAGCCCGCTCCATCTCGCCACGGGGGAATGCCCGCAGCAGCATCCGCAGCCGGCGACCGTCGAGGCCGCGCTCGCGGCGCTGCGCGAGGAAGACGACGCATTGCTCATCGGCCCGCTCTGGCCGTCGCCGGGGGCCGGACGGTGGATCAGCGGCGGCCTCGTCGCCGCCGCTGGCGTGCCCGTCTAGGCACCCCGAAACCGCGGTCTGATTGCACCGGGCGGCGCTACACGCCGTCGGGTGCAGAGGAAAACCGCAAAGCGTGGGTTGGGTTTGGGGTGGTGGGTGTGTGGGGTGGTGGGCGCGTTGGTCTTGGGGGGAGGTGTGGGGCGAGAATGCGGCCGTGGCCGTGCCGGATTCCGTCGAGTTCGATCCGTACTCGTACGAGATGCACGAAGATCCGTATCCGACCTACGCCCGCCTTCGCGCTGACGCGCCGCTGTATCACAACCCCGACCGGGGCTTCTGGGCGCTGTCGCGTCACGTCGACGTCGTGGCTGCATTCAAAGATTCGGCGCGCTTTTCGTCGGCCGACGGCGTGAGCCTCGACCCGGCCGCGACCGGACCACAGGCGCAACGGACGAGCTCGTTCCTCGCGATGGACCCACCGCGCCACGGACGGATGCGCGCGCTGGTGTCGCGGGGCTTCACGCCGCGCCGTGTGCTCGACCTCGAACCGCGCATCGCCGCGCTCACCCGCGCCCACATCGAGCCCGCGCTCGAAGCCGGATCGTTCGACTTCGTTGCCGACGTCGCCGGCAAGCTGCCGATGGATGTGGTGTCGGAGCTCGTCGGCGTGCCGGATGCCGATCGAGCCGAGCTGCGGCGCCAGGCCGATCTCGTGGTGCACCGCGAGCCGGGTGTGCACGACGTGCCACCCGCGGGTATCGACGCCGCGCTCACGCTTGCCGGTTACTACGCCGACATGATTGCGCAGCGTCGGCGCTCGCGTACTGACGACCTCACCTCCGCGCTCCTCGACGCCGAGATCGACGGCGACCGCCTCACTGACGACGAGATCATTGCCTTTTTGTTCTTGATGGTCGTCGCCGGGAACGAGACGACCACCAAACTCCTTGCGCACGCGTGGTACTGGGCTTGGCGATTTCCTGGCGAGCGGGCCAAGGTGTTCGCCGACGTGCACGATCGCACGAGCATCGACAATTGGGTCGAAGAGACGTTGCGTTTCGACACGTCGAGCCAGATCATTGCGCGCACCGCGACCGAGCCGATCGAACTCCACGGGGCCACGATTCCTGCCGGCGGTCGCACGTTGTTGTTGATCGGTTCCGCGAACCGCGACGACGCAGTGTTCGCCGACCCGCAGCGTTACAACCTCGACCGCGACACGTCTGAGCTCGTGAGTTTCGGCTTCGGTCGCCACTTCTGCCTTGGTGCGTCGCTCGCACGACTCGAATCGCGTATCGCGCTTCGTGAGTTGCGCGATCGGGTCGCCGAATACGACATCGATGAAGCCAACGCGGTGAGGGTGCATTCGGTCAACGTGCGAGGTTTTGCCGCCTTGCCGACCGACGTCACGAGGCGTTGAGTCGCCTCGGCGAGCCGGTCCCTGACACAGAACGATCAGGAACCCGACCCAAAGTCGGCCCGAAGTCGACCGGAAGTCGACCCGAAGTCGACCCAGAACACTTCAGCATGCGCGCGCCGCGGCCGAAATGCCGAGTGTGCTGATTTGGCTTCGATACGGTGAGCTTCGATGAAGGCACAACGCACGTTCGCGGTGGTCCCGCGCGTCCCCGACCAGCTCACCTCGCTCAATGCGCTCACCAGCGACGTCGGCTGGATCTGGGATCCGGCGGTGCGTGCGCTGTTTCGCGCCGTTGACCGCGACGCGGTCGACATTGACGGTCTCGATGCCATTGGGGTGCTGTCTCGCGCGTCGCAGACCCGCCTCGAGGAGTTGGCCGCCGACGCCGAGTTCGTGGCGCGCGCCGACGCGGTGCTCGCCGATCTCGTCGCGCGCCGGGGTGCGCCGCGTTGGTTCGACCGCAGCGACGGCGACGACCGCGATGGTCGCGATGGTCGCGACGACCAAGCGCTGTCGCGCGTGGCGTACTTCTCGCCCGAGTACGGCCTCGCCGCGTCGGTGCCGCAGTATTCGGGTGGCCTCGGCATCCTCGCCGGCGACCATCTCAAAGCCGCCGCCGATCTCGGCGTGCCGCTCGTGGCCGTCGGCCTGTTCTACCGGCACGGCTATTTCCGCCAGCAGCTCGACCCCACCGGGCGTCAGACCGAACAATTCCCGCGTCTCGTGCCGGCAACGATGGCGATGGAACCCGTCGACGATCTGCACATCACGATCGAGCTCGCGGGCACCAAGGTGCAAGCCGCGATCTGGAAGGTGTCGGTCGACACGGTGCCGTTGTACTTGCTCGACACCGACACCGATCTCAACGACGCGCCCGACCAACTCGTGACCGACCGGCTGTACGGCGGCGAGTCCGAACAACGCATCCGCCAGGAACTGTTGCTCGGTGTCGGTGGACTGCGAGCGCTCCAAGCGCTCGGCGTGGCGCCCGACGTGTATCACCTCAACGAGGGCCACGCGGGGTTCCTCGCGCTCGAGCTGATCCGCTGCGCCATGCACGACGGTGGCATGACCTATGACGAAGCCGTCGAAGCAGTGCGGCCGCGCCTGGTGTTCACCACGCATACGCCCGTTCCGGCCGGCATTGATCGCTTCCCACGCGCGCTCATCGAGCGCTACCTCGATTGGTGGTGCCGCGACACCGGTCGCAGTCTCGACGAGCTGATGGCGCTCGGCAACGAACCGGGCGGCGACGACACGATGTTCAATCTTGCGGCGATGAGCCTGCGCCTCGCGGGTTGGGCTGGTGGCGTGTCGGAACTCCACGGCGATGTGAGCCGGCGCATGTTCTCGGCGTTGTGGCCCGAGCTGCCGATCGACGAAGTGCCGATCGGCTCGGTCACCAACGGAGTGCATGGCCGTACGTGGGTGGGCGAAGAGGTCGATGCGCTCTTGACGCGCACCGTCGGCGCCGACTGGTCCGAAGCCGACGGCTCGCGGTGGCAAAGCGTGCTCGCGGCCGACGCGGCCGAACTCTGGGCGGCGCGCAACGCCGCGCGGGCGCGCCTCGTAATGCACGCGCGCCGCAACCTGCGAGGGTCGGTGACGCGCCGGCGCGGACAGTCGTCGGCGGCCGCGTGGTGCGACACCGCGCTCGACCCCGACGCGCTCACGATTGGCTTCGCGCGTCGCTTCGCCACGTACAAGCGCGCGACCTTGTTGTTGCACGATCCCGAACGACTGCGGCGCCTCGTCACCGATGCCGAGCGCCCCGTGCAGCTCGTGTTTGCCGGCAAGGCGCATCCCGCCGACGTACCCGGCAAGGAGCTGCTCCGTGCGATCGCGACGCTCGCCGACGACCCCGATCTGCGGGCTCGGGTCGTGTTCCTCGAGGACTACGACATCGATGCCGGTCGTGCGCTCACGCAAGGCTGCGATGTGTGGCTGAACAACCCGCTGCGCCCGATGGAGGCCTGCGGCACGAGCGGCATGAAGAGTGCGTACAACGGCGGGCTCAACGTTTCGGTGCTCGACGGTTGGTGGGACGAGTGGTACGCGCCCGAACGCGGCTGGGCCATTCCCTCGGCCGATTGGATCGATGATCCGACCGCACGCGACACCGCGGAAGCCGACTGGCTGCTCGATCTGCTGGAACACGAAGTGGTGCCGCTGTTCTACCAACGCGTGTCGGGCTCGCCGCCACACGCCTGGCTGGCACGCGTGAAGGCCTCGCTCGCGGCACTCGGACCGCGAGTGTCGGCGCAACGCATGGTGCGCGACTACGTGACCAAGGCCTACGGTCCCGCGGCGCGTCGAGGCGCAGTCATCTCGGCCGAAGGCCACGCGCGCGCCCGGACGTTGGCTGCGTGGCGAACCCGTGTCGCCCACTTCTGGCCGCAGGTCGCCGTGCTCGGCGTCGACGCCGACGAACACGACCCCGCGCGCGGCGGAATGCTCGATGTGGCAGCGACGGTGCGTGTCGGTTCGCTCGCGCCCGACGAGGTGGCCGTCGAAATCGTGCATGGTGCGGTCGATGTTGACGATGAGTTGCGCGCGACGCATACGGTCACGATGGAACACGCCGATGATCTTGGCAACGGCGTGCACCGCTACGTGGGACACCTTGCCTGCGACCAAGCGGGCGCGTTTGGTTATGCGGTGCGCTGTGTGCCGCGCCACGTCGACCTCCATTCCTGGTTGGATCTCGGTCTCGTCGCCTGGGCCCCCAAGTAGCCGCGAGGGCTTGGTGGCAGTCGCGCCGGTGCGTCGCCTCCGGCCGGGTCTCGTTGTGTCGGGTGTCGTTCTGTCGGGCGTCGTTGTGTTGAGCGTCGTTCGGTCGGGTGTCGTTCGGTCAGGATGCATCGGGCCCCGCTCGCGATGGCGGGGGCGCGAGCCTGCGCTTCGCGGTGGTGGGGTCGGGCGGCCCAAGCGTCCAGCCGCGACTCTTGCGGTGATGGCAGATCCAACGCATCGGCCCGAGATTGCACAGCGCGGTCGGGCCGCGCTTGGCGTGCTCATGGTGATGGTCGATCTCGAGGTAACCGCGAAAGCCGCATCCCTCGACGATGCATTCGGCGCCCTGCACGAGCAGCGCGGTGCGTAGCGCGGCGTTGATATGTCGACCGAAGTGCGCCACCGTGGTGATGTCGATGCCCTTCTTGATGACCGCGGTGACGAAGGAATCGCCGAGGATGCTGCGAACCCACTCCGCGTTGACCGGACCGACACCGGGGATCTCGCAACGCTCGCCCGGCATCGCGTTGCCGCGCACGAGCGCATCGAAGTCGATCACGATGTGGGTGTTGAGCGAGGGCCGCCGGATCACTTTCGACGCCGCGCCGCGCGCTGGCGAGCCGGGAGCGTCCGGCGCGTCGGACCTGTCGGACGTGTCATCGGGCGTCGCGGTCGATGAGGTCGCGTCGCCCATAGCATCGGCGGGCTGTGCGTGCGCGTGTCGGTATGCGGTCGCGGCAGCGCCAGTAACGCCCGGAATCAAGGCTTCACACAGCGCGTCGGCCGCGTAGGCCTCGAGCGGTTCGTGCACGCCGAGCTTGCGCTGGAACCGGAAGCGCTCTCGCACGGCGTCGTCGATGAAGGTCTTGATCTGACCGCCGATCTCGGGCGCGAGCCCGAAGGCGCCACGCAGCATGCCGTCGGCGTCGGCCCACATCCGCAAGCCCCGCCCACGGTGATGGCGCGCACCGCGAGCTTCTTCGCTCTCCCACGCGGCCCGGGCCGCGAGACAAGCCTCTTTGAGCTTGGTCATGCCGTCGGGCGCCGTCTCGATCAGCGCGCCCGCGGCCGCCGGGTCATCCCGGGAGGCGTCGGCGATCATCCCGGCCTGGCGGGCTGTGAGCTTGCCGGCGCGGACAGCCGCGTCGACGGCGCCGTTGGCCTCAAGCTTCTGCGCCGTTTCGATGAGCTTGCGGGCTTCGCCGACGGTTTCGCCGAGGAGCTTGGCGCAGGTATTGGCCGCGTCGCGGTCGCCGCGGCGCTCGTGGGCCTTGGTCTCGTCGACCCGGCGGGCCGCCTTGGCTGTGAGGCCGTCGGTGAGGCGGCGCAGGGTGGCGAGGTCGCCCAGGAGGCAGACGGCCTGCGCACCGGTGAGGGTGGCCGGCTCGAAGCTCTGGGCGAACCGTTCCAGAGATGTGCGGACGTCGGTGATCGTGGAGTGCATTACTAGGCACTATGACAGGGGGGTGAGACAGTGAAACCCCCTCAGCGGCACGTTGGCGAAAGAAATTTCGAGGAAGAGGCAGAATCTCTGGGCACGCAAGGCGGATCGGCCGGATGAGACGGGGAAGTGGTCGACCGGCGCCGCGGCCTGGCCGTCCTCGACCCCGTCTCGGTCTCCGGACATACTGACGGCTATACTCAAAGTATGGCCAAGGTGATGGTGTCGTTCGCGGACGACCTGCTTGCCGAGATCGACCAGGAAGCGAGGCGTCGGGCCGTGAGCCGGAGCGCGCTGCTCGCCCAAGCGGTTCGTCGTGAGCTCACTCGTCGCGACCCTGCGACGCTTGCGGCTGCGATCGAGCGTTCGGAGCAACGGTTTGCCGACGCCGGTCCTTTCGACTCGACGGTGCTTGTGCGCGAGGCCCGCGACAGCCGTTGACGATTTTGCTGGTCGATTCATCCGTCTTGGTGAAGTGGTTCCACGCCCAGGACGAGCCGGAGCTGGCGGAGGCGCGCGCAATCCGTGATGCGCACACGGTCGGCGATGTCGATGCTCGCGTGCTGGATCTGGCGATCTACGAGATCGGCAACGTGCTCGCCCGATCGTTGGGTTGGTCGCCCGAAGCGGTCGCCGAACAACTCGACGACCTTCTGACGATCGTCGGGCGCCCGCTCACGCTCACGCCGGAATGGCGCAGCGATGCCGCCGTGCTGTGTGCGCGACATCGGTTGACGTTCTACGACGCGGCGTGGGCCGCGGCGGCGCGAGGGCTCGCGATCCCGTTACTCAGTACTGATCAACAACTGCTGGCCGCCAACTTGGCAGAATCGCCGACTGCGTTCGTACGCCGGGTCGGACTCATCTGACCCAAGATCCCGAGTTCCGCGGCCGATAGCACCCGGCCCGGCCGGTGTCGACGAGCGTCATCGACGATCGGCGTCGCGGTGTTCGAGCATCGTCTCGGTTGCTCGGCCCACGACCGATGCAGTGGCGCGACGCCGCAGGGCTATGACGGGTGCGGCACGTGCGAATCGCGCCGAGTGAGATCGTTCCAGATGGCGCGGCCGTCGAGGTTGTAGAGGTCGCTGTGCATCGGCGCCAGGGCCTCGCCGACGACGCGGTCGAGATCAGGCCCGCCCAGTTCCACCACGACTTCGACAGCGCGCCGAGCATGGCGCAGCGAGATCAACGCCTCATGCCCCGCGGCATCGTCGAAAAACCAGCCGCAGCTCGAATACATGAACAACAAGTGGCGTTGGAGTTCAAGCCAACCGCGGGCCCGGTCGCTGTCGCCTGCGGCGCGCACATGGCGAGCGCTGAACGCAGGCCACGTCGCTGCGTCGAGCAGCACCGTCGCGTACGCGTCGCGCGCGGCGACCGAGTCGTCGAGATCCGATGACAGCGCGGGCAGCTGGACAACGGCGTCGCGCAGGCGGTCGAGGGCCGTCCGCATCGGCGCGCGCCAACGTTGGCCGTGGGGCGTCTCGGCCCCGGCGCGGCACCCGCAGTCGCTGCGCCAGCGTTCGACGCCATGCTGGCAGCTCCATGCCGACGGCGCGACCGCGATGCCGTCGACGGGTGGCGTCAGCGCGATCGCGCCGGCCGCGTTGGTCACAACGACACCCTCGTTGGCAGCGAGCTCGTCGAACGCGACCGCCAGCGCCATCTCGCCGAAGCGATGGTGATGGCCGTAGCTCTCCATGTCGGTGACGATTGCGGCGGTCGCTCGGGGCGCGGCGTCGGCGATGATGCGTTCGGCGAACGTCACGCCGTTGTGGAGTGCGCCACCGAACGCGACGTAACTCGACAGGTCGCCGTCATAGGGGAGCAAGGTGATGGAGCGTCCGCTCGGGAGCGCGACCTCGACGGGTACACCAGCGGTGTCGGCAACCACTTGATAGGGCGCCACGATCGTGAACGCGATGTCGTGGGCGGCGAGTGTCTCGAGCGACGCGACATCGAGCGCGGTCTCCGGGAGCCACATGCCGAGCGGGGCGCGGCCAAAACGTGCGACGAAGTCGACGATGCCCCACAACACGAGGGTGGAACGGTCGGCGGGACTGCACAACGGCAGGATCGCGTGCACGTAGGGATGCGCAATGGCGCCGCCGTGCCCGGTGCGTGCCATCTGCGCTTCGTCGGCGCGCCGTAGCGCTGCGAGCAACGAAGGGTCGTGGTCGTCGAGCCAGGCCGCGAGCGTGGGCGCGACGTTGAACGACAGCGTGGTGTAGTTGTTGTGCTCGGCGATCGTGCCGTCGGCGGCGTGTACCTGGGCCCTCGCGTTCGGCCGGTAGCACTCGTCGGTGATGCGTTCGTTCCAGTCGTGGTACGGCGCGGCGGTGGGTTCTTCTGCGGTCCGTCCCGTCCAGGGATCGTCGCGGGGCGGCTGATAGAGATGACCATGCACCACCACAGGAACAGGTCGTGTCGTCATCGCGTCCTCCCGTAGAGGGTGAAGGCGAGCGGCGGGAGTTGCAGTTCGGCTGACCACGGGCGATCGTGGAATGGGTGGTCCGTCGCGTTCACGCCCGACGACACCGAGAAGCCGCTGCCACCGAACGCCCCATCGTCACTGTTCGCGAGCAACGTCCACGCTCCCGGCGCGGGTAGCCCTACGCGATAGTTCGGGTGTGGACTCGGCGTGCAATTGACAACGCATACGACCGTGTCGAGGTCGTCGTGGGACCGTCGTAACCACACGAGCACCGAGTGACGTGCATCGGTGCAGTCGATCCACTCGAATCCTTGAGCGTCGTCGTCGCGGGCGTGCAGTGCCGGCAGATCGCGGTGCAACTGGTTCAGTGTGGCGACCCATCGTGCGATCGCAGCGTGGCGGGGGTCATCGAGCAGATGCCAATCGAGGCTCGTGTCGTGTTGCCATTCGTTGCGCATGCCCAACTCGGCGCCCATGAACAACAACTTCTTGCCCGGCGTGCCGTGTTGCAGCCCGAACAACAACCGTACGTTGGCCCGTTGCTGCCAGTCGTCGCCCGGCATCTTGGCGAGCAACGCTCGCTTGCCGTGTACGACCTCGTCGTGCGAGAGCGCCAATACGAAGCGTTCCGACTGCGCGTACATCGCCCGGAAGGTCAAGTCGTTCTGATGCCAACGTCGATGCACCGGGTCGCGTGCGAGATAGCGCAACGTGTCGTGCATCCACCCGAGGTCCCATTTCTGCGTGAACCCGAGGCCGCCGTCGGCGACGGGAGCAGTGACTTTCGGAAACGCCGTCGACTCTTCGGCCACGAAGAGCGCGTCGGGATGTCGTCGGTGCACCTCGTTGGAGCATCGTCGGACGACCGCGATGGCCTCGAGGTTCTCGCGGCCGCCGTAGCGGTTCGGTATCCACTCGCCCGCCGGTCGCGAATAGTCGCGGTAGAGCATGGAGGCAACCGCGTCGACGCGCAGGCCGTCGATGTGGAAATCGTCGAGCCAATAGACGGCGTTCGAGATGAGAAACGCCGCAACCTCGTGGCGCCCGTAGTTGAAGATCAGGCTGCCCCAGTCGGGATGGCGACCTTCGCGTGGATCGCGATGTTCGTACAGCGCGGTGCCGTCGAAGCGCGCGAGTCCGTGCGCGTCGTCGGGGAAGTGCGCCGGCGGCCAGTCGAGCAGTACGCCCACACCTCGGTCGTGCATCACGTCGACGAACGCGCGGAAATCGTCGGGCGTGCCGTAGCGCGCTGTGGGCGCAAAGAAACCGGTGATCTGGTAGCCCCACGAACCGCTGAACGGATGCTCCATCACGGGCATGAGTTCGACGTGCGTGAAGCCGTGCGCCACGCAGTGCTCGGCGAGCAACGGTGCGATCTCGCGGTAGGTGAGTACACGATTGCCCTCGTCGGGGGCGCGCCGCCACGACCCGAGATGCACCTCGTAGATCGACATCGGTGCCGCCGGAGCCTGGAAGCGTGGTCGGTTCGCAAGCCACGCATCGTCGTTCCATGCGTATGCGCTCGGCCCCACGACGATCGATGCGTTGCCGGGCGGTAGCTCGCTTGCTCGCGCGAACGGGTCGGCCTTTTCGAGCACCGCACCTCGGCGGGTGGTGATGTGCAACTTGTAGCGATGGCCGGCGGCGGCGCCAGGCACGTGTGTGTCCCATACGCCCGTGCGCGCGATGGGCGCCAGAGGGTGGGCGTGACTCCATCCGTCCCAGTCGCCCACCACCGACACGGCGCGCGCTGCAGGCGCCCAGACCGAACAGACTGCACCCGCGACGCCGTCGAGCTCGTGAAGGTGCACGCCCAGCTTGGTATGGATGTCGAAGTGCGAGCCTTCCGCGAGCAGGTGGAGATCGACGTCGGTGAGCAACAGCCCCCGCGTGCGCGGGTCGTTCATCGATCGAGAGTGAGGTCGCGGTCCTTTTCGATCACAACGACGCCGCGCGCGCTGGCGCGGAAGCGACGCAGGTCGAGCTCGGCGTTGAAGCCGATGCGTTCGTTCGTCGGAACCACGACGTTCTTGTCAACGATGCATCGGTGCAGGCGAGCACCGGACTCGACCCGGACGCCGGGGAAGAGGATCGACTCGGTGACGTGCGCATCGGTATCGACGTACACCTCAGGGCCGAGCACGCTCTTTTCGACGTGACCACCCGAGACGATCGAACCCTGGCAGAGCAGGCTTTCGTGCACATACGAAGGCTCGCCGCGAGCGCCGCGCGACACCTTGGCGGGCGGCAGCGCAGGATGATGGCTGTACACCGGCCACTTGGCGTTGTACAGGTTGAACATCGGCACCGGTGCGACGAGGTCCATCGTCGCGTCGTAGTAGGAGTCGAGCGAGCCGACGTCACGCCAATAGCCGCGGTTGTGAGACTCGTCGCCGGGCACAATGTTGGTGCTGAAGTCGTACACGTGCGCGACGCCAGCCTCGGTGAGCGCGGGGATCACGTCGCCGCCGAGGTCGGTGAGTTCACGTTCGCCGACGTGTGGGCTCACGACATCGACAAGGGTCTGGGCGTCGAACACGTAGTTGCCCATCGATGCGAGGCAGCGCGTGGGGTCGTCTGCCATTGTTGGCGGGTTGTCAGCCTTTTCGTGGAAGGCGACGATGCGACCCTCGCTCGTCGCCTCGATCACGCCGAAATCAGACGCTTCCTCGCGCGGCACCGGGATCGCGGCGACGGTGACGCCCGCGCCGCTGGCGACGTGGTCGTCGACCATCTGGCGAGGATCCATACGATAGATGTGATCGGCGCCGAACACGCACACGATGTCGGGTCGTTCGTCGCTGATCAGGTTGAGGTTCTGGTAGATGGCGTCCGCCGATCCCGAGAACCAGAACGGTCCGCGTCGCATCTGGGCGGGCACGGGCGTGACGTAGTTGCCGAGCATGGTGGAAAAGCGCCACGTCTGGCTGATGTGGCGGTCGAGGCTGTGGCTCTTGTACTGCGTCAGCACGACGATCTTGAGGAACCCGGCGTTGGCGAAGTTCGAAAGCGCGAAGTCGATGACCCGATACGAACCGCCGAACGGCACGGCCGGTTTGGCGCGGTCGTTGGTGAGGGGAAGCAGCCGGTCACCCTTGCCACCGGCGAGGACGATTACGAGCACATTCGGCGCGGCCATGTGCTGGAGACTATTCCTTGCGCCTACTTCGTCCGGCGCTGCGAGCGCCCGCTCCCACCGGCTCAACGTGGGCTCAACTTGGTCGAGGTGATGCGGTCGTCGCCTGCGTTCGGCGCGCGCACGCACACAAATCGCGATGGTTACCGCTGCGGTGCCTCAATGACGCGTTGGTAGAGCTCGACGTATCGGTGCGCTGGCTCGGTCCACGACCAATCGGCCCGCATCCCGCGGCGCTGCAAGGCTTGCCGGCGAGGCCGGTTCGACCAGCCCCGCACCGCCCGGTGCCATGCGTCGAGGACCGACAGTGGTTCGGGTGTCGCGGCCACGAAACCGTTGCCCAAAGGATCGGCATCGGCGTCGACGACAGTGTCGAGCAAACCGCCGACACCGGTCACGACCGGAAGCGTGCCGTAGCGCATTGCCTGCATCTGGGTGAGGCCACACGGCTCGAAGCGACTCGGCATCAGCAAGAGATCACCGCCGGCGACGAGGCGATGCCCGAGCGCGTCGTCGTAGCCGTCGACGAATGCGACGTTGTCGGCGTCGGCGGTCGCGGCGGCGCGCAGCTGCTCGGCAATGTCGCTGTCGCCGCTTCCGAGCACGGCGAGCTGCGCCCGCAGGTTGTCGAGCAGGCCCAGCAAGGGAAGGACGAGGTCGACACCCTTCTGGTCGGCGAGGCGGGTCACCATGACGGTCAGCGCTCGACGCCGTGGGGCATCGTCATCGCGCAGGCCGAGTTCGGTCCGTACCGCAGCTCGGGTCTGCGACTTGGCGTCCAGCGTCGTCGCATCGAACGGCGCGACGGTGAACGGGTCGGTGGCAGGATCCCATACGTCGGTCTCGACGCCGTTACGGATACCGACGAGTGTGGCCGCGCGCTCGCCGAGGACGTCGTCGAGGCCGAAGCCATGTTCGGGCCGGAGGATCTCGTCGCGATATCGCGGGCTGACGACCGCGATGGCGCCCGCGAGCCGCAGACCCCCGACGAGCGCGTTGCACCCGCCATCGCGGTCGAACGCACCCGCCCGCGGGCCGATGCGCGCGAGCCACGCCCGGTTCGCCCATCCCTGATACGCCAAGTTGTGGATCGCCAGAACGGTCGGGGCGAGTTCGGCCTCACCCAGCACCGTCGCGGTATGCCAGTCGTTGAGATGCAGCACGTCGGGGTGTTGGAGACGCGCCCACGCTGCGACGGCGGCCGAAAACGCGAAAAACCGATGATCGTTGTCGGCCCAGCCGTTGCCGTCCGCGCCGAGGTATGGGTGCGGGCGCTCGAGCCCGGCGCCACCGACGAGGGTGAGTGCGCCGCCGCGAGCGTGGATGCCGCGGCGGATGTGCATTGGCCCGGTCCACTCGGGTGTCGCGATGGCGTACGACTCCTCGCCGCCGAGCGGTTCCGACGCGTAGTCGGGGAGCAGCACCTCGACGTCGTGACCGATGCGGCGCAGCTCGCGTACAAGTCCGGCCACCGCTGAGCCGAGTCCCCCAACGCTCGCGATGGGCGCGAGCTCGGCCGTTGCGACCATGACCTTCACCAGCGGAGAATACGTCGACCCAGCGTTGGCTCGATGACCGAGACGACCCAGATGATGAGGAGCCCACAGTGCCCGATGCTCGGATGCAGCCGTTACCCGAGGCCGAGTGGGACGACGAGGTTCGTAACGCGCTCGCTCGCGGGATGATTGGTGGGCGCGTGCTCAACATCTTCGCGACGCTCGCTCGCCATCCCAAGCTCCTGAAGCGCTGGTTGGTATTCGGCTCGCACGTCTTGGCCAAGTCGACGCTGTCCGCGCGCGAGCGCGAGATCCTGATCTTGCGCACTGGTTGGCGGTGCGGCAGCGTCTACGAGTGGGGTCAGCACGTGAAGATCGGTCGCGACGTCGGACTGACCGATGCCGAGATTGCACGCCTCGGTGTTGTGCCAGCCAGTCCCGAATGGTCCGAGGGCGACGCGCTGCTCGTACGGGCTGCTGACGATCTGTTCGAGCAGCGGGGCCTGTCGCACACGACGTACAACGCGTTGGTCGCGCGTTACTCCGAACAACAGGTGCTCGATCTGTTGTTCGCGGTAGGCCAGTACCAGCTCGTGTCGACCGTGCTGAACTCCCTCGGCGTCGTCCGCGACGACGGACTCACCGACATCCCCCTACCCCAACCCCCGAACTTGGAGCAGTAGCCCACGGCACTCCTGCGCCGGACGAAGTAGGCGCAATTAGATTGCCACCCAGCCGCCGTCGACTGCGATCACTTGGCCGGTGATGAACGTGCTGGCGTTGCTCGCGAGGAACAAGAGTGCGCCGTCGAGTTCGTCGATGTTGCCGGCGCGCCCCATTGGAGTGTGGCTGCGCATCCACTTCTCGGCGCGCTCGTCGCCGAACATCCGGCCGTCGGTCATCTCGCTGGGGAACCAACCCGGCGCGATCGCGTTGACACGAACACCGCGACGCGCCCACTGCGCGGCGAGCTCGCGGGTGAGGTTCACAAGGCCTCCCTTGGACGCCGCGTAACCGGCTTGGGGGATCTGGCCCACCCCAACGAGCCCGAGGATCGACGCGATGTTGACGATGCTGCCACCGTCGCCCCGTTCGATCATGTGACGGGCCGCGGCCTGTGCCAGCGCGAATGGCGCGGTGAGGTTCAACCGCAGCGTGGCCTCGAAGTCGTCGGGCGACTCGTCGAGCGCAGGTGCGACGTTGCTCGCGCCTGCGTTGTTCACCACGACATCGACGCGTCCGTACGCTTCGATCGCGGCATCGACGAGTGCGCCCGCCGTTTCCGGACGGGCGAGGTCGGCTGCGAACGGGAGCGCCTCGTCGAGGTCGGCGGCGAGCGCAACGAGCCGCTCATGGCGGCGAGCGGCGAGCACGACCTTGGCCCCCGCAGCCGACAGCGTGCGCGCGAATTGCGCGCCGAGGCCGGAACTGGCCCCGGTGACGATGGCCACCTTGTCGTCGAGTCGGAACAATTCTTCGATTGCCATCGAGGGATCCTACGAAGGCCGGGCCCGGCCGACCGTTGGCAGCACTTCGTCATAACGCGACCAACCACGACGCGTGGCCGATTGTCTTGGTCACACGCTGTCCGCGACTTTGCCAATCCTTAAAGTTCACGCAGGGTGGTCGCCGATAGATCGGGTGCGACTCCCGAAGGACAAAGGCACACTCGCCGGAAGGCGGGGCCGCAAAGCCACGGGGCCCACCGTTGTGCACCGCACAACGAGGCCGGCCGGGTTGCCCAGGGAAATAGCCACCCCGGGTGTCGGGGGGAGCCGCACAGGCCATACCCGACAACCGAAAGGGAGAGCTCCTGATGCTCGCCAGCTCCATCGCGGCCCAACGCCGCACTCGTGAAGACGGCTTCACCCTCATCGAATTGATGGTGGTCGTGTTGATCATCGCGATCTTGATCGCGATTGCCATTCCGACCTTCCTCGGTGCGCGTTCGCGTGCCCAGGACCGTGCGGCCCAGTCGAGCCTGCGTAACGGACTCACTGCGGCCAAGACCATCTACACCGACGGTGAGGACTACACGCAGGCGACACCAGCCGCACTCGCTGCGGTGGAGCCTTCGCTCACGTTCCAGGCCACAGCGTCAACGGGGCAGAACGAGGTGTACGTCAGCGCAAGCAACGATCACTACATCGTGATGTCGTCGTACTCGAAGTCGGGTACCTGCATGTGGGAATCCGATGACACCCAAGGTCCCGGCACGAAGTTCGCCAAGGTCGCCGGCGCCTGCACCACAACGGCTCCGACCACCTGGGGCGGTTGGTGATCCCAGATTCCGACGTCTGATCGTGCACACGCAGGCCCCGGACGCTTCAGCGTCCGGGGCCTCGTGTCGGAAAGGGGGAATCGTGGGTGTGATCTCGCAAGCGCGAGGACGGAGTAGGCGCAACAGTCAGGCGTTTTCCATGATCGAGTTGATGATGGTGGTGGCGATCATGGCGGTGTTGCTCTTGATTGCGGTACCGACGTTCTTGGGGGCGCGCACGCCCGCGCAAGACAAGCACGCCGAGACGCTGCTGCACACGAGTCTGCTCGCGGCGCGTGTGGGTGCGGCTGACAGTGGCGACTACACGTGGGTGACGCCGAGCGCGATGGCGCAGTACGAGACGTCGGTGTCGTATCTGGGCGGGTCGTCGCCCGCGCAAGCCGGTGCGAACCAGGTGTCGATCGGCACGGGTCTCATTGGTGGCGACGCGTACGTGATCATGACGAGCCGTTCTTCAGGCGGGCGGTGCTTCGCGCTGCTCGAGCGTTCCGAGGCAACGACGGGATATCTGGCTGCGGTCGTACCGGCATGCCAAGCCGATGCCTTTGACCCGGCCAGCGCCTGGGCGCCTCAAGGATGGTGACGTTCGGGAACTCGCGGGGGGTCGGGCCGGGGGCTGGGGGGCGGCTCAGCAACCGGCCGGGCGCGCCGATCAGAGCGGTATGAGTCAGCTCGAGGTGTCGGTGGTGTGCGCCATTTTCGGGCTCGCCATCGGGTCGTTCCTCAACGTGGTGATCTGGCGTGTGCCACGCCACGAATCGGTGGTGCGGCCCCCGTCGCACTGCCCGTCGTGTGATCGACCGATCGCAGGCCGCGACAACATCCCGGTGTTGTCGTGGTGTGTGCTGCGCGGACGGTGCCGGAATTGCCATGCACACATCAGTGCGCGGTATCCGGCGGTGGAGTTGCTCACCGCGGCGGTCTTCGCTGCGGTCGGCGCGCGCTTCCATGCGAGCATCGTGCTGACGGCGCTGCTCGTACTTACCGCTGCGCTCATCGCATTGTCGTTGATCGACCTTGATCATCTGCTGCTGCCCAACCGTGTCATCTATCCCGCGGCCGCAATCACGATTCCTCTGTTCGCGCTCGCGGCGGGCGTCGACCATCGCTGGGATGCATTTGGGCGGGCCACGCTCGGCGGAATCGTTGCGTTCTCGGTGTTTTTCGTCATCTGGTTCGCCGCACCACGCGCGATGGGCTACGGCGATGTGCGTCTTTCGGCGCTCCTCGGTTTCGCGGCGGCGTACTTCGGATGGCAAGTGCTCGGTGTCGCGCTGTTCGCACCGTTCTTGCTCGGTTCCATCGGTGGCATCACAGTGGCCGCGCCGATCGTGCTCGCGCCGATGGCCGCGGCCGCGGCAGCCGGGTACGCGCTTGGCGTGCGCGTCATGACCACGTTGTCCGGCGGTGTCGCTCCCACCGACGCCCTGCGCGCTCGCGTCACCGTCGCCGCGATGGGAGCGCTGCTCATCGGATCGCTCACCTATCTCGTCATGAGTGCGATCGGTCGTGTCCAACGCGGTCGCCACATCCCCTTCGGCCCCTTCCTCGCATCAGGAGCGCTCCTCGCGATCCTCGCGCATGGCTAATTGCGGTTCTCTCCTTGCGCCCTCTTCGTCCGGCGCGGCGAGCTCCCTTCGCACCTAGTCGCTCGTTCCTCGCTCCCAGGCTGCTTCGGTCGCCGCGCACGAACGACCGGGAACGGTCGCATTTCTGCAGGGCGATAAATGACATGTGTGCAATTCGCATGTTGTGATCGGGGCGATTGTCTAATTGTGAGGGTGAAGTTGACGAATGTTGTAGTTGAGGCTTACTGTGGCCACGGTTGATTGGAGGGGAGCGAATTGGTAGCTGAGCACCAACTCCTCACTGTGCGCGAGGTAGCCGAGACGATGCGCGTTTCGACGATGACCGTGTATCGGTTGATTCGTGACGGCGACATGCCTGCGATCCGCGTCGGGAAGCACTTCCGCTTGCGCGTCGACGATGTCGACGAGTTCTTGTCGTCGCGCACCGTCAACTCGGCGAATCAGGGGAACCCATGGCCCGCCGACTGATCGGACTCGACGTTGGTACCAACGCCGTCACCGTTGCCGAGGTGACGCCCGGCGATCCGCCGCGTCTGACCGCGTTCGGTCAGGTCGCGCTCGCGCGTTCGGCGATGCACGAAGGCGAAGTCGCCGACGAAGAAGCACTCATCGACGCCGTCAAGCGCGTGCGGACCGAGGTCGGCATTCGCAAGGCGCCGGTGCGCCTCGGCATCGCGACGCCGCGACTGGTGGTGCGCCAGATCGAGATGCCGGTGATGTCGCGCGAAGACCTTGCCGGCGCGCTGCGCTTTCAACTTCCCGATCTCATCCCGATTCCGGTCGACGACGCGCTGGTCGACTTCGCCGTGCTCGACGAACTCGCGGGTGGGAGTGAAGCCAGTGGCGATCCGGTCATGCGCGTGTTGCTTGCCGCCGCGCAGCGCTCAACGGTCGTACGCCTCGTCGACGCGGTCGAGGCAGGTGGCCTGCCGGTCGAGTCGGTGGAGCTCATTCCACTTGCGCTGATCCGCAGCCTGTCGACGCCGGGCGTGCCCGTCAACGGCAATGCCGCCGTGGCCGAGGCGCTCGGCGACTTCCGCGAAGGCGCCGAAGGCATCGTCAGTATTGGTGGCGGCGTGACGTGCGTCGTGGTGCACGAGCGCGGGGTGCCGCGGTTCGTGCGCGTGCTGGCGAGCGGTGGGCGAGCGCTCACCGACGCGATCGGTTCGGCGCTGGAACTCCCGCCCGAGACCGCGGAGTCGCTGAAGCGTCAAATCGGCAGTATCGACGACGAAGTCGTGAGCCAAGCGCGCACTGCGGCGGAGCGCCCGTTGGCTGTGCTGCTCGACGAGATCCGCAGTTCGCTCGACTTCTACCGGAACCAGCCCGGCGCGGCTCGACTCGCTCGCGTGCAACTCACCGGTGGTGGCGCACAGCTTGATGGTGTGCAGGAACGGCTGAGTGCGCTACTCGGCGTGTCCGTCGTCCCGGCCGCGCCGCGCGATCGCGTGGTGATCGGCGACATCGGCTTCGCCGAAGAAGAGCTCCCGCGCCTCGACCCGTATCTCGCGGCGGCGCTCGGTCTGGCCCTGCCCGATCAGGCTGCCACACCGCGCCTCGATCTTGCGCCCGAACACGAGCGCCACCACGCGCTCGGCGCGTCGCGCAACGCCGTGGTGGGCGCACTGGCTGCGGCGGCGCTCATCGCGTTGCTCGCCGTGCCCACAGTGAGCCGTAAGCATCACGCCTCGGTCGTCCGCTCCGAAGCGTTGACGCAGGAGCGCTCGAACAGCGACACGCAGCGAGCGATTGCGTCGCTCGCGCCCGTGGCGAAGAACGAACAGCAGATCGCCGCCCTCGGCACCGAGGTCGAGGGTCTGCTAGCCACCGACGTCTCGTGGTCGCGAGTGCTGAACGAGATCGCTCGCACCATGCCGAACAGCGTGTGGCTCACCAGCTTCCAAGGAGCCTTGGCGAACGCCGCGGCAACCTCGCGCCCAGGCGCGACGGCCGCGCCGGCGACGCCGTCGACCGCGTTGTCGGGCACGATCCAAGGATCGGTCACGTTCCAGGCGACGGGCCTCGACTTCACGGCCGTGGCCGACTGGATCAAGCGATTGAACAGCCTGCCTGAGTTCAGCAATCTCTGGGTGCCGCAAGCGCAGAAGGCCTCGCTCGGTAGCCGTGACGTCGTGACGTTCCAGTCGACGGCCAGTCTCACCGACAGCGCTCGTTCGGAGCGCTCTGCGAACGCAAGGAAGACCAAGTGAGGTCCCGGCTTGCCCTCGTTGGCGTGCTCGCGCTCGTCGTGGTCGTGTTGATCTGGAACTTCGCGTTCTTCGCGCCGGCCGGTCGCGATGTCGACCACGCCAAGCAACGGCGCGACGCGGCCACGCAACTGAACCAGGACCTGAGCTCGAAGTTGCACGACCTCAGACAGGTCAGTGATCGCGCCCCTGAGCAGAAGGCCAAGCTCGATCAGCTGAACGCGCAAGTGCCGACGACGCCCGACTTGGAGGGCTTCATTCGCAGCGCCTACGAGCTCAAGGTGCAAGCCGGCGTCGACTGGGTATCGATTCAATCGGCCGAGCCGGTCGGGGCGTCGGGCGCATCGGAGATCAAACTGACGGTTGTCGTGTCGGGTGGGTTCTTCCAGGTCCTCGATTACCTGAACCGCGTCGAGGCGCTGCGCCGGCTCGTCGTCGTCGATGGCATCAACATCACGACCGGATCTGACACGACGGGTTCGGGGAGCGGTTCGACTGGCAGCGGTTCGGCGGGGAGCGGCGCGTCGAGCAGTGGAGCGCCGCGCCTCACCGTCACCCTCAACGCCCGCATGTTCACCCAGGCCGCCGCGCCGACATCGAGTACCGGGACCGGCTCAGGCGCTGGGAGCGGATCGAGTGGCGCCGGCACGACGACGACCACAACCGGCGCGACCAACACAGCGCCGACGACAACAGGAGTTGCGAACTGATGGCCGGTCAGGAACGTCGCCGTCTCGTGGTGCTGGGCTCGGTGCTCGGGCTCCTCGTCGCGGTGTTCGTCGCCCGGGCGTTCTTCGCCAAGGACGACAGCTCGAAGTCGCTGCAACCCAAGACCAGTGCCACGACGGTGCCCGGCCCGTTCACGCCGAAGCCGAACGGCACGACGACGTCGGTCCCGACGCCGCAACCGCCTCCGCCGACATTCCCGGTCTACGGAAGCAAGAACCCATTCGAACCCGTCATCCAGGTGACGCCGAGCACGTCGACCACGCAGACGACATCGAACACTGCGACCACGACGCACACGACGCACACGACCCAGCCTGGTGGCACCACGTCCACGACGTCGGTGCCGAGCAACAATCCTGACCCGGGCCAGACCGTCACGCTCATCGATGTGTTCCGCGATAGCAACGGCACCGTGCAAGCACGCGTCCAGGTTGGCTCGACCGTGTACACCGTGGGGGAGGGCGACACCTTCGCTGGGGGCACGTATCGGGTCGTGAGCCTCGACGCGCCCTGCGGCCAGTTCCTATTCGGTGACGCTCGATTCAGTCTCTGTGAAGGCGAACAAACCCTCAAGTGAACTCGGAGCCGAACCGGCACGCTGGTTCACTGTTCGACTCCCTAACCTGGAGGCATGTTGCGTTTTCTGACGGCGGGTGAGTCGCACGGGCCTGCCCTCGTCGTCACCATCGAGGGGCTGCCGGCCGGCGTGCCGCTCCTCCTCGACGATTTGGCGAGCGAACTGGCCCGGCGACGGCTCGGGTACGGGCGCGGGCCAAGGATGCGCTTCGAAGCAGACGAGATCGAGTTCATCGGCGGTGTTCGCCACGGCCGCACGCTCGGATCGCCCGTTGCCGTGCTCATCCACAATTCCGAATGGAAGACCGGGAAGTGGGCGAGTGAGATGAGTTCGGCGCCGGGAGTGACGGCGTCGCCACTTACCCAGCCTCGGCCTGGTCACGCCGATCTTGCGGGAATGCAGAAGTACGGATTCGCCGACGCGCGCGACGTGCTCGAGCGCGCCTCGGCGCGCGAGACCGCGGCCCGTGTCGTTGCGGGCGCGATCGCGAAGCGGTTGCTGTCGCACCTCGACGTGAGCGTGTTGTCGCACGTCGTCCAGCTCGGCGCGGCCACGGTGCGCGAAGACACGCCACGCCCGAAGCCAGCCGACCTCGAACGCATCGACGCGTCGCAGGTGCGTTGCTTCGACGAGTCGGTCGAGGCGGCAATGATCACCGAGATCGAAGGCGCCGCTCGCGAGGGCGACAGCCTCGGCGGCGTGGTCGAAGTGCTTGCGTACGGATGTCCGCCCGGACTCGGTTCGCACGTGCATTGGGATCGCCGGCTCGACTCGATGCTTGCCGCCGCGCTCATGAGCATCCAAGCGATGAAGGGCGTCGAAATCGGCGAAGGGTTCTCGGTTGCCGGCGTGCGCGGCTCGGTCGCACACGATGCAATCCATTGGAGCGACGAGCACGGCTTCGTGCGCGCGTCGGCACGCGCTGGCGGCATCGAAGGCGGGATGAGCACCGGCGAGGTCGTCATAGCTCGCGTCGCGATGAAACCTCTGGCGACGTTGAACCGTCCGGTGCTCGCGACTGTCGACGTGGTGACCAAGCAGGAGACCGTGTCGTTCAAGGAACGCACCGACGTCACTGCCGTACCGGCCGCTGGGGTCGTGGCCGAAACGATGACCGCCCTCGTCTTGGCTGGCGAAGTGATGCGCAAGTTCGGCGGCGATTCGCTGGTCGAGCTGTGCCGGAACTACCAGTCGTACGTCGACGCGTTGCGAGCGTGACACCATGACCGCGCCCGCAGATCGCGCCCGAACCAGCGAACATCCACCCCATCTTGTGCTCGTGGGGCTGATGGGCGCGGGGAAGACGACGGTGGGCCGGCGGTGCTCCGAGCTCCTGGATCGTGCGCTCATCGACACCGACGAGCTGGTTGAGATCGCAGCCGGAGCTTCGGTAGCGGAGATCTTCGCCGTCGATGGTGAAGGCGCGTTTCGCACGCGTGAACGCGCCGCGGTTGGCGACGCGGTGGCTTCGCCAACGCCGGTGGTGATTGCGTGTGGCGGCGGCGTCGTGCTCGACGCGGTGAACCGTAACGCGCTGCGCGAGCGCGGCGTCGTGGTGTGGCTCGATGGTCCGAGCGATGTGCTGGCTGCTCGGATTGGTGCCGATACGGGCCGGCCGTTGTTGGGGTCGCGTGATCGCACGGCAACGCTCGAACGACTTGCGCAGGATCGCGCCGATGCCTACGCCGCGTGCGCGCACGCTCGGCTCGACACGACGGCGCTCGACACCGAGGAAACCGCCAAGGCTGTGCTCGCGATATACGAGGAGCGCCGTCATGGCGCATGAGCGGCACGAGCATTCGTCGAGTTCGCGGGTGACGCCCGACGAGTTACGCGGCGCGCGTTTTCGCGCGTCGATGGTCGGATACGAGCCGACCGCGGTCCGGCGGGCGCTGGTGCGGGCCGCGGCCACGATTGAACGCCTCCAGGGTCGGGTCGACGCGGCGCCGGGAACCGTGACGATCGCACCGTCGGAGCTGCGCGGCATCGAGTTCCCCGAAATGTTGCGCGGTTATAACCGCGATGCCGTGCAACGGCTGTGCGTCCGCGCCGCCGACACGATTGCCAACATGCGCGCGCAAGCGCGGGTCGCGGCACTGGTCGAAACGCCTGCCGCCCACGCCGAACCTCGACCTGAGCCTGAGCCTGGCGCAGTTGTCGCGCCCGAGGTGCCTGAGGCGGACACCGAGCCCGGGGTCGCGTCGGTGCCCGAGCCCGAGGTGCCCGAGCCCGAGATGCCCGAGCCCGAGCCGGAGCCCGTCGTGGTGTCGGTTCCCGAGCCGGAGCCCGTCGCGGTGTCGGTTCCCGAGCCGGAGCCCGTCGCGGTGTCGGTTCCCGAGCCGGAGCCCGAGCCGGAGCCCGTGGTCGTGTCGGTTCCCGAGCCGGAGCCCGAGCCGGAGCCCGTCGCGGTGTCGGTTCCCGAGTCGGTACCGGAGCCCGAGCCCGAGCCGGAGCCCGTCGCGGTGTCGGTTCCCGAGTCGGAGCCGGAGCCGGAGCCCGAGCCGGAGCCGGAGCCCGTGGTCGTGTCGGTTCCCGAGCCCGAACTCGAGCCGGAACTCGGCGCAGTGGCGTTCGCGGCGGACGCCGAACCGCCCGCGCCGGCGCGCCAACCGGCGTTGGCCGCGGTGCCGGAGCCACCCGCGGTTGCGAACGTGACCATGCCACAAGCACCGGTCCTACGAGCGGTCCAACCGCAGCCCGCGGCCGAGCCGACGAAGGGATCGTTCGTCGGAGCGTTCGCGCACGAAGTCAACGACCCTGACGGGCTCGACCAACCGGCGCGGCGCGCCTTTGTCGGCGGGCGGGGGTCTGCGAATCCCGCACGCGACAGTGCAACTGGGCCGCGGCGTTTTGTAGGTCGCCGAGCGGCCAACGCCGACGGGCCGCCTGTGTCGGGGCCAGAACCCCGATCGATTGCCGCCGTGCGTGCGCCGCTCGCGGCCGTGCCGTCGCTGCCAGAGCTGTCGATCCCAACGGTGCAATCGGACGGCGCACGTGACACCGTACGGGTCGCGCTCGGCTCTCGCAGTTACCACATGGTCATCGGACCCGATGCCGGTGCCGGCGTCGTTGCGTGTCTTGCATCGAAGGGCATCACCCGCACCGTGATCGTCACGCAGGCCCGCGTCGGCGGACACGCGACACGCGTTGCTGACGCAATGGCGGCCGCCGACATCGCCACGACGATCATCGAGATGCGCGACGGCGAGGACGCAAAGTCGCTCGAGACCGTCGATGACCTCTGTCGGGCAATGGCGAGCTTCGGGCTGCTTCGTGGTGACGCGGTGGTCGCAGTTGGCGGTGGCGTGGTGGGAGACACAGCAGGCTTCGCAGCATCGGTGTACTACCGCGGCGTCGGACTCATCCACGTGCCGACCACATTGCTTGCCATGGTCGACTCTTCGATCGGTGGCAAGACCGCCGTCAACATTCCCCAGGGAAAGAATCTGGTCGGGGCGTTCCACCAGCCATTGGCCGTCTATGCGGATCCGACGGTGTTGTCGTCGCTGCCCGATCGGGAGTATCGCTGCGGCCTCGGTGAGCTTGCGAAGTACGCGCTGATGGGCGACGAGAAGCTCGCGACAGTGCTGGAACACGGCGTGCGCTCCCTGCTCGCTCGCGATCCCACGATGCTGCGCACCACGATCGCACGCGCGGCTGCGATCAAAGCGCGGTACGTCAGCGCGGACGAACTCGAACGGACGGGGTTGCGCGAGCACCTCAACTACGGACACACACTCGCGCACGCGATCGAAACCGTCGCCGACCACGCCCTCGCGCACGGTGAAGCCGTTGCCGTCGGACTTGTGTTCGCCGGCGCGCTCGCTGCTGCGCTCGAGCGCATCTCCATAGCCGACGCGGTTGCGCACCGCGACCTCGTCGCCGCGCTCGGTCTTCCTGCCGCGGCGCCGGACGGTCTCGGACGCGCTGAGCTCATCGCGGTGATGCGCCGCGACAAGAAATCCGCCGGTGGGCTGCGGTTTGTGCTCGACGGGCCGAACGGCCTCGAGCGCGTCGACGACCCTCCGCAGCGCGCGCTCGACACAGCGTTCGCGGCTGTCGGCGTGCGCCACTAAGAACGACGAGGACTGTGATGGCGACGATCCTGCTGCTTTCGGGACCGAATCTGAATCTGCTCGGCGACCGCGAACCTGAGATCTACGGCGCAACCACGCTCGATGACCTCGTTGTCATCGCGACGAAATGTGCCGCCGAACGCGGTCACGTGATCGAGCACCTGCAGGCGAACGGTGAAGCGCCCTTGATCGATGCCATCCACCGCGCGCGCGGCAGGTGCGCGGTCATCGTCATCAATCCTGGGGCGCTGACGCACTACGCGAGAAGCATCGCCGATGCGCTCGCCGCGTTCGACGGACCCATCGTTGAATTGCATTTGTCGAACACGCATCGACGCGAGGAATGGCGCCACACGTCGGTAGTCTCACCGGTGGCTACGGGTGTGATCTCCGGCCTTGGTGCCACTGGATACGACCTCGCGATTCGTGCCGCGAGCGCATTGATCGAAGGCTGAGGTTCACGATGACGACAACTCCTGTGCTGCTCGATGTCGATGGGCTCGCTCCGCTCGAACTCGCGGGCCGCGTTCCTGCGTTGCGCCGGCGCCTTCATGCCGAGGAGCTTGACGCGTTGCTCGTCACGCGTTTGCCGAACGTCCGCTACCTCTCCGGGTTCACGGGGAGCGCGGCGATGTTGCTCGTGAGCGCCGACAGCGCGACGTTCGTCACCGACGGCCGTTACACCGAGCAATCGCAGGAGCAATTGGCCGCCGCGGGCGTCGACGCTCGCATCGAGGTACGGACCGTCGCGAGCGAACAACTTGATGTGCTCGCCGACACCTTGGACGCCGAGGGCGTATCGCGAGTCGGCTTGGAAGCACACGGCGTGACGTGGGCCCAACAACGGCAGTTCTTGGCTCGATTTACCGATGCGGCGCCCACGCGTGACATCGTCCCGGCGGGCCCGCTCGTCGAGGACCTCCGGCGATGCAAAGACGACGGTGAGATCGATCGCATTCGCGCGGCATGTGCGATCGCCGATGACGCCTTCATGTCGTTGTTGCCGCGACTCGCCACCGGTATCACCGAACGCGACTTTGCGTTGGCGCTCGAATTCGCGATGCGCGAACGCGGCGCGAGTGGCAACAGCTTCGACCCGATCATTGCCTCGGGCCCGAACGGCGCCAAGCCGCACGCGCGGCCGAGTGGCCGGGTGATCGAACGCAACGAGCTCGTCGTATGCGACTTCGGCTGCATTGTCGACGGCTACTGCTCCGACATGACGCGCACCGTGAGTGTCGGTGATCCCGGGAGTGACGCGCGTCACCTCTACGACGTGGTGCTCTCGGCGCAGCGTGCCGGCCGCGCGGTCGTGCGCGAAGGCGCTGATCTTGTTGCGATCGACGCCGCGTGTCGCGACATCATCAGCGACGCCGGTTGGGGCGACCTGTTCTCGCACGGGACGGGGCACGGTGTGGGCATCGAAATCCACGAGGCACCTCGGGTGGCGCGGGGAGCCTCTGGTACCGTGGCTCGGCGCGACGTCGTGACCGTCGAGCCCGGTGTGTACCTTGCCGGCGTCGGCGGCGTCCGCATCGAGGACACCGTCGTCGTGGGCGCTGATGGCGCCGACGTCCTGACCAATACGCCCAAGGATCTCGTCTTGTGAGCCATCGGTGAGTATCTCTACGAACGAGTTGAAGAACGGTATGACCCTCAATCTGCCCGAGGGACTCATGACGGTTGTCGAATTCCAACACGTGAAGCCGGGCAAGGGCGGCGCGTTCGTGCGGACGAAGTTGAAGAACGCGCGCACTGGCGCCGTGCTTGATCGCACGTTCCGAGCCGACGAGAAGGTCGGGTTCGCGCAGATCGACAAGCGTGAGATGCAGTGCCTGTATCGCGAAGGCGACGACATCGTGTTCATGGACAACGAGACGTACGACCAGATCAACGTGCCGAGCGCCACGCTCGGCGACGCCGTCAACTATCTCACCGACGGCGACACGGTAGTGCTGCCGATGTACAACGATGAGATCATCGGCGTGGAGCTCCCCGCCGCGGTCGAACTCGAGATCGTCGAGACCGAGCCCGGGGTGCAAGGCGACCGCGTGAGCGGCGCTCGTAAGCCGGCGAAACTCGCGACCGGGCTCGTGGTGCAGGTGCCGCTGTTCGTTGAACTGGGCGAGCGCATCAAGGTCGACACTCGCTCCGGCGAGTATCTCAGCCGCGCGTAGCCGGGCGCTGTTTCGTGGTTGCTGCAACGCGCCGTGAGGCGAGAGAACGGGCCCTCAGCCTGGAGTACGAACGTGAGGTTCGCGGCCTGAGCATCGACGATCTTGTCGCTGCCCTTCCCGTTCGCCCCGACACCTACGCCGAACTGCTCGCGCGCGGTGTCGCCGAGCATCGCGACGAGATCGACACGCTGCTCGCCACGTACTCGACCCATTGGACGATCGAGCGCATGCCGGCGATCGACCGGGCGTTGCTCCGGATCGCAACGTTCGAACTCTGCTACGAACCAGAGCTCGGGACCGGCGTGGTGATCAACGAGGCAGTCGAGCTCGCGAAGCAGTACTCGACCAAGGATTCCGGTCGCTTCGTGAACGGTCTGCTCGCTCGCATCGCAGAAGCGGTTCGTGCCCCAGTGAGCCCCCAGTGAGTCTCACGTGAGCCCGCAGAAGTGCGCCACGTGGGTCGCGACGGTGATGGCGCCCGATGTTGCGCCGGACACCATCCGCAAGAGCGACACCGACGAGCACACCGAAGACGTCGTCGACACCGACGCGCCGTGGGTCGTGATCGTGTGGAACGATCCAGTCAACCTGATGAGCTACGTCACGTTCGTGTTGCAAAAGCTGTTTGGCTATTCGCGCGCCAAGGCCGACCAATTGATGCTCCAGGTACACACCGAGGGTAAGGCGGTCGTCGCGAACGGGACGCGCCCCGAAGCGGAGGGCGACGTGTCGCGTTTGCATGCGCACGGACTCTGGGCGACGCTCCAGCAGGACCGCTGATGCCTCGCCGCTATCAGTGGTTCACGCGTCGCCGCGACGGTGTGGTCACAGTGCGCTTGCGCCCCGACGAAGCGGCGCTGTTGCTGCAGATCGGCGGTGAGCTGCGCACCGCACTGACCGAGCCCGACGACGGACCGGTGATGGGGCGCCTGTTCCCGCAGGCGTATCTCGACCCCACCGAGGAAATGCGAGAACGCGAATACGCAGCGCTCGTCCACGCCGACCTTTTGCGAATCCGCCTTGATCGTGTCACCGCGATGCTCGAATCGGTCGAGGCCGTGGCGCGGGGCAACTCGGTGCGTACGCTCGAACTCACCGACGAGGCCGTCCACGAGTGGATGGGTGTGCTGAACGACGCGCGTCTGGCCATCGGCGTGGCGGTCGGCATGACCGAAGACCTTGAGCCCGGCGATGTCGACGACGACGACCCGCGGCGGTTCGGGATCGAGGTCTATACGTTGCTCACCTGGTTCTTCAGCGAGCTGGTCGACGTGGCATTGGGCACGATGCCGACCGGTGGCATGGAGTGACACCGGTTCCTGTGAGACCCTGATACCCCTACCGGACACGGTGGCACATGCCGTCGTACCATGGCATTGCGCCCTCGACGCGGAGCCGCGATGCACCTGCAACCAGTTGGAGCGGAATCGGCGGATGACGCCGTTGCCCTCGCGGGCGCGCTCACAGCCGAGGTCGGGCGCGCGTTGCGCGGCAAGGACACTGCTGTACGCCTCGCCGTCGTTGCGCTGTTGTCGGGCAACCACCTCCTCGTCGAAGACACTCCGGGGACGGGCAAGACGCTGCTGGCGCGCAGCCTCGCCGCCGTGTGCGGCGGCCGCTTCCGCCGTGTCCAGTGCACGCCCGACTTGTTGCCGTCGGATCTCACTGGCACCACGGTGTACACGCCGTCGACGGGCGAGTGGCAGTTCCGCCCGGGGCCGGTGTTCGCGAACGTGCTCCTGGTCGACGAGCTGAACCGCGCGTCGCCGCGCACCCAGTCGGCGTTGCTCGAACCGCTTGAAGAGCATCAGGTGACGGTCGACGGTGCCACCTACAACCTCCCCGAACCGTTCTGTTGCATCGCCACGCAGAACCCCTTCGGTTCCGCCGGAACCTTCGCGCTTCCCGAGAGCCAACTCGACCGCTTTGGCCTGGTGCTCACGCTCGGGGTGCCCGGGCGCGACGCGGAACGCGAGATCCTGCGCGGCACGGGCGGCTCCGACGTGCTCGGCGAACTGCGTGCGGTCACCACACCGGAAGGCATCCTTGAAGGGATGGCTGCGGTGCGCAACGTGTACGTGGCCCCCGCGCTGGTGGAATACATCCTCGACATTGCGGCGGCGACACGCCGCCAACCTGGTGTCGCGCTCGGCGCGTCGCCGCGCGCCACCAAGGGTTTGCTGCACATGGCGCGCGCCCACGCGCTCGTCAGCGGCCGCGTGCACGTGTCGCCGGACGACGTCCAAGGCGTTGCTGCACCGGCGCTCGCACATCGGCTCACCCTCGACCGTGGGAGCGACCTCGACCAGGGCGCGCAGATCGTGGCCGAGGTGCTCGAGCGCGTCGCTGTGCCGCGCCCCTGAATGGCCGACATCGTGGCCGACACTCGCGCCGAGCAGCCCAGCGACGAGCGCGGCAAGCTCACACTGCCCGTCCCGCCCGCGCGGCCAGTCCGAGCGATGCAGGCCGGGCCGGGCGAGTTCACCGCGATGGCTGTGGTGTGGGGCGCGTTCGGCTTGTACGCGTTGCGCCAAGGGTTCGCCGACGACCGCAGCCCGCTTGTGATCGTCGGCGCGACTGCGTTTGCCGTCATGTTCGTCGGCGTCGTATGGCCAATCCTCGCGCTGCGGCGCGTCGCGATCGAAGTGCACACACCGCTGGACGCGGTCGTGGGGGCGCGCGTCGCGATCGACATCGTGGTGTCCGGTCATGCACACGACGTGCAGCTGCGGGTGCTCGATCCGCCGACACCGTGGTTGCGCGCCGAGTTGCCGGCGTCGGGCACCATCGTCCAGCGGCCGACGCACCGCGGTGTGTATCGACGAGTGCGCGTCGAGGTCAAGACCAACGCCCCGCTTGCAGTGTTCACGCGCCGGAGGGTGTTGGTCGCCATGCTTCCGTCGCCGCTCTACGTGGCGCCGCGCGGCATACGCAGTGCAATCGAGCTTTCGCGTCTCACGAGCGCGCCCCACGGCCCGGTGCCCGCGGCGCTGTCGTATGCCGCCGCCGACGCAGTGCGCTCAGTCCGCCCGTACGTGTCGGGCGACACGACTCGCCACATCCACTGGCCGTCGAGTGCCCGCCGCGGCGAGATCGTCGTGCGCGACTTCGACCCTCCCGCGTTGGTCGGTCTGGCGATTGTCGTCGACCTTCGGGGTGGCTCACGTGCTGCGGTCGAAGCGGCTGCGGCCCGGGCGCAGGGGATTGCGGAGCTCGTGCTCGCCGAAGGCGCCGCGTGTTGCCTGCTCACGTTCGACGGCGCGGCGCGCACCACGTTTGTGGCGTGTTCTCGTGACGTAGGGCGCGTGCTCGCTGCGGCGGTGCCCGGGGCGCCGCCCGAGCCGCCGCCGGGCTGGCCGATCGAGGTGGTGTGCCCGTGAGGCCGACCGTGCGCCCTGGCCCGCGGCATCGGGCCAGCTTGTTCGGGCCCTGGGGCGTCGTTGCGCTGTCGCTCGCGGTGGCGATGGGTGCCGCGATCACACTCGGCACTGATCACACCGGTGTGCCGCGCCCGGTCGGTTTCGTCGTGGGCGGCGTGGTCGCGTTGTTGACCGTGGGTGCGTTGCCGTCGTTCCCCACGAACGTCGCAGTGCTCGCCGTGTTGAGTTCCGGTGGGTTCGTGCTGCTGCGCCATGCCGGCGCGCCCGGGGTCGACGGCGGGCTCGTGCTGGTCTTCCTCGTCAGCGCGCTGGCCACGATCGTGCTGTCCGAGCATGTCGCGGGCACTGAGCAAACGTCGCTCGGTCCGCGCGGTCGTATGTGGCGCGGGACTGCCGGTGTGCTTGGGATCGTCATCGGCGGTGTCGCGCTCCTTGCGATGTTGTTTGCACCGCTCGTTGCGGCCGCGATGCATCAAGATGTTCGCCACGGCGCGTCGGGCGACGCGTCGGCCGACACGGTGTCGCGCGACATGCTGTCGACATCGGATTCGATGGACACGCGTGTGCGGCCGCGTTTGTCGGATCGCATCGTGATGACGGTCGAGGCTGACCGGCCTGCATTCTGGCGCGGCACAACCTTCGACGCGTGGGATGGCCACAGTTGGACGCGTCGCGGCGGTGTCGATATCAGCGGCTTGATCCCTGAAGGAGACGGATGGGCCGGCGTGATCCCGTCGCCCGAAGATCCCGCGCCCGAACGGGGGATCGCGAGCCGCCAGACGTTCACGATCCGTGCGCCGTACGCACAGCAACTGTTTGCGGCGGCGACGCCCGTGCGGGTGCGATCTGACCGCGCCGTCGGACAACTTGGCGACGCGACGCTCGTCGTGCGCCATGACGAGGCTCTCGGACAGGGCGCGTCCTACACGGTCGACAGCAGGATCCCCGATGCCACCGTCGAGCGTTTGCGGGCTGCGCCCGCTGGCCCGGTGCCGCGCAACGTGGTCGAGCTCGACTTGGCCCGGCCGACCGCGACCGCGCGCCTGCAGCGCCTCGCGGTGCAGATCACCGCGGGCGCGACGACGAGTTACGCCAAAGTGCAGGCGATCACCGGGTGGCTCGCGACGCACACCAAATACTCGCTCGACGCGCCGCTGTCGCCACGCAGTGCTTCGGACACGGTCGACTACTTCGTATTCGAATCACGCCGCGGCTGGTGCGAACAGATTGCGAGCACTCTCACCGTGATGCTCCGCCTCGAAGGCGTGCCGGCGCGGATCGCTACTGGCTACGCGACGGGTGACGCCGATGCGCTTACGGGTCGCTACACGGTGCGCGAGGCCGATGCGCACGCGTGGACCGAGGTGTACTTCCCCGGTATCGGATGGCAAGGCTTCGACCCCACCTCGCGCGTGCCCCTCGCGGGTGACACGCCATCGGCACATACCGCCACTGAGTGGCTGCGGACCCACGTACTGCTGGCAATCGCGCTGCTCGTCGGTCTCGGGGCCATGTTCGCTGCCGCGAGCGTGCTGCGCGGACCGTTGGCGCGCCGGCGCGAGCGTCGGCGCGCGGCGCGGCTGTCGTGGCCGTCGAGCGCGCTCGCTCGCCTCGAGGTGATCGGTGAACGGCACCGCCGACCGCGTGCACGCGGTGAAACCCCGCGCGCCTTCGGTGCCGCGCTGGCTGAGGCGCTCGAACGTCCGGAGCTCGCCGATGTCGGTGACGCGATCGACCGAGCCGGCTTTGGCGAACCTGGGTCGCTGGACGCGTTCGACCGAACTCGTGTCGATGACACGCTGGCCGAGGCGCTCGTCGAAGTCGGCGGCCGGCGTCGACGGGGCGCGCAGTAGTCGCACGTTTGGGGCCTTTGGATCAGGGGTACTTCTCTCGAACGGTGGGGATGGCTGCGTTCTCCAACGTCGGAGATGGGTGCGATTGTGTTGCGACGAGTGTTCGGTGTCTGGTTCGGAATCGTCGTGCTTGGCGGCGCTGGTATCGGCGCGCCGCCAGCCCTTGCGGCGAAGGCGGCCGCGACTCGACGTTTCGTCGGCACCGTGGACGCGCGCGGCGCGGTGTTCTTCGGCGGACTCGGCGGCGGCCCCTGCAAGATCTCGTACTTGCCCCACGCGCAGCGACCGGTGGCGTTGCAGATCGGATCGGAGCGGCGCGTCACGGTCCGCTCGAGCGGTCAGGAGTCCATGGGCGTGAACCCGGCGCACGACCGACTCCACGGCGCCGACGGCGGATCGGGACTGGCGACCACCGTGAAACCCATGAACGGTCTCTCCGCGGTCAAAGCGATGCGGATCGGCGCGCTCGTCGGTGCCTTTGTCGGCCCCGGCCCGACGCCCGGTCCGTACACCGGCGGCACCAACTTCTGGGTCCTGGCGCCACCGAAGAACCAAGTGTTCTTCATCGGTAACGGGAGCACGACGACCGGCCGCGTCCAAGAGTTCGTCGTGCCGTCGGGCGCGACCAAACTCGTGCTCGGCTTCGTCGACGGTCCGTGGCCGAAACCGGCCGACCCCCAGTATGGGTGCGCGCACTACTACAAGGACAACGTCGGCTCGCTCAAGCTCGTCGTCACGCTCAAGCCCTAGCGCGCCGTGGTCCCACAAGAAGGGCACTTTTCTGGCTTCTGATGGGACCACGGGAGTGGGGCGTTGCTATATTGGCGAGGACCGCACCGTGAAAGAGATCCTGAGAGATCTCTACGGAGGAACTGATGTCGCAACACCCGGCCCCGCACGGGGCGACACAATCGAGCAAGACGAACGAGACGAACCAGGCGAACGACACGCCCGACGCCGCCGATCCTTTCGGCGGCGTTTTCGCGTTCAGGACCAGAGTGTTCGACGCCGACACGCTGCGGCGGTCGCTCACCCGCATTGCTCACGAGATCGTCGAACGCAACCACGGCGCTGACGGCATCGTCCTCGTCGGGCTCTATTCGCGCGGCGTCGAGCTCGCGGACCGCATCGCGGACGCCATCGCCTCGTTCGAAGGCATCCGTCCGCCGGTCGGAACGCTCGACATCGCCTTCTTCCGCGACGACATCGGCCTGCGCCCCGTCGCGCCCAGCGGTCCGACCGAGGTGCCCGATACCGCGGACCGTGTCGTCGTCCTGGTTGACGATGTGCTCTACACCGGTCGCACGGTGCGCGCCGCGCTCGATGCGCTGAAGGACCTTGGGCGGCCGCGCTCGGTCCAACTCGCGGTACTGGTCGACCGCGGCCACCGTGAGCTGCCGATCCGAGCCGATTACGTCGGCAAGAACCTGCCCACGAGCCTCGCTGAGGACGTGCGAGTGCGCCTGGCCGAACACGACGGCGGCGATGACGTCGTCGAGCTCTGGGGGCCGGTCGCGTGAAGCACCTGTTGTCGGTCGACGACCTCGGCGGGCGTGCCGGTATCGAAGCGCTGCTCGACCGAAGCGAGTCGTTTCTCGAGGTGACCCGCCGCGAGATGCCGAAGGTTCCGGCGCTGCGCGCCAAGACCGTTGTGAGCTTGTTCTACGAAGACTCCACGCGCACGCGCCTGTCGTTCGAGACCGCAGCGAAGCGCCTCTCGGCCGACACCATGACCTTCTCGGTGTCGACATCGTCGGTGAACAAGGGCGAAAGCCTGCTCGACACGGTCCAGACGATCGAGGCGATGGGCGTCGACGCGATCGTGGTGCGCCATAGCGCGAGCGGAGCGCCGCAACTCGTCGCGAAGTGGTCGACGGCCTCGGTCATCAACGCCGGCGATGGATGCCACGAGCACCCGACACAAGCACTGCTCGACGCGTTCACCCTGCGCCGCCGGCTCGGGCCGTCGCTCGACGGCACGCGCGTCGTGATCGTCGGCGACGTGCGCCACTCGCGCGTGGCGCGCAGCAACGTGAAGTTACTGACCGAACTCGGCTGCGAGGTCACGTTGGTCGGCCCGCCCACGCTGCTCCCTGAGTCGGTCGAAGGCTGGGGTGTGAAAACGCACCACGATCTCGATGACGTGCTCGGCGAGGTCGATGTCGTGTATCTCTTGCGCATCCAGCGCGAACGCATCGCCGCGGCGTTGTTCCCATCGCTGCGCGAGTACACGGCGCGGTGGGGGATGACGAGCGAACGCGCGGCTCGACTCAAGCTCGATACCGTCGTGATGCACCCTGGCCCGATGAACCGAGGCATCGAGATCGCCGACGACGTGGCCGATTCACCCCGATCGCTCGTGACCGAACAGGTCGCGAACGGCGTGGCGGTCCGCATGGCGGTGCTGTACGAACTCGTTGGCACAGGAGGCCCCGTTGTCTGACACGATCGTCGTTCGCGGGGGTACGATCATCGATGCCACGACGCCGCCCGCCGGCGTGCGCGCCGACGTACTTGTGCGCGACGGCCGCATCCTCGACGTCAGTGCCTCGATCGATGCGCCGCAGGGCGCACTCGTGCTCGACGCCGCCGACGCGATCGTGGCGCCCGGACTCGTCGACATCCAGGTGCACTTGCGCGAACCGGGCCGCGAGGAGAGCGAGACCATCGAAACCGGCTCTCGTGCAGCCGCGCTCGGCGGTTGTACCGCGGTCGTGTGCATGCCGAACACCGACCCGCCGCTCGATGATGCCGCCGTAGTGCAGGCCGTGCTGGCCCGGGGACGCGCCGTGGGCCTCGTCGATGTCTGCCCGGCGGGCTGCATCACGATGGGGCGCGCCGGCGTACAGCTAGCGCCGATGGGCGAGCTGTACGACCTCGGTGTGCGCATCTTCACCGACGATGGTGATTGTGTCGCCGATGCCGGCGTGATGCGCCGCGCCTTCGAATACTCGACTGCGCTTGCCGGCGCCGTCGTCGCGCAACACGCAGAAGATCCGGCGCTCGTGCGTGGTGGCCACATGCACGAGGGCGCGTGGTCGTCGCGACTTGGGATTGTCGGACGTCCGGCCGCGGCCGAGATCACGATCGTCGCGCGCGACTTGGAACTCGCGCGCCTCACCGGCGGCCGCTATCACGTGCTGCACCTGAGTACCGCGGGAGCCGCCGCGCTCGTGCGCGAGGCGAAGGCACACGGGTTGCGCGTGACGGCCGAATGCACACCACAACACTTCACGTTCACCGACGAGATGTGCAGCGACTACAACGCCACGTTCAAGATGAACCCGCCGCTGCGCGAGGAATCGGATCGGGCTGGCGTGTTCGCCGCGCTGGTCGACGGCACGATCGACGCGATCGCCACCGATCACGCGCCGCACGCGTCGGAGACCAAGGCCGTGCCGTTCGAGGAGGCGCCGCCGGGGATGCTCGGGGTCGAAACCGCGCTCGCCGTCGCGATCACCCAACTCGTCAGTCCAGGCCACCTCGGGATGCAAGGGGTGCTGGCGCGCATGTCGTGGCAACCGGCCGCGATCGCCGGGCTCAATGGTGTGCACGGAGGCCCGGTGGCCCCCGGCGCCGTCGCGAATCTGTGTGTGATCGACCCGACCGTGACGTGGGTGCGTGAATCGGCATCGAGCGCGTCCAAGAGCCGCAACGATCCTTGGGACGGCGTGAAGCTCACCGGTCGGGTGCGCCACACAGTGCTGTCGGGCACGCCGACAGTGATCCACGGCGAGGCGCAACGATGACAGCCCAGCACGACGTCTCGACGATGGAGGGCACACGATGACGAGGGCAGCGGGCGTGCTCGTGCTCGCCGACGGTGAGCGATTCGAAGGCGAACTTGTGGGTCACGTGCCCGAATCGGGGATCGCGGTCGGCGAGGTGGTCTTCAACACTGCGCTCAGCGGCTACCAGGAGATCCTCACCGATCCGAGTTACGCCGGGCAGATCGTCACGTTCACCTATCCACACATCGGCAACTACGGGTGTAACCCGCACGACGACGAGAGTGCCGCGCCCCGATGTCGCGGCATCATCGTGCGCGACCTCTCGCGGCGCACGAGTAACTGGCGGGCCAAGGACGACCTCGAGCGTTTCCTGCAGCGCCATGATGTGGCCGGGATCAGCGGTATCGACACCCGCCGCTTGACGCGCCATCTACGCGACGTCGGCGCGATGCCAGGCGCGTTTGGCAGCGCGACCGAGAGCGATCTCCTGCTTGCGGCCAAGACCGACGGCGGCACCGATGGCAAAGACCTCGCCACCGAAGTGACCACCCGCGAGGCGTACACGGTGGGGCGCGCCGACGCGCCCTTCTTCGTGGTCGCGATCGACTACGGCATCAAGGCATCGATCATGCACCGCCTCGCCGATGCCGGCGTGCAAGTGGAGGTGGTGCCGGCCTGGACCAGCGCGGCCGACATCCTCGCTCGCGAACCCGACGGGGTGTTCTTGTCGAACGGACCCGGCGACCCGGCTGCGGTCACCGGCGGGATCGACACGGTGCGCGAATTGCTCGGACTGGTGCCGATGTTCGGCATCTGTCTCGGCCACCAGATCATGTCGCTCGCGCTCGGCGCAAGCACGTTCAAGCTGCGCTTCGGTCATCACGGGGGCAATCACCCCGTTCGCCAGCTCTCCACTGGTCGGGTCGAGATCACGAGTCAGAACCACAATTACGCGGTGTCGGGGCGCGCGCTTCCCGCGGGCACGGTCGTGACCCATCTCAATCTCAACGATGGCGACGTCGAAGGCTTGCGGAGCGAGGAACTGCGCGCCTTTTCGGTGCAATATCACCCCGAAGCCGGCCCCGGTCCCCACGACGCGCGCTACCTCTTCCGCGACTTCGTCGACCTCATGAGAGCTGGGTAGTGCCGTGATGTTGCGAGCAAAGGAATTCAGGGGCCGCGACCAGAGCAGCCCGGCAGCGACCAGTAGTAACGAGCGACCCGGGTGCGAAGGAAGCTCGCAGCGCCGGGCGAAGCAGGCGCAGTAGAGATGCCTCGGCGGGACGATATTGAGACGATTCTCTTGATCGGTTCGGGGCCGATCGTGATCGGCCAGGCGTGCGAGTTCGACTACTCGGGGACGCAGGCCTGTCGAGTGCTGCGCGACGAGGGTTATCGCGTTGTGCTGGTGAATTCGAACCCGGCCACGATCATGACCGACCCCGACTTCGCCGATGCCACATACATCGAGCCGCTCGACGTACCGACGCTCGCACAGATCATCGCCAAGGAGCGGCCGCAAGCATTGCTGCCCACACTCGGCGGCCAGACTGCGCTCAACCTCGCGATCGCGCTGCACGAAGCGGGTGTGGTGCAAGAGCACGGTGTCGAGTTGATCGGTGCGAGCATCGACGCGATCCGCACCGCCGAGGATCGTCAGCTCTTCAAGAGTGCGATGCAGGAGATCGGCTTGAACGTGCCGGCGTCGGGCATCGCCCATTCGGTCGAAGAGGCGATGGCGACCGCCGAACGGGTGGGCTACCCGCTCATCGTCCGGCCGTCGTTCATCCTCGGTGGCGGCGGCACTGGCATCGCGACCGAACCCGACGAGATGTTGCGGATCGCGGCCCGTGGCCTGGCCGCGAGCCCGATCTCGGAGATCCTCATCGAACGCTCGGTCGTCGGTTGGAAGGAGTACGAGCTCGAGCTCATGCGCGACCGCGCCGACAACTGCGTCGTCATCTGCTCCATCGAGAACGTGGATCCAATGGGTGTGCACACCGGCGAGTCGATCACCGTCGCTCCGATCCAGACGCTGACCGACGTCGAGTACCAGCACATGCGCGACGCCGCGTTCGCGTGTATTCGTCGCATTGGTGTCGACACCGGTGGTTCGAACGTGCAGTTCGCGGTCAACCCGCGCGATGGCGAGATGATCATCATCGAGATGAATCCGCGCGTGTCGCGATCGTCAGCGCTCGCGTCGAAAGCCACGGGGTTCCCGATCGCGAAGATTGCAGCCAAGCTCGCAGTGGGGTACACGCTCGACGAGATCCGCAACGACATCACCAGGGTCACACCGGCCAGCTTCGAGCCCACGATCGACTACGTCGTCACCAAGATCCCGCGGTGGGCGTTCGAAAAGCTCCCGGGCGCGGCCCCGGTGCTCGGCACGCAGATGCAATCGGTGGGCGAAGTCATGGCGATCGGCCGCACGTTCACCGAGTCGCTCCAAAAGGCCCTGCGTTCGCTCGAGACCGGTCGGGCCGGACTCAACTGCGATCCGGCCGAACGCGCCTACGACGGCGTCGACAGCAACGAGTTGCTGCGGCGAGCCGGAGTCGCCACGCCCGACCGCATCTTCGACGTCGAAGCTGCGCTGCGAGCGTTCGTGGACGTCGACCGGATGCACGAGATGACGGGCATCGACCCATGGTTTCTCGATCAGATCCTCCAAATTGTCGAGGCGCGCGAATACCTCGCCGGCGTCGGGTTCGACGCCATGACCCGAGCCGATTGGCGCGCCGCGAAGCGCATGGGTTTCGCCGACGCCCAACTTGGTTATCTCTGGAATGTCGGCGAACGCGCCGTGCGTGCGGCGAGGATCGCGGCAGGGGTGCGCGTCACGTACAAGACCGTTGACACCTGTTCAGCCGAGTTCAAGGCCGAGACGCCATACCACTACGGCACCTACGAAGACACCGACGAGGTTGCGCCGTACGACAGGCCGGCCGTGGTGATTCTCGGTAGTGGCCCGAACCGCATCGGTCAGGGCGTCGAGTTCGACTATTGCTGCGTGCACGCAGCGTTCGCGCTGTCCGACGCCGGCTACGAGACGGTGATGGTCAACTGCAACCCAGAGACCGTCTCGACCGACTACGACACGAGCGACCGCCTCTTTTTCGAACCGCTCACGTCCGAAGACGTTCTCAACGTGTGCGAACGACTGCAGGAACTCGGCGAACTCAGCGGCGTCGTGGTGGCGCTCGGCGGCCAGACGCCGCTGAAATTGTCGCACCTCCTCGAAGCGGAGGGTTTCACGATTCTCGGTACTTCGCCCGACAGCATCGATCTCGCGGAGGACCGCGAACGCTTCAACGCAGTGTGCGAGAAGTTGGGGATCCCACAACCTCCCGGGGGTACGGCGAGCGATGCCGATCGCGCGGTCGAGATCGCTCGCCAGGTCGGTTACCCGGTGCTGGTACGCCCCTCGTACGTGCTCGGTGGCCGCGCCATGGAGATCGTGTACGACGATTCGGAGTTGCGGCGCGCCATGGGCGAGCTCGCCGTGACGGGTTCGCTCGGACGCGAAGGCGGGTTGTCGGCTGAACGCCCCGCACTCGTGGATCGTTTCCTCGAAGACGCCATCGAAGTCGACGTCGATGCGTTGCGCGATCGCACCGGTGAGGTCTTGATCGGTGGCGTGATGGAGCACATCGAAGAAGCCGGGGTGCACAGCGGCGACTCGGCGTGCGCGATCCCAGCGCCCACGCTGTCGGCCGAGGTCGTGCAGACGCTGGAAGCTCACACTCGCCAGCTCGCCGAAGCGCTCGACGTGATCGGTCCGATCAACGTGCAGTACGCCGTCAAAGACGACGCCGTATTCGTACTCGAAGCCAACCCTCGGGCCAGCCGCACGATCCCATTCGTGAGCAAGGCGACCGGCGTGCCGCTCGCGAAGGTCGCGGCGCGCATCATGCTTGGTGCCACGCTGGAACAACTCCGCGTCGAAGGCCTGTTGTCGCCGCCAGCCGGCGGCGGCCACATTTCGGTGAAGGAAGCCGTGCTGCCGTTTGCCCGGTTCCCCGGTGTCGACACGCTGCTCGGCCCAGAGATGCGCTCGACCGGTGAGGTGATGGGCATCGACAGGAGCTTCGGGCTCGCCTTCGCGAAGAGCCAAGCCGGTGCGGGCAACCATCTCCCCAAACGCGGCGCGGTGTTCTTTTCGCTCGCTGATCGCGACAAGCGACAGGGCTTGCGTGCCGCGCAACGCTTTGCCGACCTCGGTTTCGCGTTGGCGGCGACGCGCGGCACCGCGACGTTCTTACGCGAGAACGGCGTGGTCGTGGAGGTCGTGGTCGCCAAGGTCGGTGACGAACTCGACATCGACGGCACCGCCGCAGTGGATGCGGTGGAGCTCATCGCAGGGGGCGAAGTGCACCTCGTTGTCAATACGCCGCGAGGCCGCGGTCCGCGTGCCGACGGCATGCACATCCGCCGCAGCGCACTGACGAACGGCGTCGCGTGTGTGACGACGGTCGCGGCAGCGATCGCGGCCGCGCAGGGAATCGCCGAACTCACCGAGCGCGCCCCCGAGGTGCGTTCGTTGCAGGAGTATCACCGCGACGGCCAACTGCGCCTCGAGGTGTGATGGGAGGGCGGTTTCGGGTGCGGTCGGCGAACGGTCTTGGCGCCGGCGAGGACGCCGCCGGTGTCGACTTGGCGGTCACGGTGGGTCCGCTCTCGTTGCGCAATCCGATCGTCGCGGCCTCGGGCACCTTCGGCCGGGGCGGCGAGATGTCGCAGCTTTGTCCGCCGGCGGCGCTCGGCGCGGTCACCGTGAAATCGCTCGCACCGTTCGCGCACGAGGGGAACGCGCCGCTGCGCACGTGCCCCGCGCCCGGCGGCGGGATGCTCAACAGCGTCGGGTTGGCTGGTCCCGGCATCGACGCGTGGATCGAACACGACCTCCCCGAGTTGGAGCGGTCGGGCGCGACGATCATCGTGTCGGTCTGGGGTCGTCAGGTCGACGACTACGCCCGTGCTGCACAGCGCGTGCACGCGCTCGGCGCGCGTGTCGCGGCGATCGAACTCAATCTCAGCTGCCCGAACCTCGGGGGCAGCCACGAAATGTTCGCGCAATCACCGGCGTTGACGAGCGCGGTCGTCGAGGCGACGGTGGGTGCGCGTCCCGTGTTCGCCAAGCTCACCGCGCAGGTCGCCGATCCCGTCGCGATCGCGACGGCGGCCATCAATGCGGGCGCCACCGGACTCACCCTCGTGAACACACTGCCCGGTCTCGTGATCGACATCGACACTCGACGGCCGCGCCTCGGCGCCGGCAGCGGCGGGCTGTCCGGTCCGCCCTTGCACGCGGTGGCCTTGCGGACGGTGTGGCTCGTCGCCCAAGCGCTGCCCGGGGTCGCGATCATCGGCACAGGGGGAGTGCGTACCGGCGATGACGCTGTCGCGATGCTGCTCGCCGGTGCGCGCGCCGTGGGCGTCGGCACCGCGACGTTTGTCGACCCACGCGCGCCACTCCACATTCTCGACGGCCTCGCACGCTGGTGTCGCCGTCACCATGTCGACGACATCGAACAGCTCATTGGAGGATTGCAATGGCCGACGTAACCGCCCACATCGCGCTGGGACTCGACTTCGACGATCTCGACGTTGCGCTTGCTCGCGCCCGGGAACTGCAGCGCTGGTTCGGTGTTGCCAAGGTCGGCCACGAGTTATACGCCGCAGCTGGTCCGCGCGCGATCGCCGAATTGCGCGATCTCGGCTATTCGGTGTTCCTCGACGCCAAACTCCACGACATTCCACACACGGTCGGCAGCGCGGCACGCGTGCTCGGTCGCTACGGCTTGGGCTATCTCAACGTGCATGCCGCCGGCGGGGTGGCGATGCTGCGAGCGGCGCTCGACGGCGCTGTGCAAGGCGCGCGTGACGCTGGTGTGGCGCCGCCCACGATGCTCGGTGTCACCGTGCTCACGAGCGACCCCGACACGTCAGCGTTCGACGCTCGACTCGCGGCCACGATCGAGGCTGGCTTTGGCGGCGTGGTGTGCAGCGCCCACGAAGTCGCAGCCGTCAAGGCCGCGGCGCCAACGTTTGTGACCATGGTGCCAGGGATACGACTCGCGGGCAGCGGGGTCGATGACCAGGCCCGGGTCGCGACACCGGGCGCCGCCATCCGTGCCGGCTCGGACGTGCTCGTTGTGGCGCGGACCGTGCACAACGCCGCCGATCCGCGCGCCGCTGCGCAGCAGATCTACGACGAGGTCGAAGCCGCGCTCGCTGACCGCTGACCCGCGTTCCTGCGCACGCGGTTCAGCGGGGCGCGCCGACGTCGTAGAGGTGATGGATCGGGTCGTGCAGCATGTAACGCGAGAACGATTCGATGTCGAACGATGCACCGTCGCTGCGGCGCCCGCGCCGTGACCATGTGGCGCCGTCGACGCCCTCGAAGGAGTGCGCGAGCTGCTCGGCTGCGGCTGCGAGTTCTGCGCCGACCACGACCGGGTCCTGGTCGCCGTACCGCGCGTCGATCGCCGTTGCGTCTTGATCCCAATTGGCGAACAACGGGTTGTCGTGATCGAGCATGAGGTGCAGGCGCTCGTCGAAGAGAACGAACACGTCGCGCACGTGGCACGCGTATTCGAGCGGCGACCATGCACCCGATGCCGGACGCACGGCCACGCCGGGAGCTGCGAGCACTGCTTGCCACGCGCCGGGTTGCGCGCGGAGCATTGCGACGACCGCGACGCGCTCGTGTGCCGAGCTGTCGAAGCCGCAGTCCGGGCACGCTCGCTCGAGGACCCAGGTCCAGTCCTTGTCGTCGGGGATGATCGCCATGACGCCAAGGTAGGTGGGGCGATGGATCGACCCATCGAAATTTGGCGTGGGCTACTAGCCGAACGCACGGACCGTTGCAAACGGGTCACTCGTTGTATTCACTGGATGAGTCGCTATCCTCGTCCGCCGTCGCCTCCAACGAGGCCAGCGCACGCCCGTCGGCCGCTCCAACCCGATCTCCACACCAATCTCCACACCAATCTCCACACCGAAGTGACGACCGACGCACCACCCAGATCGCCAGCCCAGAGTGCCCGTCGCCGAAGCCACCGCCAAGGCGTGCAGCCGCACCCCGAACCGCTAGGAGTGTCCATGCCAACTCCGCCACCCCAGACTCCCGAATCCCGCGCTGCCGCGCTCGAGAAGGCTGCGATCTCGCGCCGGGTTCGCGCCGAGGCGAAGGAGAAACTGAAGATCGGCTCACTGAACCTCGCCGAGTTGTTCGCGGCGAGCGACCTCGGCGACGAATCCGGCGAGATGCTGGCCAAATTGAAGGTCGTCAACGTCCTTGAGTCGCTCCCGGGTGTCGGCAAAGTGCGGGCCCGCAAGATCATGGAGGAACTCGAGATCAAGGAAAGCCGCCGGGTGCGTGGGCTCGGCACGAACCAGCGCAAGGCGTTGCTCGAGCGCTTCCCCGACTGAACAGTGGCTCGGCGCGGCGTCCTCGTTGTCATCTCCGGTACAGGTGGTGCGGGCAAGGGGAGCGTGGTCGAGCGCGTTCGCGCCGAGCACCCTGAGCTGTGGTGGTCCGTGTCGTGGGCCACGCGACCGCCGCGCGCCGGCGAACGACAGGGCGAGCACTACTGGTTCCGCTCCCGCGACGAGTTCGAGGCGCTGCGCGACTCCGGCGGGTTCCTCGAGTGGGCCGACGTGTACGGCGTGCTGAAGGGCACCCCGAGCCAGCCGCTCGTGGAAGCCTTGAATGCGGGCTACGACGGCTTGCTCGAGATGGACATCCAGGGCGTCGCCAGCGTGCTCGCGCAGTTCCCCGATGCCGTGGTGTTCTTCGTCGTCGCGCCGGATCGGCTGATCCAGGAGCAGCGCCTGCGGGCGCGGGGCACCGACACCGACGCCGAGATCGAACACCGCCTCGCCCGGGCGGCCGATGAAGAGGCCCAGGCGCGGGCCCTCGGCCTGCGCGTCGTCGTCAACCACGACGTGGGTGAGGTCGCGGCCCAGATCGCGGCTATCCTTGAGGATCGCCGCAGTCGCTGACGGCCGACCGAACCTGGTGGGCTCATCGTGTCGTTGCGTTGCGTCACCGATCTTCTCGCCCGACCTGGGAGCACACTCCACAATGGCCGAACGCCGCGCATCGCTTATGCAACCGAAGCTCGAGGATCTGCTCGACAAGGTCGACTCGAAGTTCACGCTGGTCACGCTGTCGGCCATGCGGGCCCGTGAGATCAACGACTACTACAACCAGCTCGGTGAGGGCCTTGGGCGGATCGTGCCGCCGCAGGTCACGTCGGTCTCGCGCAAGCCGCTGTCGATCGCGCTCGAGGAGATCGAGGCCAACAAGATTCAGTGGGAGCGGATCGAACCCGTCGAAGACGAGGTCGTCGACGCCGACACGGTCGACGCCGTGGCAGCCGACGACGCCGGGCCTGCGCTCGCCTGAGCGCGCTGCGCTCGGATCTTCGGATCTCGGAACTCCCGACCAACGGACGTCGCACACCATGGCGCGCGTGGTGCTCGGGGTCTCAGGTGGCGTCGCCGCGTACAAAGCGGTCGAGTTGTGTCGCCGGCTCATTGATGAGGGTTGTTTCGTCTCACCGGTCTTGACCGTCGACGCCTTGCGGTTCGTCGGCCGCGCCACGTTCGACGCGCTCGCATCCGAGCCGGCGCGCGTGGAGTTATTCGGCGCCCCGGAGCCGAGCCCGCACACGCACCTCGGCCAGCAGGCCGACCTCATCGTGCTCGCTCCGGCCACGGCGAACCTGCTCGCCAAGTACCGCGCGGGGATCGCCGACGATCTGCTCACCGCGACGTTGCTCGCGACGCGCGCACCGGTGCTCGTCTGCCCGGCGATGCACACCGAGATGTGGGAGCAGGCGTCGGTCCAGGAGAATCTGAAGGTGTTGCGCGCCCGCGGGGTGCATGTCGTCGAGCCCGAGGCCGGCAGCCTTGCGAGCGGCGACGTCGGCATGGGCCGCCTGGCCGAGACCCAGACGATCGTTGACGCAGCGATGGCGATCCTGGCCACGGGCCGCCCGCTCACGGGTCGTCGGGTGCTCGTCACCGCAGGGGGGACGCGTGAGCCGATCGACGCAGTGCGCGTCGTCACCAATCGTTCCTCGGGCAAGCAGGGCTACGCGATTGCCGCAGTCGCCGCGGCGCGCGGTGCCGAGGTCACGCTCGTGACCACCGTCGACCGCCAGGCGCCGCCTGGGGTTCGCGACGTCGTGATGGTCGAGACCGCGGCCGAGATGCATGCAGCGGTGGTGCCGAGGGCGGCCGATTGCGACGTCGTGGTGATGGCGGCCGCGGTGGCCGACTACCGGCCGTCGGCACCGACGACGCACAAGACGAAGAAGCACGACGCGCCGGCCGCGATTGCCCTCGAACCAACGCACGATTTTCTGGTCGATCTCGGCGCGGCCAAACCGCCGGGGCAGGTGCTCGTGGGCTTCGCGGCCGAAACGGCCGACCTTGTGGCCAACGCGACCGACAAACTGGCCCGCAAGCGCCTCGACGTGATCGTGGCGAACGACGTGTCGCTGGCCGACGCCGGCTTCGAAGTCGATACGAACCGAGTCGTGATCCTCACCGCCGGCGGGCAGCGCCACGATCTGCCGCTGCTCACCAAGGAGCAGGTCGCTGGAGCCATCCTCGACGTCGTTCAGGGCCAACTCGACGCGCGCTGACGCCCACGCTGCGCACGACGAGGCCCTCGTCGCTCGCTATGGCGTCGCACGCGACCTCGCACTACGCTTCCCGGGCTCGCGGCGGGGTGTTCCCGGCGCGCGGAGCGCGACACTGCAGGAGCTGGGAGAACGGTGAGCACACATCTCTTCACATCGGAGTCGGTGACCGAAGGGCATCCTGACAAGATGGCTGACCAGATCAGCGATTCGGTGCTCGACGCCGTGCTCGCCGACGATCCGACCGGCCGTGTCGCGTGCGAAACGATGGTGACCACCGGACTCTGCGTGGTCGCCGGCGAGATCTCCACCAACGCACGCCCCGACATCGCCCGGATTGCCCGTGAGGCGATCTGCGCCATCGGCTACACCGACGCCGCGTACGGCATTGATGGCAAGACGTGCGGCGTGATCCTGAGCATCGACGAGCAGTCGCCCGACATCGCCATGGGTGTCGACAAAGCGGCCGAGCAAAGGGCCGGCACCGGCGACCCGTACGACGAGGTCGGCGCGGGCGACCAGGGCATGATGTTCGGCTACGCGTGCGATGACACCGACGACCTGATGCCCATGCCGATCTGGCTCGCACACCGTATGGCTGCGAAGCTGGCCGAGGTCCGTCGGAGCGGTCTGATCGACTTCTTGCGTCCCGACGCCAAGACCCAGGTGACGATCGAATACGACGGCAACAAGCCCGTGCGGTTGAACACGGTGCTCATCAGCACCCAGCACGACCCGAGCGCGAGCATCGAAGCCGACATTCGGCCTGCGCTGATCGAGCACGTGATCACGCCGTGCCTACCGGCGCAGTTCGCCGACGACGACTTCGAGATCTTCGTGAACCCCACCGGTGCGTTCGTGCTGGGCGGGCCCCACGCCGACTGCGGTCTCACCGGCCGCAAGATCATCGTCGACACCTATGGCGGTATGGCTCGTCACGGTGGCGGTGCGTTCAGCGGCAAGGACCCGACGAAGGTCGACCGTTCGGCCGCGTACGCGGTGCGTCAGATGGCCAAGGCCGTGGTGGCCGCAGGCATCGCGACCCATTGTGAGGCCCAGGTGGCCTACGCGATTGGTGTGGCCAAGCCAATGTCGATCTTCGTCGACACGTTCGGCACGAGCCAGATCGCGCCCGAAAAGGTCGAGACGCTCGTGCGCGACACCTTCGACATGCGCCCAGCTGCGATCATCGAACGGCTCGACCTGCGCCGTCCGATCTTCAAGCGCACCGCGGCATACGGGCACTTCGGTCGTACCGACGATCGCGGCGGCTTCACCTGGGAGAACGTCGACCCGTACGCGTCGCAACTCCGCAAGGCCGCCGAGGCGCTCGCCTGACGACGCCGGGGCCGCGCGTCTGTCGCGTCCTTCCCGACGTCGCCGCGGTCGACCGGCCGTTCGACTATCTCGTACCTGACGCCGTGGCGTCGACGGTGTCCGTCGGCGCCATCGTGCGCGTGCCGCTGCACGGCCGTCGCGTTCGGGGCTGGGTTGTGGCCGACGACGTGGCGTCGGTGATTGACGGGGCCCGGTTGCGGCCGCTCATCACGGTGTCGTCGGCCGGCCCGCCCGCCGCGGTCGTCTCGCTCTGTGCCTCGGTCGCGTATCGATGCGCGGGCCCAGTCGCGGCACTGTTACGCAGCGCCTCGCCGCCGAACAACGTGCGGCCCGACAGCGTGATCGATTCGGCGCGCGGCGCCATCGTGCTGCGGCCGATCGCCCCACCGCGCGACGACCTCGAGCTCGCGGCCGACGAACTCGCCGCGACCGCGCTCGCGGCCGTCGGTCACCGACCTGCGGGCGATGGTCCCGCGGGCAATGGTCCCGCGGGCGATGGTCCCACGGGCAATGGTCCCACGGTGCTGCGCTGGCCGCCCTTTGCCGACCGCCGCCGGCTCGTTGCGCGGCTGCTCGCCGCGTCGGGTTCGACGATCGTGGTGACGGCCGACGGATCGCGCGCGGCAGCCTTCCAGCGATGGTTGGCCGGGCAAGGAACGCGCGCCGTGCTGTTGCACTCGGATGCCTCACCGCGCGCGCGGACCGATGCGTGGCGGATCGCCAAGGGCGGAGCGTGCGTGGTGGTCGGCGGCCGCAGCGCCGTGTTCGCGCCGGTTCCCGACCTCGCGTGTGGCGTACTGCTCGACGATGGCGACGAAGCGCTCCAAGAAGAGCGCTCGCCCACGTGGCATGCCCGCGACGTGCTCCAAGAACGGCTCGGTGCGGTCGGCGCCGCGAGCTTCGTCGTGTCGCCGGCACCGACGGCGATCACCCTTCGACGGGCCCGGGCCGTGTTCGCACCGTCCGAAACCGTCGAGCGCGGCGCGTGGCCGCGCGTTGAGGTGGTCGATCGGCGTGACGACCCTCCCGGGACCGGCCTGCTCACCGACCGTCTCGTTGCTGGCGTTCAGGCTGCCGTTGCGGCGGGCGCACCCGCGGTGCTGGTACTCAACCGTCGTGGTGGCGTGCGGCTCCTGCGTTGCTCGCAATGTCATGAACTCACCCGATGGGCGGCTGACACCGGCGAAGTTCCGCGCCCGAAGTTCTGTGAACATTGCGGTGCGACGCGGCTGGTGGTGTTGCGCGGGGGTGTGCAGCGCCTCGCGACGGAATTACAGGCGCGTATCGGCGATGCCACCGTCGCAGTGATCGACGGGGCGGTGGCCTTGGCGCCGGAGGCGTCGGTCCTGGTCGGTACCGAAGCCGTGCTGCACCGAGTCGAGGTACGGCGGCGTCATCCGTCGCTCGTCGCGTTCGTCGATTTTGATTCCGAACTGCATGCGGCTCGGTACCGTGCCGCCGAACAGGCGTTGTGGCTCGTCGTGCGGGCGGCCCACGTCCTTGGTGGACGGGCGCGTCCGGGTCGGCGCGTCGTGCTGCAAACGCACGACCCCGCGCACGTCGTCGTGCGCGCTGCGGTACTCGGGACGCCGCAACTCGTGAGTGACGGCGAGCTTGTCACGCGCGAGGCGTTCGGCCTGCCGCCGTTTGGGGCCTTGGCCGAAGTGCGTGGCGACGGTGAGGCACTCCAAGTCGCGGCCCGCGCGCTCCAGTCGTTCGCGCAGACGCACGTCGGGGTGTCGGTCGACGAGGCCGACCAAAGACTCTTGGTGCGCGCTGACGACGATGCTGATCTCGCGTCGGCGTTGTCGATCGCGCTGGAAGCCGGGCGCGTGTCCGGCCCGTTGCGAGTGTCGGTCGACCCGCCCCGCCTGTAGCTCGTGGGTGGTGGCATTGTTCAAAGTAGGTCACTACCAGCTCCCGAGCGCGCGAAGGCTCCCGGTAGCATTGGACTGATGTCGTCGTACCCGATCCGGATCTTTGGTGATCCCGTCCTCAAACAGCCCGCGGCCGATGTCGTCGACATTGACGGCGGCTTCGTGGCGCGGATCGACGCAATGTTCGACACGATGTACGACGCTCCTGGTGTCGGGCTGGCCGCACCGCAGGTGGGGATCGCGCAGCGATTCTTCGTCTACGACGTCGGCGACGGTCCGAACGTGCTCGTCAACCCGCGGGTGGTCGAGGCCGACGGCGAGTGGAGTTATGAGGAAGGCTGCCTGTCGATTCCCGGCATCGCCGTGGAGATCGTGCGGCCCAAACTGGTGACCGTCGCGGCGACGGATCTCGACGGCAACGACATCGTTGTGGAGGGCGATGAGTTGCTGGGTCGCTGCTTTCTCCATGAGATCGACCATCTCGATGGTGTGCTCATGTTCGACCGGATGGAGCGGGCCGAACGCAAGGCCGCGCTGAAAGAGTGGCGTGAGCGCGGACCGCGATCGGGCCCGCCGGGCCACGCGCTGTAGTCGAGCTCGCCGTCTCCATCATGCGCATCGTGTATTTCGGCTCACCGCATGACGCCGTCCCGCCGCTGCGGGCCCTGCACGGCGCCGGTCACGACATCGCGCTCGTCGTCACCCAACCTGATCGTCGACGGGGGCGTTCGGGCGCGGCCGAAGCGACGGCTGTGAAGCGCTGCGCGCTCGAGTTGGGGCTTGCGGTGCGCACGCCGGCGCGCAGCGTTGAGGTGGTCGACGAGATCGAAGCGCTTACCGTCGACATCGGTGTTGTGGTCGCGTTCGGTCAGCTGCTGCCGGTCGCCTTGCTGGGTGTGCCGCGCCACGGTTTCGTCAACGTGCATTTCTCGCTCTTGCCGCGGTGGCGCGGCGCGGCGCCGGTGGAGCGGGCAATCCTTGCCGGCGATCGCGAGACGGGCGTGGCGCTCATGGACGTCGAGGAGGCGCTCGATGCCGGCGGTGTGTACGCCGAAGTCCGCACGCCGATCGGCGACACCGAAAACGCCGGTGAACTCAAGGCGCGTTTGGTCGAGCTCGGCACCGACCTGCTCGTGCGCGAGCTGGCGGGTGTGCCGGGCCGCGCGCCGACCCCGCAGGTGGGCGAGCCAACGTACGCAGCCAAGCTGCGGGTGGAGGAGTTCCGGGTCGACCCAACCCGATCGGCGCGAGAGCTCGCGCTCGTCGTGCGCGCGGCGAACCCGAAGCCCGGTGCGTGGTGCGTTGTCGGTGGTCGGAGGCTCAAGGTGCTGCGCGCCGCGGCAGTCGACGCGATCGATGCCCCAGTGGGAACGGTGTCGGCCGAGGGCACACTGTCGTGTCGCGAGGGCGCGCTCCACCTCGAAGAAGTCGTGCCCGAAGGAAGGACACCGATGTCGGTGAACGCATGGATGGCCGGTCGCCGGGGCGTTGCGGTGCTCGATGGCTGACGAACGCCGCCCCGCCCGACGCGACCCGCGCGCGCCCAAAGATCCGCGCGACGTGCGTGGGCTCGACGGCCGTCGCTCGCCATCCTTGCGCGGTCGGCCCGATCGTCACGGTTCGGGCCGTGCGCCGGCGCGGCGCGAGACATCGCGCGGCGTTGCGATCGCCGCGTTGGTACGGGCCGAGCAGGGCGGGTTCGCGAACCTCGACGTACCGGCCCGGATCGGACGCTCGCAGCTTTCGGACCGCGACCGATCGTGGGTGACGAGCGCCGTCTACGGCACGTTGCGCCGCCAGCGTTACCTCGACGAGATCGTGTCGTCACATTCCAAGAAGCCGCTGGTGGAGCTCGAACCGGCCGTGCGGGCGGCCTTGCGGCTCGGGGCCTACCAACTCGTGGAAGGCGTTGCCGCGCACGCGGCGGTCGGCGAGACGGTCGGCGCCGCGCCCGAGCGCGCCCGCAGCTACGTCAACGGCGTGTTGCGTTCGCTCGACCGCCACGGCCGACCGTGGGCCGAGCCCGAGGGCACCGGCGCGCGCCTGTCGTATCCCGACTGGATCGTCGACGAACTCGTCTCCCAATTCGGTGAACCGACGGCACTCGCGGCGTTGGCTGCGATGAACGAACCGGGCGCGGTCACGCTCCGGGTCAATCCGTTGCGCGGTGATCGCGCTGCGGTGTTGCGCGAGCTCGAGGTGCGCGGTGCGCGCACGACGGCCGGCGCGCTCGTACCCGACTCGATCGTCGTGGTCGGTTCGGGCGATCTCGAACGTCTGCGCAGCGTGCGTGACGGCAGCGCGAGCCCGCAGGACCAAGCGAGCCAGGCCGTCATCGGTGCGCTCGACCCCAAGGCCGGTGAGCGCATTCTCGACGTGGCGTCCGCGCCCGGCGGCAAAGCGTGTGCGTCGGCCGAACGCATGGCCGACACGGGCCTCGTCGTTGCCGCCGATGTGCACCGTGGCCGGCTGCGCCTCGTGCGTGAGGCCGCCGGTCGTCTCCACCTCGCGTCGGTCCAGGCCGTCGTCGGCGCGGGCACCGCACTGCCATTCCCGGGTGCATTGTTCGATCGGGTGCTGCTCGATGCGCCGTGCAGTGGCCTCGGTGTGTTGCGCCGCCGCCCCGAAGCGCGTTGGCGTGTGCAGCCGCAGCAGATCGACCAACTCGCGTTGCTCCAACAGACCTTGCTGGGCGCCGCGGCGGAAGCGGTGCGGCCCGGCGGGCGACTCGTGTACTCGGTGTGCACGCTGAGCCGCGCCGAAACCCTCGGCGTCGACGAGTGGGCGAGCGAACACCTCACCGAGTTCCACGCGGTCTCGCTGCTCGATGCGCCGTGGCGAGCCCACGGACGCGGCGCGCTGATCCTGCCCCACGACGCGGGCAGCGACGGCATGTTCGTGTTGGTCCTGGAACGCGCGTGACTATTGCTTCGCTTCGCGGCGCGGCGAGCGATCGCTTGGGCCAGTCGTGACTACCTTGCGGGCAATATCGGTAGTGTCGAAGCGATGAAGATTGCACCGTCGATCCTGGCTGCTGACTTTGCGCACCTGGCCGACCACATCGAGCGCGTTGGGGATCAAGCCGACCTCCTGCACGTCGATTGCATGGACGGCCATTACGTGCCAAACCTGTCGATCGGTCCGCCGGTGGTGGCATCGCTGCGCAAGGCAACCGAGCTCTACCTCGACTGTCATCTCATGATCGCGAACCCGGGCGACCTGTTGGATGCGTTCGCCGACGCCGGCGCCGACGGCATCACCGTGCACGTCGAGGTCGGTGACACCGACAAGCTGCTCGGCCGGGTCCGAGATCGCGGCTGCAAGGTCGGGCTCACGTTCGAGCCCGCGACGCCGTTCGACGCGGTTGCGCCGTGGCTCGACCGCATCGACACGCTGCTCGTGATGAGCGTGCGCACCGGCTTCGGAGGCCAGGCCTTTATCGCCGACGTGCTCGACAAGGCGCGTGCGGCGCGGCGGGCGATCGACGAGCGCGGGTTGGCCGTCGACATCGAGATCGACGGGGGCATCAACGCCGACACGGGCGCACTGGCGGCGGCCGCAGGCGTCGACATCCTTGTGGCGGGCACGGCAATTTTCGGCCAACCCGACCCGCGCGCGGCCGCGGCCGCGATCCGCGACGCAGCCGACGCCGCGGTGCGCTCATGACCGAGGCCGTCGCGTTGCGCGCCAAGGTCGTGACCGTGTCCGACGGTGTCATCGCGGGAACCCGTGACGACGCATCCGGGCGTGCGCTCGCGGCACGACTCACCACGGCGGGCTTCACCATCGACGATCAGCGCGTCGTGGCCGACGGCATCGCGTCGGTGCGCGACATCCTCATCGAGTTGAGTGAAGGTTTCGAGGGTTTGATCATGACCACGGGCGGCACCGGGTTCGGGCCACGCGATCTCACGCCCGAAGGCACACGAGCCGCGATCGAGCGCGAGGCGCCCGGTCTGGCCGAGGCGATTCGCGATGCGTCGAACCGCGATGGGCGCAACTTCGGCATGTTGTCGCGGGGCGTGGCCGGCAGTCGCGGGGCCGCGCTGATCGTCAATTCGCCCGGTAGCAGCGGGGGAGCGGTGGAGGCCTTCGACGCGGTCGAACCGGTCGTACGCCACGCCCTCGACCTCTTGGCCGGCGGCCGGCCGCACTGACAGCCACGGCCCTGGCGCACACCCGCACGCAAAATAGAAACGTGTTTCAATTTTGTCGAACGTTCTGGTAACCTGGGCGCTGACAGAACTGACATCACAACAAGAACCCTCGGGATGCAGCGCAGCTGTGATGGGTGCAAGTCCCGACCGGCGGTAACGGGGGAGGCCCCGAAGCCCGCGAAGCGATCCACCGACGAACGGCACCGTCACACGTGCCGCCCGCCGGGGTGCACGCGCACCACGGATGGCCCGATCCGGTGTGACTCCGGGGCCGACGGTGAGAGTCCGGATGGGAGAGGGTCGCACGCCACGAGCGTTGCCACGCGCCCACATCCGGGCGCGCCGCGACCCGCGTGTGTGCCGCGACCGTGCGCGCGAGTCCTCCGAGGCCGACCGAGGCCCACCGATCCCTGACGGCGGGCGCCACGAGGTACGCAGTGCGCGACGACGAGGCCATGGCGACGGCAATCGCAGCCGCGGCTCGGTCGCGCCGTCTCACCGCACCGAACCCGTGGGTCGGCTGTGCGATCGTGCGTGACGGTGTGCTGCTCTCGGTCGGCGCGACTGCGGCAAGCCTTGGCTCGCCGCACGCCGAGCGCGTCGCGCTCGCGGGGCTGGCGCCGGGCACCGATGCTGTTGGCGCGACGGCGTACGTGACCTTGGAGCCGTGTGACCACCACGGCAGCACCTCGCCGTGCACCGACGCGCTGGTCGCGGCGGGGATCGCCAAGGTGGTCGCCGCGATCGAAGATCCCGATCCCAGAGTGGCGGGTCGCGGTCTGCGCCGACTCCGTGGCGCGGGCATCGACGTGGTGTGTGGGGTCGGCGCCGCGTCGGCGGCCCGTCAGCTCGCGCCGTATCTCCATCATCGCCGCACCGGTCGGGCGTCGTGCGTGATCAAGACGGCGAACTCCATCGACGGTCTCGTTGCCGCGGCCGACGGCTCGTCGCGTTGGATCACCGGGCCGACAGCCCGGGCCGACGTGCATGCGCTGCGCGCCGACACGCAGGCGATCGTCGTCGGCGCGGGCACTGCGGTCGCCGATCACCCGTCGCTCACCGTGCGCGGGCTGCCGTCCGATGACGACGTGCCGTTGGGCCCCGCGCCGCTGCGCGTGGTCCTGGATGCGCATGGGCGCGTCGACGCCGACGGACCGTTGTTCGACACCACAATGGCGCCCACGCTCGTCGTGACGACCGACCAAGCCGACCTCGCCACCGTGGCCGCATGGTCGGCGGCCGGCGCCGAGGTTGAGATCGTCGACACCGCGAGCGAATCGACCGGGCGGGGCGTCGACCTGCACGCCGTGTTGGCATTGCTTGGCCGGCGCGGGGTGCTGATGGCGCTCGTGGAAGGCGGCGCTGAACTCCACGGCGCGCTCATCCGAGCGGGACTTGTGGACCGCCTCGTGGTCTATCTCGGCAACACGCTGCTCGGCGTGCACGGCATTCCGACGCTCGCGCATGACGGCCCGGCCACCATCGACGACGCGCCCCGCTGGCACCTCGATGCAGTAACTCGATTCGACGACGACGTCCGGCTCGACTACGTGCCCGCCGACGCGCCGCCGTCGACGCCGGAAGGCGCGTGATGTTCACCGGCATCGTCGAAGAACTCGGCACCGTTCGCGCGATCACACCGAACGAAGGCGGCGCGCGTCTCGAGATCGGCGCCGACGTGGTGCTGGGCGATATCGAGATGGGCGCGTCCATCGCGGTCAACGGCTGTTGTCTCACCGTCGTGGCATTCGATACCGACGCGCGGTGGTGGGCGGCCGACGCGGTCACCGAGACGATCACGCGCACGAACCTGGGCGATCTGCGCGCCGGAAGCGCCGTGAATCTCGAACGGCCGATGCGCCTGGGTGACCGCCTCGGCGGACACCTGGTGCAGGGACACGTCGACGGCACCGGTGCCGTGGCCGCCAAAGACATGCTGGCCGACGGATCGATGATGTTGCGCGTCGATGCGCCGGCGGCGGTGCTGCGCTACGTCGTCAGCAAAGGTTCGATCACGATCGACGGTGTGAGCCTCACCGTTGTCGAGGTCGAGGCGCCCCGGTTCTCGGTGGCGCTGATCCCGCACACGCAATTGGTCACCACGTTGGGCGCGACACCGATCGGTGCACGCGTCAATCTCGAAATCGATGTCATCGCGAAATATGTCGAACGGCTCCTACCAGGAGGAGACCACTAATGCCCTTTGCCCCGATCGAAGAAGCCATCGCTGCGGTTGCTCGCGGCGAGATCGTTGTTGTCGTCGACGACGAGGATCGCGAGAACGAGGGTGACCTCATCGTTGCCGCCGAGCGGATCACGCCCGAGAAGATGGCGTTCATGATCCGCTACACGAGCGGGGTGATCTGTATGCCGATGGAGGGTGATCGTCTCGACGATCTCAACATCCCACTGATGGTCGTCAACAACGAAAACACCGAGGTGCAGCGCACGGCCTTCACCGTGTCGGTCGACTACCGCCACGGCACGTCCACCGGGATCAGCGGCGCTGATCGTTGTGCCACGGTGCAAGCATTGCTCGATCGCGACGCCCGGGCCGGCGACTTCGCTCGCCCCGGGCACATCTTCCCGTTGCGTTACCGCGAGGGCGGCGTGCTGAAGCGCGCCGGCCATACCGAGGCCAGTGTCGACCTGGCGCGACTCGCGGGTTGCTTCCCCGCGGGCGTGCTCGCCGAGGTCGTGAACGACGACGGGACGATGGCGAGGCTTCCCGAACTCGTTGCGTTCGCGGCCGAGCACGGCCTTGTGTTGATTTCGATCGCCGATCTTGTTCGGCACCGCCGGCGCAGTGAGAAGCTCGTGCGTCGAGTGGCCGAGGCGCGCATCCCAACCGACTTCGGCGACTTCACGGCCCACGTGTTCGAGTCGCTCATCGACGACACCGAGCATGTCGCGTTCGTCATGGGCGACGTCGCTGGTACCGAGAACGTGCTCGTGCGCGTGCACAGCGAATGCCTCACCGGTGATGTCTTCAATTCGCTGCGGTGCGACTGTGGTCCACAGCTGAATCTCGCGATGGCGCGCGTCGCCGCTGAAGGTCATGGCGTTGTCGTCTACTTGCGCGGCCATGAAGGTCGCGGGATCGGGCTCGGGCACAAGATGCGTGCCTACGCGCTCCAGGAACAGGGCCGCGACACAGTGCAGGCGAACCTCGATCTGGGCTTCCCCGTCGACTCGCGCGAATACGGCATCGGTGCGCAGATCCTGGTCGACCTCGGGCTGACCACGATGCGCCTGATGACGAACAACATGCACAAATACGGTGGTCTGGAGGGTTACGGACTCGAGATCGTGGAGCGCGTGCCGCTGCTGCCGAAGCCGAACGTGGAGAACATCGCGTACCTGCGCACGAAGCAGCACAAGCTCGGCCATCTCCTTCATATCGACGATGTCGATGATGACCAGCTCGGTGCGCCCACTGGACCACACGAGTCGGGGACGCTCGATGGGTGAGTACGCGGCGTTCGAAGGCTCACTCGATGCGCGCGGGTTGCGCGTCGCGATCGCGGTCGCTCGATTCAACCGCGACATCACCGAGGCGTTGCTCGACGGCGCGCTCACAGCGCTGCGCGCCGCGGGGGCGGCCGACGCCGACGTGAGCGTGTGGTGGGTGCCAGGAGCCTTTGAGCTGCCCGTTGCGGCCAAACGGCTCGCCGACAGCGGGCGTGTCGACGCCGTGATCTGTCTCGGGGCCGTCATCAGGGGCGACACCGCGCACTTCGAGTACGTCGCCGGCGGTGCCACGCAGGGTCTCGTCCAGGCTGCGGTGACCACCGGCGTCCCTGTGATCTTCGGTGTGTTGACGGTCGACACGCGCCAGCAGGCCCTCGACCGCATCGGCGGCAAGGACGGTCACAAGGGCGAAGAAGCCGCGCATACCGCAATCGAGATGGTGCGACTCCTCGAACAACTCTGACGCGGCAGAAGACCCGATGACCGATTACGCGCAGATCGGACTCGGCTACGCCGAGCGACGCCTCGCCGACCCGCGCTTGTTTCGGCCGCTGCGTGCGGCGATCGGTGACGCCGAGACCGTGGTGAATGTGGGTGCTGGCACGGGTAACTACGAACCGAGCGATTGCATCGTGGTCGCCGTCGAGCCGTCGGAGACGATGCTCGCGCAACGCGCTCCGAGCGCCGCGCCGGCAGTGCGCGCGTTCGCCGAAGCCCTGCCATTTCGAGACGACGCGTTCGACGTCGCGATGGGTGTGCTCACCGTGCACCATTGGTCGGACCGGGCACGCGGGCTCGAGGAGGTGCAGCGCGTCGCTCGGCGACTGGCGATTCTCTACTTCGAGCCGACGATGACCGACGACATGTGGGTCCTGGAATATTGGCCCGAGATCCTCGACCTGCCGAGCGAAAACGATCCGCCGGGGGAACAGTTCTTTCGGCGCCATCTCGACGTGCGAGACATCGTCGCCGTGCCGGTTCCCGTTGATTGCATCGACGGCTTTTCCGGCGCGTATTGGGCCCGGCCGGAGGCGTATCTCGATCCCGGCGTGCGCGCCGGGATGTCATCGTTCGCGCAGCTCGATCCCGGGACGGTTGGCGCAGGGACGGCACGTTTGCGGGCCGATCTCGAATCGGGCCGCTGGGACGCGCGCCACGGATCCTTGCGCACGCTGGCCGAATACGACATTGGTTATCGGATCGTCACGACCTGAGCGCGCTCCTACCACTAGCGTCAGACGCCGTGCTTCGCCTCGTCTTGCCGAAGGGTTCCCTCGAACGGGCCACGTTGCAGTTGTTCGACGACGCCGACCTCGCCGTGAGCCGTTCATCTGACGTCGACTACAAGGCCTCGATCGACGACCCGCGCGTGCGCGAGGTCAGGATCCTGCGCCCGCAGGAGATTCCCACCTACGTCGCGACCGGCATGTTCGACCTTGGGATCACGGCGCGTGACTGGATCGAGGAGACCGAAGCCGACATTGTCAGCCTGGGCCGGCTTCAGTACTCGAAGGTGTCGGCCCGTCCGACGAGGATTGTGGTGGCGGTGGCGGGCGACTCGCCGTGGCAGACGGTGGCCGACCTGCCGAGCGGCGTGCGAGTGCAGACCGAGTACGTGCGGCTGACGACGCGGTTTCTCCGCGAACAGGGCGTGGACGCCGACGTGTCGTTGTCGTACGGCGCGACCGAGGCCAAGATCCCCGAGATCGCGGATGCGATCGTCGAAGTGACCGAAACTGGACGGGCGTTGCGTGCAGCCGGCCTCAAGGTGATCGACACGATCGTGGTGTCGTACACGGAGCTGATTGCGAACCGTGCGGCGTACGCCGATCCCGAAAAACGCCGAGCGATGGAACAGCTCCAGGTGTTGCTCACGGGCGCGTTGGAGGCACGCGGGCGTGTGCTCGTGAAGCTCAACGTCGACGAGGCGAACCTCCAGCGGGCGATCGACCTCTTGCCCGCGTTGAAGTCGCCAACCGTCAGCAAGCTCTACGGCGAAGACGGCTACGCGGTCGAAACCGTGGTCGCCAAGTCTGACATCAACACGCTGATCCCGGCGCTCAAGGACGCCGGGGCCACCGGCATCCTCGAGTTGCCCATCAGCAAGATCGTCGCGTGACGCCCGGTTGGACGTGACGGGCGGGCACACGGGCTCGGTCGCGCAGTTCGATGCGCACGTCGGGCGGGGCGTGGTGCTCGCCGACGACGGCGTCGAGTACGGGTTTCACTGCGTCGCCATCGCCGATGGCTCTCGCACGATCGCGCTCGGCGCCCACGTGGATTTCGACCTCATCCCCGGCCCACTCGGCCGCTGGGAAGCCGCCAACATCCGGCCCCACACCCAACCGGGGTGGTCGCGAGTCCCCGCCAATGACCGATGACAACGAGTTCGGGGCGCTGCTTCGGCGGCATCGGGTCGCGCGCACACTGACCCAGGAGGGATTGGCTGAGCTCGCGGGGATGTCGGCCGCGGCGATCGCCGCGCTTGAAGCTGGCCGTCGCCGGGCGCCGCGGCTTTCGACGATCGCCAACCTTGCCGGCGCGCTCGGCCTCAGCGACGAACAGCGCGCCGAGCTCGCAGCGACGGCGGTGCCCGGCGCGAGCGCGGCCGACGGCGCGCCGGCTCGCACCGAGCGAGGGCCGACCGCTCGGTTCACCGGTGCGCTGGAACTGCCGGGCGTGTTACGACGCTTTGCGTTCGTCGGCCGCGACGCCGAGCGCGCCGCGCTCGACAGCGCGTGGGAGCGCACGGTCCGTGTCGTGCTCGTATCGGGCGAAGCGGGCGCTGGTAAGACGCGCTTGATCGGCGAGTTCGCGCTCGATGTGGGGCTCGCGGCGTCGGTGCTGTGGGGCCGCTGCACGCCCGAGCGCCTCGGCGCGTACGAACCGTTCGTCGACCCGGTCCGGCGGGCGCTCGAGTCGCACGATGCCGGTTCACTGACCGGTGAGTTGCAGCGCATCGTGCCCGAGCTGCCCGCGGGCTCGTCGAGTTCGGGCGGCGCGGGTCCGAGTATCGCTATTCCCGGCGTGGAGCGGCGACTGTTCTTCGATGCGGTGGTCGAGCTGTTGCGGGCACATGGGCGCGCGTTGCTTGTGATCGACGACGTGCAATGGGCCGATGCGGGCTCGCTCGCGTTGCTCGCGCACCTCGCGGCGAGCGACGTGCTCGGCGAGCTCACGATCGTCGGCGCGATCCGGTCGACCGACATCGACGCGGCTACTTCGGCCGCGCTCAGCGAGTTGCGCCGTCAGGCATCGCTCGAACGCATCACGGTTGCGGGTTTGTCGGGGGAGTCGGTGCATGATCTCGTGCGATCGGTCGCGGGCGGCGAGGTGACGTCGGAACTCGTCGCAACCGTTGCGGCCGCGACCGACGGCAATCCCTTGTTCATCGCCGAACTCACCGAACACTTGCTCGCGCAGCACTGGACACCGAGCGCGGCGGACCCGATCTCGGGGGCGGTGGTTCCCGTTCCGGTCGCTGTGCAAGAAACGCTGACGAATCGGGTGCTCGCGCTGTCGGAAGCGAGTCGATCGCTCGTGCGCGCCGGGGCGGTACTCGGGCGGACGTTCGACACGGCGATCGCCGCCCACCTCGCGAACCTCGATGCTGACGCCGAATTGCAGGCGGTGGAGGACGCGCTCGACGGTGGGCTCGTCACCGAGGTGTCGGCTCGAGCGCTCGCGTTCACCCACGCGTTGGTCCATGCCGCGGTCTACGAATCCATGACGGCGCGCCGACGGCTCGATTCGCATCGCCGCGCCGCGCGCTTGCTCGAGGAGTTGAAGGACGACGACCACATCGACGACGCGATGGTGTACAGCATCGCTCGGCACTGGGCGATCGTTGCGCGTGACGATCGCAGTGCGGTCGACGACGCGGTGCGCTGGACGCTTCGCGCGGGAGATGCGGCCGCAGAAGCGGCCGACATCAGCGAAGCGATTCGCCGCTACGAGTGGGCCGCGGCGCATTGGCTCGATCCCACGCGCGGGCGCGCCGAGGTGCTGCTGAAGCTCGGCCAGGCCTACAACGCGCGCAGCGAGACGGCCGCGGCCGACGAGCAGTTCTGGGCCGCGCTCGCCCTCGCGGAGACGCTCGACGACCCGCGCCTCTACGCGGATGCCGCGATCGGACTCGCCGCCACTGTTCGATTCGGCCGCCACGATGCGGCGCGCATCGATGCCCTCGAACAGGCCATGGGTGCGCTGCCCGATGACGAATACGTGCGCAGGATCACCGCCGCGTCGATGCTGAAACGCCAACTCGGTTTCGACGATTCCGACGAGGCCTACCCACGGCGTCAAGCGGCGGCGGCGATCGTGCTCGCCGCGGTTGGCGCGCAGGAACCGCCGAGCGAACTCCTCGTGTCGCTCGGCGCGCAACGCGACACGATCATCGTGGACGATCCGGTCGTGTTGGATCGCGTCAGCACGAAGATGATCCACATCGCCCGCGATGCCCGCAACCTCCCGATGCTTGCGAACGCGTGGTACGGCAAGGCGTGGGCTGCGTTCGAGCTCGCGGACGCCTCCGCGTGGCACGAGGCGGCAGCTGCGTTCACGGAGGTCGCCCAAGAGCTGGCCTTGCCGTTCGAGTTGGCGCTCGCCGCTCGGATGGACGCGGCTACCGCACTGATGGAGGGGCGTTACGTCGACGGTGAGCGCGAGGCCGAACGCGCGCTGGCCCTCGCAGCTGACGCCGACCCGAATGCGCCGGCGATCCACCTCGTGGCCACAGTGCTGCGCGGCGTGGACTGTGGGATCGCCGCCGAGACGACAGCGTTCATGCTTGCGCTGCGCGACGACCTGGCATCGGTGCCGACGTTCATGGCTGGCCTCGCCATGGCCGCTGCGTTCGGCGGGGCGCCTGGAGTCGCGCGCGAGATACTCGCCGGACACGCGGAAGTGGCGTATGCCGACGTGCGGAGGGACCTCGAGTGGCTCCCGGTCATCGGGTTGCTGTGCCACACCTGCGTGCAGCTCGCAGAGCGCGACTACGCCGAGGTGATGTACGACCAACTGTCGTCGCATCCGGCGCTCGCGGTTCGGATCGGTCCCCTCGGCGCGTTCTGGGGTCCGACCGATTATCACCTCGGTGCGCTCTGCCGGCTGCTTGCACGTCGCGACGAATCCGAGCTTCGGTTGCGCCGCGCGATCGTGACGTGCACGGAGCTGGGCGCGCGTCCATGGCTCGCGCGCACCCAACTCGAGTTGGCTGCGCTCCTCGTGGAGGGCTCGGCGCCCGGCTCGCCCGAAATCGCCGCGCTGCGCGACGCGGCACGAACCACGGCCGTCGCGCTCGGCGCGCACGGCATCCTGGCGCTCCTGGAATAGTCACATGACGAACGTGAGGGTGATGTGAGGGCCGTGTGCCTGGTGGGATCGGCGCGGCACCGTCATCGTGGAGACACCACATTGCTTCACGTTCGGAGATCGTTATGAACCGGTTCCGCAGTCCTGTGGCCCATGCCGCACGGATCCTCATCACCGCCGCGACCGTCGTGGCAACGTCAGCCGCAGTCGTCGGCTCCTCGGCTGGCGTGGCCCACGCCGCGCTGGCGGCCCCGGCCGCAATCACACCGACAATTCTCCAGTTCACGAATACGGCCGCACCAACGGACTGGGTCGTGCCACCGCTGACCACACGTATTCAGGTGCACGCGGTTGGTGGCGCCGGCGGATCGGGCACGGGCACTCCCCATGGGGTTGGCGGTAGCGGTGGGTTCGGTGGCGTGGTCGATATCGATCTCCCGGTCGTGCCCGGTGAGGCCCTCACCGTGTGGCCCGGGGCCATGGGCCTGCTGAGCGGGCCCGGCATCAGTTCTGTGCGCGGCGGCTACGCCGGCATCGACGACGTCGACGGTGCGGCTGGGTACGGCAATGGCGGAGCGGCCTCGCTCGTGTTCCTTGGAGCCACCACGCTCGTCAGCGCCGGTGGTGGCGGCGGCGGCGGCGGCGCCAGCGATAACGGCCTGTACCCAGGCGATGGTGGCGACGGCGGTAACGGTGGCGGTTTCCGCGGCTACGCCGGCCACGCTGCTCACTCGGGGTCGGGCGGCGTTGGCCACGTGGGCTCGCAGAACGGTGGTGACGGTGGCGACGCCGCGTACTTCAGCTACGCGGGTGGCGGTGGCGGCGGCGGTGCGGGATGGCTGCCCGAAGGATCGGGTGGCGGCGCCGGCGGTGGGGCCGGCTCGTCGACCAGCTTCGACGGCGGCGCCGGTGGTGGCGGTGCCGGGGGCGCGAGCTACTCCATCGAGGCCGGGGCGGCAACGTCGTCCGCGACCGAGCGCGCCGACGGCGTCATCACCATCACCTACACGCCGTATTACACCACGGTGGGCAACATCACATCGGCCGCGAACCCGAGCATTGTCGGTACTCCGGTGCGCATCACCGCGCACCTCTCCTGGTCGAGTTCGACGCCCGCGCCGACCGGTTCGATCGTGTTCGGCCGCGTCGATCCGAACTCACATCTCGAAACCGACACCGAATACTGGGACGCGAGCGTCAACTCAAGTCCGACCTCGTTCCCGACGGTCTACGCAGTCGGCGACGAGACGCTCTACGCGTACTACACCGGCGATACGTACCACTCGCCGTGGAAGGCGTACTACACCCAGCACATCGTTGCCGCTGTCGTGGGGTTGACTGCGAACCCGACCACGCTCGCGTTCGGGGCGCGGCCGCTGCACACGACGGCATTGCGCACCGTCACCCTCACGAACAGGGGCAACGTCTCGATCACGCTGACGTCAGTCGCGTTCACCCGTCCCGACTACCGGGTCGGTCCCGGAGGTTCGTGTTCGCAGTACCCGCTCCTGCCGGGCGCGTCGTGCACCTACGCGGTCACGTTCAGTCCGATCTCGAATACACAGGACAATGCCATCCTCACGGTCAACACCGACCGCGGAGTGAAAGCAAGCGTGAGCCTTACCGGTCGAGGTCTCGTCGCACCGACGGTGACGGCGATCTCGCCGAAGTCGGGGCTGCTCGCCGGGGGCACCGTCGTCACGGTGACCGGCACGAGCTTGCAATCCGTGAGCGCGATCAAATTCGGTGCCGTCGCCGGTACGAACCTCACCTGCCCGACTGCCACGAAGTGCACTGTGAAGGCACCGCGGGGCGCCGTGCGGGGAATCGTCAATGTGCGAGTCACCAACGCTGCCGGCACGAGCGCGATCGTGACGGCGGATCGCTACACCTACGTCTGATGGTCTTGGAGTTGGTCGGCGACCTGCACGTAGAGCATCTGGATCTGGCCGAGGCCGTCGCGCAGGGTCTGTTCGTGTTCGTTGAGCCGGGGCCCGAAGCCGTCGATGAGCGCACTCATCGCGTCGATCGCAACGCCGGCCTGCGCAAGGTCGGGCATCGGGACACGGCCCTGGTCGTCGGGCGGGGTCGTGACACCGAGGTAGATCAGCGCCAACTCGAAGAGCTGCACGACATGATTGGCGACCACATCGACGGCGGGCGTCGAGCGGATCTGCAGGTGCACCTGGCGCATGGCCTCGAGCTCTTCGGGCGTCACCGGTGGGCCCGGGGGACCGCCATCGAGGTAGTCGTCGCCGCCTTCGACCCCCACGTTCGAACCCGAACCTGTGGGCTGTGGCGACCCTTCGACCGCCGCGCTGCTCGCGCCGCCCGCGCCCGCGCCCGCGTCTGCGGCGCCGGGCGCACGGGGAGCGGCCCGAGGGTCGTCGTCGGGTACCCGATGTTCGCCCGAAGGCGTCCAGATGCTGCTCACAGTGTCCCTTCGAGACGACGTGTTGTGGCTTGCGAGCCTACCGAGTGGCGCCCTGGTAGCGTGTCGGGCGACAATCGAATGGGAAAGCGGGTTCGTTTCTCACTGCGGTGCGAAGCGGTTACCCCACCCGTCCGGGCCCAGAGGGCGGCACGTGTGCCGACCGCGGTTCCGAGCCGGGTCTGCCCGGGCTCGATACGGCTGAGCGACGTCACGTCGCCGGGTCGTGTCGTGTGACGGTGGGCTTTGCCGACATGAGCCCGCCGTCGGTCACGTCGGCGGCAACACACAAGGGAGTGATGCCGCAATCGCCACAGAGGATGCCCGGATCAACGAACGGATTCGCGCCCGTTCGGTCCGCTTGATCGGCAGTGCCGGTGAACAGCTCGGTGTGGTCAGCACACCGGATGCGTTGACAATCGCCCGAGATGCAGGTCTTGACCTCGTCGAAGTCGCCGCCAACGCCGACCCGCCGGTATGTCGGATCATGGACTTCGGCAAATACCGGTACGAGCAGGACCAAAAGCGCAAGGAGAGCCGCAAGAAGGCCTCCAACGTCGTGATCAAGGAAATGAAGTTCCGTCCGAAGATCGACGAGCACGACTACACGACGAAGATGAAACACGTCGAGCGGTTCCTGCAAGAGGGATCGAAGGTCAAGCTCACGATCATGTTCCGAGGCCGCGAGATGGCCCACCCCGAACTCGGTCGGCGCATCCTCGAGCGGGTTGCCGAACAGGTCAAGGAATTCGCCATCGTCGAGTCGTCGCCCCGACAGGACGGGCGCAACATGACGATGGTCCTCAACGCGATTCGCAAACCCAATGTCAAAAAGCCCAAGCCGGTCGTGGAGGCGCCACCAGTGGCCCCAACCGACGAGGCGCCGCCCGAAGCCGCAACCGGCTGACGGACCAAGACGAAAGTGTCGTCACCATGACGAAGATGAAGACGAACCGCAGCGCAGCCAAGCGCTTCAAGATCACGGGGACGGGTTTGATCCGTCGCCGTCAGGCCAACCGCCACCATTTGATGGAGCACAAGCCGACGAAGCGCACGCGTCGCCTCGACGGCGAGCGCACTGTGGAAGGCAAGCACCGCAGGCACGTCCACAAGCTGCTCGGCAAGTAGTCGTACGCGCCGTGCGCTCGCGCGGCTTCGAAGGAGAACGATCTCATGGCACGCGTCAAGCGTTCCGTCAACAGCAAGAAGGGCCGCCGCAAGATCCTGGCCGCGGCGAAGGGTTACAACGGCTCGCGCAGCCGTCACCTGCGCGCGGCCAACGAGCAGGTGATGCACTCGGGCAAGTACGCCTTCCGCGACCGCCGGGCCCGCAAGGGCGACATGCGCAAGCTCTGGATCGTGCGCATCAACGCGGCCTGCCGTGAACACGAGATGAGCTATTCGCGCTTCATCGCGGGGCTGCACGCCGCCGAGGTCGAGGTCGACCGCAAGATGCTGGCCGACCTCGCGGTGCGTGAGCCCGAAGTGTTCGCGCAGCTCGTTGGAGTGGCTCGCGGCGCGCTCACGGCCGCTTGAGCCAACTCGGAGCGCGCCATCGTGAGTTGACGCGCCTGCGTACGCTCGCGCGCGACCGTGCTGAGCGTGACTCGTGCGGCCTGGTCGTGATCGATGGACCGCGGGCGATTACTGGGGCGCTCGCTCGGGGTGCGCGCCTCGAATCGGTCTATGTCGATGTGGAAGCGCGGGGCGCGGCGGCCGACGCTGCCAGCCAGGCCGCGCTCGCCGGTGCCGCGGTGCACGAGGTCGCCGCGGGCGTTGTCGAACGCGCCGCGGCGGTGCGCCACAGCGCCGGCGTCAATGCGCTGGCGCGC
>JBBREP010000010.1:0-71769 GCA_038202885.1 Acidimicrobiia bacterium | reverse complement strand
GGCTACCTCGCCGACCGCTGGCACCGGACGCGCACCATTGGTCATACCGTCGTTGCTTGGAGCGCCATCACGATGCTCACCGCCGCGGCCAGGAACTTCGGGACACTCCTCGGTTTGCGCGCATTGCTGGGATTCGGCCAGGCGGTCACCGAACCGAGCGCGGCGAGCCTGCTCTCGGACTACTACCCGACCGCCGAGCGGGGTCGGGTGTTCTCCAACCAGCAGATCATGGGCTTCGTCGGAGCCGGGCTCGGCATCATCATCGGCGGCAAGGTCAGCGCCTCTCGCTTCGGATGGCAGGGTGCATTCCTTGTCGTAGGCCCACCCGGGATCATCATCGCGTTATTGGCCTACGCGCTACGAGAACCTCCACGTGGCTACGCCGACCGGTTGCATCTCGGCGTCGGCGAGTGGGAAGAACCCGAAAAGGTGCCGCTGTTCGAGCACGGCTTCCGCGCCTTTGTGCGCGACATGTTCCAGGGTCTACGCCAGGACTTCGGCGTCATCTGGTCGATCCCGACCTTGCGGTACGCGCTCGTTGGTGTGAGCGCGCTGATGTTCACCGTGTCGGGCGTGGGCGCATGGCTACCACTGTTCCATGACCGATACTCGGGGATGCAAGCCGATGAGGCCGCGACGGCGGTCGGCGCACTGCTCATCGCCGGCGGCGTCCCTGGCTTGTTGTTCGGTGGCCGCTTGGCCGACCGTTTCACGCAACGAATACAGGGTGCGCGCGTCGTCATCCCGGCCTACTGCATCTGGATCGGCATCACGTTCTTCACGCTGTCGTACATCGAGCAACCCGCGGCGTCGTCCATCATCTTGCAGCTCGTAGGCATCTTCTGGATCACGATGGCGATCCCAGCGCTGCGCGCCGGCATGGCCGACGCCGTTCCCGCGCATCTGCGCGGTGCCGGCTTCGGTGCGTTCAACCTGGCGTCGATCGTGTGCGGTGCCGCGGCCGCGCCGCTGCTCGTCGGGTGGATCTCTGACGTTACCGGCAGTCTGCGGGCCGCGTTCTTGATCGTGTCGCCGCCGGTGTACCTCGGCGCATGGGTCCTGTATCGCGCGCGCCGTCACCTCGACGACGACGCCATGAAGATTTTCGAGGCAGTCGTGCGGGCTATGGAACAAGAACAAGCTCGCGCGGCCGACTAGACGCGTCCAATGCTGGCGGGCCTGCCGGGTTCAGTCGGCGGGAATGGCCGGCTCGGTCACGATCGACGTGCCGTCGTCGAGCCGACGAAACACATACACGGCCACGTTCGACGTAATCAGCAGCGGCTCGGTCTCGGCGCTGAGTGGGAGCGTGACGGCGGTGAGCGAGTCACGACCCACGGCGACCGTGACGTGGTCGGACACGCCGATCTGCACGGTCGCGTGCGCGGCGGTCGTGCTGGAATTCGCAACGAGCAACGTGACCGACAGCGGCGCGCCGGGACCCGGACTCGCGAAGGCATTGCGACGAGCATCGAACGTCGAACCGGCGACGATCGAGATGGCCAGTGGTTTCGCCCGCCGGCCCGTGTATGAGATCAGTTCCCCGACCGCGATCGAGGGGGTGTCCGTCGTGATCCTCACACCGATCTCGGGCCGGCCCGCGGGCACGCGAACGGGAATCGAAGCCATCGAGCCCGCATCGACCTTCGTAAAGGTCTCGGTGGCGCGGCCAACGTCCGCGACAATCGTCTGCACGCGCACTGTCGCGTCGGCACTTCCCGGGTTCATCACCGAGACCACGCCGCTTGCGGTTGCCCGACCGTCGCTCGCGAGATGCCAATCACGCGACAACGACGGACTCGCGAGCGCGATCGAGAAGCCGCCGTCGCCGTGCGAGTCGCGCCGTTCGAGTGCGACCTCGGCGACGACTCGAGTGCCACGGCGGGCAAGGATCGCGAGTCCCAACGACTCGCGCTGATCGGCCGCGGCGTTCACGTTGATCACCACGCGGCTACGCGGTGCCACCGATAACCCCTGCAGCGCGCCCGGACGCGTCGCGCCCGCCCGCTCGTATGCCGTCACGTCGACGACTGCAGTCTGGGTGAACGGATTGAACAGCGCGATCCGTTCAATCGTGCCCCGCCGCGTCGAACCAGCGGCGACGTACCAGCTCGAACTCGGTCGGGTCGCACATGGCGCGCGCGCCACGGAGCGACCATCGGACGCACGATGGTCGACAACCACTCCGGATCCAAATGGCTCGATCAGCACACCGGCGCCCGCCACCGCACCGATGTCGCTTGCTTGGAGGCTGACCGTGGTCCCCGCCGCGAGCTGGACCCGGCGCGCCGACGTCACTCGCCCGCTCGCCATCGCACTCACCGCGACCGCAACGGGATGGGCTTCGAGGTTGGTGAGGATGACCGCGTCGTTCGCCCGCGGGGTGCGATCGGCGGTCGCGAACGCGCAATACCAGACCGCGGAACGAACGCCAGCCGGCGCGAGTGCCGCAGCAGGGATACGACCCTCGTCGCGTGCGCGTGCCAGCGGAGCGCTCGACGGGTTACCGAGCACAACCGCGCCAACGGCGGCGACGACCAACAGAACCACAATCGGGACGCGACGACCGTCAAACACGGCGAGCTGCCTCCGCTCGCGACCGCTGTCGACCAGTGCGCTGGCCATCGAAACGAGGACCGAACGCGAACCCAGCAACGGCACACCATGCAAGGAACGCGAGCACGAGCAGGACTCGCGGCAACCACGGGTCGGCCATGTGCACGGCGACGACGCCCCTCGTGGCCAGCTTCCAGGCATGCGCCCACCCAAAGGCCGCGCCGCCCGCCAATACCTTGCCGTCGAGCGTCGCTCGCGCACCAGCGTGATCGGCGAGCACCAACGTGCCGGGCCCGGCCCGTGCCGCTGGGGGCCGCGCACCCGACAGGTCGGTCGCCAGCGCCGCGCCGATGGGGTCGCGTCGCGCGTCGGCGCCGCTCGGCACTGCGATACCCGGCGCCACCACTGCGACCCTCGGTGCCCACGCGTCGTTGCGATAGAGGCGCAGACCACCAACCGTGTCGTACAGCTCGAGATCCAGCTGCGCGTCCAGGGCCCGCGCGACACGGACGTCGGAGCGCAACGGCGACGCGGTCGGTGCCGAGCGATCGATGACGGCGACGTAGCGGACCGCCATCGGAGCGAGTAGCCGGCCGAGACGAACCGTCTGCTGCGCGGCCGCGAGCGCGATCGACTCACCGACGAGGCGCACCGGTCCGCTCGTCGACGGTAGCGACGAGCGCACGTCGCCGACACCGTTGTCGCTGAGCGCGAACTCGACACCGTGAGCGTGCACCGTCGCGCCCGGCAGCACGTCGGAGGGACCAAGCCAGAGCACCCGGAAGTCGCCGCCGCGCGTGCCCTCGACGTTCATCCACGACAGCTGATCGTTCCACTGCGAATGCGGCGAGCGCACTCGTCCATCGGCAACATCGCCGAACCAACCGACAAACGGGAACGCGAGCGCAGCCAAACACGCGACGGCGATGAGTTGTCGCGCTCCGAAGATGAAGCTGCGCAGCTCGGCCAAGAACGCGGCCACACCGAGCCCGACCGCAATCGACAACCCGAGCGCCGCCACCACCAACATCCCGTCGATGGCTGGCAGAGGCACGCCGCCATCGATGTGTTGCGCGATCAGCGGCACTGCCAGCGACACCACGACGACCAGCCACGCCGCAACCGCTCGACGCAAACGATCACCCGTCGCGATCAGCAATGGCAATCCCGCCGCAACCAGTAACCCGATGCCGAGCCACCCGGCGCCGTTCACGCCGGCATCGACCGACACGAGCGCCTTGAGCGTGACCGCCGAGCGCGCCTGGAGACCGATGCGCGCACCGTCGCCGCTGAAAAATGCAACGCTCCACGGCAACAACAGGCCGACCGCGATCACGGTGGCGGCCGCGGCGTCGACCAGATCATCCACTCGGCGTTCCAGACCGGTGAGCAATCCCGCGCCCAGCGCCACCGCGGCGAAGAGCACCGGCAACACCACGGCGGGAGGCCACCAGGCAATCGCGAACGCCGTGACCAACGCGAGCCGCAGGACGCGACGGACGCGCTGTTGTCGCGTCCGGCTCGTTGGTGCCGCGTCGAGCGTGGCATCGGGCGGCGCTCCGCACACCGCGACCCACAGCAGCGGCGCCAGGACGAACGTCACGGTCACACCGAGTTCACCTCGGGCCAGCGCGTTGCGCGACACCGGGTTCGCTCCGTAGGCAATCGCCGCGGCGAGCGCGGGCCACGCTCGCACCGAACTGCGTCGCAGCATCCGATACACGACAAGCATGCCGAGCGGCGCGGCCGACACCACAAGCGCCGTTCTCGCCAATTCGGCGTGGCCGAGGAACACACCAACGACAACTCCGCACACCGCGAGCAGCGGAGGTGGCGCCGAACTTGAGCCAAGGAACACGCTGCGGTGTCCCGACGTAAACGCGTGCAACAACGTCGATGCACTCGGCCACGTCAATAGACCACCAAACGCAGGCGTTCCACCCGTCACGAAGCCGCGCGTGGCGACCAATGACACCGCAACCACGACGAGGAACAGCAGACCCTCACGCCGCTTCCAACTTCGAGCACCGTCGCCGAAGAACGCTCGGGTCCGCAGCGACACGCCGGCGAGCCGTTCGTCGACATGCAGACGGCGCGTCACGAGCCGCCGGATTCGCGCGCTGCCGCGCACCATGTACACGTGCAACTCGGCGTCGGGGACCGCGCGCGACGCTTGCGTGTCTCGGCGCGCCCGGCGCAACTCTGGAAGGTCACCCATCGAGTCGGCCACACCGGCCAACAGCGCGGCGCTGCGCCCGCCCCGGCGAAGCAACAGTTGGACGAAGGCCTCGGCAACGGTCAGCGCCAGCGCCACCGGGAGCGCCCACGCGAGCGACCACGGCGACGATGCCTTGTACAGCGCCCGAAGCCGACCGCGTGTCGTGGCCCGCACGAGCGCGCTCCCATCAGGTCGGCGCGCCTTCGGCACGACACCACCGCGCGCCTTCGGCACGACACCACCGCGCGCCTCGGGGGCAACAATGACCCGCGCCCCCGCCAGGCGCGCCCGCCAGGCGAGATCACGGTCGGCGGCGGGACCACACGCCGGGTCGAAGCCCGCCAGCGCTTCGAACAGGTCCGCGCGCACGAGCATGGCCCGCATCGTCACGAAAAAGACGTCGCGTACCGCGTCGTGCTGCTCCTGATCGCGCTCGCCCGGTTCGGCAATGCTCCACGCCTCGCCGTACCGGTCGACCATCCAACCAACATCAACCAGCAGGTCAGCATTCGCATCCGACACCAACTTCGGACCGACCACACCGGCGTTTGATACGACCGCTTCGTCCACGAGCACGCGCACCGCGCCCGGCTCGAGGATCACGTCGTCAGCGCACAACAACAGGAACGTCGCGCCGCTCACCGTTTCGATGGCGTCGTTCGCCGCCTCGGCAAAACCCAACGGCGGTGCGCCTTCGAGCGGCTCGACGCGCCGGACCAACGCCTTGGGCGCGACATCGACAACCCGGGCCGACAGCGGTGCTGCACCGGGCGAGGTGTCGAGGACAAGCACCGTGAGGGCCGGGTAATCCTGGGCCGCCAGCGCAGCGAGGCACCGCTCCAACGCCCGGCCACCCGCCGTCGGCACGACCGCGACCACCGGAGGCCGCCCATCGTTGCCGACCGGGTCGCCCTCGCCGTGCAACGCCTCGTCGGCGAGCGCGGCCGCAAGGTCGGTCTCCGTCGCTGCCGCGCCAGCGCCCGATTGCTCGCCTTGGCGCCACGCCGCCAGGAAGGCGTCGAAGTCGGGCTCCTCAGGTTCGTCACGACCAGTCGCGCCCGGCATCGGGGCATCCTGGTCGAACGGAACCACGCCCATGCCCCGGTGATCGCCGTGGCCGCCGGGTGGCAACGTGGAGTCGGAGTCGCTCCCTGCCGCCATCGCTGGCGAGGATAAACCGGCGAGTCGACGCGGGCGGATCTCCCCAACCATCGCGCGTGCCTTCCCGAGGTCATCCACCCGGCGCCGTTGCGAGTGCCTTCGCAGTGCTTGCAATAGTTAGCACTTTGAGCTACATTGCAAGCACCACGGACTCAGCCCGAAAGAGGTACGACCGACATGACTGTCGACGTTCGCAAGACCATCACCGATGCCGGCTACATCGCCGTCGGCGTTGGCGTGCTCGGATTCCAGCAAGTGCAGACCCGTCGGCGCGAGCTGCACGATCGCGTGTCGGCGACCGGCTCGCCGTTGCACAGCATCGGCGAGCAGACCAAGGATCTGCGCCTCAAGGTGAAGACCAACCTCGACCGCGCGAGCGAGCGGGCCCAAGAGTTCACGCACGATGCTCGTGACTGGGTCAAGCCCGTCGTCGATCAGGTGACCGACCGCGTCGAGGCCCTGCCCGACCCGCTCGCCCGCGTCGCCGAGCCCGTCGTCAAGGCGGCCAAGAGCCTCGTGAGCACCGGCCCCGCCACCGTCTGAACCCAGAACTCCACGTCGAAGTCGGTGCAGTTGCCAGCCAACTGCACCGACTTTTCGCGTGTCTCGCCAACGCCAGCAGCGGCGACCGAAGCAGCTCAGGAGCGAGGAACGAGCGAGATGAGTGCGCAGGAAGCTCGCAGCGCCGGACGGAGTAGGCGCAATAGATGGGGAGCGGCGACCGAAGCAGCTCAGGAGCGAGGAACGAGCGAGATGAGTGCGCAGGAAGCTCGCAGCGCCGGACGGAGTAGGCGCAATAGATAGGGTGCGGGGATGCTCGCTGCGTTGGCTGGAGGCGTGGGCGCGGCCCGGTTTCTGGCCGGGCTCGTGCGCTGTGTCGAGCCGAGTTCCATCACCGCCGTGGTCAACACCGGCGATGACGACACCTTTGTCGGGCTGCACGTGTCACCCGATCTCGACTCGGTGACGTACACGCTCGCGGGCGCCTCGAACACCGAACAGGGGTGGGGCCTTGCGGGCGAGTCGTTCCGCACGATCGACGCGGTCGCCCGATACGGCGAGCCCACGTGGTTCCGCCTCGGCGACCTCGACCTGGCCACCCATCTCTTTCGCAGCCGACGTCTTGGCGAGGGCGCGGCGCTGTCGACCGTGACCGGCGAGATCGCCAGAGCCTGGGAACTCGACCTGCGGCTCCTGCCGATGACCGACGACCGAGTGCGTACCAAGATCACGTGCGCGAGGCCCGACGGCACCCACGAAGAGCTCGCCATGCAGGAGTGGTTCGTGCGGGAACGGTCCGAGCCCCCCGTGGTCTCGGTGCGCTTCGACGGGGCCGACACCGCACGCCCAGCACCCGGCGTACTCGAGGCGCTCGACGCCGCCGACACGATCGTCATCTGCCCGTCGAACCCCGTCATATCGATCGGGCCCATCCTCGCGGTGCCGGGCGTGCGCGACCTGCTGGTCGCACGGCGCGAACGTGTCGTCGCGGTGTGCCCGATCATCGACGGTGCACCGGTACGCGGTCCCGCCGATCGCCTCATGGCACCGTTGGGGATCGAAGTGTCGCCCACGGGCGTTGGCCGCTACTACCGAGATTTCTGTGCCACCCTCGTCATCGATTCGCGCGACGCCGCGCACGCCGACGCAGTACGCGCGAGCGGCGTACGACCCGTCGTCACCGACACGCTGATGCGTTCGCCACAGATCGCGGCCGAACTCGCTCGTTTCGCCCTCGCGGCGGTCGCGTAACTCCCTCATGGCGGCGTCGCTCCACATCATCGCGATCGAAGGCATCGGCGAGATCGTCGAAGGCACCGAACTCGCGACGCTCATTGCGCAGGCCGCGTCGGCACAAGGCACACCGGTGCTCGACGGCGATTGCATCGTCGTCACCCAAAAGGTCGTGTCGAAAGCCGAGGGCCGGATGGTCGAGATCGGCGACGACCCCGAAGCAAAACGAGCACTCGTCGAACGCGAGTCGGTGCGCATCGTGCGCCGGCGCGGCGACCTGATCATCAGCGAGACGCGCCACGGGTTCATTTGTGCCAACGCGGGAATCGACTTGTCGAATGTCGACGAGGGTTGGGCTGCCCTGCTGCCCGTCGATTCGGATCGCTCTGCTCGACATATCCGCGACGCGCTGCGTGCTCGTCATCACGTCGAGACTGCCGTCATCATCTCGGACACGTTCGGACGGCCGTGGCGGCATGGTCTCACCGACGTGGCCATCGGCGTGAGTGGTATCGCCGCGGTCGTCGATCTGCGCGACACGCCAGACGCGACGGGCCGCGTGCTCCAGGTCACCGAGGTTGCGATCGCCGACGAGGTCGCGTCGGCCGCCGAACTCGTGATGGGCAAGGCGCGCGCGGTGCCCGCCGCGATCGTGCGGGGCCTCGATCGGTCGTGGTACCGCGAGTCGAGTTATCGCGAGCTCGTCCGGCCCGCATCCGAAGATCTCTTCCGATGAGCGCGCTCGTGCCCAGCTTCGTGTCGGCGCGCCGCTCGATCCGAGCCTTCGCCGACGAGCCGGTGCCACGAGCGGCGCTCGACGCCATCGTCGAAGCCGCGTGCCTGTCACCCGCGCCGCACCATTCACGACCCTGGCGTTTCGTGGTCGTCGAGAGCGCCGCGGCCAAGCGTGCACTCGCCCAGGGGATGGGCGAGCGCTGGCGCGCCGACCTGGCCGGCGACAACCTCGATCCGGCGCGCATCGACGAGCTCGTGCAGCGGTCACACGACAAGATCGAGCGCGCGCCGGCAATTGTGCTCGGGTGCCTCACCTGGGACGGCCTCGACCGCTACCCCGACGACGCGCGCAATCGGGCCGAGTGGGGCATGGCGTTGTTGTCGCTGGGCGCTGCGGTCGAGAACTTGATGCTCAGTGCAACCGACCTCGGCTACGCGTCGTGTTGGGTTGCGGCGCCAATCTTCTGCCCCGACGCAGCACGCGATGCGCTCGCGCTCGCACCCGAATGGCTCCCCCACGCCATGGTGCTCGTCGGGCGCCCCGCGCCCACCTACACGCCGCCCGTGCGCCCAGCCGTGCCGATTGCCGAACTCCGCCGCTTCGTCTGAGCGACGTTCATCTCACGCCGGGATACGGCCGCCGGAGATTCTTGTGCCGGCGCTCACGGTGACACCCGCCCCTACGAGGGTGAGGTCGGCCAAGCCCGCGCCCGCGCCGAGATGCGCCGATGCGCCGAGCACCGAGTCGATGACTTCGCCACCCGACGCGACTTGCGACGACGCGTGCAACACCGAACGCACGAGGTGCGCATCGGTTGCGATCTCCACCTCGGCCCCGATCACACACGAGCCGACCGAAGCGCCCGCGCCGATCGTGGCGCCCGCGCCGATCAGCACCGGCGGCACGATCTCTGCACCGGGGTCAATCGACACCTGGCCTTGAATCCACACGCCCGGCGAGGCTTCGTGCGCGTCGGGCGCCGGGAGCGCACCGGAGGCACCGTCGAGCGCGTCGAGGTGGGCCTGGATGTACTGCTCCGGCGTACCGATGTCGAGCCAGTAGCCGTCGTGTTGATAGCCGAACAGCGCGCCGCGTGACTGCACCATCCGCGGAAAGATCTCGCGCTCGATCGAGACGCTGACCCGGGTGGGGATGCGCTCGAGCACCGACGGCTCGAGGATGTAGGTACCCGCGTTGATCCAGTTGGTGGGGGCGGCACCGTGCGAAGGTTTCTCGATGAAACCAACGACTTCGCCGTCCTCGCGGGTTGGCACCACACCGAACGCCGACGGATCGTCGACCTTGCAGAGATAGATCGATGCCTGCGCGGCGCGGTCGTTGTGAAACGCGAGCATGGCGTCGAGATCGAGCGTGGTGAGCACGTCGCCGTTGCACACCACGAAGCGCTCGTTGATGCCTTCGGCCGCGAAGCGAATGCCACCCGCGGTGCCGAGGGGCTTTTCTTCGACGGCGTAGCGCAGCCGGATATCGCCGAAGCGGTCATTGGGAAAGTGCTCGCGGAACGCGTCGGGCAGATATCCCATCGACAGGATGACCTCGTCGATGCCGTACGAGCCGAGCCACGCAAGCTGGCGTTCGAGGAACGCCACATTCGCGATCGGCAGCAACGGCTTGGGAACCCCGTACGTGAGCGGCCGAAGGCGCGTGCCCTCCCCACCGACGAGGACGACGGCCTTCATGGTTTCGACGTGGTGGTGACAGCTGTCGTCGTCGGGGTGGTCGTGCCGCTACCAGGAACCGTCGTCGCCGAACCCGCCACCGTTGTGCTGGTCGCGCCCTTGACGGTGGTGGTGGTTGCGCCGGGCACGGTCGTGCTGACCCGGCCAGCCATCGTGGTCGTCGACGCACTGTTGCTCTCGACCTGGGTGGCTGTCGGCAGGTTCGCCTCAGACGGCACCTTGCCGAGCTTGTCGAGGTTCGCGCCCTTGGGCTCGAAGTAGACCGCGATCACATTTTGGTCGTAGAGCTTGTAATCGGAGGGGTTGCCGGTGCGCTCGGTCAGCTTGGTCGTCTTGCCCTCCTTGAACTCGCCGGTCGCCCAGCGCAGTTCCCCGACCTTGTTGGCGCACTTGTCGCCGTTCTTCTCCTTGATCGGCTTGCCGTCGGCCCCGGGCCACAACGACATCGAGGTCTTCGACAGCTTCCAGCCGCCGTACTCCATCCACTTGCCCACCGTGGCGTTACGCCCCGATTCGTCGGTGGTGGACGGTTCCATGTGAATGACGCCGTCGGATTGTCCGTTCGCGAGTTCGTGGGTGTGCAGGCCGGCGTAGACCTGCTGGTTGTCGGCGCGCGTTCGGGTGGTGCCATCGGACGCGAAGTGCGGCCAGAGCGGGCCCGGCTGCCATTTTCCGCAGATGTTGACGCCAAAGGCGGCGTGCCAGTGGTCGGCGGCGTTGTTGGCATTGGCCGAATTATGCAACTTCGGACCAACGGCGCCAGCCGAGCCGGGGTGGCGGCTGACCAGCACGAGCACTGACCCCAGGATGACGATGCCTGCGACGGCCGCATTGAACCCGTTGGAGGTCCCGCGCCGCACTCGCTTGGGGTTGCGGAACGCGCGACGCTTCTTTTTCGACGACAGGGCCATGGGACTTCACGCTACCGGACTGTGAGCGCCCGGGTTCGGCGGGAGGCCAACACCGCGACCCCGCACAGGACGGCGGCCCTCACGCTGAGCACGGCAGCCAGCACTGGCAATCCGAGGCGCCGAATGCCGCGCCAATGCGCCGACGCGTAGCGAAACGCGCCTCGGTGGTGATCGACGATCGAGGCGTAGGGACGGCTCCGGCGGCTCACGCCCTCAGCGTGCACGACCGAGCCGCCGGGTTCGTAGCGCGCGCGCCATCCGGCGGCTCGCAAACGCACGCACAGGTCCACGTCTTCGAGGAACATGAAATAGCGCTCGTCCCACCCGCCCACCTCATCCAGCGCGCTCCGGCGCAGCCACAACGCCGCGCCCGACAGCCAGTCGGCGTCGCGAGCAAGGTTCGGATCGAGGTGCTCCTGGCGGTACCGGCGACTCCATGGATTCGTACGCCAGAACGGTCCGAGCACAATGTGGGCGAGGGAGGTGAACGGGCCGGGGATCTCGCGCGCGGAGGGGTAGTCGGCACCGCTGGCGTCGGTCATCCTCGGGGCCACGACCCCGACGCGAGGTTCGTCGTCGAGCACACGCAACATCGCGCTCGCCGTTCCCGACGCCACCACGATGTCGGGATTCAGCACCGCCACCGGTCCAGGCGATCGGGCCGCGGCAATCCCGAGGTTTGCGGCTCGCGCGTAGCCGATGTTGCCGGGTGACATCACGATGTGCGCCGAGGTTGCTGCGATCGAGGCCAGCGAGTCATCGGTCGAACCGTTGTCGACCACCACGATCTCGGGAACCCCAGCGCTCGTGTCGGCCTCGAGCGAGGCAACGCAGGCGGCGAGGTGCGCACCGGCATTGAAGTTGATGATGACCGCAGACCATTGCACGCGAGCTTCGCGGTTCAGTCGGTGAAGCGATACTTCACGAGCGTCCACAGGGCCGAAAACCCGTCGCGCCAGGTGATCTTCTTGCCCTCGTCGAACTCGCGGCCCGCGTAGGAGATCGGCACTTCGTAGATGCGGATACCGAGCTTGAGGATCTTGGCTGTGATCTCGGGTTCGATCTCGAAGCGTTGCGAGCGGAGGTGGAGCTTTTCCACGATGCGGCGGTCGATGAGCTTGTAGCACGTCTCCATGTCGGACAGCGTCGTGTTGTAGAGCACGTTCGTGATGAGCGACAGGAAGCGATTCCCGACCCAATGCAGGAACAGCATGTTGCGGCGTTCGCCGGTGAAGCGCGACCCGTAGACGACGAGCGCGCGGCCGCGCAGCATCGGGTTGAGCAGCCGCGGCCAGTCCTCGGGGTCATATTCGAGGTCGGCGTCCTGCACGAGCACGAGATCGCCGGTCGCTTGGGCGAACCCTTCGCGCACGGCCGAACCTTTGCCCTCGTTCGTGCGTTGCACGACCACACGCACGGTGCTGTCGCGTAGCTGCGACAGCACGTCACCCGTACCGTCGGTGCTGCCGTCGTCGATGACGAGGATCTCCAGGTCGAGGTTGCCCGGCAGCTCTACTGCACGCATCCGTCGGATGATCTCACCGACGGTGTTGCGCTCATTGAAGACGGGAACGACGACAGAGAGCTTGCGGTATGTGACCGCTTCAAAGGCGGCCGAGGCGTTGTTCTTCGAGGTATGCGGCATAGGTACAACGCAAACCTTCGCGCAGATTCACCGTCGGCGCCCATCCGAGGCGATCGCGGGCCTTGCTGATGTCGGGCTGGCGCCGGGTCGGATCGTCGGTGGGGAGCGGCTCGAACACGATCTCCGAGCTCGAACCGGTCAGTTCGATGACGATCTGGGCGAGCTCGAGCATCGTGAACTCATCGGGGTTGCCGATGTTGATCGGTCCGGTTTCGTTGGAGTCGAACAGCGCAATCAGGCCACGTACCTCGTCGGACACGTAGCAGAACGATCGCGTCTGGCCGCCGGTGCCGTACACGGTGATCGGCGCGCCCTGCATGGCCTGCACGAGGAAATTCGACACGACCCTGCCGTCGGCCGGACGCAGGCGAGGACCGTACGTGTTGAAGATCCGCACGATGGCCGTGGGCACCCCGAACTCACGGTGGTAGGTCATCGTGAGCGTCTCGGCGAAGCGTTTGGCCTCGTCGTACACGGCGCGCGGCCCGATTGGGTTGACGTTGCCCCAGTACTCCTCGGTCTGCGGGTGCACGTGCGGGTCGCCGTACACCTCGCTCGTCGAAGCGAGGAAGAAGCGGGCGTCGTGCGCGCGTGCGAGGTCGAGCGCTCGGCGGGTACCGATAGAACTGACGTCCATTGTTTCGAGCGGCATGCGGAGATACTCGGGCGGGCTCGCCGGGCTCGCAAGGTGGAACACGCCGTCGACCGAACCGTCGACCGGGAGGTCTTTGCACACGTCGGCTTCGATGAGCGTGAAGGCGTCGTTGTCGATGAGGTGTTCGACGTTGGAGCGCCGACCACTCGAAAAGTTGTCGACGCACACGATCTCGTCACCGCGCCCGATCAGCACGTCGCAGAGGTGCGAACCGACGAAGCCGGCTCCACCGGTGACCACGATCCGAGCCATCAGCGGCCGACTCCGACGTACTGGAACCCGCGCCGGCGCATCGCGGCGGGGTCGAGCAGGTTGCGGGTGTCAACGATGGCCGGCGCGGCCACGAGCGTCTTCAAGCGGTCGAAGTCGAGCCAGCGGAACTCGTCCCACTCGGTGAGCACGGCGATCACCTGCGCACCGGTGGCTGCGTCATAGGCGTCGTGGCGCACGTCGAGACCAGGTACGAGCTGCGCGGCTCGGTCACCGGCGGCCGGGTCGAAGGCCTGGACGGTGGCGCCCGCGTCGATCAGCCGTTGGCAGATCAACATCGACGGCGAGTCGCGCAGGTCGTCGGTGTCGGCCTTGAAGGTGAGGCCCAACACTGCCACGGTCGCGCCGTCGAGGGTGCCGCCCGCCGCCGCGGTGATCTTGTCGACCATGTGCTGGTACTGCTTCTTGTTGACCTCGACGACACCCTGGAGCAGGTCGAAGGCGTAGTCGTGGCTCACCGCGGTGTAGATCAGCGCGGCCGTGTCCTTGGGGAAGCACGAGCCGCCATAGCCAGGCCCGGGCTTCAAGAATTCGAAGCCGATACGACGGTCATAGCCCATGCCGAGCGCCACTTCACGCACGTCGGCGTCGACGGCCTCGCACAGGTTCGCGATGGCATTGATGAAGCTGATCTTGGTGGCGAGGAACGCGTTGGACGCGTACTTGATCATCTCGGCCGATGCGGGGTCGGTGACCACGACCGGGGCGTGCAACCCGCGGTAGAGGTCCGAGACCTTGACCGCGGCGGCCGGGTCGTCGCAGCCGATCACGATGCGGTCGGGGTTGAGGAAGTCGCGGACCGCTTGGCCCTCACGCAGGAACTCGGGGTTCGACGCCACCGACACGCGGTCGAGGGTCGGGCCCGACTCGTCGAGGATGCGCTGCACAAAACGGGTGGAGCCGACGGGCATGGTCGACTTGTTGACGACGACCGACCCAGGTGCGAGCACCGGTGCGATCTGGCGCGCGGCCGTGTCGACGTAGCTCATGTCGGCTGAGCCGTCGTCGCCTTGGGGCGTGGGCACGCAGATGAAGATGCAATCAGCGTTGGCCGCGGCGTTGACGGCACCGACGACGAACGACAGCCGGTGCGAGGCGAGACCCTCGGTCACCAGCTGCGGGAGGCCCTCTTCGAGGATCGGGATCTCTCCCCCGTTGAGCTTTTCGACGCGTGCCTCGTCAATGTCGGCACAGACGACGTCGTGGCCCAGGTGGGCGAGGCAGGCAGCGGACGTGAGGCCGACGTAGCCGGCGCCAATGACGGCAACTCTCATGATGTGGTTCTCGACTGGTTGCAGTGGGCGGACAAGAGGAAGTTGCAGCAGAAAGAACTTGAAGGCGCGCAGCACCCGTTCTCAGGCCCACAGCCTACGGGTCACATCTCGTTTGGCAACTGGTCGAGCCTTCGCTGCGCCGAACGTCACAGGGGGCAATACCCCCCGTTCAGGGCGCAAGGCGAACCCGAGGCCAGCCCGAACACGGTTTTCCTCTGCACCGGACGGCGCTATACGCCGCCAGGTGCAGAGGAAAACCCCAGAGCCCCTGGGGGCGCGAGGCGCAGCCGAGCGGGGGTGGAAGCCAGAGCCGTCAGCCGCAGCCGACGAGGGGGCGGCCGCGCTCGGTGACCGGCACCGTCACACCGGGGGTTTTGCCCGGGTTCGCGGCCGGGGCCGTCGTGGTTGTGACGTTGGCCGGGGTCGTGGTGGCGGTCTGCGGTGCGGCCACGCCACCGAAGTCGGCACCGAGCACGATGCGGACGGTGCCCCGCGCCAGCGTGCTGTCGGCGACGAGGTTGCCGGTGTTCGCGAGGTAGGCCTTCACCAAAGTTGCCCGGGTGGCGTCGCTCGGTGCGTAGCGGATCTCGGTGGTGTCGTGGTGGGTGGTATCACCGATGGTGCCACGCACGAAGCCGAGCGACGTCAGCGAGTTCATCGTCTTGGTCGCCGCGCCCGACACGCCGTTGCCGTTGCGCACGTCGACAGTCACCGACGAGGTCGGGATGTCGGGCACCTTGACCGGCGTCACTGGGTGATTGCTCAGGCGTGCGAACAACGGGGCGGCCTGGGCGGAGCGGATGAGCAGCACAGACTGTCCGCGCGCGTTGTTGCCGATATCTGCTGGCACCGTCTGCATGTCGATGGCGCCCGGGTCGGAGCTGTGGAACGCGTTGACCAAGGCACTCATGTCGGCGCCGACAAAGCCCTGCTCCACCGTCAGACTCTTCAGCGCTTTGTGGATCACTTTGAACGCCGTGCTGACGTTGCTCATGCCGCTGTGGATTGCGGCTTGGGCAAGGCTGCGGATGAAGTACTGCTGGCGGCGGATGCGCCCGAGATCGCCGGTGCCGTCCTTGAGCCAATTGGCCTGCCGGTAGTCGGTTTTGTATTCGTACTCGCGCGAACGCACGTACTGCAGCGCCCGGTGGCCGTTGAAGGTGTTGCATCCTGGCGTGCTCACGAACAGCCCGGTTTCGGTGTCACGCGCCACCGTCGGGATGAATAGATCGACGGTGCCGATGGCGTCGACAATCCCTTGGAAGCTCACAAAGTTGACGCTGAGATAGTGATTGACATCGATGCCGAAATTTTGCTTCATCACCCGCAGGATCTGGGCCGGGCCACCACTGAGCGTGCTCGAACTGCAATGAAAATCGGGGTTGAACGCGGCGTTGATCTTCTCGTGGCACCCTCCGGGGAACGTCACGTAGAGGTCCCTGGGGAACGACAGCACGAACGCCTTCTTCTGCTTCGGGTCGAGGTGGGCGATCATGATCGTGTCGGACCGCTGGCCCGTCTCGGTCGTCGGGTTGCCGAACTGTGTCTTTTGTTTTTGCGTCGTGACCCACGAACGCGAGTCGGACCCGACGATCAGATAATTCACCGGTCTTCCCTGGTCGACCTTCACCACGGGCACCGCGACGTGGTGCGGATCGTTCGCCACCGCCTTGTTGTAGAACCATGTGCCCCACGCGAGACCCGTCGTGGTGAGGATGAACACCACGATGAGCGCCACGGTGAAACGCCGCACGAACAGCTGCACCAGCGGTTGTTGCATCATGTCAGTGGCACCCGATCCACTGTGCCTTCACCGACGACGGCGGGGTGCCGGGCGGTGGCGTGCCTGGATTCGGCAGCGGCGCAGTCGTCGTTGTGGTCGGGCCGTTTGTGGGCGCCGTCGTGGTCGTGGTGGTCGGGATCGACGGATCGACCACGCCGGGACCCGTTTGTCCAAGCAGGAGCGCGACATCGGCGCCCTCGGTGAGCTGGCTCACCTCGCGCAGTTGTGTGCCTGCGCCGAGGTGGGCCACGAGTACGAGCGCTTTGCCCGCGTTCGCCTTGGTGTACTCGACGACTGTGGCGGCCTCAGTGGGCGCGGGTGGGCCGATCGCGACCGGGAACCCGATGCTGCGCAGCAACGTTTGCGCGTCAAGAGCGGCCGCGCTCGGCGTCGAAGCCGTCGATGTGGCGGATGTCGTTGACGTGGATGGCGCGGTCGAGGTCGTCGTCGACGCCGTGACGCTCCCGGTCCCAGTACCCGTGGTCGTGGATGCGCCGCTCGGGTTGGTATCGGGACCGGTGGCGTCACGGACCTCGACGTTGACCTGGTCGGGGCCGAACGCAAGCTTCGGCGGCTCCGGCGGCTTCGGAGCGAACGAACGGAGCTTTTGGAAGATCGCCTCGGCGCCGTCGGCCAACGCGAGTCCGCCCGGGGCCGAGACGGTGGGCACCGTCAGCATTTGGACTGCTCCCGGCGTGGTCAATCGAAAGGTCTTGATGAGGCGTTTGAGGTCGCTCGTGGTGAACGCGGTGTCGATGGCGAGCGAGCGCGACATCTGGTGTGCGAAGTCGAGCGCGGTGAGAATGTTGTGCGCGCCCTTATCGATCGCGGTCTGCATCAGCGTGCGGATGAAATACTGCTGGCGGCGGATGCGCGCCAGATCGCTCTCGGCCTCGGCGACGTAGCGCCCGCGCACGTAGTCGTAGTACTGGTAGTGCCGCGAGCGCACGTAATTAAGCGACATGATGCCGCTCAACCCATTGCAGCCGCCGTCAACGACGAGTCCGGTATAGGTGTCCTTGGCCTTGGTGGGGAAATAGATCGGCACGCTGCCGAGCACATCGACGAGGTCCTTGAAGCCCGGGAAGTTCACCTCGACGTAGTGGTTGATCGAAATGTTGAAGTCTTGCTTAAGTGTGTCGACGATCTGCTGCGGTCCGCCATAGGGCGAATGCGAATTGCAGCGAAAATCCTGGTTGTAGGCGGCGTTGATCTTCTCGTGGCAACCGCCCGGCAGCTCGACCACGAGGTCGCGCGGAAACGACACGATCATCGCCTGTTTGATCGTGGGATCGATGTGGGCGATCATGAGCGTGTCGGAGCGGGCACCAGTTTGCTGGCTCGCGCTGCCGAAGTGGCTGACATCGACCTTGCTATGGACAAAGCCGCGTGTGTCCGAACCGACGATGAGAAAGTTGGCGGGCTGGCCCGGATCGTCGGCCTTGCCGCTGTCGTGCAGCGATCCCTGGCGGAACTGCAGCGGCGTCGCGTTGGCGATGTCGGTGGCCGCCTGGCGATCCGCGGCGTACAACGCTGCGCCGAACAGGAGAAACGACGCGATGAGCGCGATGAGAAACCGCGCCGCAAACGTGCGCAGCGCGCGAAGGAAGGCCAGCACCGTCGGACGATCGTAGGCGTCGCGGGCCACGCGACCCGAGCACCCCACAATTCCTTCACAGGCGGCCCGTAGGCTGCCCCGGGCATGACACGCGCGGCACAGAATCCGAGCAAAGCGACGCAGTGGGAACTCGCTGAACCGATGCGGCGGGCGACCGTCCTGCTCGGTCGACTCGGCGCGCACGGCCGCGGGCCTGTGGCAGTGGTGCGCGACGGCGACTCGGTCATCGTTGCGCTTGGCGCCGAGGCGCACGTCAGGGCCGACGGGCCACGCGCGCTTGGGGCCCTCGACGACATCTGGGCCGGTTCGGGGTTCTGGGCCGGTGCGATCAGCTACGACCTCGGCCGCAGCATCGAGCGGGTCACGGGCTCGGCCCGCCGCGATCGCCCGGGCCGCGATGTCGCATTCACCCGCTTTGCCACGCGCGTCGTGTTCGCACCGCGGCGCCGACCGACGATCGTCGGCACCCCGGTCGCGGGGCTCGCGCCGCTACTCGACGGCCTCGACGACCCCGACGCCCCCCCGGGGCGCGAGCCGCAGGCGAGCGGGGGTGCAGACGCCCCCCCGGGGCGCGAGCCGCAGGCGAGCGGGGGTGGAGTCGGCCCAATGTGCTCGACGTTGTCGCGTGCCGACCACGCGGCAACGCTGGAACGAGTGCATCGTCATCTGCGCGACGGCGACTGCTACCAGGTGAACGTGACGCGCCGCTTGAGTAGCGAGCGTCGGGCCGACCCGCGTGCGCTGTTCCGCGCCTTGGCCCTGGCCAATCCCGCGCCCCACGCCGCACTCGTCGAACTCGAGGCCGCGGGCCACGATGGCGAGCGCGACGACAACATCGCCGTCGTCAGCGCGTCGCCCGAACGATTCCTGCACATCGACGGCACCCGAATCGAGACGCGCCCCATCAAAGGCACCCACCGATTCGCCGGGCCGCTCGGCACGAGCAGCAAAGACCTGGCCGAGCACGTGATGATCGTCGACATGGCCCGCAACGATCTCGGGCGCGTGTGCGAGCTGGGCAGCGTCGCGGTGTCGGAACTCTGCGCCATCGAGTGTCACCCCGGGCTCGCGCACATGGTGAGCACGGCGTGCGGAACGCTGGCTCCCGACGTCGGGCTGGGCCAGGTTGTCGGCGCGACCTTCCCACCCGCATCGATCACCGGCGCGCCGAAGCCGCGGGTGATGCAGATCATCGACGAACTCGAACCGGTCCGGCGCGGTTACTACTGCGGCGCGGTGGGCTGGATCGACGCCGACACACACCGCGCCGATCTCGCGGTCGCGATCCGAACGTTCGTCGTCTCGCGATGCGGCACGGACCTCGGTGTGGGCGGCGGTATCGTCGCCGACTCCGATACCGCAGGTGAGTGGGACGAGACCCGACTCAAGGCGAACCGGCTGTTACACGCCGCCGGTGCATGTGACCTCGACGCCGAACACGACCACCGCGACATCGTGGCCGACCGACCGCTCGACAGCACGGGAGCGCAGCGATGATCGTCTGGCTCGACGGGGTGCTGATGGCGCTCGAACAGGCCCGCATCTCGCCACTCGATCGAGGCCTCACCGTCGGCGATGGCGTCTTCGAGACGTTGCGCGTGTACGACGGCGTCCCGTTCGCGTTCTCGCGCCACTACACCCGGCTGCGAATCGCCGGGGACGCGCTCGGCATCGTCGTGCCCCACCGAGACACGCTGCGTGCGGCCGCCGTCGCGGTACTCGAGGCCAACAACCTGCGCGACGCGCGCTTGCGCATCACGGTCACCGGCGGCGAGGGTCCGCCCGGTTCGAGCCGCGTCGCCGCCACACCGGTCGCCGTCGTGCTCGCCGTGCCGTTCACACCATCGGGTGCCACCGCCGAGGTCGTCGTGTGCCCATGGACGCGCAACGAACGCTCGGCAACGGCCGGGCTCAAGACGATCTCGTACGCCGCGAACGTGCGCGCGCTCGCCTACGCCGAGGGCCACGGCGCCAACGAGGCCCTGTTCGCCAACACCAGCGGCAACCTGTGCGAGGCGACGGGGTCGAATGTGTTCGTCGTCATCGACGGCGAATTGCGAACGCCGCCGCCGTCGGCTGGCTGTCTGCTCGGCGTGACCAGAGCGTTGATACTCGACGTCACGCGCGCTGCGGCCATGCGCGTTGGCGAAACCGACATCGCGCTCGACGATCTCCGCCGCGCCGACGAAGCGTTCCTGTCGTCGTCGACCCGCGAGGTCCAGGCGATCACATCCATCGATGGATGGCCACTCCCCCACGCCCCCGGCCCCATCAGCCAACGAGTCGCCGCTCTCTACGCCGACCTCGTGACGCAAGACATGGACCCGTAGTTCGCGCGCTGGTAGACCTATTTGCTTCGCTTCGCTCCGCGCCCCGTACCCACTATCTCAGGTGAATGACGTCGCCGGCGGCGACTTCGAGGCGGGTGCCGTCGTCGCGTTCGATGATCAGTGCACCGAAGCGGTCGAGGTCGACGGCAACACCAACGAGTTCACCTGCGGCCAACTCGACTCGCACACGTTTGCCGAGTGTGGCCGAGCGGGCGCGCTGGGCCTGCTGGAGCAGCGCCGCGCCATCGGGGCCGCGTTCGAGCCGTCCAAGCCACAATTCGAGGCGCCGGAGCCACTCGGTGAGCAGCACCGCACGCGGCAGCACGCGGCCACCCGCGAGCGACACGGCAATCGCAATTCCGTCGAGCTCGGGCGGCACGGCCTCCCACAGCACGTTGAGGCCCATCCCGATCACAACCGCATCGCCGGTGGCCTCGGCCAAGACACCGGCCAACTTGGCCCGCGACCCGAGCAGGACGTCGTTCGGCCACTTGAGCGCCGCGGGTAGGTCACAGCACTCCGTGACCGTCTCCACCGCAGCCATCCCCGCCGCGGCCGTGAGCAGTGGCCACGCCTCCCTGGCCAGGACCGGCCGAAGCAGCACCGAGACGAGCAGAGAGGCACCGGGTGGCGCCGACCAGGTGCGACCGAGCCGACCGCGCCCGGCGTGCTGCACATCGGCGACGGCCACGAGGCCATCGCCCGCACCATCACGGGCGGCGTCGACGAGGTACCGGTTCGTCGAATCGATCTCGGTGAACCACTCCACCGAGGTGAACCGCGTGCCGATCGGACCCCGCATCACCCGCGGCGCCACGACGCGTCTGTCCGATGCTGCAGCTTCGGTCCCAGGTCGTTCCACCATCTTCCGTAGGATACGAACTCGTGCCTCGAGCCATTACCAAGGTGTTGATCGCGAACCGCGGCGAGATCGCGGTGCGCGTCATGCGAACGTGTCGCGAATTGGGGATCGCGACCGTGGCCGTCTACTCCGAACTCGACCGCGACGCGCTGCATGTGCGATTCGCCGACGAGGCCTACGCACTCGGCGGACAAACTGCCGCCGAGAGCTACCTCAACACCGAGGCAATCCTCGACGCCATCACCCGTTCGGGCGCCGACGCCGTGCACCCCGGCTACGGGTTCTTCTCCGAGAATGCCGACTTTGCCCGCGCGGTCGACGCCGCCGGCGTGGCGTGGATCGGCCCACCGCCCGAAGCCATCGAGGTGATGGGCGACAAGATCTCGTCACGGCTGGCGGCGGCCCGAGCCGAGGTCGAAGCGGTACCGGGCACCACGGTGCCGATCACCGACGTCGGCCAGATCCATGCCTTTGGCGACCAGCACGGCTACCCCATCGCCATCAAGGCCGCCTACGGCGGCGGCGGTCGCGGCATGAAAGTGGTGCCCGACGCGGCGTCGGCAGGCGCGGCGCTCGAGAGTGCGCAGCGCGAAGCCCAGGCCTACTTCGGGCGCGCCGAGTGCTACATGGAGCGCTACCTCACCAAACCGCGCCACGTGGAACTCCAGATCTTTTGCGACTCCCACGGCAACGCAGTGCACGTCGGCGATCGTGATTGCTCCACGCAGCGTCGCCACCAGAAGCTGATCGAAGAGGCACCCGCACCCGCGATTCCCGATGACACGCGCGCAGCGATGGGCCGGGCCGCGGTCAAGGTCGCACTTGCCTGCGGCTACGTGGGCGCCGGTACCGTCGAGATGCTCTACCAGGACGGCGAGTTCTTCTTCCTCGAGATGAACACACGGCTCCAGGTCGAGCACTGCGTGAGCGAGGCGGTGAGCGGCCTCGATCTCGTCGCCTGGCAGCTTGCCGTGGCTGCGGGCGAACCCCTCCCCCTCACCCAGGACGCCATCGAAGTTCGCGGCCACGCCATCGAGGTGCGGATCAACGCCGAGCGCCCGGACAAGGGTTTCCTGCCCTCGCCGGGCCCGATCCGCGTGCTGCGTGTGCCTTCGGGTCCGGGCGTGCGTTGGGACGGCGGCTATGAAGCCGGCGACACGATCTCGCAGTTCTACGACAACCTGGTCGGCAAGCTGATCGTGTGGGCGCCGAACCGCACGGCTGCGATCGCGCGCATGTTGCGCGCCCTGCGCGAGTTCGAGATCGACGGCATCCACACCACGATCCCGGCCGACCGCGTGCTCATCGCACACCCCGATTTCGCGGCCGTGACGCATTCGACGAAGTGGGTCGAAGACGAGTTCGACGTCGCCGCGTTCACCGACACGCCCGGCGCGCCGAGCGCGCCGAAGAGCGATGCAGCAACGGCAGGCACCGACAGCGCGACGCTCGTCGAACGGTCGATGCCCGTCGAGGTCAACGGCAAACGCTTCGCGGTCAAGGTCTGGCTGCCCGAAAATACGTTCTCCGGTGCTGCGGCTCCCAGCGCCGACGGCCCGCGCCCGCGCGCCGCGGCGCGTGTCAGCGCCGGGCGAGGCGGGTCGGGGTCGGGCACCGTCGCCGCGCCGATGCAGGGCACGATCGTCAAGGTGCTCGTCGAAGCGGGCGCCACCGTCGAGGTCGGCGAGAACCTCGTCGTGCTCGAAGCCATGAAGATGGAAAACAACATCGCGGCCGAAAAGGCCGGCACCGTCGCCGAGGTGCGCGTGTCGGCGGGTCAGTCCGTCGGCACCGGCGACGTGCTCGTCGTCATCGAGTAGCCGCCGACCCGCTCGGCGACACGCTCGGGGATGATTGCCCGGGATTATTGCCCGGCGCTGCGAGGGCGCTTCGGCGAGACTGCGCCACGATGGCTACGACGATCGAGCTCCCGTTCCTCCATGTCGACGCGTTCACCGACGCTGTGCTGCGCGGCAATCCCGCCGCAGTGGTCGTGCTCGACCACGCCCGCCCCGACGCGTGGCTTCAAGGGGTCGCGGCCGAAATGAACCTGTCGGAGACGGCGTTCCTGCTCGCACAGCCCGACGGTGCGTGGCACCTGCGGTGGTGCACGCCGACGGTGGAAGTCGAGCTGTGCGGTCACGCCACGCTCGCATCGGCGCATGCACTGTGGGAACTCGGAGTGGCGGCCCGACACGAAACCCTCGCGTTCGACACGCGCAGCGGCCGGCTCACCGCGGCGGCCCGCGATGGTCGCATCGAGCTCACGTTCCCTGCGTTGCTCCCCGACCCGTGTGAGCCACCCTCCGATGTCCTCGCCGCGCTCGGCGTGACGCGTCAACAGGTCGTACACAGCGCGATGAGCACCCAGGGTTATCGCTTGCTCGTGCTCGAATCGCCCGCGCTCGTGCGCGCCTTGCTACCCGACTTCGCCACGCTGGCAACCCGGTACGAGTCGTTCATTGTGAGTGCGCCGAGCGACGACTCTGCGTACGACTTCATCTCGCGGTTCTTCACCCCCGCGCACGGCATCGACGAGGACCCCGTCACCGGGGCCGCGCACTGCGTGCTGGGGCCTTACTGGTCAGCGCGTCTCGGTCGGCCGGTGGTCACAGGGTTACAAGCAAGCGCCCGCACCGGCGTCGTCGAGTGCGAGCCCCACGGTGATCGCGTGCTGCTGCGCGGCCACGCAGTGACGGTGGCGCGGGGCCACCTCATTGCCCCTGCGCTCAACGGCTGAGTTCGGCGCGGTGCCACGCGAGCTGGTGCGCCAGACCTTCTCGCAACCCCACGTTCGGCTCCCAGCCGAGTAGGGAGCGGGCTCGGTCGATGGCGCCGCCATTGCGGAACGAGTCGCCGGCCTGGGGGTCGTGTTGCTCGAGCGCGATCGGTGCACCGGCCAACTCGCCCACGAGCGCAATGAGGGTGTTCAGTGTGATCTCACCACCACCGGACAGGTTCACGTAGGTACCGGGCGCAACGTCGGCGTCGGCCGCGGCGAGGTTGCCAGCCACGATGTCGGAGACGTCGGTGAACTCGCGGATCTGCGTGCCGTCGCCGAAGCGCGGGAACGACGAGCCAGTGAGCGCGGCGACGAATAACCGATGGATCGACATGTCCGGGCGTTGCCGCGGGCCGAACACCGTGAAGTAGCGCAGCGACACGGTCGCGACGCCGTAGTTGGCCGCGTACAGGCCACACAGGTGTTCCGCTGCAAGCTTGGTCACTCCGTACGGTGAGTGCGGCTTCGGCAGGTCGGCCTCGACGGTCGGATAGCGCGCCTGGTTGCCGTACACCGACGAACTCGACGCGTAGACCACCTTCGGACGCGACGGCGACACGCGCACCGCTTCGAGCAGTCGCTGCGTGGCCAGCACGTTGTGCTCGGCATACGTCGCGAACCCGTCGGCCCAGCTGAGCCGCACACCCGGCTGCGCGGCTTGGTGGAACACCACGTCGACGCCGTCGAGGTACTCGTCAAGTGGTGCGGTTCGGAGGTCGCTATCGACGAGCTCGAACGCGCCGCCGCCCGTACGAACCGCTGCGACATTGCGTTCCTTGCGGTCGCGCTCGTAATAGGGCGTGAAGCAGTCGATGCCGATCACGCTGTCGCCGCGGCCGAGCAAGGCCTCGCAAAGGTGGCTGCCGACGAACCCCGCAGCACCTGTGACCAACGCCCGCATGGGGCTCATCCTCTCAGTTATTGCGAGCCGTCAGGACGCGGCTTCGGCGAGCGACTCGGCCAGCGCTGGATGGACGAGCAGCGAATCGACGATGTCGCTCACCCGCAGGCGGTTCGTGACCGCAACGGCCACCACGCTGATGAGCTCGGCCGCGCCCCGACCCACGATCGCCCCGCCGAGCACCACACCGGTCGCGGGATCCGACAGCACCTTGACAAAACCGCGTGGATCACCGTCGATCAAGGCCTTGGCGTTCGCCGAAAACGGCACCTTCGTCACCCGAAGCTTGCGGCCCATCGCGAACGCTTCGGCTTCGGCCACTCCCACGTCGGCGATCTCGGGATCGGTGAAGATCGCCGATGCAGCCTTGTCGTAGTCGAGGTGCCGATGCGCGACGGCAGTGAGGCCCATGACGTGTTCCGCGATCTTGCGTCCCTGCATCGACGCGACCGACGAGAGCGGTAGCCGTCCCGACACGTCGCCCGCGCTGTAGATGTGCGCCACGTTCGTCTGGCAGTGGCGGTTCCCGGGCAGGTAACCCTGCTCGTCGACGTACACGCCCGCGACCTCGCAGTCGAGGCCGTCTGTGTTCGGAATCGATCCAATCGCGAGCACCGCGTGCGAGCCTTCGACGTTTCTGCCGTCGTCGCAGTGCACGTGCACGACGTTGCCGTTGCGTTCGACGGCCGACGCGCGTGCGCCTTTGAGCAGCTTGACCCCGCGGCGCAGGAACTCGTCCTCGAGCGCCGCGGCCACCTCGGGATCCTTTTTGGGCAGCACCTGTTGGCGCGACACAACCAGCGTCACCTGCGCGCCAAGCGCACTGAACATGTGCGTGAACTCCACGCCGGTGACACCGGACCCGATCACGATGAGGTGGTCGGGCAACTCCGGTGGTGGGTAGGCCTGGCGGGTGGTGAGCACACGCTCGCCGTCGACCGGCACCCAATCGGGGATGCGAGGACGGCTGCCCGTGGCCACGAGCACAGCGTCGGCATCGATTTCTTCTTCGCGTCCGTCGGCGTAGGTGACCGCGACGCGATGCGGCCCCACGAAGCGGCCGGTTCCGTGGAGCATCCGCACCTGTTGGCTCTCGAGGAGCGACCGCACCGAATCGTGCAACCGCAGCTCGATCGACGCGAGGCGTTCGCGCAAGGCCGGCACATCGACGCGAGCATCGGCTTCGAGCCCCATCACACGCGCCCGTTCGATCTCAGCGAGTGCACCGCCGGTGGCGATCATCGCCTTGCTCGGGATGCAGTCCCACAGGTGCGCGGCGCCGCCGACGATGTCTCGTTCGACCATGGTCACGTCGGCACCAAGCGACGCCGCGACGGTCGCCGCGGTGTTGCCGGCCGGACCGCCGCCCAGGATCACGAAGCGTACGGGCACGCATCGAGACTATGGGGCCACGAGCGCCCTCGTGGCCATACCGGCGCCGGCCGCGGTCCTCCACGCGTGCCCGGTGCTCGACCGGCGCCGTGCCGCGCGAAGCTTCCGTTCATGCGCATCCGAGTGTCGGCAATCATCGAAGCGTCACCTGCAGCAGTGTGGGATGCCATCGACGACATCGCCACGCATTCGCAGTGGATGGCCGATGCAGAGTCGATCGAGTTCCTCACGCACCGCACACAAGGCATCGACACCACGTTCACCTGCATCACGCGCGTCGGGCCATTCCACCTGCGCGACGTGTTGACAATCACCGAATGGTCGCCGCGCCACGCAATGGGGATCTCACACGATGGGGTCGTGCGCGGTTCGGGCCGCTTCACATTGCGCCGGCGCAGTGGCGGGCGCACGAAGTTCACGTGGCGCGAACAATTGCGCTTCCCGTGGTGGCTCGGCGGACCTCTCGGCGCGCTCGTGGCGAAGCCGATCCTGCGCCACATCTGGAAGGGCAATCTCGGGCGGCTGAAAGCCATCGTCGAGGCCGGCGCGGCGTAAGCGCCGAACGAGGCCAGCTCGTTGTAGGTTCGGTCGATGGCAACTGCAATTCCATTCGGTGTTTCGTCCGCGCCGGTCCAAACGCTCGGCGCACCCTTTCAGCTCGATGTGGCGCGCTGGGCCGAGGAGTTCGGCTACTCGTCGTACTGGATCGCGGAGGCGAACGCCACGGAGGGTTTCGCGATTCTCGGCGCGGTCGCGGCGACCGCACCGTCGCTCGGGCTCGGCACCGGCGTGCTCGCGTTGCAATTGCGCACGCCGCCGCTCGCCGCGATGGCGGTCGCAACATTGCAGTCGCTCGCTCCTGATCGTGATGTGTTCCTCGGCATCGGCATCTCGTCACCGGTCGTCGCCGGCCAGTGGCACGGGGCGGCGTACGGTGATCGACCGGTTGCGCAAGTGCGCGAGTACGTCGCCCTCGTGCGCGAATGCCTTGCGGGCGAGACCGTCACGTTCGAAGGCGACTTCTACAACGTCAAGCGCTTCCGTCTCGGCGTGCGCATGGGCGAGAAGCGTCCGAAGATCGTGATCGGCGCGCTCAATCCGAAGATGCTTGCGACGGCGGGCGCGATCGCCGACGGCGTGTTGTTGAACTATCTGCCCGCATCGCACATCCCGTGGTCGGTCGAGCAGGTGCGCAAGGGCGGCGACGCCACGATCTACGGCTACATCCACTGTGCCGTCACCGATCGTGACCGTTACCTCGACGCCGGCCGCAAGGACTTGTTCTCGTACGCGGTGGTCGATGCCTACGCCGACAACTTCTCGCGCGCCGGCTTCGGTGCCGACATCGAGGCATTGCGCGCTGCGAGGGCGGCCAAGGATCGCGAGGGTTCGGTGGCCGCGATCGGCGACGCCATGGTCGACGCCATCCAGATCATGGGCGACGCGGATCACGTGGCGCAGGCCGTCGCCGAATACGCGACCAACGGCGTCGACGTGCCGATCGTGTTCCCGTGCCCGTGGGGCGACGATCGCGGTGCCACCGTGAAAGAAACCATGCGCGCCGCCGTCACGCAACGCTGACCGTGTGCCGCGGTAGCGGCACGGGCGACGGTCAGATCGGCACACGGTTGGGCTAGGCGCCGCTGAAGGTGGCTTTGCCGGGGCCGTGTTCGAGGAAGCTCGCCACGCCACCTCGTGCGTCGTCGGTCTCGAAGGTGGCGGCGAAGCATTCGGCTTCGAGGTCAAGACCTTCGTTGAGTGGGAGCTCGAGGCCGTCGTCGATGGCGCGCTTGGCTGCGCCCATCGCCACGACGGCGCCCTGTGCGAGTTCGCCAGCGAGCGCGAGCGCGCGGTCGAGCGCATCGGCGGCGGGCACAACCTCATCAACGAGGCCGAGTGCGAGCGCCTCTTCGGCGCGCACCTGACGCCCCGTCCACACCAGTTCTTTCGCTCTCGCGGGCCCGACGAGGCGGGCAAGCCGTTGCGTGCCTCCGCCACCGGGCATGATCCCGAGCAGGATCTCAGGCTGACCGAGGCGGGCCGTGTCGCCCGCGACGCGCAGATCGCACGCGAGCGCGAGCTCGAAGCCACCGCCGAGCGCGTAGCCCCGGATTGCGGCGATCACTGGCCTCGGGATTGCGGCCAGGGCATCGGCCGCGCCGCGAAAGCCCGCCGCCACTCGGCGCGCTCCCGCGGCATCGAGTTCGAACTCCTTGACGTCGGCACCGGCCGCGAAGGCCTTCTCGCTCCCGGTGAGCACGACCGCATGCACCGACGAGTCGGCGCGCAGCGCGACCGCGAAATCGCGCACGGCCTCGAGCAACGCTCCCGACAGCGGGTTCATCGGCGGACGGTTGAGCGTGAGCAACACCACGCCGTCGTCTCGACGCTCGAGCAGCACCAGATCATCAGCCATCCACCGATCCTACGAAGCGGCGGGCGGAGGCGTTACCGCCTGACGAACAGCACTTCGGAGCCCACGGGGCGAAAGCCCGCCGCGGCAACGGCGCGCATGGACTGCGCGTTACCCGGCGCGACCTGGGCCCACAGCGGCGTGCCGGCCGGCAGCAAGGTGCGGGCCGCGCCCGCGAGCTTGCGACCCAAGCCGGTACCACGGGCGCGGTCGTCCACCTCGAACGCCAACTCCCACCGGCGGGTCAGGCCGCGCCCGAGCACCACCACCCCACTCCTGTCCGGCGTGGCGTATATCCGTGTGTCCCTGCGGTATCGCATCGCTCGCTCGACACGACTGTGTTCGAGATCGTCGACCCGTTCGAGCCCGAGTTCGGCGCCGCCGGCCTCGCCGTCGCCGTCGGCGCCGACGGCGAGCGCCGCGAACACGGCATCTTGCGGCACCGGGACCAGGCCGGTGCACGCGCCGATCCATTGCAGGAACGTGGGCGACATCACCACCGAATACGCGTACGCCGGCGCACGCCGCTCCACCTCGGCCGCGTCGATGTCGACCGCAAGCACCGAATGACCGGTGAAACACACGAGCGCGCCGTACCCGTCGCCGGTCGCACCGGCGACCTCGACCCGTCCGTCGACCACGGGAAACTCGTCGCGCGCCGCTCGGTCGAGCAGGTGCGCGAGGCGGTGCGCCATGGCAGAGGTCTACCGCAGTCGGGGCTCAGCGAGGCGGAAGCAGACGCGCCGCGGCGGCGTAGGGATCGATTGAACCCACAGCGACGGCATCGACGAGGGCATCGAACTCCGCGCCCTTACAGCGGTCGAGCGCCTCGCGCGCGACGAGTTCGACGGCCACGGCGCGCAGCTCCTCCGCAGCACGATCGCGCCGCTTCGATTGCACCGCACCGCTCGCTTCGAGGTGGGCACGGTGCGCGCGGATCGCGTCGAGCAGTGCGTCGATGCCTTCGCCCGATGTCGCGACCGTGGACACGATCGGCGGGCGCCAGTCACGCGGCACCGCGAGGTCGAGCATGGCGTCGAGTTCGCGTGCCGCGTCACGGGCACCGGCACGATCCGACTTGTTCACGACGAAGACGTCGGCGATCTCCATCAGACCGGCCTTGTTCGCCTGCACCGCGTCGCCCCAACCAGGATTGACGACAACCACCGTGGTGTCGGCGTGCGCAGCCACTTCGACTTCGACCTGGCCAACGCCAACCGTCTCGATGATCACCCACGGATACCCCGCAGCGTCGAGCAGTCTGGCGGCCTGCGGGGCCGACGCCGACAGCCCGCCAAGATGACCGCGTGTGGCCATCGAGCGGATGAACACGCGCGGATCGGTGGCGTGCTCTTGCATGCGCACGCGGTCACCAAGGATGGCGCCGCCGGTGAACGGGCTCGTCGGGTCGATGGCGAGCACCGCGACACGAGTCGCAGCGTCGCTCGCGAGGAGGCTGGCCACGAGTCGATCGGTGAGCGTCGACTTCCCCGCACCGGGCGCGCCGGTCAGCCCCAGCACCCAAGCCCGATCGGCGTGGCCGTGATACTGCGCGCTCGCCACCCGAGCAGCGTCGCCACCCTGTTCGACGATCGACACGACCCGCGCCAATGCAGCCCGGTCGCCGTCGAGTGCGCGCGCGACAAGCGACTCCGTGCCGGTGTCGTTCATACGTGCCGACGGTGGCCGACTACGCGTCGGCAACAACCTCAGTCACACCGGGCACCCTGTCCATGATGATGCGCTCGACGCCAGCCTTGAGCGTCATCGTCGACACCGGGCACGTGCCACACGCGCCGACGAGCTTCACGTGCACCACGCCGTCGTCATCAACGTTGCCGAACTCGATGTCGCCGCCGTCGGACTGGAGCGCGGGACGGATGAGCTCGATCGCGTCGAGAATTTGGGGTTCCATCGTCGCGACATCAAGAGCCATGGCGTCAGCCTACCTGATCATTCGTCGGTTTCTCTACGCTCGGCGTCGGCTCCCAGACTGCGCAGGCTCCCCGCGAGATCGCCGTAGGCCCGGTCCACGTGCTCACAGCCGTGCACGACCGTTTCGCCCTCCGCAACCAGGCCCGCGAGCACGAGCGCGGCACCAGCACGCACATCGGTGGCCTGCACGGGAGCGCCCTGGAGTCGTTCGACGCCGCGCACGATCGCGTGGCGGCCGTCATTGCGAACGTCGGCGCCCATGCGCGCGAGTTCGTCGACGAACTGGAACCGTCGGTCGTAGATGTTCTCGGTGACGATCCCGCTGCCTTCGCAGACGGTGAGCATCGCGACCGCCGGCGGCATGAGGTCGGTGGCGAATCCCGGGAACGGCAAGGTCGCGATGTCGACGGCGCGGAGGCGTTCGTTGGCGCGCGCCCACAGGCCGCGCACCGTCGGCGCCACGAGCATGCCCATCTCGGCGAGCTTGCGGGCCATGATCTCGACGTGGTCGAGTTGGGCGCCATCGAGCTCGATCTCGCCGCCCGCCATCGCGCATGCGATCAGCAACGTGCCGACCTCGATGCGGTCGCCGATCAATCGCATCTCTGTGGGTTCGAGCTCTTCCACGCCGAGGATCTCGATCGTGGAGGTGCCGCCGCCCAACACGTGCGCGCCCATGCGATTCAGAAAGGCGCAGAGCTCGGTGACCTCGGGTTCGCGGGCCGCGTTGTCGATGACGGTCGTGCCCTTCGCCAGCACCCCGGCCATCACCAGGTTCTCGGTGGCGCCCACGCTCGGGAACTCCAAGACGTGGCGGGCGCCGAGCAGTGGTCCATCGGTCCACGCGACCACGTAGCCGTGCTGCTGTTCGACCTGCGCGCCCATGGCACGCAGCCCGTCGACGTGCATGTCGAGCTTGCGAGAGCCAATGGCGTCACCGCCCGGGAGCGCGACGCGCGCCTCGCCGCAGCGCGCCACGAGCGGTCCGAGGACATTGATCGAGGCGCGCATCCGCGACACGAGTTCGTAGGGCGCGACTGGAGTGAGGTCGCCGGACGCGTCGATCGCGATCTCGTCGGCGCCGACCCAATCGACTTCAGCACCGATCACACGCAGCAACTCGATCATCACGTCGAGATCCCCGACACGGGGAATGTTCGTGATGGTGGTGCGTCCACGGGCAAGGAGCGCCGCGGCCATCAGCTTGGTGCCTTCGTTCTTGGTGGCGCCGGCAATCGACACGCGCCCCTCGAGCGGCCCGCCTCCGCGAACCACGATGCGAGACATGGGACGCGATCGTAGGGGTCACGGCCGTCTCGCGCCGTGACCAGCGCGCGCCACTATGCGTGGGCGGGTTCCAGCGACTGCACCCAGTCGACGACGGCCGGTGCTGCGACCGCAAGGGCGTCGGCCGTGGTCATGGCCGTCTGTTTCTTCAACGGGCGAAAGCCGTGGTCGGCGGTGTCGATCCAATGCCACGACACCGGTCCCGGTATCGCGCCAGCCGCGGCCGTGAGTTCGGCGGGAGTGGCGAACGTGTCGCGCGTGCCCGACACGAACAACACGGGCATCGCGAGGTGCGGAAAGTGCGCGACGCGCGGCTGTTCGGGTTTGCCGGGTGCGTGCAACGGATACCCGAGGAGCAGCAGACCATACGCGCCATCACTCGCGGCCACCATGGAGCACACCCGTCCGCCCATCGACCGGCCACCGAGCACGACGCGATCGAGCGGGACGTTCGCGCGGTGCGCGAGTTCCTCGGCCGCGGCGCGCACCTCCGATTGGAGCGTGTCGGCCTTCGGCGGCGCTCGCCGACCGGCGGCGCGGTACGCGAAGTTGAAGCGCAACGACGGCACACCGGCGCGCGCGAGTGCATCGGCAAAGGCCGTCAGCGTGACCGCGTGCATGTCGGCGCCCGCACCGTGCGCGAGCAGCACGGCCCGATCTGCGCCCCGCGTCGGTCCCTGGAGCGCGTACCGATCCATCGCTGTGCGCTTGTCATGCGACGACTGCGCGGCCTCAGACATCGTCAGTACCAATCCGCCATTGCTCAGAAGGCCTTGAGGACGTGGTGCGTGAGGAACGCTTCGGTGCGGGCGTACTCGTCGACGATGCTGGCGAGACGCCGGAACCCGTGGCCCTCGCCTTCGTATACGTGGTAGTCGACCTCGGCGCCGGCCGCGCGCATCGCCGCCACCATGGCATCGGCCTGCGCGATCGGCACCACCTTGTCGTCGCGCCCCTGCAACACGAGCATCGGTACGGTGATCGACGCCGCGTGGGTGATCGGCGAGCGGTCGCGGTAGCGGTCGGCGTGGCGCGGCAACGCGCCCACGAGCCGGTCGAGGTAGCGCGACTCGAAGCGATGGGTGGTTGCGGCGAGGCCGAGTAGGTCGGTCACGCCGAAGAGACTCACCCCTGCCGCGACCAAATTGGCGTGCAACGCACACACGAGCAACACCGTGAAGCCGCCTGCGCTCCCGCCGGTGATGGCGACGCGTCGCGGATCGCACCAGTGTTCACGCGCGGCATGGCGGATGCCGGCAGCCACGTCGGCAACATCACGCGTGCCCCAGTAGCCGTCGAGCGCCTCTCGATACGCGCGTCCGTAGCCCGTCGAACCTCGGTAGTTGACCGATAACACCGTCCAACCACGCGACACCCAGAACGCGATGCGAGGATTCCAATCGGCTTGCGACTGGTCGGTTGGGCCGCCGTGGACCGTCACGAGCATCGGTGGCAGTGACCCACGCTTGCCCGACGCCGCGGCCGGCCGGTACAGCAGCCCGTGCACCGTCGCCGTCCCCGAACGCCACCGAACCGGCGTCGGCTCCACCAGCGCACGAGCCTCGAACCCGGCGACGGCACCGCGCGCCAGCACGCGCCGGGTTCGCGACGCGGCATCGGTCACCACAACTTGGGGCGGGCTCACGGCGCCGGATCGCACCGCCACGATGCCGTTCGCCGACCAGTCGAGGCCGTGATGGAACGCCTTGGCGAGATTGGTGGTCGAGCGTCCGCGCCGAGCGGCGCGCACGAGGCGACCGAAGCCGTGCTCGTTGCGCGTGAACGCGATCGACGCGCTGTCGGGCGACCACGCAAAGGTGCGCAGACCAGGGCCCCATGCCGGCGGCGCGTGTTCGTGCGGCTCGGCGCGCAGTGCCACCGCACGGGTGCCGTCGGCGCGCGCCACGACCACGTTCGGCGTACCGCCGCGGTCGCTCACGAACGCGACGCGCGATCCGTCGGGCGACCACCGCGGCTGTCCGACCGCAACTCCGTCGCCGCCGGCGACGACGCGCGTCGGGCCCGCCACGAGGGCAGGGCCGAGCGTCGCCATCGCCACCCGAGAGCCGCTCCACGGCATATCGGGCAGGTCCCATTCGTGCCACGCCAGCGTGGTCGAGTCGGGCGACCACGCGGCGTCCCACGCGAAGTCGGCATGGCTCAGCCGCACGGGCCACTGCGTGGCGTCGAGCGGCACGACGGCAATGTCGCTCGTGTCGTCGCGCTCGAGGGTGAACGCCACCGCGGATCCGTCGGGCGCCACCGCAGGCGCCGACGCGTTGCCATCGCGTGAGAGCACGGCGAGCACGCCGCCGCCGTCGGCGCGAAGGCGCACCAGCCTCCCGTCCGCGGTGGCCACCACGATCTCCTCGTCGGACACCCAGGCCCAACCGCCACCGCCGTAGCCTCCGACGGGCGTCACCGGCGTGTCGGCGGTGACCACCCATGGTGGTCGGATGCCGTCTGTAGGCGCGATCATGACGTCGATCCGGCCGTCGAAACCGTCGAGCCACCCGACGAGGCGCCCGCTCGGCGACCAGCGGGGCTCGGCAAGGGTGCGGGAACGGGCGATCATGGCGGCGCTGATCGGCCCCGCGGTCGACACGCTGCCCGAGGCGGTGCCTGAGGCGGTGCTCGAGGCGCTGTTGGGCGTGCGGGCGGGACCGGCGGGGCACATGCGCCCAGCATGCCACCTCGCCCCCGACTTGCAGATCAGGGGGCTGGCCTCCATGCTGGATGGCTCATGTCCAGCCCGAACCCCCTTCGCGTGCCGCGCCCGGGTGACCCCCTGCGCGTCGCCTATCTCGTCTATCGGGGCAACCCGCACGTCGGCGGCCAGGGGGTCTACACGCGCCACGTGACCCGCGAGTTGGCCGAACTCGGCCACACCGTCGAAGTCTTCACCGGCCCGCCGCACAGCGACGTCGACGCGCCCGTCACCCGCGTCGAGGTGCCGAGTATGGACCTCTATCCGCGCAACAATCCGTTCCGCACGCCATGGCCGTACGAGTTCCGCAACGCGGTGGATGTCGGCGAATGGCTCTACATGTGCTCGGCCGGTTTCCCCGAGCCGTGGGCGTTCTCACAGCGGGTGCGGCCCATGCTCAACGCCCGGCGCAACGAGTTCGACATCATCCACGACAACCAGTCGCTCGGATCGGGCATTAAGGGCCTGCTCGACGATGGCTGGCCCATCGTGCACACGCTGCATCACCCGATCACGGTCGACCGCGACCTCGACTTGGCGCACCCTTCGCACCAGCGAGTGTGGAAGCAGCTCACGTTGCGACGCTGGTATGGCTTTCTCGCCATGCAGACACGCGTGGCGCGTGCACTACCGCGCCACCTCACGGTCTCGGCCAACTCCAAGCGCGACATCATCGCCCAGATGGGCGTCAATCCCGACCGCCTTCACGTGGTGCCGGTGGGCGTCGACCAGCGCCAGTTCCGTCCGATGCCACACATCCAACGCGTCAAGGGCCGCCTCGTCACCACGGCGTCGTCCGACGTGCCGCTCAAGGGTCTGACCTACCTGCTCGACGCGTTGGCCAAGGTGCGCGTGGAGCGCCCCGACGCGCATCTCGTGGTCATCGGTCGACCGCGCCACCGCAGCGCGATCCCAAAGCAGATCGATGCGCTCGGGCTCACCGACGCCATCGAATTCGTGTCGGGCGTGACCGACGAGCGCATCGTCGAGCTCTACAACGAGGCCGAAATGGCTGTCGTACCGTCGTTGTACGAAGGTTTTTCGCTCCCGGCGATCGAGGCCATGTGCAGCGGCACGCCGCTCGTGGCGACCACGGGCGGTGCACTGCCCGAAGTGGCCGGAACATCGGGCGAATCCGCGCTGTTGTGCCAGCCCGCCGATCCCGACGGCCTCGCCGCGTCGATCCTCACCATGCTCGGCGACGACGACATGCGCGCCAAGATCGGCGCAGCCGGTCGCGAGCGCGTGCTCGATCGGTTCACGTGGCGCCTGTGCGCCGAGCGCACGCTCGAGCACTACTACTTGGAGCTCGAAGACCAGGTCCGCCGTCGCCACAACGCCGCGGTCTGATCCGGTAACCACCTGCAATGCTCACCGTCGACTTCCAACGACTTGGCCTCTTGCCGGGCGAACGACTGCTCGACCTCGGCGCGGGTGGCGGGCGCCACGCGTTCCAGGCCATGAAGCTCGGCGCGGTCACGACTGCGCTCGACTACTCCGCCGCGGATCTCAAAGACGTGCTCGCCACGACGGGTGGGATGCTGTCGACCGGCGAAGTCACCTACGACCAGTTCGGCGGCTGCGTCAACGGCAACGCGCTCGACCTGCCGTTTCCGAACGCGAGCTTCGATCGCGTCGTGACGAGTGAAGTGCTCGAACACATCTGGGACTGCGAACAAGCGATCGCCGAGATGGTGCGCGTGTTGCGCCCCGGCGGTCGCATCGCCGTCACCGTTCCCACGTTTTGGCCCGAGCGCGTGAACTGGGCCCTCAACTGGCGCTACCACGACGTGCCCGGTGGGCATGTGCGGATCTTCCGTCAGCGTGATCTCGAGTCGATGCTCGAACGTGCAGGTTTGTACCTGCGTGGCTCACATCATGCGCACGCGTTCCACTCGCCGTACTGGTGGCTGAAGAACGTGTGCAGGCTCGAAAACACTGACGCCGTGCCGGTCCGCACGTACCACGACTTCCTCGTGCACTGCATCGAGCACCCCACGGGTGGCGTCGCGCGCGCCGAACGTTGGCTCAACCCGGTGCTCGGCAAAAGCCTCGTGGTCTACGGCGAGAAAGTCGACCCCGAGATGGCGAAGTACGGCAAACGCGCCCTCACACACAACAGCGCGCCGCGTGCGCTCGATGGACCGACGGCGCCCAAGGCATCGAGCCCGCGCAAGCGCCGCGCCCCCAAAGCCACGCGGGCGAACAGCACCAACGAAAGCGAGGCCTAACCCTTGCCGCAGACCGAGCTCCCCGAAGTTCCCGGGATCATGACGAGCGCCGAAGTCGCACAGACCATCGACGCCATCGGCGCGGTGCAGCGCTCCAGCGGCGAGATCCCGTGGAGCCCAGGAAACCACACCGATCCGTGGAATCACGTCGAGTCGGCAATGGCGCTCGATCTGGGGAGTCGCTTCGCCGACGCCGAACGCGCCTACGCCTGGCTCGAACAGATGCAGCGTCCCGACGGCGCGTGGCACGCGTACTACCAAGACGGCGTCGTCAAGGAGCAGTGGCTCGACACCAACGTTACGTGTTACGTGGCGGTGGGCGTGTGGCATCACTACCTGTGCAGCGGTGACACCGGTTTCCTCGAGCACTACTTCCCGCTCGTGGAACGCGCCGTCGACTTCGTGCTCGACCAGCAGCACCCCACGGGTGAAGTCGAATGGGATGCCGACCCCGACCGCACCGACGGCCGAGGCGCATTGCTCACCGGCAGCAGTTCGATCTACTTGTCGGTGCGCTGCGCCATCGCGTGCGCGGAACGGCTCGGGCGCGAACGGCCCGACTGGGAACTGTCGGTCGGTTCGCTCGCGATCGCCGTCGCGCACCGGCCCGAACGGTTCCTCGACAAGCAACGCTGGGCGATGGATTGGTACTACCCGATCCTCGGTGGTGTGATGCGTGGCGACGCCGCGCATGCCCGCATCGCTTCGCGTTGGGACATGTTCGTGGTGCCCAAGCGCGGCGTGCGCTGCGTCGAGGATCAACCGTGGGTGACGGCCGCCGAGACATGCGAATGCGTGATGGCGCTCGACGCCATCGGTGCCCACGACCGTGCGCTCGAGTTGTTCGGGTGGGTGCAGTTCCTGCGGGCCGACGACGGCGCGTACTGGACCGGCGCGAACTTCGACGGCGAACATTGGGATCTCGACGGCGAGCTCTATCCCGTGGAACAACCCACATGGAACAGCGCGGCCGTCGTGCTTGCCGCGAACGCGCTCGGCGGTCACGGCCCCACGTCGGGATTGTTCCGCGGCATCGGCCTACCGGCCGGGCTCACCGCCGACGAACTCATCGAAGCCGGCCTCGCCATCGAGGCTGAACGAGCCCGTAAACGCTGACCTTTCGATGCTCGTGGCACCGGATCGTATCTTTGCCGACCCGCGCCTGGCCGCGATCTACGACGACGTCGACGGCGACCGGAGCGATCTCGACGCCTATGCGGCGATGGTCGCCGAGTTCGGCGCCCGTTCGGTGCTCGACATCGGCTGCGGTACCGGAACGTTCGCGTGCCGCCTTGCAAGCAGTGGCCTGAGCGTCGTCGGGATCGATCCGGCGCAAGCCTCGTTGGACATCGCACGACACAAGGTGGGTGCGCATCTGGTGCGCTGGTTGCTCGGCGACACAACGGATCTGGCCGCGACCCTGCTCGGCCTGCACGCGGATCTCGCCACGATGACCGCCAATGTCGCCCAGGTGTTCGTGCACGACGACGACTGGCACAACACGCTTCGCACCGCGCGCGACGCGCTGCGGCCCGGTGGACGACTCGTCTTCGAGGTGCGCGACCCGGCGCGCCGGGCGTGGGAGTCGTGGAACCGGGACACGTCGTACTCGAAGATCGACCTCGGCGCCGGTGAGGTCGTCGAATACTGGCTGGAGCTCGTCGACGTCGCCCTCCCGCTCGTCTCGTTCCGATCGATGTTCTGCTTCAACGCGTCAGACGAAGTCGTGACATCAACGTCGACACTTCGTTTTCGCGAGCGCGACGAGATCGAGTGCTCCCTGGCCGACGCCGGACTCGAACTCCTCGACGTACGAGACGCACCGGACCGACCGAACGAGGAGTTGGTGTTCGTGAGTAAGCCAGCGGCGACATGACGCGGCGAGCGGCACCGAACACAGAGTTTCTCGGCGTCCAATTCGAGGGCCGACAGGTAGGGCACGTGGTGGTTGCGGTTCCCGGCGAGCGAGACGAATGGGAGATGCATCCAAGCGACGACGAGTTCCTCTACCTCGTCGAAGGTGCGATCGACGTGATACTCCGCGACCAACTCGACGTCGACGAGGAACGCAGAATCGAACTGCGCGCCGGTGGCGCATGCGTCGTCCCCCAAGGCGCGTGGCACCGCCAGATCGTTGTTGTTGCGCCCTGCAAGATGCTGTTCGTCACGCCCGAGACGCTGCACCGCGAGTACATCCCTGCCGACGGTTGGTCCTAGCCGCTCGACCCGATCGAGTCGCGTCGTTTTGCGGCCTGCGTGCACGACGGTGATGCATTGGCGCATGCAGTCATCACCGTTGAACCTGTGGAAGTTCCGTTTGGCGTGGCGGCGAGCCCGCTCATCGCCCGAACACCCATCAGCCCGAACAACATTGAGAAATCTCGGTTCACGTCACACGACCATCACCCACCACGCGAGCCACGCGCGCAACAGGCAGGCGCGCCGTGGTCCCATCAAAGGCGCGCTTTTGTGCGTTCTGATGGGACCACGAGCACCGAGGAGGAGGCGGCGGCGCGCTCGACGAACACTGTGCAGCGATCGGCCGCGACCCCGCCGCCATCAGGCGCTCGGTACAGCTGCGCGTCGCCTACGACGACCCGACGACAGCAAGACAGACCCTCATACAACTCGTCGATGCCGGCTTCTCCCACCTCGTGCTCAACCCACCAACCCCGTATCCCGAACGCGTTGCCCAGTGGGTCGCCGACGAGATCATCGTGCCGGTGCTCGAACACACGAATCACGCGGCCTCGCGCTGACCGAGTCTGAGGAGCGAGTCGGATCCTCGGGGCGACTCGCATCGTCGCTTGGAGCGCGCCCGCCGACAGCCACCCCGCGGCGGCGCTTCAGTTGCGTCGCAGCGTGCGCAGCGAGCCGACGGCGTCGATCGGCGTGAAGCCTTCGCTCACCGCGCGCTTCCACACTTCGTACGGAGCTTGGCCGCCGTCTTCGGGACGTTCGAATACGTCGTGGATCGCGAGCGTGCCACCGGCCGCGACGTTCGGTGACCAGCTGGCGTAGTCGGCCATCGCCACATCGAGTGCGTGGCCACCGTCGATGAACAAGAAGCTCACCGGAGTCGCCCACGCACGTGCCACCGGCGCCGAGTAGCCGACGACCGCCACCACCACATCCTCGAGACCAGCCTCGGCGATCGTGCGGCGGAAGAAGGGCAGCGTGTCCATGGCGCCGGTGCGCTCGTCAACGAGTTCGAGATCGTGGTGTTCCCAGCCGGCCTGGTTCTCTTCCGAACCGCGGTGATGGTCGACGGTGAAGAGCACCGTCGAACCGGCGCGTGCCGCGGCACCGAGGTACACGCCGGACTTGCCGCAGTACGTGCCGATCTCGAGCAAAGGAAGCCCGACCGCACGCGCCGCGGCCAGCGCGGCGTCGTGGAGCGCGAGTCCCTCGTCGTCAGGCATGAATCCCTTCGCGGAGCGGGCCACGGCCAACAGGCGCTCATCCATCACGCTGCAGTCTCGCAGAATTCGGTTGCAGATCACGGGCCCACCGCCGATGATGATGGCGATGTCGCGCACGCCGCTCGTCGGCAACCTCGCCAGGAAGTCCATCGAGAAGTCCATCGAGACCAGCTCGATGATGGGCCCTTCGGGGCCCTGCGGCGCGCGCTGACACCACGCCGATATCGGTCCCGCGAGGTTGGGACCGGCATCGATTCCTCCTCGCCCGTTGCAGGAGGAATCACCATGGCGCCACCCAACGCTCTCTACATCACCGCGTCGCTGCCGTACGTCAACGGCGATCCGCACCTCGGGCACGCGCTCGAATACGTGCAAGCCGACGTGCTCGCGCGCCACGCACGCAGGCGCGGCCGCGCCGTGCGATTGCATTCGGGCACCGATGACCACGCACTCAAGAACGCGAGTGCCGCACTCGATACCGACGTGGGTGTCGCGCGGTATATCGACGATCAGGGCGCGCGCTTCGCCGCTCTCGGTTCGGCGCTCAACATCAGCTTCGACGACTACATCCACACGAGCGCGGACGCTCGCCACGCGCCCGCGGTCCGCCACATCTGGCAACTGCTCGAACGCGGTGGCGATGTGTATCAACGCGACTACGACGGCCTGTACTGCCAGGGTTGCGAAGGATTCGTCGATGCCGCCGAACTCGCGACGGATGGCACGTGTGGCGAGCACACCGTTGCGCCGCGACGCGTCGTGGAACGCAATTGGTTCTTCCGGCTCGAGCGTTACGGCGAGACGTTGCGCGACGCGATCACCAGCGGACGGTTGCGTATCGAACCGGAGCACCGCCGCAACGAAGTGCTCGCGTTCCTCGCCGCCGGAGTACGCGACATCAGCGTGTCGCGCGACGCGACCCGCGCCCACGGTTGGGGCATTTCCGTGCCCGGCGACCCTACGCAGATCATCTACGTGTGGCTCGACGCGCTCGTGAACTACGTCAGCGCGCTCGGTTTCGGCCCGACACCGTCGCATGGTGTCGACTACCAGCGTTGGTGGGCCGACGCGCACACCGAGAGGGTGCACGTGGTCGGTAAGGGCATCGTGCGCTTTCACGCCGTGTACTGGTGCGCGTTCCTACTGTCGGCCGGTCTGGCGCTCCCCGACATCATCTTCGTGCACGACTATCTGACGGTCGACGGTGCCAAGATCGGCAAGTCGCTCGGCAACGGCGTCGATCCGTTCGCGCTCGTGCACGCATTCGGCACCGATGCCGTGCGCTGGTGGCTTCTGCGAGAAGTGCCACGCGTCGGCGACGCCGACTTCACGATCGACGGTGTCGTCGGAGCATCGGATCGAGACCTGGCCAACGGCATCGGCAACCTCGTGCAACGCGTGACGAAACTCGCGAGCCTTGTGCCCCACCTCCCGCTCGACGAACTCGTGTGCGCCCGCATCGCCAACGCCGACGACGTCGCCGACCGCGTCGACCGCGCAGTCGAACGCTTCGATTTCCGCGCCGCGGTCGCCGTGCTGCTGGCGGTCGTCGCCGACGCCAACCGCTGGCTCGAGCACGCTGCACCGTGGACGATCAGCGACACACTCGAACGCGCCGCGGCGATCGCGCCCGCGTTGCACGCCGCCCGCATCGTCGCGAGCGAACTGTCGCCGTTTCTCCCTGACCTGGCCGAGCGTGCAGTCGAGCGGCTGGCCGGCCCGACGCCCGGCGAACCCCTCGTGGGGAAACTCGGTCTCAGAGTCCCATCATTGCGGTGATGCCGTGATCGCGTCCGGCGGTGTAGCCGCCGTCGACGGGAAGTGCGACACCGCTCACAAACGAAGCATCGCTCGAGAGCAGGAACAGCGCAGCCGCAGCGATCTCCGAGGCGCGCCCGAAGCGACGAAGCTTGTGTTCGCGCTCGATATCGGCGCGCACGTCGCCCAGTCCGTCGCTATCGAACACGCCCTGGAACATCGGCGTGTCGATGAAACCAGGACAGATGCAGTTCGCGCGGATGCCGCGTCGCCCGTAGTCAATGGCGAGATTCTTCGTGAAGAGCACGACACCGCCCTTCGACGCGTTGTACGCGCTCCCACCCGCGGTGCCTTCGAGGCCCTCGACAGATGCGATCGTCACGATCGAGCCCCGCTCGCCATCGACCGCTGCATTCTCGAGCATCGCCCCGACGACGCACTTTGCGGTGAGAAAGGTGCCTTTCAGGTTGATGTCGAGCACGTGATCCCACGCGGCCTCGTCGACCATGTGCGCGGCCCCGCCGCCCGCGACACCAGCGGCCGTCACCACACCGTCGATGCGACCGTGCTCGGCCACGATCGACGCGACCAGCGCTGCGGTTGCCGCCTCGTCGCGCACGTCGAGCTCAGCGAAGGCGGCCGGCTCCATCCCCGGTGGAAGGTCGAGGTCTCGGCCCGGCGGGCGCACGTCGGCGCCCACCACAATGGCGCCTTCCCTCAGGAACCGCTCCACGCACGCCTCACCGATGCCCGAAGCGGCACCCGTCACCAAGACCACCTTCTTTATCAAGCCATGCATGGTCGCGCACGGTAGCGCCCCGGTAGATTGCGTCGGTTCGCTACCGCTCACAGACGGGGCCCACGATGGATACCGACCAACAACCCGATCGCAACCTGGCCATGGAGCTGGTGCGCGTCACCGAAGCAGCCGCGCTCGCGGCGGGCCGTTGGATGGGTCGCGGCGACAAGAACGGCGTCGACGGAGCCGCCGTCGACGCGATGCGCGTCGTACTCAGCTCGATGGCGGTCGACGGCATCGTCGTGATCGGCGAAGGCGAAAAGGACGAAGCGCCGATGCTCTACAACGGCGAGCGGATCGGCACGGAAGGCTCGATGCCTGTCGACATCGCCGTCGACCCCGTCGATGGCACGACGCTCTGCTCGCTCGGTCGCGACAACGCCCTCGCCGTGATCGCCATGAGCCAGCGCGGCACCATGTTCAACCCGGGGCCGTGCGTCTACATGGACAAGATCGCGGTCGGACCCGAGTGCGTCGACGCCGTCGACCTCGACGCGTCGGTACGCGACAACCTGCACTCCGTCGCCAAGGCGCTCGGTGAGCGCGTCCAAGACGTGACGGCCGTCGTGCTCGACCGGCCTCGCCACAAGCAGCTCATCGAAGACATCCGCGACGCGGGTGCGCGCATCAAGCTCATCCCCGACGGGGACATCGCGGGCGCCATTGCCGTCGCATGGCCCGACTCGGGCAGCGACATCCTCTTCGGCATCGGCGGTACTCCCGAAGGCGTCACGGCCGCGTGCGCCATGAAGTGTCTCGGCGGCGAGATCTACGGGCGCCTGTGGCCGCGCGACGAAGGCGAACGCACCGAGGCCCTTGACGCCGGCTACGACCTCGACCAGGTGCTCACGATCGACGATCTCGTGCGCAGCGACGACGTGTTCTTCGCAGCCACCGGGGTCACCAACGGTGACTTCCTGCGCGGTGTGCGCTATCTGCCCGACGGCGCCATGACCGAGTCGCTCGTCATGCGCTCCAAGAGCGGCACGATCCGCACCGTCGAGGCCCGCCACCAGTGGTCGAAGCTCGTCAAATACTCCGCCGTTCGCTGGGGCGAATAGCTCCTGTCGCTTGCGCGTCCTTCGTCGGGCGCTACGAGCGACTCGCCACCCGTGTCACTCGTCCCTCGCTCCCGGGCTGGCTTCGGCGCCGCACGTCTCACTGGTCAGCGCGGCCGCGCCCGGACGTCTCCCGCGACGCGCGCGTCGAGTGCACGTCGCATCACCGCGAGATGGGCTGGTGACGTGCCACAACACCCGCCGACGATGCTCGCACCGGCCTCGACGGCAGACACTGCGTACTCACCCATCGCCTCGGGCGTGGCCGAGTACACGATGTCGGTGCCGACGACCTGGGGGATGCCGCAGTTCGCCTTGGCGATGAACATCGTGGCGGGCGACGACTCGGTCATGGCGAGCAACGACACGAGGGTGTCGGACGCGCCGACGCCACAGTTTGCGCCCACCGCGAGGGGCGCGACACCGAGCCCCGAGAACATCTCGACCAACGCAGCTGGTTCGACGCCCATCATCGTGCGGCCGCCCGAGCCGAACGAGCATGTCGCCGTGTAGGCCAGTCCGACCGCGATCGCACCTTGTGCTGCGGCGCGTACTTCTTCGACGGCCGACATCGTCTCGATCCACGCCACGTCGGCGCCGCCCGAGGCCAGCCCCGCGATCTGCTCGCGGAACATCTCGGTCGCGATCGCGTCGGTGAGTTCGCCGAGCGGCTCGAACAGGGCGCCGGTCGGCCCGACTGACCCGGCGACCACAATCGGACGGTCGGCCGCGTCAGCGACCTCGCGTGCGAGTCGGGCCGCGCGCTGCGACCACTCGAAGGCCCGGTCCTCATGACCGTGCAACGCGAGGCGTGAACGGTTCGCCCCGAACGTGTTCGTGAGGATGATGTCGGCGCCGGCATCGACGAATTGCTGGTGCAACGCCTGCACGCGGTCGGGGTGCGCGTCGATCCACAACTCGGGCGCGTTGCCCGATTCCAACCCCATACCGAAGTAGTTCGTGCCCGTCGCGCCATCGGCCAACAGCACCCGCCCCGACGCCAACATCTCCGCCAACGTCGCCCGCATCAGCGAGCACCGTAGCGATCCACCGTCGTTCTTGTACCCAAAATCCCTCTCACAGGGGGATTTTCGCCCCAGATTCGCTGCGTTGGCGCGACCGAGGCGGGATCAGGCGGCGACGTTGATGCGGGTGATGGCGCGGGCGAGCGCGGCGGCGGCCTCGGCGTCATCGACGTCGACCGCCAAGGCTGCTTCGGCCTTCGCTCGTGCGGCCTCGGCCCGAGCGACATCGATGTCGGCTCGCAGTTCGGCCACATCGGAGAGGATGACCACCTTCGTGCCATCCACCTGCACAAACCCACCGTGACACGCGAAGGCCAACTCGCTCTCGGCGCCAAGTACCCGCACCGGCCAGATCGCAAGCGCGCCGAGGAACGGCGCGTGACCGGTCTGGAACGCGATGTCGCCGCCCTCCAGCGTGCGCGCCACGACCATGTCGGCCTCGCCTTCGAACAGCACCTGTTCGGGCGACACCAGCTGGACCACGAGGGACATGCGCTCAGCTCTCCTGGAGCGACTTGGCCTTGGCGAGGACTGACTCGACGCCGCCGACGTTGAAGAACGCCTGCTCGGGCACGTGGTCGAGTTCACCGTTGCAGACCGCTTCGAAGCTGTCGACCGTCTCGGCGATCGGCACGAAGATGCCCTTCAGGCCGGTGAAGACCTCGCCCACAAAGAACGGCTGGCTCAGGAACTTCTGGATCTTGCGGGCGCGCCCGACGGTGAGCTTGTCCTCTTCGGAGAGTTCGTCGATACCGAGGATGGCGATGATGTCCTGCAGTTCCTTGTACCGCTGGAGAATCTGCTGTGTGCGGTTCGCCACGGCGTAGTGACGGGCGCCGACAACCTCAGGGGCGAGGATCGTCGACGTGGACGCCAGCGGGTCGACGGCGGGATAGATACCGAGCGACGCGATCTGGCGGGAGAGTTCCGTCGTGGCGTCGAGGTGGGTGAACGTCGTGAACGGCGCCGGGTCGGTGTAGTCGTCGGCGGGCACGTACACGGCCTGCAGCGACGTGATGGAGCGGCCCTTCGTCGAGGTGATGCGCTCCTGCAACTCGCCCATCTCGTCGGCGAGCGTTGGCTGGTAACCGACGGCCGACGGCATGCGGCCGAGCAGCGTGGAGACCTCCGAACCGGCCTGCACGAAACGGAAGATGTTGTCGACGAACAAGAGCACGTCCTGGCCCTTCACGTCGCGGAAGTACTCCGCAACGGTGAGCGCGGCAAGCGCGACACGCATACGCACGCCGGGCGGCTCGTCCATCTGGCCGTAGACAAGCGCGGCCTTCTCGATGACGCCCGACTCCTGCATCTCGAGCCAGAGGTCGGTGCCTTCACGAGTGCGCTCCCCCACGCCCGCGAACACCGACACACCACCGTGTTGGGTGGCGACACGGTTGATCATCTCCTGGATGAGCACGGTCTTGCCGACGCCGGCACCACCGAAGAGGCCGATCTTGCCACCCTGGAGGTACGGGGTGAGCAGGTCGATGACCTTGATGCCGGTCTCGAACATCAAGCGGCCAGGCTCGAGGTCCTCGAACAACGGCGCGTCGCGGTGAATGTCCCAGTGGTCCTCGATGCCTTCGGGCATCACGCCGTTGGTGTCGAGCGGCTCACCGATCACGTTCCACACGTGACCCAGCGTGCCGTTGCCGACCGGCATCTGGATGCCACGGCCGAGGTTGCGCACCGCGGTGCCCCGCTTCAGGCCGTCGGTCGGCTTCATGCACACGACCCGGACCCGGCCGTGACCGATCTGCTGTGCGACCTCGGCGACGACGACGGTTGTCTCGCCGTCGAGCACGATGTCCATCTCGAGGGCGTGGTTGATCTCGGGCAGCGCGTCGGGTGGGAAGTCGACGTCGACAACAGGACCGGCGATGGCGACAACTCGCCCGTCGGCCAATTTCGGCTCGGTGGCAACCATGTTCGTGCTCCTGGCTTCTTCGTCTCGTGCAGTCGAGGTGTGGCAGTCGAGGTGTGTGGCGGGCGCCGTGATGCGCCGCCGGATTGCGGGCTAGTTCGAAATGAGCAGGTCGTCGTCGAGGATGGCGGTGGATCCGAGGGCCTCGGCGCCGCCGACGATCTCCATGATCTCGGTGGTGATCGAATCTTGACGGGCGCGGTTCATGATGCGCGACAACGTGCGGATCAGTTCGTCCGCGTTGTCGGTGGCAGCCTTCATGGCCCGTTGGCGAAAGGCGTGCTCGGACGCAGCCGCGTTCAGCAACGCCGCGAACACCCGCGCTTCGGCGTAGCGCGGCAGCAGCGCGTCAAGAATCGTTTCCGGCGCCGGCTCAAATTCGTACCCGCCGCCTTTTGCGCCTGCTCCGCCCGGCGCTGCGAGTGGCTCGGCCCCCGCGTCGCTCGTCGCTCGCTCCCGGTCTGGCTTCGCCACCGCCTGGGTGAGGTCGCCAGCGATTTCGGATGTGTCGAGCGGCATGAGCGGCTCGACGACCACTTCTTGGCGGCCGGCCGACAGGAACTTCGTGTAGATGATCTGCACGCGGTCGATGTCGCCGTCGAGGAACCGCTGCGTGACCGTGCTCGCAATCGAGCGGGCGTCTTCGTAGCTCGGGCCGTCGCTGAATCCCGCGAAATCGGCTTCGATCGGAATCTCTCGGAACCGGAAGTAGCTCTCGGGCTTGCGCCCTGCGGTCACGAGCAGGTTGCGGTGGCCCAGCAGGGCATGGTCACGCATTTCGCGCTCGGCCGTGCGCACGATCGTCGAGTTGTAACCACCACACAGACCGCGGTCGGCGGCGATCACGATGTGCGCCACCGTGTTGACCTGCTCGCGGCCCGCGAGCAACGGATTGCTGCTACCCGCGCCAGCCGCCGCGAGGTCGCGCACCACGCCCGTGATGCCATCGGCATAGGGCTGCGCTGCGTGGACACGCGCTTGGGCCTTGACGATGCGGCTCGCGGCAATGAGCTCCATCGCGCGCGTGATCTTCTTCGTCGACTGCACCGACTTGATGCGTCGGCGCAGAATGCGCTCCTGACCGCCGGCCATGTACTACCCGGAGCCTTCCATCGCGTCGTTGGCCGCAGCCTGGATCGCCTCACCGTCGGTGTGCTTGAGCTGCTCGTCGTCGACGCCGGCGCTCCCCGCGAAGCCGGCCTTGAACGTGGTGACGGCCTGTGTGAGCGCGTCTTCGTCGAGCTTTCCGGTGGAGCCGATCGCACCGATCACGTCGCTGCGCTGTGTCTTCATGAACTCGAGCAGTTCGGCTTCGAAACGCCGGACATCCGACACGTGCACATCGTCGAGGTAGCCCTTCGTGCCGGCAAAGATCGACACGACCTGTTCTTCGACGGCCATCGGTGAGTTCAGGTTTTGCTTGAGCAACTCCACGAGGCGATAACCGCGCTCGAGCTGGCTCTTCGACACCGCGTCGAGTTCGGACCCGAACGTGGCGAACGCCTCGAGCTCACGGAACTGCGCGAGGTCGAGCTTCAGCGTTCCGGCGACGGCCTTCATTGCCTTGGTCTGCGCGGCACCACCGACGCGCGACACCGAGATGCCCACGTCGACGGCCGGGCGCACACCCGACTTGAACAAGTCGTCCTGGAGGTAGATCTGGCCGTCGGTGATCGAGATCACGTTCGTGGGGATGTACGCCGACACGTCGCCGGCCTTGGTCTCGATCACGGGCAGCGCGGTCAACGAACCGGCACCGAGGTCGTCACTCAACTTCGCGGCGCGCTCGAGCAGGCGGGAGTGGAGGTAAAAGACATCGCCCGGGTACGCCTCGCGGCCCGGCGGGCGGCGCAGCAACAGCGCGAGCTGGCGGTACGCCTCGGCCTGCTTCGACAGGTCGTCGTACACGACGAGCGCGTGCTCACCGTTTTCCTGCCAGTGTTGCCCAATCGCTCAACCGGCGTCCGGCGCGAGGTACTTGAACACCGCTTCGGCCGACGCGGGAGCGTTGACAACGACCGTGTACTCGAGCGCGCCGCGTTCGGCGAGTGTGTTCACCGTGGTGGCCACGGTCGAACCCTTCTGGCCGATGGCGACGTAGATGCACTTCACGCCCTGACCCTTTTGGTTCAGGATCGTGTCGATGGCGATAGTCGTCTTGCCCGTCTTGAGGTCGCCGATGATCAGCTCACGCTGACCACGACCGACGGGGGTCATCGCGTCGATGGCCTTGATGCCCGTTTGCAGCGGCTCGTGCACGGGCTGGCGACCAACGATGCCGGGAGCCTGGATCTCCATGCGGCGCGGCACCGCGCCCACGAGCTCGCCCTTGCCGTCGATCGGGTTCCCGAGCGCGTCGACGACACGACCGAGCAAACCGTCGCCTACCGGCACCGACAGGATCTTGCCCGTCGCCTGCACCGAGAAGCCTTCTTCGATCTTGTCGGCGGCACCGAGCACGACCGCGCCGATCGAGTCTTCGTCGAGGTTCAGCGCCAGACCGAGCACGCCGCCTTCGAACTCGAGGAGCTCGTTGACCGCCGCGTTCGGCAGACCGTGCACGCGCGCGACGCCGTCGGCGACCTCGGTGACGATGCCGACCCGCTCGGCCTGCATCGACGGTGTGTACGAGTCGACGTGCTTGCGCAGCGCGGCGCTGATGTCGTCGACATTGATCGTGAGCTCTGCCATCAGATCGATTCCTCGAGTTGGTTCAGCCGACGGCGGACCGTTCCGTCGATGACGGTGTCGCCGATGCGGGCAACCACACCACCGAGCACGCTCGGATCGACGACGGTCTTGACCTCGACTTGCTTACCGGTGGCTCGCGACAGCGCCGACGCGAGTTGCGTGACCTGTGCCTCGGTGAGCGCGACAGCCGTGCGCACCTCGGCCACCTCGTGGCTGCGTTGCTCGGCTGCGAGTTCCACGAAGCGATCGACGATCTCGGGTAGCTCGTTGGCGCGACCGACTCCGACGATCATGGAGATCATCGACAGGCTGACGGGGAACGCCTTGCCGCCCATCAGGTCATCGACGACGGCGAGCCGGCGCTCGACCGGAAGCGACCGATCCGACAGCGCAGTGCGCAGGTTGTCGTTCGCTTCGAACGTGCGGGCGAACCGGAACAGTTCGTCCTCGGTCTCGGCCGACAAACCCTCGGCCTCGGCGAGGTCGAGGATCGCCCGTGCGTACGCGTCGACGCGGGAGGCGGTCATGGGATCAGTTGCTCCCGACGCTGGCGATGTAGCTGTCGATCAGCTGCTGTTGGGTCGACTGGTCGAGGTTCTGCTCGACGATCTTGCCTGCGAGCTCGACCGACAACGACGCGACCTGGCGGTTCAGATCAACCTTGGCCCGGTCCAACGCCAGACGGATGTCTTCGTTGGCCTTGGTGCGGATATCGGCCGCGTCAGCCTCGGCGCGAGCGATGAGGTCCTTGCGGACGCCCTCGGCCGATTGGCGGGCCTCGTCGACGATCCGTTGGGCCTCACTGCGCGCGTCAGCAAGCTGGGCGCGGTACTGCGTGAGCGAACCCTCGGCCTCGGTCCTGGCGTTCTCCGCCGTCTCGAGGTCGTTGCGGATGCGGTCCTCGCGGGCGGTCTCCATGTTCTTGACCGCGGGGACACCCCACTTCCACATCGCGACGAGCAGCACGAGGAACGCGGCCGAACCCCAGATGATCTCGTTCGTCTCGGGCTTCAGCGGCGACGGTGCCTCCTGGCAGTCGTTCGCCGTACCGCCGTCCTCGAGGATTTTGATGCACTCCTCGGCTGCCTTCGTCGCCGGCTTGGCCGACGCGGGTCCGGCGAAACTCACGAAGCCAAAACCGACCACAGCCGTGGCGAGAAGTGCACGGGTACGTGTGCGCATCGTGACGCTCCTAGCCCGAGATGATGAACGCGAGGACGAAACCGAACAGCGCGAGCGCCTCGGTGAACGCGATCCCGAGGAACATCGTCGTGCGGACGGTGCCGGCCGATTCGGGCTGGCGGGCCATGGCCGAGATGGCATTGCCGACCACGAGGCCGATGCCGATTCCCGGGCCGATGGCGGCGCCGCCGTAGACGATGCCTCGACCGATCGCAGTCAACCCCTTGGTGGGGTCATTGGTCGCTGCGGCGGCGAAGATGAAGTGGATCAGGGCCAGGGCCACGTGGTCCTCCTAGTCGGTGAGCACGTTGCAGTGCTCGATGTCAGTGCGCGGATGTCAGTGATCGGGGTGCATTGCGGCGCCGATGTAGACGCCGGTCAAGATCGTGAAGATGAACGCTTGTAGGAAGCTCACGAGAACCTCGAAGCCGGTCATCGCAACCAGCAACAGGAACGAAAACGGCATCACCACCACGGTGGGCGAGAGGGCCCAGAGCGCGGCGGAGAGCGCGGCGAAGGTCACGAGGATCAGGTGACCGGCGAGCATGTTGGCGAAGAGTCGGACGGCCAGCGAGAAGGGCTGCACGATGAACTTCGACACGAACTCGATGAGGATCATCAGCGGCAACATCGCCTTGGGCACGCCCGGCGGCACCAACGAGTTCTTGATGTAGTGCAGTGGGCCTTGCTTGACGACACCGACGACGTTGTAGATCACCCACGTGAGCAATCCGAAGACGGCCGGGATCGCGAACCGTGCGTTGGCAGGGAACTGCACGCCGGGAATGATCTCGGTGATGTTGCTGAAGAAGATGAAGAAAAACAGCGCCGTGAGGTACGGCAAGTAGGGCAGCCCGTCGGTGCCCATCGTCTGCATGATCACCTGGTTGCGCACGAAGCCGACGCCCGACTCTGCGGCGTTCTGGAACAGCCCAGCGGGCACGAGCGCGTCTTTTCGACGCGTGCCGAGCGCGAAGACGAGGATCGTGAACAGCGCGGCGAACACATAGATCGCGCCGGTCTTGTTGAAACCACCTGGTCCGTTGCCCCAGATGGTCACGTGGCTGATCGGCGGGACGTCGACCGCGAGGAAGGCGTTCATTGGTCTCCGAGGTGGCCAGGTCGGTCAGCGCCGACGTGGGCGGACGCGAGCGGGGATGCGGGGGCCGGGCGAAGGCCGGGCGCGCCGAGCGAGATGCTCAGGTACTTCATTTCCCAGAACAGCAGGCCGAGGTGCGTGCCGACGAGCACGATGCCGAACGTGGAGAGGTGGATCCACGGCTGGTGCCGCAGCGTCACGAGCGCGACGAGGATGATCACGAGCCGCACGAGGTAGCCGACGAGCGCGCCGATGCCGATGGCGGTGGGGCCGCCGCTCGCAGCACGGGTCATGATCGCCGCGGCAACAAGAAAGTTCACGAACACGAGCGCAACCGCGATGGCCGCACTGTTGACGCCGTGCCAGCCCTCGACGAGACCAGCGACCACAATGATCACGGGCGCGATCACGGCGCCGCGGCGCACGATGTCGAACGCGATTTCGCGCTCCACCGAAGGCGTCGTCAGTGTTTCCATGACGGCCTCTTGGCTTCTTCGATCTCCATGCGGGCCTTGTACTCGTAGTAACTGCGGGCGCCGAGACCGACGATTGCGAGCATCGTCAACACGAGCATGCACACCGGCTTGGTGTGGAAACGTCCATCGAGCCACAACCCGGCGAGGGCGAACAGCACCGGGACGGCCGCGAGTTCGAACGCGGTACCGAGCGCGTTACCAAAGCCCGAGTACAACGCGCGATGGAGGTTCGTCGCAGCAGTCGGGCGAGCCGCGTTCTGTTCGACTTCTGCTGGCACCAGGCCCCCGGTCGGACACGACGAAACGCCGTTGTTTCATCGTTTGTGAACGGAATCGCAATGTACCGGAGCGATGGCATGTTGCCAAACCGAAGACAACAATTTTTTGCCGTCCGAAACCCGATCTTCTCCTACCCGCGACTGCGGATCTCGACGACGTTGTCGGGCCTGGTCTCGTCGGGCTCGGCCATGCCGGCGCGCCGCGCCCGGCGCCGGCGGCCCCGCAGCGCCCTGACCGTGCGCACTCCGGGGTGAAACAGCACGTAGAGCGACAATGACAGCCCCGCGCCGAGGAGCGGCAGCAGCGCGTAACCGCGCTTGGTGTAGATGGGCAGCAGCGCTGCGCACGACAGCAGGGCCGTGAAGGCCCAGAGGATGAACACCGTGCGGCGGGGACCGTGGCCCATCTCCACGAGCCGATGGTGCAGATGTTTACGGTCGGCGTTCGAAAAACCACGGCCTGAGAGCACGCGGCGGAAGAACGAGAAGGCGGTGTCGGCCACGGGCACCCCGAGAATGATGAGCGGGATGAGCAGGGGCGCAACGAAGAAGTAGGAGCTGCCGTAGGTAGGCGCGGTGCGCCCGCCCACGGTGATCGTCGGCACGGCCATGAGCAGACCGAGGAACAGTGCGCCCGCGTCGCCCATGAAAATGCGCGCCGGCGTCCAGTTCCACGGCAGGAACCCGGCACAGATCCCGATGGCGATGATCGCCACGAGCGGGGCGATGTTCGAGCCGTCGATCGCGCCTTGGAAGAACAGCTCACGGGCAAAGAGGTAGAACGCGGCGCCTGCGATCAGCACGATGCCCGCGGCGAGACCATCGAGCCCGTCGATCAGGTTGATGGCGTTCGCCATCACCACGACCCACAACACGGTGACGATCGGCGCCAGATCCGTCGACAACACGACCGTGTCGAGGTGGCCGAGGTTGAACGGCACCCGGAAGAAAAACATCGTGACGCCGTCACGAGCGAGCATGCTCGCGGCGAGCACCATCCCCGCGAGCTTCGCGGGCGGCGACACGTCGACGATGTCGTCGAGCATCCCGACGAGCAGCATCACGCCCGCCGCAAGAAGCACACCGCGCGGCTCGGAGTTCTCGAACACCTGATGGAACTGGCGCATCTGCGACGCGACACCCATCGCCACGAGGAAGCCGCAAAACATCGCGAGCCCGCCGAGGCTCGGCGTCGGCCGCGTGTGCACGTGGCGCCCACCCGCAGAACCTGGGGGCGTCACGACACCCGCGGCGATTGCGAGTCGCCGCACGAGTGGTGTCGTGGCGAGCGTCGTCGCGAACGCGACGACGAGCACGACGGCGTAACCCATGAACTATGCGTCAATCACGATTTAGAGGTCCGGATAGGGCTGGAAACGGGCGCAGAGCGCGTTGGCCTGCGCATGTATGCCTGCACGGACCGACTCGTCGCTCGGGGCGCGCAGCACCGACGCGATCATCTCGGCGATCTGCACCATCTCGTCGGATCGCATGCCGGCGGTGGTGACGGCCGCAGTACCAAGCCGTAGGCCGCTCGTCACGAACGGCTTTTCGGGATCGTTGGGGATGGCGTTCTTGTTCGTGGTGATCCCGGCCGCGTCGAGCGCTTCTTGCGCGACCTTGCCCGTCACGCCGAAGCTCCGCAGGTCGACGAGCATGAGGTGGTTGTCGGTGCCGCCCGACACGATCCGCAGACCATGCGAGCCAAGCGCGGCCGCGAGCGCGGCCGCATTGCTCACGACCGCCGCGGCGTAGTCACGAAACGCCGGCTGGGCGGCCTCGTGGAACGCGACGGCCTTCGCTGCGATCACGTGCATCAGCGGACCGCCCTGAAAGCCTGGGAACACGGCCTTGTCGATCGCCGTCGCCAGGCCCTCCCGAGCCAGGATCGCCCCCGAACGAGGGCCGCGCAGCGTCTTGTGCGTCGTGAACGTCACGACATCGGCAACGGGCACCGGCGAGGGGTGCGCGCCACCCGCGATGAGCCCAGCAATATGCGCAGCGTCGACCATGAGCAGCGCGCCGGCGTCGTCAGCGATCGAACGGAACGCGTCAAAGTCGATACGGCGCGAATACGCCGTGGCTCCCGCGATGATCAGCTTCGGGCGTTCGCGCTTGGCCAGATCGCGGATCTGGTCGTAGTCGAGTTGCTCGTTCTGTTCGTTCACGCCGTAGGAGACAAAGTCGTAGTAGCGGCCACTGAAGTTCACCGGTGAACCGTGCGTGAGGTGGCCACCTTGATCGAGGCGCATGCCCATCACCTTGTCGCCCGGCGTGAGCAACGCCATGAAGGTGGCGACATTTGCGTTGGCGCCCGAGTGCGGCTGCACGTTTGCGTGTTGCGCGCCGAAGAGTGCGCACGCACGCTGGCGGGCAAGCTCTTCGGCTTCGTCCACCACGAGGTTGCCGCCGTAGTAGCGCTTGCCCGGGTAGCCCTCGCTGTACTTGTTCGTCAGCACCGAGCCCTGGGCCTCGATCACGGCCCGCGACGTGAAGTTCTCCGAGGCGATGAGCTGAATGGTGGTGTTCTGACGAACGATCTCGCGCTGCACGATGTCGAACAGCACCGGATCAGTGGCCTCGAGCGGCGTGGTCATCGCGATGTTTCCTCTCGTTCGATGTCGGCGATCTGCGCGACCCTGTGTACGTGGCGACCGGCTTCGAAGGGCGTGTCGAGGAACAGCGCCAAGATCTCGTCGGCCAGCTCGGGCGCCACGATGCGCGCTCCGACGGACAGCACGTTGGCGTCGTTGTGAGCACGCGCGAGCCGGGCGGTGTACAGGTCGTTGCACAGCGCGGCCCGAGCGCCGTGCACCTTGTTGGCTGCGATCTGCTCGCCCTGGCCCGAGCCGCCGAGGACGATGCCCCGGTCGGCGGCCCCGCGCACCACCATTCGGGCCACCTCGGCGCAGATCGGCGGGTAGTCGCACCGCTCCTCGGTGAACGTCCCAAGGTCATGCACAGTGTCGCCCCGGGTGCGCAGCGTCGCAATGAGGTGGGTTTTGAGCCGGAATCCAGCGTGATCGGAACCGATTGCGACTCGCACCCTCGCAGTCTAGGAGGCGCCCGACGGGCCGCGGTTGGTAGCGTTGCGCCCCGAGGAAGGGCGAGTGCCGTGCCACGCAGTCGAGGCGTACCCAGATCGTTTCCGCGCATGGCGCAGGGCGTCGCCGCGATCTGTTTCACCCTTGCCGCGATGGCCGGTGCGGTCGCCGCTGCGGCGGCGTCGACGAGTCCGGTCACCACGGTGCAAGTGCGCGACTACGCGTTTTCGCCCAGCGAACTGACGGTCGTGCGCAACACGATCGTGCGCTTCACCAACATCGGCGCGGCGATGCATCGCGTCGTGACCGACGACGGCACATTCGATACGAACGGGCTGCAGCCCGGCCATAACGCCACATTCCAGTTCCAAAAAATCGGGGTCTACCGCATCCACTGCGAGTTCCATCCGTCGATGACAGGCACGATTACCGTCGTCGATCGAATCGCGAGTCCCGTCGCGCCGGCCACCGGCAACAGCAAGACCGCAGCCGAGGCACTCCCCCGCACCCTCGCCAACACCGGCTCAGGCACGACGATGCTGTCAATCGTCGGCCTTGGCCTGATCCTGCTCGGGATGGTGTTCCTTGCGGCCGGCCGCAACGCGCTCATCCCGATACCCGTCGCGGCCCGACAAACTCCGTCGGTGCTCTCGCTGGCGATGGGTTGGGAGAACCGCTTCGACGACTTGTTGCCGGCTCGGGAGCAACGCAGGTCACGCGTCTAGCCCCGGCCCGCAGTCACCGCCGCGCGGGCCGAGCGCTAGACCAGTGTGCGATATACGGCGACCGTCTCGCTCGCCGCGCGCGCCCACGACAGTGCACCCGCCGCAGCACGTGCCGCGGTCGCCCGCTCAGCACGCCGATCGGCGTCGTGAAACAACTCGGACAGCGCGTGCGCTTGCGCGCCAACCGAACCGATCTCGACGAACTCGATCCCGCCGCCGGCGATGTCGGGCAACGCACCGACAGGCGTCGCCATCACGACCGCGCCACACGCCATGGCTTCGAGTGGTGGTAACGCGAACCCTTCGTAGCGCGACACGTACGCCACCACCGTGGCCGCTCCGTAGAGGGCGGCCAGTTCGTCGGCGGGGACGTAGCCGAGCACCTGCACATCGTCAGCAACCGCGACGGTGTTGATCGCGCCGCCAGCCAGCACCAGCGGCACCCCGGCCACGCGACACGCCGCGGTGAGCGTGGCCAGATCCTTGCGCGGCTCGAGATTGCCGAGGTGCAACACGAACCGCTCCGCCAGACCGTGCCGCTCACGAACGGCGGCGATCGCGTCGGCCGTTGCTGGGCCCAGGTCGGCGGCGGGCGCCTCGAGCACGACGACACTGTCGCGGCCGAAGCGGGCATGCACACGCTCTGCGGTGAACGCCGACACGCTCACGATCGCGTCGGCGCGGCGGATACTGGCGGCGACGAGCGCGCGCTTCACCCGCGCGCCGACCCGGCTGAACGCGTCGGGGACGTCGAACAGCGCGAGGTCGTGCACGGTCACGACCCGCGGTGCGCCCGCGAGCGGAGCGTCGGTGTCGAGACCGTGGATTACATCTGCGCCGCGCACCGGCACCGTCGATCGCAGTCGCCGTGCGAGCCCGTGGTCGATACCGAGACGCGGCGTGATTGTCGTGATGCGCGAGTCGAGTGAGCCGGCAGCTTCGGGCGCGACCATGGCGACGAAGTCGGCCTCGGGCCACGCGTCGGGAAGCGCTGCGAGCAACGACCGCGAATAGGTCTGCACCCCACTTCCGTCGGGGCGCAGCGCGAGCGCGTTCAGGACGATTCGAGATCGGCGGTGAGCACGACTGCGAGCAACAACCATAAGAACACTTCGTTCGGAGATATCTCGAGCCAGGTCGACACGGCCGACGCGGCGATGGCACCGATGAAATTCGCGGTGACGCCCATTGCGAGCGCCTGATCGGGACCGCTGAGGTGACGTTCCGCCTTCCGTAAGCCCAACAACACGCTGGCATACAACAGCAAGAGGGCCCAAAGGCCGAGCACACCGAGTTCGTAGAGCGCCTTGAAGTATTGGTTGTCGGGCTCGTAGACGAAGGCAAAACTATTGCGGTCGACCTCCGCGGTCTTGGCACCCGAGGCACCTGTGAGCCCGATGCCGTTGCCGAACGGATCCGACACGACCTTCGAAATGTTGTCGACCCACCCGACCTTGCGCTCGTTGAAGCTGCCCGACGCCAACGCCGACGTCGAGAACGAGCCGGGGAGCACCGCGAGCGCGAGCAGCGCGAACGGCACAGGAAACAACAGCACCCGGTAGCGCCGTATCGCGAGGTATGCGAGCCCGAGTCCGAGCGCAAGCCACGCGCCGCGCACAAACGTGAACGCCAGGGCCAACAACAGCACGGGCAGCGCCAACAGAAACGCCCGGTTGCGGGCCCGGCGGGGATCGTCGAGACACGTGGGCAGCGCCACGAGCACAACGAGCGTCAGGAAGTAGGCGAAGTTGAACGGAGTCGGGAACGACGAAAACGAACGAACGAACGACCCGGTGAAACGAACGTTTTCGTCGTAGTGGTAGCCGAGCCTGATGAGCACCCCGGCGCCGGCGAGCTGCTGCCACAACCCGTATAGCGCCGTGAGCAACCCGTCGAGCATCAAGAACGAGACGAGGCGGTCGCGTTCTCGAAGGTTGAGCGGCGCGCGCCAGACGGCAATGGCGAGCAGGAACCAGAAGTAGTCGATCTTCAGCCCGACGACGCCCTGCGTGCCACCGACGAGCACCGCCGACACGGCGCCGGCGGCAAAGTAGACCGCGGCCGATTGCCAGACCTTCGGCCACGGTCGGCGTTCGCGCCGCACCGCACCGGGAATGAACGTGGCCGCGAGTGTGAACAGGGTGAGCGCCTCCTTCCAGCCTTCGGCGAACGGCGGCTTTGCCGGTGCGATGGCGAGGAGGCCGTGGAAGGGGACGAACGCGGCGACGAGCAGGATGCCGAGCTGTGGCCGCTGCAGCACGGCCACGAGCACCGGGATCGCGACGGCTGCGAGCAGCAACAACGGGAGTGCGTGCACGAGACGGCCCACGTAGGTGTTGGCGCTGTTGTCCGCCGCGGCGGCCGTGAGCATGAGCGCCGTACCGAGCGCAGCGGCTCCGATCATCACGTTGCCAGGGTCGAGCCGACGAGACGCCACTGGCAGGTGCACCACGGCGGCGAGGGTACCGGCGCCACGCAGCGCCCGCGATCCACACGCGATCTACACACGATCCCAATGCGTTGTGCGCGGGGCCTCGTGGCGACGGCCATACACTCCGCCTCCGATGGATCTCGCCGACCACCTGCGCACGATCGCAGCAAACTGGTGGCGGATCCTCCTGATCGCCGTCATCGTCGGCGCCGGCGTCTACGGCTACAGCAAACAGCAGACGAATACGTATCGGGCGAGCGAGCTCGTCTCGGTGGCGCCTGAGCTCAATGTCGGCACGCCGATCGACCAGCAGAGCCTCGCGTTTCGTGTCGCGGCGTTCGCACAGCTACTCCGTGCCGACGTGATATCGCAGGGGGCCGTCGCCGACGGCAAGCTCCACCGTGACTATAAGGCCGTGCAGTCCAGTTTGAGCATGGTCACGAACTCGGTCGGTGGCCTCATCCTCATCCAGTCGACGGCGCACTCGACGACCGAGGCCCTCGCCACCGTCGACGCGCTCGCGAAGTCGCTCGCCAAGTCGAGCCAAATCGAAGCGGCGAACGAGAACCAGAAACGGATCGACCAGGACAAGGCGGGGATCGCGCGCGACGACACGCTGCTCGCCGACCAGAGTTTGAGCGATCAGGCCAAACAACAGATCCGCGACGCGAAATCGCAACTCGAGGTCGACGTTGCGAACCGTCAGGCCAACGCGCCCACCGGGTCGGTACGCCTGCAGACTTCGCCGCAGCTCGACAACAACGGAGCGCCGATCGCGCCGCTGCCAGGACGCGACGGGTTGCTCGCATTCCTCGTCGCGTTCGTGGTCGCGGCCGAGGGGTTCGTGATCGTGCGGGCGCTGTCGGACCGCGTCAGCAAGGCCGCCGACGTGGCGACGATCACCGAACTCACCGGCCTGCCCGTACTCGCGCAAGTGCCGCGCGGCTCCGGTCCCGAAGTGGTCGAAGCGTTCCGAACGTTGCGGACGAACCTCATGTTCCTCGAGGGCTCGGGGCGGCCGCGCACGATTGCGCTACTCAGCCCGAACCCAGGCGCGGGCAAGTCGTTCTGTGCCACGCACCTCGCCGAATCAGCGGTCGCCGTTGATGCCCAGGTCGTGCTCGTCGACGCCGACCTGCGCCGGCCCGTGCTGCACACTCGTCTGCGCGTCGATCGGGAGCCCGGGTTGTCCGACACGCTCCGCGGTGGCCCACTCGCCGACTCGTTGCACCGCGTTGAAGGCTTCAGCAATCTTCGGTTGGTCCCGAGTGGTTCACAGGTCACCGATACTGCCGCCGCGCTGGGTGGGCGGGCGTTTCGCGCCGTACTCGACGCGCTCGACGACGCCGAACTCGTCATTGTCGACACGCCCCCCGGGGGCGGCTACGCCGACGCGCTCGCCATCTCGGCACAGTGCGACGCGGGTCTGCTCGTGCTCGACGCCCAGACCACACGACGGCGCGCGACCGAGCAGTTCATCGAAGCACTCGAGCGCACCGGCGCGTCGCTGATCGGTGTGATCCTCAACAGCGCCACGGTGAGCAAACGCGACACCTACGACCGCTCCTGAGTTACAACGTCATGGTCGACCCTTCAGACGCGCCCGGTGACCGCAGCGAACCCAGGGATGACGGCCGGCGTGTCGCGATCGTGCACGAGAAGTTCACGATTTACGCGGGCTCGGAGAAGGTTGTGGAGCAGATGCACCTGCTCTGGCCCCACGCTCCGATCTACTGCTCGGTGAGTGACCCCACAATGTTGGGTGGCGCGCTCGCTGACGCCGACGTACGCACAAGCCCGCTGCAGCGGCTGTATCGCGGCGGCGACCACTACGCGCACCTGCTTCCCCTGCTCCCGTGGGCCGCGGCACACCACGACCTGTCGGGGTACGACCTCGTGTTGACGAGCCATCACCAGTTCGCCAATCGCGTGCACCCCGACGCCGACGCCCAGATGCTGGCGTACGTGCACTCACCGGCACGGTGGATGTGGGACCCGGCGATGCGCGCCGAGGAGACCGGAGGACCAATCGGTCGTGCGGGCCTCGCGGCGTTCGCGAGCACGCAGCAACGCGCTGATCGAGCCGCCGCGCAACGCCCGAATGCCATGTTGGGCAACAGTCGCGAAGTCGTCGACCGGATCCGCCGATGGTGGGGTCGGAGCGCGCAGGTGGTGGCGCCGCCGGTTGATGTCGCGTTCTATCAACGCGATGCGACCGTCGCGCGCGACGACTTCTTCTTGTTGGCGGGACGGCTCGTGCCTTACAAGCGTCCCGAAATTGCCGTGGCCGCGGCGGCACGCGCCGGCGTGCGACTCATCGTCGCCGGCGGCGGGCGGGCCCTCGCGGCGTGCCAGGCCGTCGCCGGCCCGCGCACCGAGTTCGTCGACCCGCCCGACGACACGGCGCTTCGCGATCTGTACCGCCGCTGTCGCGCCCTGCTCTATCCGGGACGAGAAGACTTCGGCATCATGCCGGTGGAAGCCCAGTCGTGCGGCGCGCCGGTCATCGCGGTGGCCGCGGGTGGTGCGCTCGACACCGTGTCCAAGGGTCATTCCGGCGTGTTGTACGCGGGAGGTGGCGACGAAACCGCTCGGCTCGCCGACGCACTCAGCGCGTTCGACGACGCCGCGTTCGACCACGAAGAGATTGCCGCGGGCGCACAGCGCTTCGCGCCGGAACGCTTCCGCTCCGAACTCGCTGCGGCAGTCGCAGGCATGCGATGACACTGCGGCGCGGTCTCGTCGTGTTCGTCGTGCCCGACTTCGAGCCGACGCTCGGCGGCACGTCGCGCCAAGCAGCGAATCAGGCGCGCGCGCTGCTCGCTGCGGGGTACGACGCGGTGGTGCTCACGCAACGCACCGATCCGTCCTGGCCCCGCCACGAGATTCGCGACGGATTGTGCGTCGAGCGCATCGGCCCAGGTGGTCGCGGTGCCGTCTCGATGAAGCTGCTCGATCTGCGCGCGGCGTGGTGGTTGCGGCGAAGGCGGTCGACGATCGCAATCGTGCATGTCGTGATGTATCCCGATTTCGCCGCCGCGGCAGTGCTCGCGGGATGCGGCCCACGCACCATCATGGTGTGGGCCGGCCTCGGCGACGCGCGTGACACGCTCGCGCGCCCGGGCGCAGCGGGCGAACGCACCAACGCCAGCCATGTAGCGACGCGCTTGGTGCGCGCGGCTCGCCGCCGACTGCTACGTGACGTGACCCATGTCGCGCTCACTACGGCGATCGAACACGAAGTGGCCGACGTGCTCGCGACCCGCGCCGCGATCATCATCCCGACGCCGGTCGACACAGTGCGGTTCCATCCGCCAAGTGACGCCGAACGGGTCGCAGCGCGGCAGGGTCTCGGCCTCGGCAACGAGCTCGCAGTCGTCTACGCCGGGCACCTGCGCGCGTCGAAGCGTGTCGACCGGCTCATCGACGCCTTCACGCGACTCCACGCGCAGGGCGTCGCGGCTCGCCTGTTCGTGCTGGGCGACAGTCGCGCCGAGCTCGACGATTGTTCCGGCGCGCTGCGCGCGCAGGCTGCGAGGTCCGCCGCGTGTGAGCGCATTGTGTTCACCGGAGGCGTGCACGACGTGACGCCCTACCTCCGGGCCGCCGACGTGTTCGTGCTCCCGTCCGATCGCGAGGGACTGTCGAACGCCATGCTGGAGGCCCTCGCCTCGGGAGTGCCGTGCATCGCCTCGGCCAGCGCCGGAGGGGTCGAGGTGCTCGACGACACCTGCGGCATCGTTCCCGACGAGGCCACCCCAGAAGCCCTGGCCACCGCCATGGGCCTGCTGGCCGATCCGCAACGCCGCGCCCACCTCGGCGTCGGCGCCCGACGCCGAGCGATGGCGTTTTCCCTCGTCAGCGTCACAACGGAATACGAACGACTGTACGCACGAATGCGCCTGGCGGGCTTCGACTGAAGGCCCCGCGGCCGGCCTGTGCGCCCCGCCGAGTAGAACTCCGGCACATCCAGAGAAAAAGCCGCACCGCCAGCCTTGCGCCGGAGTGCCCGCGCGGCGGAGAATTGCTCACCCTACGTGAACTCGGTCCGGGAGCCTGTGGCTGCACCCTTCCATACCTCGACGAGCCAGGGCCTGTCGGTCGACCGACATGGCCAACCACGCGCGCTGCGTGTTGTCGGCACGCGCCCGCGGCTCGCTGGCGCTGCGCTTCGGCGACGGCTCGCCGTGGCCCACGGCCTCGTGGTGCTCGGCGACGCGCTCGCACTCGTCGGCGTGGCGCTGCGGATGCATCCCCAGCCGGTCAATCTGGCCTACCTCGCCATCGCCGCGCTCGGGCTCGTCTCCTTGGGTACCTACCACCTGCGCAGCACGCTGAGCATTCTCGACGACATGCCGCGCGTGGCGGCCACGCTCGGCGTCGCTGCACTCGTGTGCGCGCCGTTCGGCGGATCCGACAATTCGGTACTCGCGCAAGCGGCCTGGACCCTGCCGATCCTGCTCGCGACCCGCAGCGTCGGCTACACAATCGTGCGCGCCTGGCGCCGGCGCGGCCTGCGCGAACCCACCGTCATCGCCGGCAGCGGCCACGTGGGCATCGAGCTCGCAGACGTGATCGCATCGCACCCCGAGTTCGGACTTGATCTCGTCGGCTTCGCGGGCACGCCGTTCCCCGACCTGCCCGGACCGCTACTCGGAGACATTGGCCAGTTGGCTCATGTCGTCACCGATCACCAGATCCGTCGCGTGATCGTCGCATTCGGACCGACCCGCGAGGCCGACCTTGTCAGCGTGCTGCGCACTGCGATGCTGCGCGCGGTCCAGGTACACATCGTGCCCAGGTTCTTCGAGGTGGGCGTAGCGCCGCGCGGTTCGGATGTGGACGATCTCTGGGGAATCCCGGTGTACCGCGTCCGTCAAGCCGCGCTGCAGCGATGGGCGTGGCGCTTCAAGCGCTGCGTCGATGTCGTGATCTCATCGATGCTCCTCGTGCTGTCGCTCCCGGTACTCGCAGCGGCAGCTGTGATCGTCAAGCTCTCGAGCCGGGGCCCAGTGTTGTTCCGGCAACGCCGCATTGGTCAGCACGGCGACGAGATCGAGGTACTGAAGTTCCGTACGCTGCCGGTCGAGCACGTCGATGACAGTTGGAACGCCGACGCCGAGCAGTATCACAACGCCTGCTGGTTCTTGCGCCGGTCGTCGATCGACGAGCTCCCGCAACTCTGGAACGTGCTGCGCGGCGACATGAGCCTCGTCGGGCCCCGTCCTGAGCGCGGCTACCTCGTCGAGCAGTTCAACGACGAGGTCTACGGCTATCGCGACCGTCATCGGCTGCCAGTTGGGCTGACCGGTTGGGCCCAGGTGCACGGATTGCGGGGCGAGACGTCGCTGCGCGAGCGCGTGCGCTTCGACAACCATTACATCGAACACTGGTCGTTGTGGCGCGACCTCGTGATCATGGCGCGCACGGTTGTGGCGGTGTTCCAGAGGCCGGCCCGCGGCTCACACCCCGACGGCGAAGATCCAGGCCGCGGCCACTTCGGCGTCGGCGCCACTCCATCGGAGCCCACCGGCGAGGTCGCCGAACCACCCGAAGGGTCTCTCGACCCAATCCGCTCTACGGTGCGCTAGTACTGCGCCTGCTTCGCCCGGCGCTGCGAGCTCCGCTTCGCACCCGGGTCACTCCTTCGTCGCTCCCGGGCTGCTCCGGTCGCCGCGGTTGTCGACCCTCGCGCACTGTCTGGGCGCACTGTCTGGGCGCACTGTCTGTCGGTCCCGTCTCTAGCTCCTCCTAGCCTCCCGGGTTGTGGAGGAACCGCTACCCACCGTCAGCACGTACACACTCTCGCAGGAGCCTCGTTGTCCGGAACGGGCGCGGCGCGTGCTCGCGGGGTCTCGCGGCGCCACGATGGCCAGCACGCGCTTTCGCCTCCGTCAGCGCATCCGAGAAGACGCCGCGCTCGCGCACGCCGAGTTCCGTGCCGCCGGACCGGCCGACTTTCCCGCGCCGTCGGACCTCACGAGCGAGGAACGCGCGGTCTATCGCGCGGCCGCGACCGGTTACATCACGCTGTTCGCCGACCGGCCCGGCGTCACACTCGACATCGGCAAGTCGGTGCCGATCCCCGAAGCCGGCATCGAAGTGGCCGCACGGCCGGGCGTGTTCCTGCGGTGCGGCGACGGCAACGAGCTGCGAGCCTTGCGCCTCGACGGCACCACACCACGGCTCACCGACGCCATCCGCCACGCCGTCGCGCTGCTCGCGGGCGCTGACTTCACGCCCATGCGCATCGTCGTCGTCGACCTTCTGTCATTGGAAACGGTCACCGCAACGATCGAACCCTCCGAGGTCGCACCGTCGTCGGCGTGGGTCGATGAGCGACTCGCAGCGTGGCGCGGCGCGATCATCGGCAACGCGGTGAACGGTGCGGCTTGTCTGCAATGCGAGTTCGTGTGGGACTGCCCGATCCATCGAGGCGCACGCTGATGGCATCGGTATCGAAGGCGTCATCGCAGGGGGCAACGACGACGGCGACGGGCAGTCCGAACAAGGATCACGGTCAGATCGTGCGCGCGTCGCCGACATCGCTCGCGGCGTGGTCGTGGTGCGCGCGCCGCTACTACCTGCGCTACGTACTCGGGCTTCCCGAGAGCGACGCCGGCGCGTCCACCGACGAGGGCCGGCGCGTCCATGCGATCTTGCGCTTCGTGCACACCCAAGGTGGGTGCCGCGACGCCGACGTGGTGCACGACGCGCTCGTCACCCACAACTGCGATACCGAAGCGATGCGCTCGTTGCTCGAACAACACCGCGCACGCTGCCCCCGAGAGGTCGACGACGAGGCCCACGATGTGTCGCGGGCGCGCTATCACCACAAGCCGCCGCCCTATTTCCTCGCCACAGCCGAGCTCGACACGGTGTGGATCCACGACGGTCTGTTCGACATCCGCGACTACAAGACCGGTGGGAGCGCGCCGTTCGAGCTGCGCGACGACGTGCGTGCGCAGGTGCAGGCATGGGTGTGGGCACCGCGCGCCGCCGCGCGCAAGCTCCGTTTGCGCCTGCGCTATGAGTTCCTGTCGCCCGAGGTTGTCGACGAACCCGATCCGTGGGAGCCCGATCCCGACGACGTCGATGCGATCGAGGAGCAGCTGCGGGCGACGGTCGAAGACATTCGTGGCTCGTCGTTCGTGGGCGTCGCTGACGCGGTGACGTGTCGCCGTTGCTCGTTTCGTTCGATCTGTAGCGACAGCGCCGCGCCCGGCGAGCCGGTCTGGCCCGTCCTCAGCCTCGACCCGGGAGCCTGAGCCCACACTCGAACGATCGCCGCCACGATCGCGAGGTTCGCAGATCATCGCGGATGCCTCGTAACGTTGCTGTGTGATCGACCCTCGGACGCCGGTGATCGCCGGGGTCGGCCAATGTGACCAGCGGTGCCCTCCTGGTGAGGCGCGCAGTCCGATTGCCTTGTTCGCGCAGAGCGCTCGCCTCGCGGCCGATGACGCCGGGCACGGATTGCTGGGCCGCGTCGATACGGTCGCGACAGTCGCGATCGTGTCGTGGCCGTATCCCGATCCAAGCCGCCTCGTCGCGGCCGAACTCGGGATCGAACCGCGCCGCACCGTGCTCAGCACCACCGGCGGCAACAGCCCGCAGCTCCTGTTGAACGAACTCGGAGAGCGCATTCGGCGGGGCGACTGCGACACCGTGTTGCTCGGTGGCGCCGAGACAGTGCACACGCGCTGGCGCGCCCGACGTGAGCCCCGCACCCAAATCAGTTGGCCGATGGACGACGGTCCGCCGTGCACCGACGTCGTCGGCGTGGAGATTCCTGGGACCGACGACTGGGAGATGGCGCATCAGCTCGTGGCCCCGACCATGGTGTACCCGCTGTTCGAGACCGCGTTACGGGCCGAGGCCGGGCGGTCCGTCGCCGAGCATCAGCAGGCGGTCGGCGCGCTCTGGTCACACTTCGCCGATGTCGCGGCGCGCAATCCGCACGCATGGTCGCGCCAGGCGTACTCGCCGTCGGAGATCGTCGACACCAGCCCCGAGAACCGCATGGTCGTGTTCCCGTATACGAAACGGATGTGCGCCAACATCGACGTCGACCAGAGCGCGTCCGTGCTCATGTGTTCGTACGAGACCGCTCGCGCTGCGGGAATCGCGGACGATCGGCTTGTCTTCCTCCACGCTGGGGCCGACGCCCACGATCATTGGTGGGTGACCACGCGAGCCTCACTCGCCCGGAGCGTTGCCATCGGTGCGGCTACCCACGCTGCGCTCGACGCGTGCTCGCTCACCATCGACGATGTGGCGCGCTTCGACCTCTACTCGTGTTTTCCTGCTGCGGTGCAGATGGCGATGGCGTCGATTGGCCTCGCCGGACCAACGGCCGGCGACAACCGCCCGCTCACTGTCACCGGCGGTCTTGGGTTCGCGGGCGGTCCTGCGAACAACTACCCCACCCACGCGGTCGCAGCCATGACCGAGCAGCTCCGCGCCGATCCCGGTTCGGTCGGCCTCACGACCGCGCTCGGCTGGTACGCGACGAAACACTCCGTCGGAGTGTGGTCGACCAGGCCACCCGCCGATGGCTACCGACGCGTGGATCGAGCGGCGACGCAGGCCGTCGTCGATGCCGCCCCGGCACGCGTCGCCGGAGGTGCGTATTCGGGCTCGATCGACATCGAGGCCACGGCCGTCGTCATGGAACGTGACGGTACGCCGTCGATCGGCGTGATCGCCGGGCTTGCGCCGAACGGAGCGCGTATCCTCGCCACATCGCGTGACGCCGACGCCCTCACATCGATGTGCAGCGATCCTTGGGAAGGCCGAAATGTTGCGATCACCACGGACGGCTCGACCAACGTCATGGCCGGGTAAGCAGCGGTGACGACCGCTCCGCCATCGCGTGGACAGGTGTTCCGGCGCGGCCTGACGCGCCGCTGCGCGCGCTGCGGCGCCGGCGGCCTGTTCCGGCACTGGACGGCGATGGTGCCTGACTGCCCGCGTTGTGGGCTCCACTTCGAGCGCGAGTCGGGCTACTGGGCCGGCGCGCTTGCGATCAACTTTGTAAGCACCGGTGGATTGCTGCTGTTCGCGTTCGCAATCTTGTTGGCACTGACGCTCCCCGATGTCAACGTGGTGCTCATGCTCGGGATCCTCGTGCCGATCGCAATCCTCGGCCCGGTCGTCTGGTACCCGTTCAGCAAGACGCTGTGGGTCGCGATCGATCGAGCCGTGCTGCAACGTATGGATCCGCTCGAGCGACCCGACGATTGATGCGATGATGGCGCGCCGACGATCGTCGCCAGGAGCGCGTGAGTTACGGGACGGGGCCGACCGCGAACGCCGAGAGATTGCGTTCTGGGCGTCGTCGGAGAGCGAACGCCCCGGGGCATTCTCGCTCTCGCTGCTCACCCACAAGATGGGCGAAGCACGCGTGTTGCTCGAGAAACTCGCAGCATTCCGCGCGCTCTTCGACGGCGCGTCGACGATTGTGGAACTCGGCGGCGGGCAAGCGTGGGCATCGTGTGTCGTCGCGCACGAGTTGGGAGTCTCGGATGCGGGCGCGCTCGCGGGCCAAAGCGCGCGGCGATTCATCGCCACCGACATCGCGTTCGACGCGGTCGTATCGTGCCACCAGTGGGAACGACAATTCGACGCCCATCTCGATGGCGCGAGCGTGTGCCGTAGCTCGTCGATACCGCTTGCCGACGCGTCGGCCGATCTCGTGTTCGCGTTCGCGGCCGCGCACCACTTCGGAGCGCACCGCCGCACGTTCGACGAGATCGCCCGAGTACTGCGGCCGGGAGGCCACGCGCTGTATCTGCACGAACCCGCGTGCCGCCGCTGGATCTATCCGTTTGCATACCGGCGCGTGATGGCCAAGCGGCCGGTCGTTCCCGAGGACGTGCTGCGCTATCCCGAGATCGTGGCGCTTGCGAAGCAGGCCGGGCTCGGGGCCGAGGTCCATCACGCACCAACCACCACCTATCGCGGGCCCGTCGAGACCGTCTACTACCTCGCGCTCGCGAAACTCCCGCCGCTGCAGAAGCTCCTCCCCTGCACCGTCGACTTCGTATTCACCAAGCCCTAGGTCCGCCAACGTTCTTGGCGCATTTCTCTCCCTCTGAAGGGGAATTCGGGCACAGGAACGAGAGGTGGGCGTCAACGCCGCGCAATGAGCGCGCGGGGGCGGCCGGTGAGATCGTCGTGGATCTCGGTCTCGGCGAAACCGGCGCGAAGCGCCAAGGCGAGTGCGGCATCGGCCTGTGTCGGTGCGAGCTCGCACACGAGGGCCGCGCCCGAGCTCAGCCAGCGCGGCGCGTGTGCAACGAGATGCTCGATCGCTTCCAGACCGGTCGGGCCGCTCACGAGCGCGCGGCGCGGCTCGTGGTCACGCACCTCGGGTGCGAGCGAGTCGTGCTCTGCGTCGGTCACATACGGGGGGTTCGCCACGACGAGGTCGAGCGATCCCACGAGATCCTCAGGCAGCGCGTCGAACCAGTCACCCTGCGCACAGCGCACGCGCGCCGCGCCTCGACCGGCCACGTTCGCAGTGGCAACGGCCAGCGCGTCGGCACTCGCGTCGGTCGCCCACACCGTCACGTCGGGTAACTCCGCTTCGAGGGCGAGCGCGATCGCCGCCGAGCCGGTACCGAGATCGGCCACGACGCGTCGCGACGGCGAGCCAAGTAGTTGGCCGAACGCAATTGCGGATGCGCGATCCCGGCGCAGACCGACGCGCTCAGCCTCTCGTAGCGCCAGCTCCACAACCCACTCCGTCTCGGGCCTCGGGATCAGCACGCGGGCATCGACCATGACGTCGATGCCGCGGAACGACCACGAGCCCAGGACGTATTGCAACGGCTCGCCCCGAACCCGACGCGACGTCATCGATTCGACGTACGCGACCGAACGAACCGTGGGCTGCACGCGCTCCACATCGAGCCACGCTGCACCTTCGCAACCAGAAGCATGCTCTGTGATCCATCGCGCCTCGATCGCGCCCGTCGCAATCCCCGCGGAACGCAGTTGCGAAGCGACGTCGGAGCGCAGCGCCCGCCACGTCAGCAGTTCCACCGTCATCCTCCGGAGAGTTGCCGGCCCCGTTCGTCCGCGGCCAGCGCGTCGATCACGTCGTCGAGCTCACCTTGCAGCACGCGGTCGAGCGAGTGCACCGTCAACCCGATGCGGTGATCGGTGACACGGTTGTCCTTGAAGTTGTACGTGCGGATCTTCTCTGACCGTCCGCCGCCCTTCACCTGCGTGCGCCGCGCCTCGGAGAGTTCAGCATCCTGACGCTCCTGATCGAGGCGCAGCAACCGCGCCCGCAATATCTGCATCGCTCGTTCACGGTTCTGGAGCTGGCTGCGCTCGTCCTGGCACTGGACCACGACACCCGTGGGAACGTGCGTGATCCGCACGGCCGAGTCCGTGGTGTTGACCGACTGCCCACCTGGGCCCCCCGAACGGTACACATCGATCTCGAGGTCGCTGAGGTCGATCTCGACGTCGCGCGGCGACGCCTCGGGGAACACGGCGACCGTCGCCGCGCTCGTATGGATACGCCCTTGGCTCTCGGTCTCCGGCACACGCTGCACCCGGTGTGGCCCACCCTCGTACTTCATGCGCGACCACGCCGCGTCGCCCTTCACCATGAACGTGATGTCGCGATATCCGCCGTGGTCGGACGGCTGGCTCGCCATCACTTCGAGTCCCAACTTCGAGCGGTCGGCGAAGCGCTGGTACATCCGGAACAGGTCGCCGGCCCAAAGGTTCGCCTCCTCGCCGCCCTCCGCGCCCTGGATCTCGACGATCACGTTGCGACCGTCGTTGGGGTCACGAGGCAGCAACAACTCCTTGAGCTCGGCCTCGAGCTCAGCGATGCGTTCGGTCTCCTCGCCCATCTCGGCTTCGAGGAAGCCTCGCATCTCGACGTCGGGCTCACCCTTCAGCAACTCGCGCGCCGAGCCCAGATCGTGCTCAGCCCGCCGGTATGCGAGGTAGCGCTCCACGATCGGCTCCAACGTCTTCTGACGCCGACCGGCGTCGCTGATCGCGCTCTGATCGCCAGCCGCGTAGAGCGAAGGCCACGTGGCCTCGATCTGTTCCAACTCGGATACGAACTCATCAAGGTGCTCGAACATGGCCGTTGCAGGCTAACTGGCCTCACTCGTCACGAATCGCTCAAGGATCGCGCCTCGCACGCCGTTACGACAGATGGCGAGCTGGGATCCATGGCCAAGGACGGCGGCATGGACCTCACAGGGATCACGACAACCAGACCCGAAGCGACGCAGGCGTCTCGCCGCGCGCTCGCACCCCCGGTGCTCGCCGAACTCACCGCGCCCGCGGCGACCAGCGTGACCACGCTCAGCTCCCCCGTCGACGCCACGCCGAGTGCGGTCCCCCAACACTTCGCTTGGTTCGACCTCAACGGCGACGGCAAGATCGAGAACTTCTCGACGATCGTGGGCGGCGACGGCTACCTGAACAACTCCGTTCCCAGCGTCATCGTGCGCCCGGCGCCCCCGGCGCCCGCGGCGCCCGCATCGCCCGCGGCGCCCGCAGCGCCCACCGACACGGCCAAGACCCAACACCTCACCGCCAAGGCCGTCGCGGCCTACCGAACCTACGGCTAACGAGCCACCCCAACCAGATGTGTCGTTTTGCCCCCCGAAAAGGGGGGGAAAAGACCCCGGGGGGGGGTGGGGGTGGGGGGGGTGGTGGTGATCGGGTCGGCGGGGCTCAGGGCCACGGGGGTAACCGAGGCCACCGCGGGCC
>JBBREP010000009.1:0-73566 GCA_038202885.1 Acidimicrobiia bacterium | reverse complement strand
GATTCGGTTGCAACGCCTATTCCTAGTCATTCTTGGGTCGCGACAAACCGAGGAATCTGTGATGGATGACGACGCCACGACACCGAACGACCCGACCCCCGAGGACCGGACCCCTGAGGACCCGACTGGTCACGCTGGCTGGGGCTGGACCCCGGCTGCTGCTGGCGCGCCGGTGCCGCCCGAGGCATCGATTGCTGGGTCGTCCATGTCCGACGAGGTACCCGAGGTGAGCGCAGACGAAACCTGGGCCCAGCCCGCTGGTGGCGCGGCGCCGCCAACCGTCGCGACGCCGTGGTGGTCGGCCGCCGCGGCCACGCCGGCACCCCCGGCACCCACAGCGCCGCCGAGCCCGTCGTCACGCCGCGGCCGTCCTGTCATCGTCGGGGCGATCGCAGGCGCTCTCGTCAGCGCACTCGTCACGGGTGGGCTTTTCGTAGCGTTCCGCGACGACACCACGTCGAGCTCGAACACCTCGACGCCATTGGCGCTCTCAGGCGCAAGCACGCGTGACACGGTTGCGCTGCCCCAAGGCGCGTCGGGCTCGATCGACATCCATGCCGTGCTCGCACGGATCCAACCGTCGGTCGTGCGGGTCAAGGTGACAACCGCCGACGGTTCGGGTGGTGGTACCGGGATTGTCATCGACCCGAACGGCACGATCGTCACCAACGCGCACGTGGTGGCCGACGCGGCCACGATCCAGGTGCAATTGCCGAACGGCGATTTGGTGCCGGCCACGTCGAAGGGCGTCGACGTAGCGCACGACCTCGCCGTGATCACGATTGCCCGGAACAACCTTGCCAGTGCGTCACTGGGCGATTCCGATGCGCTCCAGGTAGGCGACCCGGTGATCGCTGTCGGCAACGCACTCGACCTCGGCATCTCGGTCACAAACGGCATCGTGTCCGCGATTGACCGTGACGTGCCCGAGGAGAACGGCAACACGCTGTACGGGGCGCTGCAAACCGACGCAGCGATCAACCCCGGTAACTCGGGCGGCCCGCTCGTGAACGCCCGTGGTGAAGTCATCGGTATCAACACCGCGATCGCCCGACCCGACCAGGCCAACAACGTGGGCTTCGCGATCGCGATCTCGGCCGTCAAGCCGATCATCGAAGATCTCGCGAACGGCACCACGCCCCACGATGCACTGCTCGGCGTGAGCAGCCAACCCGTGACGTCGTCGATCGTCTCCAAGAATCACCTGACGGTCACCGAAGGCGTCTTCGTGCTCGAGGTCAGCGACGGGACTGCGGCCCAAAAGGCCGGCATCGTGCGAGGCGATGTGATCACGTCGTTCGACGGTCGACCGGTGACCTCCACCGAGGAGATGCGCCGCTACATCCGCAGGCACCGTCCGGGTGACAAGGTGCAGATCGTGTTCGTGCGCGCCGACGGTTCGCGTCGTACGACGACCGTCACGCTGGGAGCCGATCAACAGGGCTAGGACTACACTCGACGGTTCCGTCCGCCGAGCCGTAGGAGATCGCGATGGCCATGGAACCCGAGGCCCTCGAAGACCTTCCCCTCCAAGGACACGTTCGGATCGTGTACCTCGGTCCCGTCGCACCGCACTGGGAAGTGCACCGCGTGTTCGGCGACATGCAGGTGATCGACGAGTTCCGTCAGCGCGTCGGGGCTCGGTTGCAGTTGTTGCCGCCGCACGACCCGCAGTTTCGTCGTAACCGTGAGCGCGTGGCGCGCGACGCTGAACGTGAGCGTCTCGAGCTCGACTGGGATCTCGGCTACCCCGAGGAGTAACGGGGCGGCTGCGGCTAGGTCGCGGCGAGCTTCGAGAACCTCGACGCGACGACCCTCGCGAGGATCGTGAAGAGCAAGACGATGGCGATGAGCGTGAGTGCGGATGCCCACGCCCGATCCTGGGACGCAGCGAACGGCGATGACGCGTTGGCGTAGATCTGGTAGCTCAACGCGGTGTTCGTGCCGTGGAACAGGTTCGTGTTCGTGGTGCTCGTGAGCCCGATCGCAAAGAGCAGCGGTGCGGTCTCGCCCGCGGCGCGCGCAATTGCGAGCATGGCGCCGCTGATGATCCCGGGCGCCGCCGCGGGCAGCACCACCGACACGATCGTGCGCCACTGCCGACACCCCAGCGCGAGGCTTGCGTGGCGCAGTTCGGGCGCGACGAGCTTCAGCATCTCTTCGGTCGAGCGGATCACGATCGGCAGCATCAAGCAGGCCAGTGCGAGTGATCCACCGACGCCCAGCAGGCCTTCGCGGAGCGTGAAGATCGTGAAGATGAACAAGCCCATCACGATCGACGGCACGCCGCTCATGACATCGGCGAAAAAGCGCAACACGGCCGCAAACTTCGAGCCGCTGCCGTACTCGTGGAGGTAGACGGCACCCATGACGCCAAGCGGCACCGCGAGCAGTGCCGCGAAGCCGGTGATCAGGAGCGTGCCGATGATCGCGGGCGCCATCCCCGGACCGGGCAGGGTCGTGATGATCGGGATCGGCTTGGTGAAGAAGTCGGGGAAGCCGGCCATGGCGGTGTGCCAGCCCTTGCCGACCACGTGCACGACGACGAATCCGAGAGGCACGAGAGCGACGAAGACCGAGCCGATCATCCAGGCGCTGGCCAGGCGGTCACGCGTCGCACGCCCGCGCGACACCGACTTCGTGCGGATCGACGTGGCTGGGGCGGCCAGAACGCTCATGCTGTCAACCGCCGATCGCTGCGCCGCACGATGGCGCGGGCGCTCGCATTGACGGCAATCGTCAACGCGAACAACAAGACGCCGCACCCGATCAACGCGGCGCGGTGATTACCGGTTGCCTCACCGAAGTTGAGCGCGATGATGCCGGCGAGCGTCGAGCCCGAATTGAACAAGTGGGACGTGATCTGCGGACTCCCGCCCATGACGAGCGCGACTGCAATCGTCTCACCCATCGCCCGTCCGAGCCCGAGCATCACCGCGGCGACCATGCCGCTGCGCACACGGGGGAACACGGCCACGCGCAGCGATTCCCAGCGTGTCGCCCCCAGCGCGAGGGCGCCGGCGCGGTCGCTCGCCGGCACCGTGGTGAGCGACTCGCGCGTGAGTGCGGTGATGATCGGCGTCGCCATGACCGCGAGGATGAGACCAGCCGTCATGATGCTGCGGCCCTCTGCGTGTCCGCCGAACAAGGCGTTCAGCACCGGCACTGACGCGGTTGCTGTACCGATGCGTTCGTAGAAATGTTGCGCGTTCGGTGCGAGCGTGTACGCCGCCCACAGGCCGTACACCACCGACGGGATCGACGCGAGCAAGTCGACGACGTAGGTCACGGCTCGCCCGACTCGGTCCGGCGCGAGCTCGGTGATGAACAAGGCGATGCCGAAGCTCACCGGAACCGCGAACACGAGCGCGATCGCCGAGGTGATGACCGTGCCGAATACGAGCGCCAGCGCGCCGAAGTGGGGCGGTGTTGTGCTCGGAGACCAGTCGTTGTGCGTGACGAAGCCGAGGCCCTCGAAGCTGAACGCCGACGAGGCCTTTTGGGTGGTGGTCCAGGCGATGAGGGCAAGGATCACCAGCACCAGTAGGCCCGACGCGAGGGCGACCGCGCGGAATGCGCGGTCGCCCCGTCGTCCGGTACCGGTGCCAGTGAGGCTGACCGGAAGGGCTGTCATCTGGCCTCCGGGCGCAGGTGAGGTGGGTCAGCCGATCTGAAGTTTGTCGAGCTGGGCGATGGCCTTGGTGGCCATGTCGCTTGGCAGGGCAGCGTAATTCACCGTCGGGGCGAGGGTTTGGCCCTCGGTGAGCACGAAGTTCAAGAACGCCTTGAGCGCGTCACCCTTGGCCTTGTCCGCCTGCTTCGCGTACACGAGGATCCACGTGGGCGCGGTGATCGGGTACACGCCGGCGCCTGCCGCATTGATTGGGCTGTAGGTGAGGTCGTCGGCGACTGTCGCGCCGGCCACTGCCTTCGAAGCGCCATCGAGCGTCGGCGCCGAGAACTCGCCGGCCGCGTTCTTGATCTTCGCGAACGTGAGCTTGGCTCCGAGCGCGTCGGCGAAGTCGACGTAGCCAATTGCACCGTCGGTCTGGTTGATGATGGCGGCCACACCGGCGTTGCCCTGCCCGGACTGCTCACCCGCGGGCCAGTTCACCGTGTCACCCTTGTCGAGCTTCCAGCTCGGCGCCGCGGCAACGAGGAACTTCGTGAAGTTGCTCGTGGTGCCCGAACCATCAGCGCGGTGTACCACCGTGATCGTGGTCGACGGCAGGGTTGCGCTCGGGTTGTCGGTCTTGATTGCGGCGTCGTCCCACTTCTTGATGGTGCCCTGGAAGATGCCGGCCAACGTCTCGGGGCTGAGCTGAAGGTCCGAGACGCCGCTGAGCTTGTACGACACGGTGATCGGCGCTGCCGCGATCGGGAAGTAGAGCACCGTTGCACCCTTGAGTGCGGTGATCTCCTCGGGCTTCAGCAGGCTGTCGGTACCGGCGAACTCGACGAGCTTCGCGGCCAGGTCAGCCTTGCCCTTCGAGGAACCGCCGCCGGGGTAGTTGATCGTGACGCCCGATTCGGTGTCCTTGAACTTGGCGATCACGGCCTGTTCGAACGGAAGCTGGAACGAGCTCCCCGAGCCGTTCAGCGTGGCCGACAGCTTCGTGGCGCCGCCGGTTGTGTCGCCGGTGCCTTTGGTGCTGCTGCTGCCGCAGGCGCCGAGCGTCATGGCGATTGCAAGTGCCCCGGCGCCGTATGTGACGGTGCGCCGCATCGAGGAAACGTTCACGGGTTGAGCCCCTTTCGAGGGTGTCGTGGGTCGGTGCCCAACGTACGCAGCCCAAGTGACGCGCTTCCCGATAGAAGTTGAACGAGGGGTGAACACTCGACGAAGGGTTACCTTCTGTTCTTCTTTCTGGCGCCTACTTCGTCCGGCGCAGGAGCGAAGCAGAGGCCAGCCCGCGAAGCCACTCGGCCGGGAGCGAAAGCGACCAATAGTGCCGAGCGATCGCTTGCACCGGTCACGCCGCAGCGGTGTTGTGCGATCGCCGCCCGGGGCGCTATCGGTGCGGACAGTTACTCAGCTACTTTTCTGGCGCCTCCTTCGTCCGGCGCAGCGAGCGAAGCAGAGTTACTCGTCCACGTCGTGGCCGGGGAGCACGCCGGTGGCGATGAAGCGCACCCAGCGGGCGATCGTCACGGCATGGTCGGCGGCCCGTTCGTAGTCGCGCCCGACGAACGTGATCTGCACGGCCTGTTGGAGCGCGGCCTCGTCGGGAGCGCCTTCGTCGAAGATCACGCGAAAGAGGTCCTTTTGGAGCTCGTCCATCACGTCGTCCATGTCGGGCAGGGCCGACGCGGCCGAGGCGTCGTTGTCGGCGAAGGCGTCGATGGCGATGCGCATCTGGGTTCCGGCCTGGCTTCCCATGCGCTCGATGATCCCGCGGATACGAGGCGTGAGTTGGCGCGGGTAGAGCCGGCGCGTGGCCCGGGCGACGTTGCGCATCAGCCCCGCGCTGAGTTCCAACTCGTGGAGGATGCGCAGCACCGCCAGCAGCATGCGCAGGTCGACGGCGATCGGCTGTTGCAGCGCGAAAATGCGGTACGCCCGCTGTTCGATCTCACGGTTCTCGAGGCCGATGACCGCATGCTCGGCATAGATCGTGTCGACCACGGCAAGGTCGCCGTCGAGGATGGACTGCGTCGCCCGGGCGATCTGCTCGCCGACGCGCGACGCAAGTTTGACGACGTCGGCCTTGGCCTCGTCGAGTTGGTCGTCAAAGCTCTTGCGCTCGGTCATGGTGCCTCCAGCGTGCATTCTGCCCCCTGCGGGCGCCGGCGGGGCTTCTTCGGCGACGTCGAGGTGACCATTCAACTCGCGTTCACCTTCCGGCCATGTCGTGCTTGCCTTGACGCCAACTCGGCCCCGTACCGTGATGTTCGTCCGCTCCACCCCGACGCTCGGGGTCGCCAGGCGTTCGTGCGCGATGCTGGAACGACGACGAGCCTCGGAGAGAACCCTTGGACCCCACCGCCGGTGAGCCGATGCCCAACGCCGTAGCAACACCGATACCGACTGTGGCCGGGTCGGGTGAGACCGAACGCACGCAGGTTGTCACAGGCACGCCGGTGTTCACGGTGCGCGATCTCGCCGTGCGATACGGCGCCAATGTTGCTGTCGAAGGCGTGCACTTCGACATCCGCGCCCATGAGATCACCGCCTTGATCGGACCATCGGGTTGCGGCAAGAGCACCGTGTTGCGTTGCTTCAATCGCATGAACGACCTGATCCCTGGCGCAACGGTGACTGGCTCGATTCGCTACCACGACGAAGACCTCTACGGTCGCGATGTCGATCCCGTCGAGGTGCGGCGCCGCATCGGCATGGTGTTCCAGCGGCCGAATCCGTTTCCGAAGTCGATCTTCGACAATGTGGCCTTCGGCCCCAAGATCAACGGGCACCGCAAGGGCGTTGCCGAGATCGTCGAGCACGCGCTGGTGCGGGCCGCGCTCTGGGACGAGGTCAAAGACAAGCTGCAAAAGAGCGCCTACGCCCTGTCGGGTGGCCAGCAGCAGCGCCTCTGCATTGCCCGCGCGTTGGCCGTCGAGCCCGATGTGGTGCTGATGGACGAACCATGCTCGGCGCTGGACCCGATCGCGACGGCGCGCATCGAGGACCTCATGACCGAGCTGAAGGCCGAGTACACGATCGTGATCGTCACGCACAACATGCAGCAGGCCGCTCGGGTGTCTGATCGAACTGCGTTTCTCACTGCCGAGGTCGATGATGCTGGTCACCGCGTCGGACGGCTCGTCGAGTTCGACGACACGAAGGTGATGTTCACCAACCCGTCCGACCCGCGGACCGAGGGCTACATCACCGGGCGTTTCGGATGACGATGCTGCGCGACGCCGCGTGGGGCGGCGGGTCGTGTTGATCCCGATATTGGTCGTGCTCGTGGTGGCGCTGGGCGCGGTGGCGGTCGTCGGATGGACTCGGGCGGCGAAGGGCCGCGACTCGTTGGCCGAGGCCGCAGCGTTGCTGCGCGAGGAGACCCAACACGGCGCGTCGCTCGCAGTGGCGCGCGACCGGCTCACCCGGGCCGTCGACACGCTCGACGACGGCGTGGTGGTCGTCGACGAGCAGGGTCTGATCGTCGTGCGCAACCGGGCCGCGGCGAAGTACGTGGGTGCGCGCCACGCGGTGGCGCTGGCCGAGGACGAGATCGCGCGCCTCACATCCGCCGCGCTGGCCGGTTCGAGTTGCACCCGGGAGTTGGCGCTGTTCGGACCACCGCGCCAGGTGCTGCTGCTGCGCGCTGAACCGTTGTGGCACCACGACAAGGTCGCAGGTGCGGTCATCTGGGCGCGCGACGTATCGGAGGCGCGCCGGGTGGATGAAGTCCGGCGCGACTTTGTCGCCAACGTGAGCCACGAGCTGCGGACGCCGATCGGCGCGCTAGGACTTCTCGCCGAGACACTCGCCGACGAACACGATCCCGACGTGCAGCGCCGGCTCGCGGAGCGCACGGTGCGCGAGGCCGAGCGGCTCGCGCGGATCGTCGACGATCTGCTCGACCTGAGTGTGATCGAGACAAACGAAGCAAGGCTTCGCGAGGAGATCTCGATCGCCGGTTGTGTCGGTGATGCCCTCGAACAGGTGCGCGGCGCGGCCGAATTGGCCGGCATCGCGATCCGTGTCGACGACATCGCCCCGGACCTCGTGGTCACCGGCGATCGCAGACAACTCGTCAGCGCCGTCTACAACCTGCTCGACAACGCGGTGAAGTACTCGGAGGCGGGTGCGGTGGTCGATGTGCTGGCCGACAAGGATGCCGAGCATGTGATCGTGGCCGTACGCGATCACGGAATCGGCATACCCACCAAGGATCTCGAACGCATCTTCGAACGCTTCTACCGCGTCGACCGCGCCCGCAGCCGCGACACCGGCGGCACGGGGCTGGGGTTGTCGATCGTGCGCCACGTCGCGGCCGCGCACGGCGGCGAAATCACCGTCGATTCGCACGAAGGCGAAGGGTCAACGTTCACGTTGCGCATCCCGCTCGTTCCTGAACCGGGAATCGACGCCCGATGACCGATGCACCGTTGATCCTCGTCGTCGACGACGAACAGTCCTACCGCGACGCACTGTCGGTCGCGCTGCAGCGAGAAGGGTTTCTTGTGGTGACCGCGGCTGACGGCGCCGAAGCCCTCGACCGCTTCTACGACACAAAGCCCGCGCTCGTCCTGCTCGACGTCATGCTCCCCAAGATCTCCGGCATCGACGTATGCCGCGAGATCCGTACTCGATCGCGCACACCGATCATCATGGTGACCGCACGCAACTCGGAGATCGACGCCGTCGTCGGGCTCGAGGTCGGCGCCGACGATTACGTATCGAAGCCGTTCCGCCTGCGCGAGCTCATCGCGCGGGTGCGCGCATCACTGCGTCGCAATCCGGGAGAAGACGATCTTGGCGATCGACCCGAATTGATCGAGGTCGGCGACGTCCGGATCGACACTGGTCGCCACGAGGTGTTCGTGCGCGGCGACGCGACGCCGTTGCCATTGAAGGAGTTCGAGCTCCTCGAAATGCTGCTGGTGAACGCCGGACGCGTGCTGACGCGCGACGTGTTGATCGACCGCGTGTGGGGGCCCAACTATTTCGGCGACACCAAGACGCTCGACGTGCACATCAAACGCCTGCGGGCCAAGGTCGAACTTGACCCGTCGAGCCCACAGCAGATCGTGACCGTGCGCGGTGTGGGCTACCGGTTCGAGCGACCGCGCGAGGCGCGCGGGAGCTGACGGCTCAGGCGTAGAAGCCCAAACTTGGGCGCTCAGGCTGGGAGCTTGGCGAGCGCGGCTTCGTACGCAGCCTTCTCGCGTGGCGTGCCGAGGTTCGGCGAGGCGAACGTGTCGACGACCACACCCTTACGGTCGATCACGAACGTCGCTCGGTTGGCGCAACCGAGGTCCTCGTTGAACACGCCGTACGACTTGGCGACGGCGCCGTGGGGCCAAAAGTCGGAGAGGACCGGGAAGTTGTAGCCCTGCTGCTCGGCCCAGATCCGTTGGCTATGGCGGGAGTCACACGACACCGCGAGCACCTGCGCGCCGTCGGTCTCGAAGTCCGACAGGTCGTCACGCAACGAGCACAGCTCGCCCTCGCACACGCCCGTGAACGTGAACGGATAGAACACGAGCACGACGTTCTTCTGACCCCTGAACGACGACAGCGTGACCTCGGTGCCAGCCTGGTCCTTCAGCGTGAAGTCGGGAGCGGTCTGTCCGGATTCGACGGCCATGGTGATCAAAGTCCTGTCGGTGCGTCGCGCAGCAGTGGGGTATCGGAGTGTACGGGCCCGACCCCGAGAGCCCCGAACGGCGTTGTGAGTTGCACTGCTACGAAAACCCTCTGCGAAGGCGTGTTTCGGCACCGGTTCGCCGACGAAGGGTGTCAGGGCGCGGGGATGTACTTGGCTTTGGGCGCGCCGGTGACGTCACCGGTCAGGATCCAGACACAACCTTTTTCGCAGCGCGGGTCCGGCCCGAGATCGGTGCCGTTCGCCGCGACGTGGTCGAGGATCGCGGGGATGACGTCACCGTGACTGCAGAGCACCGCGCCGTGCTCTGCGTGCTCCTTCAACAGCGCCAGCGCGCCGTCGAGTGCGGCTCCCTCGGTGAGCGCCTCGGTCGGTTCGACAGGGAGACCGTGGTGTGACGCCAGCGGTACGACCGTCTCCATGCAGCGCACATACGGGCTGCTGAGAATGCGCGCGAAGTGAGCCTTGTGCAACGTGACGAGCAGGCTGCGCGCCTGCATCTGTCCTGGCTCGGTGAGCGGTCGCAACCAGTCGGGCTCGGCCCACGGCGACCGCTGGCCGGCCTTGGCGTGGCGCACGAGGTAGATCGTCAACGGTCGACCTTGCCGAGCTGTTCGAGTACATCACGGTCACGGTCGTAGGTGAGCAGCAACACGGCTTCCGACAGGGGCACCCACCGTCGTTCGTCGACTTCGTTGTCGGGCTCGAATCCGCGATCTTCGACGGGCTCCATCCGATACCACCGCACCCGCTTCGGACGGCCGCGCCGATCCACGTAGTGGCTCGTGGCGATCTCTGCGCCGAGCGTGCAGGCATATCCAGTCTCTTCTTCGACCTCGCGCAGCGCCGTGTCCTCGTCGAGTTCGTCGCCGTCGGCCTTGCCCTTCGGGAAGCTCCAGTCGTCGTAGCCCGGGCGGTGCACGAGCAATACCTGTGACTCGGCCGCGGCCTCGCTGTCGTCCTTGCTCACGTCGTTCTTGCTCGCGTCGTTCTTGCTCACGTCGTTGTTGCTCACGTCGTTCTTGCTCACAACGGGATGTCGCAGCAGCACTCCACCTGCAGCGCGTACGAGCAGATCGCTCACAGCCACTCGCGCAGCTTCTTTCTCGACGAGCGTTTCCACACTGCGGGGAATTCGTGGGCTGCGGTGGCGGCCGTGTTGCGTAACAAGCCGGCGACCATTCCTGCCGCGAAACTCACCGGTGGCGCCTCGACGAGCGCGTGGCTCCGCACCCAATGGTGCGCGACGACGGCGTCATGTTGTGTGCCGAGCACGTTCTGCACGCTAGCCATCGCACGCGCGAAACGGCGCGCTGGTGGACCGCACACCGCGACCGAGGCCTCGGATGCAAACCGTGCCCGTTTCGCGAGCATGCGGACGTGATGCAGCGCCGCGTCGTTCGGTGCGACGCCAAGGGCTGCGACGTCGCGCTCGAGGCGATGCCATGCCTTCGCTGTGATCTCGCGGGTGAGGCGGGCTGCGTGCACTGGGCCTTCGACGGCGAACGGCGGATCGGTGGCTGCCGCCGCGAGCGCGACCAGCATCTCCTGGTACCGGTCGGAGTCGAGCATCTCGAGCATGGCGTGACGCGCATCGGCCCGCTCGGCCGCGAGGATGAGGAACAGCGGTTCGAGGTGGCTCACGTCGGTGGCCGGCAAGGAGGCCGCGCACGCCGAGAGCACGTCGCGCATGACCTCGAGGTCGCGCAGCTGCGCGAGCGCGTTGGTGTACCACGCTGCCTCGGCCCGCATCACGCTGACCCACTCCGGGTCGAGCACCGAACGGAACTGCTGGAGGTGGCAACGCAGGCGACGACCGCCGACGCGCAGCTGGTGTACGCCGTCGGGATCGAGACCAAGCCGGGCACCGGCCTCGTGACGGGCGATCCGCTGCACTTCGGTGGCGAGCACGACGCCGATGAGTTCACGCGCGTCGGCGTTGCGCGACAGGGCGAGGGGCATGTCGAGGCCCGACACGGGTTCGACGAGGCGCATGCCGTCAAACGTGTCGGTGTTGCTCGTGTCGGTCGGCGCGTCCGCGGTCATTTGGTGTCGCGGCCTGCGCTGCGGGCCAAAGCCATCGCCTCGAGCTCTTCGTGGGCGTTGCGGTGGTGCACCGTCGCGACGGTGTGCCATGTGCCGTCGCTGTGAAGCTCCCACGCCAGTTCGTCGTCGGCGAGGTTCAGGTCCAACAGCGCGTCGATACGGCGCTGTTGCACCGGGTTGGTGATCGATACGAGTGCTTCGACGCGGCGGTCGAGGTTGCGTGGCATGAGGTCGGCCGAGCCCATGTAGTACTCGATGCCGTCAGGGTCGCCGTCGCTGCCGAAGCGGAAGATGCGGGAGTGCTCGAGGTAGCGACCGAGTAGCGAGCGCACTCGGATCGTCTCCGAAAGGCCCGGCACGCCGGGCCGCAGGCAGCAGACGCCTCGCACGATCAGGTCGATCTGGGCGCCAGCCGCGCAGGCCGCGTACAAGGCCCGCACCATCTCGGTGTCGACGAGCGCGTTCATCTTCATGATGATGCGCCCGCCTGGTTTCGATTGGGCGGCAATACGTTCCAGCACACCCGAGCGCAACGCGCCGGGTGCGATGAGGAATCTGCGGTAGTCGCGCGGACGGCTGTAACCCGTGAGGAAGTTGAACAACTCGGTGACGTCGGCGGTCAGGCCGGGATCACTCGAGAACAACCCGAGGTCTTCGTAGGTGCGCGCGGTCTTGGGGTTGTAATTGCCGGTGCCCACGTGGCAGTACCGCCGGAGACCCTCGCGTTCGCGTCGCACCACGAGCAGGATCTTGGCGTGCGTCTTCAACCCGACGATGCCGTACACAACGTGCACGCCAGCCTCTTCGAGCGCGCGGGCGCGAGCGACGTTGCGTTGCTCGTCGCCGCGCGCGGTGAGCTCCACGAGCACCACCACCTGCTTGCCCGACAACGCCGCGTGCGCAAGCGACGCGGTAATGCCCTCCTCGTCGCCCCCCGTGCGGTACAGCGTTTGCTTGATGGCGAGTACAGCCGGATCATGCGCCGCGGCTTCGACGAACGCCTCGACGGTGGCGCCGAACGAGTCGTACGGGTGATGCACGAGCACGTCGTGATCGCGCAGTTGGTCGAAGATGGTCGGCCCGACGCGTTCGAATTCGGGGGGTGTCTGGCGCCGGTACGGCGGGTATTTCAGCTCGGGCCGATCGAGGTCGCAGATGCTGAACAGCGACGTGAGATCGAGCAGGCCGTCGATCATGTAGAGATCGTCGGAATCGAGCTCGAGCTCACGCAGCAACAATTCGACGGTGCCCGAGGGTGCGTCGGCATCGACCTCGAGGCGCACGGCGCGCCCACCCTTGGTCTGGCGCTGCAAGACGAACTCGATGGCTTCGAGCAGGTCTTCGGAGTCGTCGGACAGTTCGATCTCGACGTCGCGGGTGACGCGGAACGCGTGGTGCGACACGATCGTCATGCCGGGGAACAGCGTGCCGACGTGCGCCGCGATGACCTGCTCGACCGGCACGTAACGGCGCCCGTCGGCGAGGGCCACGAACCGCGGCAGCAGCGGTGGCACCTTCACTCGAGCAAAGCGCTCCTCGGCGCTGGCCGGGTCGCGCACCACCACCGCGAGGTTGAGTGACACGTTGCTCACATACGGGAACGGGTGCGCCGGGTCGACAGCCAGAGGCGTGAGTACCGGATAAATGCGTTCCTCGTACGCCGCGTGCAAGAACGCTTTGTCGTCGGTGTCGAGATCGGCATGGTTCGTGACTTCGAAGCCGATGTCGGCGAGGGCTGGCGCGAGCACCTTCGTGAACAGCTGCGACTGTTTGGCAACGAGTTCGACGGTGCGCGTGTGCACCGCGCGCAGTTGCTGGCCGATGAGTTCGGCGACCGCGGTGGCGGCCTCGGCCCGTTCCTTCAGCGAAGCGACCCGTGTCTCGAAGTACTCGTCGAGGTTCGATGAGAAGATCGCGAGGAACTTGACTCGCTCGAGCAGAGGCGTGGAGTCGTTCTCAGCGAGTGCCATCACGCGCGCGTCGAAGTCGAGCCACGACAACTCGCGGTCGAGGTACGTATCGCCGTCGGCGACCGGCTCCCCCACGGTCATCATGGTGCGTTCCATAGTGCTGATGCTATGGACGATCGGCAGATTTGGCGAGTGGCGGAGGCCACGCCGGGCGTTGTGCACCTGATGGAGACCTGTTGTTGGCCCAAGGTGGCCGGGATAGGGGAGTTCGGCCTCGGGACCGCCGGTACGCTGCCCGCTACGTCCAAGCGCCAATACCCGAAGCTGCCCGGCGAGACGGCGTTGCGCTCGACGACCGCCACGCCTTTCGGCAAGCTTGCCCTCACGCACGCCGTCTCGGTGTGCGGCGACGTGTTTTTTACGGTCGCATTGGCCGATTCGCTCTTTTTCAGTGCGGCAACGAGCGAGGCGCGCACCAAAGTGCTCCTGTACCTGGTGTTGACCATGGCGCCCTTCGCGGTCGTTGCGCCCTTCCTCGGGCCGCTGCTCGACCGGTCGCGAGGCGGACGGCGCCTGATCATGGTGCTGATCAACGTGCTGCGAGGCGTGGTGTGCTTCGTGCTCGCAAACCACATCAACGACGCCGGGCTCTACCCGCTCGCGCTCAGCTCCCTGGCGCTGTCGAAGGCGCAGGGCATCACGAAGGGCGCGCTCGTGCCAGCCCTCGTCGATGATCCCGACGAGCTCGTGCAAGCCAACTCGCGGCTCGCGCTGCTGAGCATCTTGGGCGGTATTGCCGCGGCGCCCGTTGCCGCCTCCATCCTCAAAGTGCTGGGCGGCGACTGGGTGCTTCGAGCGGGCGCGTTCGTGTTTTTCGGTGCTGCGGTCTTGGCCATCGCAATCCCCAGGGCCAAGGTGATCACTGGCGGTGAGACACCTGAACAGCGGGTGATGCTGCATTTGCCGAGCGTCGTGTCGGCCGGCAACGCCATGGGATTCGTGCGCGGTGTGGTGGGCTTCATGACGTTTTTCACCGCCTTCGTGTTGAAGTTCCATCACCAGGGCAGCGCGGTGTTCGGTCTCGTGTTCGGTGCCAGCGCGGTTGGCAACGGCATCGGCACGGTGATCGCGGCGCCGCTGCGGCGCAAGCTGCGCGAGGAGTGGATGCTCGTGGGGGCGATCACGATTCCGGCGGTGCTGCTCGTGTTCGCGGCGCGGCTCTACAGCACCGCGTCGCTCGCGGCGGCGGCGGCGATGGTGGCATTGAGTGCCGCAAGCGCCCGCCTGGCGTTCGACAGCTTGCTCCAACGCGACGCGCACGACGCCGTGCGTGGTCGCGCTATCGCTCGTTTCGAGACGCGCTTCCAGCTCGTGTGGGTGTGCGGTGGGTTGCTCGCGGTCGCGCTGTCGCCGCACTCCGAGTTCCACCCGTTCGACGGCAAGTTCGGGCTGTTCTTGATGGCGTTGGTCATGCTGTTCGCCGGCTTCGCCTACCTCGGCGCCGTCCGTCGTTCCGATGCGCATGGCCCCGAGCCGGCGCCTCCATCAGGGCCACCGCCAGCCGCGAGGTTCGCAATGCGCCGCCGCGACCGCACCCCCCGCTGACGCACCCAAGACCGTGTGCCGATCTGACCCTCGCCCGTGCCGCTAGCGCGGCACACGGTTGGTGGTACTGCGTTACTGGTCGTCGAGGTTGAGCTCGATGCGGGCGAGCCAGAGGCCCGGTGCGGCCAACTCGGGGTCGGTCGGCAGCATCGATTCGCGTTCCCACAGACGGTTGAGGCCGTCGATACCGGCCCGCTCGATCACGCCCGCGCAGAACGCCTGGCCCTGCTCGTAGTGCGATCGATCGATCTTGAGACCGAGCATGAGGTCGACGAACTCCGTCGCCGCGCCGCACTCCACTCGATGACGGCGGAGCGCCTCCTCGATGCGCGGCCCACCCGGACCGAGGCGCGTGCCGAGTGCATCGATGACGGCGTCGGCGTAGCCACCGAGCACCGCGCCGAATCGTTGCAGCGCTGCGAGGATCGGGTCTTGGGCCGGTGTGCGCAAATGCGCGAGGAGTTCGGTCGGGTCGATGTCGATGGCCGGCATCTCGCCCGCTTGGAGCTTCGCCACGAGCGATTCAGGGTCGAGCTCGTCGAAGGCGCTGAACGTCTCGCTGAACTGCTCTTCGAGCACCTCGGGCCGCAACTCGTAGCCCGACACGTACTCGGTGGCGAGGCGCACGAGCCTGTCGCGCACCCACGGCACGGTCCGTTGCGCCGCGTGCACCACTTCACGCGAGGCGAGCGCGAACACAAGGTCGTCGAACGGCAAGCCCCAGTCGTCGCCGAACTGTTCGATGTTGGCCACCACGAACGCGAGCTTCGGCGCCGCAGCGAGCGGCAGTGGCAGGTCGTACTGGCCGAGCGCGTGGTGCGCGAGCAATCCAGTCAGCGATCCGGCCTGTACGCCGAAGAGCATCGGCGCCAGCATTCCCATGATGCCGGCGAGCATTTCGGGATCGTCGCTGAGGTCGGCATTGGGATCGAAGGTCATCGTGCTTCCGGCGAACGGTGACGCCATGCGCGACGCGAGTGCTTCGAGCACGGGTCGCAGCCCATCGAGCGTCACGACGGTCCACGCACGGCGGTTCACGCACTGCACGTCGATCGTGGTGCTCTCGGCGAGCCCAGTGGTGGCGGCGACGTTCGTCTGCGCGGCGCGCACGAGGGTGAGCAGTCGCTCGGCACGTACCGGATCGACCTCGGGATCCGCGCGCTCGCCCTCGCCGTCGGGATTCGTGACGCAGATTGATTCCGCGACCTGCTGCGCGACTTCCCAGTTGACGGGACCGGTCGAATGCAGCATCCCGAGCACCTGTGAGAGGTCGAGACCGTGCTGCGCGAACAGCTGTGAGGGATCAAAGCCGTCGGGCCCGAACGGGTCTGGCGGGCCGTCCATTTGGTTTTCGTCGCTCACCGCATCAGTCTATGGACGTATGACCGACGAAGAACCGTCGCCACGAGCGGCTCAAGCGCCCACACCGGCCACCCATTCTGTGGCTGTGACCGGGGTTTCTGGGCTGCTCGGACAGCGGTTGCTGCCGCTGCTCGATTCCCTCACCACCGTCGATCGCATCGTCGGACTCGACGTGCGTGAGCCGCCGCGGCGCGTTCCGAGGCTCGAGTTTCACCTCGTTGACCTCGCAGGCGTCGATGCCGCGCCGCTGCTGCGCGGCGTCGACACCATCGTGCATCTCGCCGCGGTTGTCGGTCCGATTCCCGACGGTGAGCTGGCGCGGCGCGTCAACGTCGAAGCGACGCGCCGGTTGCTGACCGCAGCAACTGTTGCTGGAGTGCGCAAGATCGTGCGCCCGTCGAGCGCGACGATTTATGGCGCGTGGGCCAACAACCCCGTGCCGCTCGACGAGAGCGCAGCGCTACGGCCGAATCCTGGTTACGAACCGGCCGCGCACGACGCCGAGTGCGAACGACTGCTCCACGAATGGCAGGAACGCCACGTCGGTCGGATCACGACGTGTCTGCGCGTGGCGCCCGTCGTCGGTGCCGGGGCGAGCACGATCTTTGCTCGCGCTGCTGTGGGTCGCCCGCCCGCGGTGGTGCGGGGCGCTACGCCGCCGTTACAGGTGGTGCACGTTGATGACGCGGCGAGTGCCCTCGCTCTCGCCGTGAGCGATGACCTCGACGGTGTGTTCAACGTGTCGGCCGATGGTTGGCTCGATCACGATCAGGCGTTGGCGGTCGCACCGCATCGCCGGCCGCCGGGCGTGCCCGAGGAGATGGCCGCTACCGCGCTGAGCGCGATGTGGGGGAGCGGGCTGGGCGATGCACCGCCCGAAGTGCTGCCGTACGTGATGCATCCGTGGGTGATTGCCAACGACCTGCTGAAACAGCAGGGTTGGCAACCGCGGCACACGAACGAAGAAGCGATCTTGCTGGCCGGCGACCCCGACGTGCGGCGCCGCCCGTTGCCGTGGATCGCTGCAGTCAGCGCGGTGCTCACCGGAGCCGGCGCCGCCACCTGGTGGCTCTCACACCGCCGCAGAAGGTGAACGAGTCCGGGGGTTAGCGGTCGCTCGCAGCGCCGGACGAAGTAGGCGCAGTCGACAAGCTGGGCGGTGACCGCACCGCGTTGTGTGGCGAGTCCGGGAGTTAGCGGTCGCTCGCAGCGCCGGACGAAGTAGGCGCAGTAGACAGGTGTTCCTTCGACCAGGCGTCCCAGTCGGGCGTGTTGTAGCGCAGTCGCACCTTCTTGTACTCCTTGACCGACCACAGCAGCGCGTAGTCCTGCACGCCGGTCTCGTCGCGGATCGCTTCGATCGTTGCTTCGCAATCGCGAGCACTACGACCATGCACCATCGTGAACACTGTGTACGGCCAATCGTCATACGTGGGGCGTCGGTAACAGTGCGAGACCGCCGCGAATGAGGCCATATGCGGTCCGATGTCGCCGAGGCGATCCTCGGGGACGGCCCACACGCCCATTGCGTTCGCCTTGAAGCCCGCGCTGCGATGGTTCATCACCGCGGCGAAGCGCCGCATCCACTTGTGCTCCTTGAACTCTGCGAGCGTCGCGAGCACCTCGTCGCCCGACAGCCCGATTTGCTCGCCGTACGCCGCGAACGGCTCGACGACGACGGGCAGGTCGTCTTGCACTACCCGCATCACGTCGATCTGTGTGGCAGTGAGCGTCGGCGCAGGCATGTCGGCCTTACGCTCGGGCGTCTCGTGCGCGAGCACTGTGGCCTTGGCGTCGGCGGCGGTGCGGCCCGTCATGTCGAGCTTCACCCCGATCTTGTACAACTGCAACGTCGGCAGCTTGCGCGTGACCGTTGCGCCCGACGCTGCGTGCAGCACGTCGACGTGCGCGTCGAAGTCGTCGCCGGGCGGGACTGCGAGCGTGTACCAGAGGTTGTACGAGTGGTTGCGCTTGTAGTTGTGCGACACGCCCGGGTGCTCGGAGATGATCGCGGCGGCATCATCGACGCGCGCGGGGTCGACCCGTGCCGCGATGAGCGCGGAGCTGAAGCCAAGGGCGCGGGTGTCGAAGATCGCGGAGAGTTGGCGGAGCACACCGGCGTCCTTCACGCGCTCCACCCGGGCGCGCACGTCGGACTCCGACAGCCCGAGCCGTTCACCGATCGCGGCAAAGGGCCGGGCAACTACCGGGAAGTCCCACTGGAGTGCGTTCAGCAGCTCCCGATCGATGTCGTCGAGATCGCCGTCGCTCATGCGCCCATGCTCGCGCGCCGCACCGGCTCCTGGACCATCGGTGCCGGGCGCGCCGTCACGGACTCGTCGACGCGATCGTGGCGGCGGGGACGGTCGAGGTGCTCGCCGACACGGTTGACGCCGTCGGTCGCCGCGGCGGGGCGGTGTCGAGCTGCCCTGGAGCGATGGCTGCGGTGACCGCGAGCGGCACGGTGTGGCCGGCCCGGCTCACCATGATCTTCAAGACATCGGTGGGCCACTGCCAGCGAATGGTGGCCATCAGCTCAGTGGTGCTCGCGACCGTGCGACCGTCGACGCTCAACACGACGTCGCCCACCTGCATGCCGGCGAGCGCAGCGGGTCCGGCGGCAGCGAGCGCGCGGATCTGTGGTCCGTACGTCGAGTCGTAGCCCTTGCTGATGCCGATCCAGGCGTGGTCGACGGCGCCGTTCGTGCGGATCGCCTCGGCGACGGCCCGCGCGTAGTCGATTGGTACCGCACCGAGCTCGCCGGGAAGCAGGATCCCCGCAACCTGGGCTCGACCGTCGATCACCGGCGCGCCCGCGGCGTCGCGACCCGGCCGAGCGTGGGTCACGAACAGGCTCGGCATGGTCACGCCAGCCGAATCGGTTGCGACGACGTCGACATCGTTGACGATGCCGTTGTCGATTGCGCCGTCGCCGCTGAGTGCGATCACCGAAGACGTCTGTTCGGGTGCATGTGGCGCGAGGCTCGCAGCCGGAAGGTCGCCGTCGGTCTCGAGGAGCGCCAGCCCGCTCGCGCTGTCGCTACCGATGACTCGCGCCACGAGGCTCTTCTTGTCGTTCGTGGCGATCGTGACCGACACGGCGCCTCCGACAACCCACGCCGAGGTCAAGATGTCGCCGCCGTGGCGCACGACCACACCGGAACCGCGACGCACGCCGGCCGCGTCGCGAGCGGTCACCGACACGACCGACGGACGTACGGATGCCGCGGCGATCTGGGTCGCGGTGTCGTGGGCGTTCGTGATGAGGCGGTCGTTGGCCGACGGTCTGGGATCGCCGTTCAACAAGCCCGAGAGGGCGAGGATCGCCACGGTGAGGACGGCGCCGAACATCGAGCCGCCGACCGCGACCCCGCCGACGAGCATCAACCCGGGGCGCTCCAGTCGGGCCCGGGTCTGGCGACCGAGCCCGACGCGGTCGATCTCGGACGGGTGTCGCCACAGCCGATCCAGCGGGTCTGGACGCGCGTCTGACCGCGGCCGAGCGTCAGCGCGCTCGTGCTCATCGACGAGGTCGCCAGGCTCGGGGCCGTCGTCAGGTCCAGGAACGGATTCTTCGTGCATCGGTGCAGGCCTCGCCGGGTGCGGCCCGTGGAGTGTAGGGACGCCACGGTCCGCGCGCGGCGCGGGTGCACGCGTGGGTGCACGCGCGGGGGATGGAAGCGTCTCTCGGGGGGTTCGCGCTGCGCCCATCTAGACTGATAGTCGTGGCCATGCCCCCGTCGCCGCCCGGGCGTGACTGGATCGCCCTCACACCCGATCCGCTGCCGCTTGAGTCGGCCGTGGGATGGGCCACGACACCCTCATCGGGTGCGGTCGTGTCGTTTTCGGGGGTCGTGCGAGATCACGCCGAAGGCCGCCACGGTGTGCGCGCGATGACCTACGAGGCCTACGACGAGCCTGCTACCGCCCGGCTGGTCGAGCTCGCGGCCACAGTGCGTACCCGCTGGCCCGCGGTCGAGCGGCTCGTACTCTTGCACCGCATCGGCGAGCTGGCCCTCTCGGAGGCGTCCGTGCTCGTCGTGGCATCGTCGCCGCATCGCGATGTTGCATTCGAGGCCGCACGGTTTGCGATCGACGAACTGAAACAGACCGTCCCGATCTGGAAGAAGGAACACTGGGCCGACGGTGACGATTGGGCGCTCGGCGCGCACGACGTCAGGTCGGTGGCCGGCTGATGGCATACCTGTTGTTCGTATTCGTCGCGAGCACCGTCGGAATCGCGATCGTCGTGTTCCGCCACCGGCCGCGTACGTCGCTCGACTCGAGTGTGCGCGACTTCGGTCGCAACCTCGATGCGCTGGCGCCCACCGAAGACACCCCCAAGGGTGCTCGTCCGAGGCGGCGCGGGTAGCTATGGCTCGCGACCTCGCCATCGACCTCGGCACTGCGAACACGCTGGTCTACGGCCGTAGCCAGGGCATTGTGCTCAACGAGCCGACGGTCATCGCGTTGAACAGCCGCACCCACGAGGTGCTCGCGATGGGCCACGACGCCTGGCAGATGATCGGTCGCACGCCCGGTTACATCGTGGCCGTTCGTCCGCTACGCGGCGGCGCGATCACCGACTTTGACATCACCCAGCGCCTGATCCGGCTGTTGTTCCAACGCGTCGGCGTGCATCGCTTCCACCGGGCGCGCGTGCTGATCTGCGTTCCGTCGGCGATTACTGCCGTGGAGCAGCGCGCGGTGCGCGAGGCCGCTCGCGTTGCCGGCGCCTCGGAGACACACTTGCTCGAACAGCCGATGGCCGCAGCAATCGGTGCTTCGCTGCCGATCCACGAGCCGCTCGGCAACATGGTGATCGACGTCGGCGGCGGCACCACCGAGGTGGCGGTGATCTCGTTGGGTGGCATCGTGGCCCTCGAAGCCGTACGCGTCGGAAGCTTCGACATCGACGCAGCGATCCAGGCCTACGTGCGTCGCGAGTACGGCATCGCCATCGGCGAGCGCACCGCCGAGGAAATCAAACTCGCCATCGGTTCGGCTTTCCCCGTTGCCGACGAATGGAAGGCCGAGGTGCGCGGCCGCGATCTCATGAGCGGCTTGCCCAAGACCGTGATGCTCGTGCCCGAAGAGGTTCGCAACGCGATCGAAGAACAAGTGCGTGCCGTGTGCGACGCCGTCATTGCGTGTCTGGCCCGAACGCCTCCCGAGCTCGCCCAAGACCTGATCGCCAACGGGATCCATCTCGTGGGTGGCGGTGGCATGCTCAAGGGCCTCGATCGCCGGATCGCCAACGAGACCCGACTGCCGGTGCATCTCGTCGACGCGCCGTTGGAATGCGTCGTGCTTGGCGCCGGCCGCTGTCTCGAGAACTTCGATTCCTTGCGCGAGATGTTCATCACTCGCAGCGAGGATCAACGCAGCTCGCGTTGATCGCACGCCCGCCAACGTCGCCTACGACGACGTGGTGAGATCCTCGGCAAGCTGACGCACCTGCCAATCTCGATCGGTCAGCGCTTCTTGCAGCGCGCGATCGACCTCGGGCCCGGTGTACGCACTGAGCGCGATCACGGCACGACGACGGATCGCAGGCTTGTCCTTCGCGGCGGCGAGGATCGTCGGCAGCGCCTCGGGTGCTCCAATGGCGCCGAGCGCGGCCACACACGCCTCGCGCACGAGCGGATCAGCGTGATCTCCCGCGTGGCGCACGAGCGAACCGACCGCCGTCGCGACGGCGCCCGGCAGTTGTTGCTCATGGGCGGGCACAACCTCGCCGAGTGCAAATGCGGCCGCCTCAGCCGCGAGTGCGGTCGTGTCGTCGAGCGCGGCGGTGAGCGTCGCGACGATGTCGTCGAGCGCGCGAGCGCCGACACCGGCAACAACGACGTGTGCATACCGCGCCTGGAGGTCCGGGGCCAGCAACATGGCGACCCGGCGGACCTCGGCATCTGCGTCGTGGGCGGCCGCGAGCCACGCCGCGAGCGCGCGAGTCGGGTGGCCGCGACGCGCGATCGCGCCCAGCGCGGCGCGTCGCACTGCTGGTGACGGATCGGTGGCGACCGCCTGCGACAGCGCCGCGGCAGTGCCCCGAGCCCAACGTCCGCGGTGTGTGAGTACCGCCGCAGCTCGCGTCCGAATCGCCGCGTCGTCAGCAGTGAGCGCCGCGACCCAGTCGGTGGTGTCGGACACGGTGCGACCTTACGGTGTGAACTCCCGTGTCTCAGGTTGCCGCGTCTTGGCGACACGCGCGCGCGTGGCAGGCTGTCGCGATGCGCGGTGTCGGTCGAGGTGCCCCTGTTCATGGATGATCCGCAGGAACCGAAGCCACCCGCGGGCCCTTTCGGCGTGCCGCCCGCGCCACCGTTGGGCGAGCAGCCGTTGGGCGAGCAGCCGATGTTCGGGATCCCGCCGGTTCTGCCGCTCGATCAGGGACCCCGTCGGCGGCGCAGCTCGGGAATGCGGGCGGTCATCGCGCTCACGACGGTCCTCGGGGTGTTCCTTGCCGGCGTCGTCATCTGGGGTTTTGTGCACCATCCGGGTTACGAGGAGTTCCTGCCCGGCGATGCCGAGCCCGTCGGGCCGCTGATTACCGTGCGCGGCGCGCCGCAGTACAAACCCAAAGGCGACGTGCTGCTCGTGTTCATCCGCGAGCGCAGCGACCTGAACGAATGGCAATACCTGTGGGCCAAGACGTTCCACGACGACGGCGAGATCCTCCCGCGCCCGCCGGCGTCGCGCATTTCGAGCTCGCTGCAGGACGTGTGCGACATGACCGACTCACAAGCGACCGCGAAACTCGTGGCGTTGGAGCGGTTGGGTTACAAGGTCACCACGAAGCCGGGCGTGCTGATCGAGTCGATCCTCGACGGGAGTGTGCCCGCGGCGGGCGTGTTGCAGTGCAACGACGTGATCCACACGATCGACGGCCAGCCGACCGAAACTCCCGATGCGCTGCACGCCGCGATCTCCAAACACAAGCCCGGCGACACCGTGGAGATCGGATATACGCGCGGCACCAAGCGCGAGTCAGCACCCGTCAAGCTCGTGAGCGCTGGCGGTAAGACCCTCATCGGCGTTGCCGCGAGTGCCCGGTTCGTCTACCCGGTCGAGCTGACGATCGACACGGCCGACATCGGTGGGCCGTCGGCCGGCCTGGCGATGACGCTGTCGCTGCTCGATGAACTCACCAAGGGCAACCTCACCGGCGGCAAGCGGGTCGCGGTCACCGGCACGATCCAGGCCGATGCAAGTGTTGGCGAGATCGGCGCCATCCAACTCAAGGCCATTGCGGCGCGCCGCCGCGGCGCCCAGATCTTCATCGTGCCGGCATGCCAGGAGGACCCCAAACTCCAACCGGCCGCTTTGGCGCAATGCCGCAACGACCTCGCCGAGGCGACCGACAAGGCGAAGGGCGTCAAAGTGATTCCGGTCCGCACGCTCGCTGAGGCGCTGCGCGCGCTTGTGGCCAACGGTGGCGACCCGCTGCCGGCCGCGCCGAGCGACAACGCCAAGCAGCCGGGCAAATAGCGGGGCAAATAGCGGGGCAATATCGGGGCAAATCACCGGTCGTGTCGCTCGGTGTGTCGCGGGCGACAGGAAAGTGGCCGCAGTCGGTCGCAACGGAGGCCGACGCGCCGTACCATTCACTTCCGTCACAGTGGCAACAGCACCGTCGAGGAGTTCGTGGTGGACAACGATCGTCGCGGCTCGGCGCCGAGTCCCGCAACCATGGCACCGGACGAGATCGCGACTCGTGCCTTTTCAACCACGTTCCGTGGCCTCAGCGAGCCCGAGGTGCGCAGCTTCCTCAAGCGCGTGGCTGATGAGCTCGCGCGTTCACAGGCCCACGAGCGCGAGCTCGAGCACCAGCTCTCGTCACTGCGCGACGCGCCGCACGAGGCCGCACCTCTCGACGAAGGCGAACTGCTCGACGCGCTCGGCGAGGAGACCACCAAACTGCTGCGCAACGCGCGCGAGGCGGCCAAAGACATCAGGGCACGCGCCGAGGAGACGGCGACCCGGTTGCGCGCCGAGGCGCAGGCCGATGCTGATCGAGTGCGAGGCGAGGCCAACGAACTGCTCGACACGCGCACGAGCGAGGCCGATGCGGTCGTGGCCGAGACGCTCGCTCGCGGCGAAGCCGCAGCAACCGAGCGGCGCGACGAGGTCGAGGCCCAAGTGCAAGCCGAACTCGCCGACGCCAAGAGTCGCGGTCGCTCGATGGTCGACGAAGCCCGGTCGGTGCGCGAGCGGATGCTCTCTGACCTCGGGCACCGCCGCGGTTTACTCCAAGCACAGGTCGCCGAATTGCGCGCTGGTCGCGATCACCTTCTCGACGCCTACCGCGTCGTGAAGCGCACGTTCCTCGAAGCGACCGACGCCCTTGGTGCGGTCGAGGCTCGCTTCGCGCAGTCGCGCCCGGCGGCCCTCGACCCTGCCGACATCGAAGCTGCGCTGCGCCCCGACGACGGTGAGGCCGCATCGATTGAGTTGGCCGCGTCGATCGAGATCGAACTCGACATCGATGGTGGCATTGCTGCTGTGGGCGCGACCGACGCCGACGTCACGCCCGATGCGGACGGCGCGACGGTTGTGGCGTCCGAGGCCGGTGATGATCCGGTCGTCGTCGGCGACCTGTTTGCCAGGATCCGGGCCGAGTCTGCAAGCGGCGCGACCGGCGCCGATCCCGCAACCGGTGCAACCGCACCCGAGCCCACGCCCGACCCGGCGTCGGGATCGACGGCAACCCCACCCGAGGGCGCGACCCCGACCGCGACCGAGGCTGGGTCCGGGCCCGTGGCCGATACCCAGCCGGAGCCAGGCGCGCTGGAGCGGGCGTCGGCCTCGCTCACGCCGTTGTTGGCGACAGCCGCGAAACGCGCCAAGCGTGCGGCCCAAGACGAGCAAAACGCGGTGCTCGACGCGCTGCGTCGTCACAAAGGCACACTGCGCGCCGATGCGGTGCTGCCCACGACCGACGACCAAGTCACGTCATGGAAGGCCGTGATTTCCGAAGCGCTCGACGGGGCGTATCTCGCCGGCGCCCGAGAGATGGGCGATGACGACCAACCGATCGCGCTGCCGACCGACCTCGCCACCACCTCGGCGCCGCTGCTCGTCGCCACGTTGCGCGAGCGTCTCGTGGCCGCGGTGGAGCACCACGATCCCGACAGCGCCGCCGACCGAGTCAACGCGCGCTATCGCGAATGGAAGACCCAGGAACTCGAGGCGTTGCTCGAAGACGTGATGCGCGGTGCGTACGCGCGCGGCGTGTTCGACGCCGCTCCCGACGATGCGCGGTTGCACTGGGTGCTCGCCGAACCGCGGTGCTGCGCCGACTGTGCCGACAACGTGCTCGAACCAGTGATCAAGGGCGCCGCGTTCCCGACCGGTCAGCTGCACCCGCCCGCGCACACCGGCTGCCGCTGCGTGTTGCAGACGCCGTAGCTGGCGCTGGGCTTGGCCCAGTTGACGAGAAATACCACGATCCGGCGGCGGCGGAGCACCAAGATGCATGCCTTCGGAGCATCCGAAGCCGTTGCCCCGCGCGCCCCAGGTAACATCCGCCCCGATGCGCGTGCCGCCCCCAGCGCCTGAGCCCGTTTACCGGCGCTTCGCGCCTCGTGTCGCGCTCGTCGTCATTGCGATCGTCTTGATCGTGCTGCTGTTCAGCGCGCGCGGCCTAGCCGTCCTCTACACCGACAAGTTGTGGTTCGACGACCTCGGGTTCTCGCACACGTTCACGACGCTGTTGTGGGCGAAGATCGAACCGGCGCTGCTCTTCAGCGCCGTCATGTTTGCCGTGATGCTCGTCAACCTGATCGTCGCCGATCGTCTCGGTCCCAAGTTCCGCAGCGCCGGCCCCGAAGACGAAATCGTCGATCGCTACCGCGCCGTGGTCGCTCCCTACGAAGGGCGCGTCCGCGTCGGGATCTCGCTGCTGTTCGGCATCCTCGTTGGCGTGGGCGCCTCGGCGCAGTGGAAGGTGTGGCTGCTCTACCAGAACCGCGTGAACTGGGGCATCAAGGATCCTCAGTTCCACAAAGACGTCGGCTTTTACGTGTTCCAGTTGCCGTTCCTGCGGTTCATCGCGCAGTGGTTGTTCGTCGTGTTCATCGTGGTCTTGCTCGTGACCGCGGTGTTCCACTACCTCAACGGTGGCATCCGATTCCAGGCGCCCTTCCAGCGCGTCACGCCACAAGTGAAGGCACACCTGTCGGTGATCCTCGCGTTGATGGCCTTCACGAAGACCGCGCAATACTGGTTTGGTCGGTACGACCTCGTGCTCTCACGCCGGGGCGTGGCCGAAGGTGCTACCTACACCGACGTACATGCGCAACTTCCCGCGCTGCAGTTCCTCGTGCTGATCTCGATCGTGGGCGGGGTGTTGTTCCTCGTGAACATCTGGCGGCGAGGTTGGACGCTCCCGGTCATCGCAGCCGGACTGTGGGCCTTCATCTCGATCGTGCTCGGCACGGCCTATCCGGCGTACGTGCAGAAGTACACCGTGAAGCCGAACGAGGGCAGCCGCGAGCGGCCCTACCTCGTGCGCAACATCGATGCGACCCGTAAGGCCTACGGGATTGACAAGGTCGAAGTGAAACAGCTCGGCGCCACCACAGATTTGAACGAGGCCGCGCTCGCACAATCCGACACCAAAGCGACGCTCGCCAACGCTCGGCTCTGGGACCCGACGACGCTGGGCGACCAGATCGACGCCCGCCAGACGTTCTTTTCGTACTACGGCTTCAAGTCGGTTGCCGTCGATCGTTACAGCGTCGGCTCGGAGGCCCCCACCCTCGAACTCGTGGCGCTGCGTGAACTCACGGGCACACTGAACAACAACACGTGGCAGAACCAACACCTCGCGTTCACCCATGGTGTGGGTGCGGTGATGGTGCAGGGCAACGAGGCCTCGGGCTCGGGCGATCAGCAGCAGCTCGATCCTGTGTATCGGCTCCAGGGCTTGCCCCCGGCCGGCGACCAGGAGCTCGTGCCGAAGCCCTCGGCTGTCTACTTCGGCACCAAGCTGGGCGGCTACGCGGTGATTGACACCAAGGCCGGCGAGGTCGAAGGCGGCGCGCACAACAGCCAGCAGGTGGCCACGGCCCATCCGCAAACGGGCGTCGCGGTGTCGAGCTTCTTGCGCAAGGCCGCGTTCGCGGCGCGCTTCGGCGACATCAACCTCCTGTTCTCCGATCGGCTGAAAGACACCTCGCGCGTCGTCTATGTCCGCGACGTGCAAGCCCGACTCGAAAAGGCTGCGCCGTTCCTCAGCTACGACAGCCAGCCGTACCCCGTGATCCTGCCTGACCACAGCGTGGTGTGGGTCGTCGACGCGTACACCACCACCGATGCCTATCCCTACAGTCAGCACGCGCGGAATCCGGGCAACGACCCGTCCGGTGGTTTGAGCGGCAACTTCAACTACGTGCGCAACAGCGTGAAGGCTGTCGTCAACGCGTACGACGGCACGGTCACGCTCTACGTGGTTGACAAGACCGACCCGATGCTGATGGCGTATCGCAAAGCCTTCCCGAGCATGTTCACCGACGCCTCGCGTATGCCTCCGGGATTGGCCGAGCACCTGCGCTATCCCACCGATCTGTTCACGGTGCAGACCGAGCAGTATTCGCTGTACCACACGGTCGACCCGAGCGATTGGTACGGCGGCAGCGAGCAGTGGGCCGTGTCACCACAACCGAACTCCAAGGTCTCGGCGAATGGCGGGACCGCCGCGGCGAGTACCGATGCGACGAACACTGGTCGTGTGCAGTCTTCGGGGGCGCGGGCGCGACCCGAGTATCTGATGCTGCACCTGCCGGAAACCGACGCCGGCCAGCAGTTCGTGTTGTCCAGATCGTTCGTACCTGCGAGCCGCAACGGTGGCACCGACAACCAGCTCTCGTCGTTCATGGCCGCGCGCAGCGACGGGTTCGACCCGGGTGGGGGCGGTACCTACGGCAAGCTGATCGTGTACGAGGTGTCGGGAGACAACAAGCAGGTTGCCTCTCCGTTCCTCGCCGCCAACCAGATCCAAAGCGACGCCGACATCTCCAAGACCTTGTCGTTGCTCGACCAGCATGGATCAGAGATCCGCCTCGGCGCGGTCCAACTCCTGCCGCTCGGCTCGTCGATTGTGTACGTGCAACCCGTCTATGTGAAACCCGCGGGTGACAGCACGTTCCCCAAGCTCACGTATATCGCGGCCGACTACAACGACAAGGCAGTGTTGATCGGCCAGGCCGAAGCGTCGGCGGCAGGAATTTCGGTGTCGGCCGAGGGCGCGGTGCGCAGGCTGCTGGGTCTCACAGCGCAGACGCCGCCCACCACCGGCACGGGCGGTAACAAGCCGGGCACCGGCACCGCAACCGAGCTCGAGAAGCAGATTCGTGCGGCCGCGCAGGCCTACAGCACGGCGCAGAAGGCCGGCGACAACGAGGCGGCCGGGAAGGCCCTCGACACGCTGTTGAATCTGATCGCCCAGCTCCCCAACGCGACGGCGCCGACGACGACCACACCCTCGACCACACCCTCGACCACACCCGGGGCGACATCCACGACGACCGCGCCCTCGGGCACCTCCCCGACGGTCGCACCGATTACCACGACGACCAGCGGCGGGTAACGCCGATCGATCTGGTCGGGTCGGGTCGGGTCGGGTCGGACCGTCCGGCGCGGCTTGGCTGTCAGGGCCGATGTTGAGGGAGCGCCGCCCTATTGTTACTATGGCGGTAGTGGTAATTCGAGGCCGTCACCGCGTGCCCCGTCCCCGCCGCGAGCACGCCCGAGCCTGGCCTCACACCATGGCTCGTCACCCGGCCCGAGCCTTGGGCTCGGGCCCGCCCTGAGCTTCGAAAGGAGCCGACATGGCAGCCAACATCGACCTCGGTACCTACAAACTCGGTTGGAACGACGGCGACGAGTTCGTCTACCGCCCGCGCAAAGGCATCTCGCCCGAAGGCGTCGCCGACATCTCGCGCCACAAGGGCGAGCCCGACTGGATGACGAAGTTCCGCCTGAACGCGTTCAATCGCTTCGAGCGCAAGCCGATGCTCGACTGGTTCGCCGCGAACATGCCCGACCTCGACTTCGACAACATCTTCTATTACATCAAGCCGACCGAGGAGCAGGTGTCCGACTGGGACATGCTTCCCGACAACGTCAAGGCCACCTACGAGCGCCTCGGCATCCCCGAAGCCGAGCGCAAGTTCCTCGCCGGCGTGACCGCACAGTACGAATCCGAAGTCGTGTACCACCGCAACCGCGACGACCTGGCTGAGCTTGGCGTGTTGTTCTGCGACATGGATACTGCGGTGCGCGAGCATCCCGACATCGTGCGCAAGTACCTCGGCACCGTGATCCCGCCCGGCGACAACAAGTTCGCGGCGCTCAACTCGGCGACGTGGAGTGGCGGCAGCTTCATTTACGTGCCGCCTGGTGTGAAGCTCGACATGCCGTTGCAGGCCTACTTCCGCATCAACTCGGAAAACGCAGGCCAGTTCGAACGCACGCGGATCATCGCCGACGAGGGTTCCTCGGTGCATTACGTCGAGGGTTGCAGCGCGCCGGTGTACTCGACCGACTCGTTGCACTCCGCGGTCGTCGAGCTCATCGCCAAGCCCGGGGCGCACATCCGTTACACGACGATCCAGAACTGGTCGCCGAACGTCTACAACCTCGTCACCAAGCGCGCTCGCGCCGAGGCGGAGTCGCGCGTCGAGTGGATCGACGGCAACCTCGGCTCCAAGCTCACGATGAAGTACCCGGCCGTCGTGCTCGCGGGACCGAAGGCGCACGGCGAAGTGTTGTCGGTGGCCTACGCCGGTCCCGGACAACACCAGGACGCCGGCGCCAAGATGACCCACGCCGCGCCCGAGACCACGTCGATCATCGAGAGCAAGTCGATCAGCAAGGACGGCGGGCGCACCACCTACCGCGGTCTGGTGCGGGTCGAGCCCGGTGCCACGAAGGTGAAAGCACACGTGCGTTGCGACGCGCTCATCCTTGACGAGGAGTCGCGCAGCGACACCTACCCGTACATGGAGGTCGAGGAGAAGGACGCACGCATCGGTCACGAGGCGACGGTCTCGAAGGTCGGCGACGACCAACTCTTTTACCTGATGTCGCGTGGGCTCACCGAACAACAGGCCACGGCGATGATCGTCAATGGCTTCATCGAGCCGATCATCAAGACGCTCCCGATGGAGTACGCGGTCGAGCTCTCCCGCCTGATCGAGCTCAACATGGAGGGCGCTGTCGGCTGAGCCGGCGGATCGTTTGCGATGCAGCATTTCACCGTTGACGCCGCGCGCCATTTGGGCGGTCCCGACTGGCTCGTTGCGCGCCGCGTCGCCGCGGCCGAGCAGCTTGCCGGGATGGTCTGGCCGACCGCGAGCGAAGAGATCTGGCGCTACAGCCGGATCGAACAACTGAACCTCGATGAGTTTCGGCCGGTGACGGCCGACGAACTCGGTGCCGTGGGCGACCGTGCGCCCGGCGGGGGGCCGTGGGCGTCGGAGGCCGGCCCGCACTCCGGCATGCTCGTGGTGCGCGACGGGCGCGTCGTGCGCTGTGAGTTGGCGCCGGAACTCGCGGCGGCCGGCGTGCGCGTGTGCGACCTTGCCGCGTGCGGCGACGACGACGACGTGCAGTCCATGCTCGGCTCGGTCGCCGGCGACAGCAGCGATGCGTTCACCACGTTGCACGACGCCTTCGTGCCCGGCGGCGCGCTTGTGTGGGTGCCCGATGGTGTGGTCGTTGCCGACCCAATCCTCGTGTTGCATTGGTGCGAGGGCGACAATGAGGCGAGCTTCCCGCGCACGCTTGTGGTCGCGGGCGAACGGTCCGAAGTGACCGTGCTCGAGCGATTCGGTTCGCCCAATACGCGCCATCTTGTCGATGCGGTCGCCGAGCTGGTGGTGGGTGCAGCGGCGTCGGTGCGCTACTTGTCAGTGCAGGAACACGGCCCGCGCACGTGGCACATCGGACTGCAGCGCGCCCACCTTGCTCGCGATGCACACCTGCGCACCGCTGCGGTCGCGCTCGGCGGCGACTACGCGCGTCTGCGCGCCGAGGCCCGTCTCGACGGACCGGGCGCCGAGAGCGAAATGGTGGCCGTCTACTTCGGCGACCAACACCAGATGCTCGACTTCCGCACGCTCCAAGATCACGCCGCGCCCCGTACGCGTAGCGAACTGCTGTTCAAGGGCGCGGTGGAAGACAACGCCACGTCGGTCTACTCAGGTTTGATCCGGCTGCGCGAGCAGGCCCAGAAGGCCGAGGCGTACCAGACGAACCGCAACCTCGTGCTGAGCGAGGGTGCGAGTGCCGAGTCGATCCCGAACCTGGAGATCCTGGCCAACGATGTGCAGTGCAGCCACGGCTCCACGGTCGGTCCGATCGACGACGACCAGCTGTACTACCTCGAGTCGCGCGGCATCCGTCCCGACGACGCCGAGCGCCTCATCGTGCTCGGTTTCTTCGACGACGTGTTTTCCCGGCTGCCACATACTGGTCTGGTTGCTCCGTTGCGCCGCACGGTGATCGACAAGATCGATCGCTCGCACGCTCCGGTGGGCGCGTCATGACCGAGACGCGAGCGCGTGGTCTCGCCGACCTTGCCGACGGTGCCGCGACGCGCGTTGATGTCGACGGAGTGCCTGTGTGCGTGGTGCACATCGGCAGTGAGTGGTTCGCGATCGGCGACACGTGCTCACACGCCGAGTTCTCGCTGAGCGAAGGCGATGTGTGGCCCGAGGAATGCCAGATCGAATGCCCCAAACACGGCGCCATGTTCTCGTTGCGATCGGGCGAGGCGCTGACGTTGCCCGCGACACGCCCCGTGCCAGTGTTCGCCGTGCGCACCGAAGGTGACGACGTGATCGTGAGCCAAGCAAAGCCCCTCGCGGCGCGAGCCGAGGGCGAGCGGGGGTGCACATGAGCGAACTGATTGTCAGCGACCTGCACGCGACGGTGGCTGGCTTCGAGATCCTGCGCGGCGTGTCGCTGCGTGTCGGTTCGGGCGAAGTGCACGTGGTGATGGGCCCGAACGGCTGTGGCAAGAGCACCCTCGCCCACACGCTGATGGGCAAGTCCGACTACACGGTCACCGGCGGCTCGGTCACGATCGATGGCCAGGAACTCCTCGGGCGACCCACGTGGCAGCGGGCCCATGCCGGCTTGTTCGTGGCGATGCAGTATCCCGTCGAGGTGCCCGGTGTGCGGGTCGCCGACCTGGTCGCGGCATCGCAGGGTGCGCGTGGAGTGTCGAGCGAGGGGTTGGCCGAGCGCGTCGCCAGTGAGGCGCTGCGCCTCGGGGTCGACGACTCGTTCCTCGGCCGCGGGGTCAACGACGAGTTCTCCGGTGGCGAGCAAAAGCGTTTGGAGACACTCCAGCTCGCATTGCTCGGCCCGAAGTTCGCGGTGCTCGACGAGATCGACTCCGGTCTTGATGTCGACGCGCTCGGCGCCGTCGCTCGACGCGTGCAGGCCATGACGTCTGAGAACTCGTTGGGCGTGCTCGCGATCACGCACTACGCGCGCTTGTTGCACGACCTGGAGCCTGACCGCATCCACGTGATGATGGCCGGGCGTATCGTGCGCAGTGGTGGCCCCGAACTGGCCGACCGCATCGAAGAGGTCGGATACGAGGGTCTTGCCAAGGAGCTCGGGATCGAGGAACTGGCGCTCGAGCGACCGGCCGCGCCCGATCCATTCGCCGACCCCACGATCGCGACGCCGGCGTTCATGGACAAGCTCGGTCTCTGACACGGCCACACCCAACCGTGTGCCGCTCCAGCGGCACCGGCGACCGGTAGATCGGCACACGGTGGCTTGGGCGGGGGTCACCTTCTAATGTTTGGGCCGTGGCGCGCACGATCCTGACTGGCGAACGGATCGCGTTGGTCCGTCCGAAGATGAGCGATCGCAACGAGTTTCTTGCGACCGTCGCGCGCAGCGCCTCGCTGTTGGTGCCCTGGGTCTACGCGCCGTCGACGCCAGTGCAGTGGTCGGCGTACGTGCGCCGGACGCGCGCCGGTGACGCGCAGGCGTTTCACCTGCGTCGCCGTGACGATCGTGCGCTCGTCGGTGTCGTCAACCTCAACACGATCATCATGGGTGGTCTTCAACAAGCGTTCGTCGGCTACTACGCCTTCTTGCCCTATGCGGGCGAGGGTTACATGACCGAAGGCCTGCGCCTCGTTGTCGGCCACGCGTTCGGCGTGCACGGTTTGCACCGGTTGGAGGCGAACATCCAGCCGGGCAACGAGCGTTCCAAGGCGTTGGCCGCCCGGGCCGGGTTCCGATGCGAGGGCTTTTCGCCGCGATACCTGCAGGTGGGCGGGGCGTGGCGCGATCACGAGCGATGGGCGATCACCGCTGAAGAATGGACTCCGGCGAGACCGTCAGCCGCCTAGCTGCGCAGCCACCACCGCGCGACGTCGAACCACTCAATAACAACATCGGACACTCTGGCCACGGCTGCGATGCTGCGTGTCGGATCCCGTCGCACTTCGCAACCAAGTTGTCAGAGATTCTTGACAAGCCCGTCACGCGGCGCCAACATCTCGGCCGCCGCGCTGGCCGCGGAGGCCTGATCACGAGCACAGAGGAGACACTCACGTGAAGCTCAAGAAGTTGTCCTGCGGAGCGGCCGTATTCGGCCTCGCCGCAGGCATCGCAGTGGGATCGGTCGGCGTGGCCTCCGCTACGACGACCACGCTCCACCCCTACGCCGACTGGTCGTTTGGCGCGAACACCGCCGCGTTCACCGGCGTTGGTTCCACCCATCCCGGTTTCGCCGACAGCGACCTGTGTTTGAACTTCGCCGCGGCTGGTGACGGCATCCAGATCGATGGCGCCAGTGGTCACGGTGCGGCCAATGCGCACTATTCGGGGAAGGTCAACGGCGTCGTCGTGAACGCGGCGACGGTTGTCGACCAGCTCATTGTGCTGAAGGACCTTCTCACCACCACGCCGGCGTGCACGCTCACATCGTTCGTTGTCGATGACGCTGGCACGGCTTCGGCAGTGACGAGCGCCACGAAGCACCAGGGCACGATCACCACGAGCACGTCAGCGCAGGTGCAGTCGGGCATCTTCGCGGTGTCGAAAACAGTCCTGCGGATCAACTACGACGCCGGCATGACTGTCTCGTTGCCGAGCGGCGCCACCGTCGTTGGTGGTGCATTGACCGGCGGTTCGTCGGTCGACTTGAGCCTGAAGCCGGTGACGGTCCAGACGAAGGCCGTGCTTGACCCCGCGGCCTGTGAGGACGTCGACCACATGATCGACCTCAGCACGCTCGACGACATCTCGGCGTCACCGACGGCCGGCGACATCGCGGACTACAACCCGCTGAGTTCGGCCACCCAGAACGTGGCGACGATCCGCCAGTGTGCAGAGAGCCAGACGCCGATCAACGGCAAGGCGGTCAAGACGGTGATCAAGATCGCAGGCGCCGGCAACGCGTCAGCGAGCTTCCTGTACGCCCAGACGGTTAACCCGCGTATTTGGGACACGACCCGTGGCACGAGCTGCTCGGCGGCCAAGGAGCCTTCAGGACCGTCGTTGCGCGTCATCACCTGCAAGGGCGCGTACGGTCCCGTCATTCCGTTGACGCTCAGCGTCCGGGGCGCCAACCCGGCGAACGCGGGCATCGATCCCAAGGGTCTGGTGCACCCGCTCCCGCCCGTGCTGTTGGCTGGTAGCTCGCTCAGCATTCCGTGAGCAAATAGCACGACCTCACTGCACGGACAGCTTCGTGGCCCCCGCCCACGCCCGGGCCCCCCCGCGGCTAACCTACCGCCGATGCGCGCCCGTTGGTCACTGCGCCGCGGGTCGGCGCTTCTCGTTGCTGGCCTCGTGTTCGTGGGTGCATGTGGGGGCGACAAAACGAGCCACGCCAAGACGACCGCTTCCACCACGATCGCGCCCACGGTCGTCACGAGCGACGTCGGCTCGCTCAAGGAGATCACCAACTTCGCTCGGCTCGTGCACGGCGCGCTGCCGCAATTCTGCGGAGCGCCGACGTACCACCGCGACATCTCCCAGAACCCAAAATTTCACCTCCCCATCCTTGGGGCGCAGGCGACATGTGTGGTGTGGTTCGAACAGATCCAAAACTTTGCCTTCGCCGATCCTGCGGACGTCGGCATTTACATCGCGCGGCGCACCGCGATCGACTGCAAGTCCGTGAATGGAACCGGCCGTTCGGTGATGTACGGGTATCACTGGATCGTGCGTCCGCAGTCGGCCACGCTCGTGCCGGCGAACGACACGGCGCACGTGCTGGCGGCGATACTGCACGGCACGTATCGACAGGAGCAGTGCGACAACAGAAAGCCGCTGCGGTTCGCGGGTGCTTGGAACGAGATCGATGCCATCAACACACTGCTACAACACGGCGGCGTCAACTGTGGTGGCGTCAAGATCGATGTAACGAACGCGCTCTATCGCGGCACACTGTTGCTCGATCCGAAGAACAAACATCTCGCGGCCATCCACGGAAGTTGCGCAGCCGACAGTCGTATTCAGGTGATCGGACTCGCGCCCAACGTTGCCGATCGCACGGGCAACAACGTGCTCCTGAACCTTCAGAAGCAGTATTGCGCGCACGACGCCGGCCTCAGAGCGATCCGTGGTGACACGGGCCTTGTCGTGACTGGCGACGGACCGCTTGCCGACCACATTGGTACGGCCCTGACGACTCCAGTCACCGCCGTCTGCGCGACCTGAAACGCTTGGCGATGCGCCCGACGTTCAGTGCGTGGTGGTCGTGACCGGTTGGGTGGTCGTGGTGGTCGGGTGCGTTGTCGCGGTATGGGTCGTGGTCGTCTTCGGCACCGTCACGGGCACGCTCGTCGTGGTCGTCGAGACGGGCGGAGGATTCGTCGGTAGGGGCGTGCCGGGAGGCGGACCGGCAGGAGTGCCGACCACATCGACTTCTTCACCGTGGCTCACCAACGTTGCGAAGTAGTTGGCGATGTGCATCGGGATGCGCGAGCAGCCGTGTGAGGCGTTGTACACCGGGACCGATGAGTAGCCGTGCACGGCGATGCCGCCGTTGAAGTAGTACGGGTTCCACAGGTCACCGAGCTTCCCGTGGTCCCAGCCTGAGTGGTACCGCTGAAAGTGAAAGCGGCCAGCCGGCGTGATCGCGTACTGGCAGCCCGCGTCGCCGCCGCAGAAGTATCGGCCGCTCCCCGTCGACGTCGTCGTCATGAGCCGGACCTGCCAGTCCTGCCACACGACGAGTACCTGCTTGTTGAGGTCGATCTCGACGCGAGTCGCCGGCCCGTCGCTCACCGCAGGCGTCGGGTACTTGAAGTGCGAGATCACGAACCGAGTCGAGTCGTCAATACGACCGGTGCGCGGCAACGTCCACAGTTTCTGCACGGTCTCGACCGCGTAACGCGTGGCGAGGTCGAAGCGACCATCGACCGGACCTGGATCGAAGTGGAGGCTTGCGAGGCGCTGCTCGAACGCGAGCACCGTCGGCCCCGAACTGCCCTGGCCGAGCCCGTTCGGCGGCACGGGTGGCATTGCCAGCGGCGCCGGGTTGGCCATTCTGGGGTGGGTCGTCGTCGTGGTCGGCGCAACCGTCGACGTTGTCGTGGGCGCCAGTGTCGTCGAACTCGTCGACGCGACGGTGGTGGTCGTTGCAAGCGTCCCCGACGTGCCCGCGGTCGCGGACGGGTTGTCGAAGCCCCATACGTAGCCATAGCCCACGAGGCTGACGGCGGCGACGAGCACAGCGACGCCGGCGACGATGCCGACGCGGAACCAGATGTGACGCACGAGAACCTTTGACGAGAGCTGGAGGCGATTGGTTACCGGGGCGACGGGGCGCCATCGGGAAGAACAAGGTTACCGATCTGATCGGCCGACCCCACGATACGAGCAGGTCGACAGGTAGACGTTTCAGGGCCGGTTTTCGTTCCCATCGGCACGGTGTCTCGACGCGGCCCGAGCGTTATTGCGGGTTCTGCGGGTCAAGGTGCGTCGCCACCGTCGGTCGGCGCATACGGAGCCGCGTGTTCGGCGGATGGCCGGATGACCCCGAAATACACGGCCTTCGTGCCTCATCGTGGGGATCGCTGTCGGACGCTTCGTGGTGGTCGACAGTGACGCGCCGACACCGCGCGCCTCGTGCCGAACCTTCCGCTGGCAGAATTGGGCCGCGCCAAGGTCCAAGCCGCGCAGGGCGATACCGCCGACCAGGCCTGACGCCTGCAACCGTGACTACGAAGCCCTCGGAGGGCTCAGGCGGTCGGTTGCGCCTCTTGCTCGAGGAGCTCACGCAGTTCGCTGTCGTCGAGCACGGCGATGCGGAGGTCGAGCAAAAAGTCGACCACCTCATGACCAGCGACGAGATCACGCGCCGCGAAGCGTTGGAGTGCTTCGTCAATCAACGTGACGGTGCCGGTCTGATTCATGCGAGCCTCCTGCCGCTCTTCTGTATCCACAACGCTAGCCCCTTATCGGCGGGTCGAGGGTACGGGTTGTGTGAACAGGTGACTTCTTTCTCTCCGCTGGAATCCGCCGGGCGCACGCCCGCCGCTGGTCCCGAAGCTGAGAGCGAGAACGTCAGGCGTCGAGCTCGTCGAGGCCCTGCTGGAGTGTGTTCCACGCCAATGTGGCGCACTTGATGCGCACCGGGAACTTCACGACGCCCTGGAGGGCCTCGAGGTCACCGAGGCGCACGCCGGCGAGATCGGCTGCGAGGTCGCTGCCGTCGCTCTCACCTTCGAGCTTGCTCTCGTGGATCGACATGAGCGCCTTGAACGCACGGATCAGCGTGCGCGCTTCGTCGACCGACTTGCCCTTCACCGCCGCGCTCATCATTGACGTCGAGGCCTGGCTGATCGAGCAGCCCTGGCCGCTGATCTTGATGTCGGCGACGGTGTTCGTGGCCGAGTCGACGATCAGATACACGGCGACCTCGTCGCCGCACAGCGGGTTGAACCCTTCGACTTTGTGCGCGGGCGGTACTTCCAACTCGCCGCGGTTGCGCGGCGAGCGGTAGTGATCGAGGATGATCTCGCGGTAAAGGTCTTCGAGTCCGGCCATTTCGCCTGATCCTACGGTGTCGCCGTCAACGGGCGAAGAACTGTTGGGTCTTTCCGAGTGCCACGACGAGGGCGTCGACGTCGGCCTCGTCGTTGTACACGTACAAGCTTGCGCGGGTGGTGGCCGGCACACCGAACGTGCGCATCAGCGGCTTGGCGCAGTGGTGCCCGGCCCGCACGCACACGCCGTCTTCGTCGAGGAACTGGCTGACGTCGTGGGCGTGGATTTCGTCGAGCAGGAACGAGACGGTGCCGCCACGAATCGACGTGTCGCGTGGGCCGTAGATCGTGATGGAGTCGCCGAACGCCCCGCTGATCTCATCGAGCGCGTAACGGGTCAGGCGCATTTCGTGGTCGCGCACCGCGTCCATCCCAATGCACTCGAGGTACTCGACGGCCGCACCGAAGCCGATCGCCTCGACGATCGCCGGTGTGCCAGCCTCGAACTTCCACGGGATGTCGTTGGTGGTGAAGCCGTCAAGGCGAACGTCGCGGATCATCTCGCCGCCGCCAAGGAACGGGGGCATCGCCTCGAGCAGTTCGGCCCGTGCCCACAGCGCACCGATGCCGGTTGGTCCGCACATCTTGTGGGCCGAGAACGCCACGAAGTCGGCATCCCATGCCTGGACATTGGTGCTCACGTGCGGCACGAACTGGCACGCGTCGACGACGATGAGCGCGTCGTGCGCGTGGGCCGCGTCGGCCAGCGGCTTGATGTCGTTGATCGTGCCGAGCACGTTCGACATCGCGCTGACGCAGAGCAACCGTGCGCCATCGAGGAGCTGGTGCAGTTCGGTGAGATCGAGTTGGAAGTCGGCTGTGAGCGGGATCCAGCGCAGCTCGATGCCTCGTTCGGCTGCGAGCATTTGCCACGGCACGACGTTGGCGTGGTGCTCCATGTGCGTGAGCACGATGGCGTCGCCTTCGTGAAGATTGGCGCGTGCCCACGAATAGGCCACGAGGTTGATCGATTCGGTGGCGTTGCGGGTGAACACGACCTCGCGGGCCTCGGCCGCGCCGATGAACCGAGCGACGCTGCCACGGGCGCCTTCGAAAGCGGCAGTGGTGTCTTCGGCCATCCGGTACACGCCCCGGTGCACGTTGGCGTACTGCGTGCGGTATGCGTGGTCCATGGCGTCGAGGACGGACGTCGGTTTTTGCGCCGACGACGCAGAATCGAGATACACGATCGGCTTGCCCTCGACCGTGGTCGACAGGATCGGAAAGTCGCGCTTGATGCGGGCGACGTCGAAGGTGTCCACGACGCCGCTCACGCTCCGACGCGGAACGCGTCGAAACCGCTGTCTTCGACTTGGCGCGCCAATTCAGGGCCACCCGTCGCGACGATGCGGCCGTCGACGAGCACGTAGACGACATCGGGAGGGAGGTGGTCGAGGATCCGCTGGTAGTGGGTGATCACCAGGAAGCCGAGGTCGGGGCGTTCCTTGCGGACCTCGGCGATGCCGAGACCGACGGCGCGCAGCGCATCGATGTCGAGGCCGCTGTCGGTCTCGTCGAGGACCGCGATGTCGGGCTGGAGCAACGCCATCTGGAGGATTTCGTTGCGCTTGCGCTCGCCGCCCGAGAAGCCCTCGTTGAGGTAGCGGTCGACGAAGCGAGTGTCCATGCCGAGGCGCTTGGTCCATTCGATGACCTTGAGGCGCACTTCGAGCACCGAGAAGTCGTCGATGCCGAGGCGATTGGCCATGGACTGGCGCAAGAAGTTGAGGACCGACACGCCCGGGATGGCTTCGGGGTGCTGGAAGCCAAGGAACAGGCCCCTCGCGGCGCGTTCGCCCGGTGTGGCCGTGGTGATGTCGGCGCCGCCGAGCGCGATCTTGCCCGCGGTGACCTCATAGGCCGGATTGCCGAGCAGGACGTTGGCGAGCGTCGACTTGCCCGAGCCATTGGGGCCCATGAGTGCATGGACTTCGCCGGCGGGGACGCTCAGGGTCACGCCGCGCAGGATCTCGTGGCCGTCGACTGCGGCGTGGAGGTCGACGATTTCGAGCGTGGCGGGCTCGAGCGTCGGTTGCGAGGCGGCCACCGAGCTAATCACAGCCCCCATTGTAATTCCACTACGCGCGTAGTGGAAATCCAGCGCCCCGTGGTCCCATCAGAACGCACAAAATCGCCCCTGGCGTGGGACCACGGGAGGTTTCACGCGGGCGTCGACAGCGAGAGGGCGAAATCGCCGGCGTGATCGGTCCACCAGTGGGCCAGGCGCAGGCCCGCGGCGGCGAGTTCGCGCTCGACGCCCTCACGCCGGAACTTGGCGCTGATCTCGGTGCGCATCTCCTCGGCCGCAGTGAACGGCACCACGAGATCGAGCGCCGCCACGTCGACCTTGAGATCGGTGCGGGCCTGGAGGCGCATCTCGATCCACTCGTTGGCCGGATCCCACACGGCCCGATGCTCGAAGTCGTCGGGCTCGAAGGTGGCGTCGAGCTCGCGGTTGAGCACGAGCAGGACGTTGCGGTTGAACGCCGCAGTGACGCCTTGTTGGTCGTCGTAGGCGGCCACGAGACGTTCGGGCGGTTTCACCAGGTCGGTGCCGAGGAGCAGCATGTCGTTCGGGCCGAGCCCGGCCGCGATCGTGGCGAGGAAGCCGGCTCGCTGGTCGGGGGCGAGGTTGCCGATCGTGCCGCCGAGGAAGGCCACCAGCCGTCGGCCACCATCGGGCAGGAGCGGCAGGTGGCGTTCGAAGTCGCCGACGACGGCGTGTACGTCGACGCCCGGGTATTCGGCTTGGACCGCGGCCGCGGCATCGCGCAACGTCTGTTCGCTCACGTCGAACGGCACGAAACGCGCCAGCGTGCCGTGATCGCGCAATGCGTCGAGCAAGAGCCGGGTCTTTTCCGATGTCCCCGAGCCGAGTTCCACGAGCGTGGTCGCGTTCGTGATGGCCGCGATCTCGTCGGCGCGGGTCTCGAGGATCGCTCGTTCGGAGCGAGTGGGGTAGTACTCGGGAAGCCGCGTAATCGCGTCGAACAGCTGCGAGCCGCGATCGTCGTAGAACCATTTCGGCGACAGTTGTTTGGGCTCGGCGAGCAAACCCTTGCGCGCTTCGTCGCGCAGTGCCTCGGTCAGGTCTTCGGCACCGAGGTGCACGTCGATCGTGAACACACCCACCTCACGCGGCGTCGATGTCGCGGGCGAGCCGGAGGCCCGAGAACATCCATCGTTGGTGCGGATAGAAGAAGTTTCGGTACGTGGCCCGCACGTGGTCAGCCGGCGTGACGCACGCGCCGCCGCGCAACACGATCTGGTTGCTCATGAACTTGCCGTTGTACTCGCCGATCGCGCCTTCGGCGGTGCGAAAGCGCGGGTACGGGAGGTAGGCCGAGCCGGTCCATTCCCACACGTCGCCGAAGCACTGCCGCAATTCCACGCTGCTGTTCTTCGGTGTCGCCGCTGGCGTTGGATGCAGCGAGGCGGTGCGCAGTGCATTGCAGTCGAGCAAGTTGCCGCCCGATGGTTGGATGCGGGCGACGGCTTCCCATTCGTATTCGGTGGGGAGGCGTCCGCCGGTCCAGCGCGCGTAGGCATCGGCCTCGTAGTGGCTGATGTGGACGACAGGTTCGTCGCCGCGTACAGCGCGGCGGCCGTCGAGCGACAACAACGTCCAATCGTCGCCGTCACGCTCCCAATACAGCGGCGCTTCCCAGCCTTCTCGCTGGGCAGTGTGCCAGCCGTCGGAGAGCCACAGTTCGGGCCGGCGGTAACCGTCGTCGGCCATGAAGGCCTTCCACTCGTCGACGGTGACAAGTCGATCGGCGAGTGCGAAGGGCGGCAGCAACGCGATGTGGGCCGGGGCCTCGTTGTCGAACGCGAACTCAGGCCCGGCGTTGCCGATCTCGACCATGCCGCCGCCGTGCTCGACCCACCGCAACGGCGTCGCCGCTGGTTCAGAGTGGGCATCATTTCTCGGCAGGCCACCGCGGCGGTACGCAGGGTCGTAGGGATTGCGCGAGAACGCATGCTTCACGTCCATCAGCAGCAGTTCTTGATGCTGTTGTTCGTGATGGAGTCCGAGCACGATGCGCTCGGCGATCGACGGCGTCAACGACGACAAAGTCTCGGCGATGAACCGTTCCATCACATCGTCCACCGCGCGCCGGTAGTCGCCGACCTGGGCGCTCGACGGCCGGGTGAGCAAGCCTCGCTCGGCGCGCGGATGGCGGGCTCCAACGGTGTCGTAATACGAGTTGAAAAGGTACGAGTAGCGGTCGTCGGGCGCCTCGTAGCCGGCCACGAATGGTCGCACCACGAAGGTCTCGAAGAACCAGGTGGTGTGGGCGCGGTGCCACTTCGCCGGGCTGGCGTCGGGCATCGACTGCACGCACTGGTCCTCATCCGACAGCGGCGCCGCGAGCGCCTCGGTCGCCGCGCGCACGCGCCGATAGCGGTCCAGTAAGGACTCCCGATCGACTGCCGGCGCAATAATCACCATGTCCATTGCTCCGCTTCGCTCCGCGGCGAGCTCCCTGCGCACCCATCTCGCTCGTCCCTCGCTTCTGGGATGCTCCGGTCGCCGCGCCGGGCGAACGGGCGCTCCGACCGGTTACCAGCCACGGTTCACCCACTCTTGGAGGTGCGGTCGCTCGCATCTATGGTCACGCCCGCACCTCTTACCAGCCACGGTTCACCCACTCTTGGAGGTGCGGTCGCTCGTCTCCAATGGTCGTGTCGAGGCCGTGGCCAGGCAGGACGAGCGTGTCGCCGGGCAGCGTGAACAGGCGACGATCGATCGAGTCGATGATCTGGGTGAAGCTCGCCTTGGCGTGACCGCTGGTGTTGCCGGGCCCGCCGGGGAAGAGTGTGTCGCCGGTGAACAGCAACGGCGTGTCCTCAAGCAGGAACGACACCGACCCGGGCGTATGGCCAGGGTTGGGGATCGTGTGGAGCTTGAGGTCGCCGACCTCGTAGATCGAATCGTCGTCGATCACGAAGTCGTAACTGTCGAGCATGTCGGCGTCGCCCGCCGCGATCCCCACGTCGATGCCAGCGTCGCGCGCCGCGGTGACGGCCTGAATGTGGTCCCAGTGCCCGTGGGTCGTCAGCACCTTGCGCACACCGAGGGCGCGGCAGAGGGGTACGAGCAGTTCATGCTCGTTGGCGGCGTCGATCAGCACGGCGTCACCTCTACCCTTGCAACGCACCACGTACGCATTGTTTTCGTACGGTCCCACGACGACCTTGTCGACGCGGACCGTGGCAGTCTCGTAGTGCGCCGGTCGCGGTGCGCCCATCTCCCCACGCTACCGAAGAACTCTCCCGTCCCCGCAGCGGCCTGTATCGTGCTGCCGACGGAGGCGTCGCGGCGGTGCACGCGATGGAAAGCCCATGAATCCAACGGACCCAGAGACCCCAGCTGGCGCGGAAGATCCGGCCGTGAACAAGTACGACGTTTCGGTCATCCTGCCCTGTTACAACGAGCGTGACCACGTTGTGGCCGAGATCGACCGCATCAAGGCCGCCCTCGATGCCTCGGACTACACCTACGAGATCATCGCCGTCGACGACTGCTCCACCGATGGCAGCAACGAGGTACTGCGCGCCGTGCCGGGCATCCGCTTGATCACGCTGCCGCGCAACGGTGGTTCGGGCACGGCTCGGCGTATCGGCAGTCGTGCCGCGCGCGGCGCGGTCGTGGTGTGGACCGACGCCGACATGACCTATCCCAACGACCAGATTCCCCAGATCGTCAAGGAGTTGCGCGGCTTCGACCAGATCGTCGGCGCGCGTACTTCTGAGCAGGGCACAGTCAAGGCGCTGCGGGTTCCTGCGAAGTGGAGCATCCGCAAGCTCGCGTGTTACCTCACCCAAACCGACATCCCCGACCTCAACTCGGGGCTGCGCGCCTTCCGCCGCGACGTTGCCGATCAGTACCTGCACTTGTTGCCAGCCGGTTTCTCGTGCGTCACCACGATGACGATGACCTTCTTGAACCACGGCTACTCGGTGAAATACGTCGATATTCCGTACGCGAAGCGCGCCGGCAAGTCGAAGTTCCATCCGATCAAAGACACCCGGCGCTACATGCTCCAAGTGATCCGCATGGTGCTGTCGTACGAGCCGTTGCGCGTGTTCATGCCGCTCGGCCTCTTGCTCGGCGCCATCGGTATCACGAAGCTCGTCTACGACATCGCGTCGAGTGACGTGAAGGTGGCCGGCAACACGCTGCTCATCTTCTTCGCGTCGTTCCAGGTGATTGCGATCGGCTTGCTCGCCGACTTGATCGTGCGGGTCGCGAAACCGGCACGCGAGGTGCCGTCGGCGTCGTCGCTCGACTTCGAACGCTGACGCGACGGCGCGAACGCTGAGCTCTACTGATCTCGTGGGGAGGTTGTTGCGCCGCGTCGCGCTCGCGGCCGCGGTGTTCACGATCGTGGTCGGCATCGGCGGACCGCTCGTGGGCCACGGGGTGTTTCTTGGCTCGGGAATGTTGCGCGACGCGGCGCCGTGGAGCGCTCAGTCGGGGAGTGCCACACCGACGACGATCTTCTCCGACACGGTCGACTTCTATTCACCGCAGCAGCAGTTGTTGGCCGACGGCGCCCGCCATCTGCACCTGCCGCTGTGGAACCCCTACGTGGCTGGGGGCGTGCCGCTGGGGGCGATCCCCGACACCGGGGGGTTGTCGCCGTTCGCGGCGGTGCGAGCCGCCTTCCCCGACTGGCTGGCTCCGGCCTGGTCGGCCCTCCTGTCGCTCCTCGGTGCCCTGGGCTTTTGTTACCTCTACCTGCGGCGGCTCGGGCTGCGCGCCGCGGCGGCCTGGCTCGGCGGGGCGGTGTATGCCACCAGCGGCTTCATCGTGGCCTGGACCAACTGGCCCCACGCGCGCATCGCGGCGCTCTTCCCGGCCCTGTTCTGGGCCGTCGATCGGGCCTTGGAACGAGCCAGCGATCCCCCTGGGGGCGCGAGCCGAAGGCGAGCGGGGGTGGAGTCGTTTTCCGACGCGTTGCCCGTCGCGCTCGTGCTCGGCGCCATGTGGCTCGAGGGTTTCCCGGCGGTCACGGGGTACTGCGTCTACGGCGTCGTTGCCTATGTGCTGTTCCATCTCGTGCGGAGTCGCTGGCGTTCGTGGCGGGCCGCGGTGGTCGCGGCCGGGGGGCTAGCGCTCGGTACAGCGCTGGCCGCGGTGCAGCTCGTGCCGTTCGCGATCCGCCTGCGCGATCTCGACATCTCGTACCGCGACCAAACATCGAACGTGCACCTGCCGTTCGCGTCGCTCGCGACCGCGGTGATGCCAGCCGCGTTCGGCAGCCCGGTCGACGGCAACTATTTCGGACCGAAGAACCTGATCGAAGCGCAGTCGTTCCTGGGCGGCGCGGCGATCGTGCTGGTGCTCGTCGCGATCGTGGCGCGGCGTCCTGCGGCCTTGCGGGCGGGCGCGCGTGGCTTCTGGTTGGGTGTGGTTGCGGTGTGCACGGTGTTGATCTACGGCGGCGGGCCGCTGCTCGCAATCGCGCAGCGTTTTCCGGTGTTTTCCAACAACTTTGTGGGGCGGCTGCGGTCGCTGTTGTTGCTCGGGCTGGCGGTGTTGGCCGCTATCGGCGCTGAGCGGGTGATGGAAGGATCGCGGCGAGCCGTTGGGGAGTCGGCCTCGCCGCGGCGGCGCCTGCGCACATCGCCGATCGGTGCGGCGGCTGGGGTCGCAATCGTTGTGGTGCTCGGCTGGTCGCTGTTGCACGCAGCGCGTGCGTCTCGGCGCACGACCGTGTCGCAGTGGTCGTACTTCGCCAAGCATGCCGTGGTGCCGGTGGGTGCGATCGCGATCGCGGTGGTCGTGGTGGTGTTCGCGTTGCGGTCGTCGCCCGAGCGGGCCCAACGCTTGCTGGTCGCGATCCCCTTGGTGATTGCCATCGAGGCGCTCGCGTTCGTGCTGCCGTGGTGGCCGCGTTCTGCTCGCGCCGACTTCTACCCGGCTACGGCGACCACCCGCTACCTCGCCGACCACCTGCACGGCGACCGCTACGCGGCCGACAACGACACGCTGTTTCCGAGCGCGAACAGCGCCTACCGATTGCGGGCAGTGAGCGGGCACGCGTTCAAGGAGCCGGCGTGGACGCAGGCCGTGGAATCCATCGATCGGCACCAACCGCAGGGCAGCACGGTGCTCACCATGAGTGCCGCGTCGGCAACGGCAAGGTCACCGGTGCTCGATCGCTTGGCCGCGGCCTACTTCGTGGCCCAACCGGGCGTCTCGGTCTACGGCGACCGGACGGTGCCGCCCGCGAGCGCGGCCACGTTCGTGCTGCGCGCCGGCGCGTCGACCTCGGTGTCGGTGCAGGGGCCGCTGCGGGCCGTTGTCGTGCACGCACCCAAGGGCTTCGCCCGGCGTGGTCGCCCGGCCTATCTGGTCGCCGATGTGCGCGACGGCGCTGGTCGAGTGGTGGCGCACGGTCGGCGGCCGCTGTTGGAGCTGCCGCCAATCGACATCGACGTGGCCGTCCCCGGTGACGGGCTACCGGCGGGGTCGTACTCAGTGCGGCTCGCCCTCGACGCGCCAGGTCGGGAGCTCACGCTCTCGGGCACGGCCACCGCTCCAGCCGCGGGCGTCGTGCGCTCGCCTGCCGTCGATGACGGGTTGCGGGTGCGGTTCGCCGACGACACCGTCATCTATCAGCGTCGACACGCGCTTCCGCGCGTCCATTGGGCGAGCAAGGTATTGGTGCAACCAAGTGCAACGGCGCGGGTACACCAACTGCATCAGCGCTATCCGTCCGACACGGTCATGCTCAACGAAGTAGGGCCAGCGGCATCGGGCGCCGCAGCTCGCACCACGGTGGTGTCCGATGCCGGTGATTCGATGCTCATCGATGTCGACGCCCAGGGCAGTGGCTACGTGGTGGTCGCCGATGCGCTCCAGCAAGGTTGGCGTGCAACCGTCGACGGCCACGCCGCGGCATTGCGACCCGCCGACGATGCCGTCGTCGCCATCGCGCTCACGAAGGGTCGCCACGTCGTCAGGCTCTGGTACTCACCGGCTGGCCGCCGGCCAGCCCTGCTGCTGTCGGCAGGGGGATTACTGGCCTGCGTCGCACTGGCTGCGATGATGGTGCGATCACGCCGCCACTGAACGACGGTGGGGCTCCGGCCCGGGAGCAGCCATGAACGACGTGCCCATCGGCAACCACTACGACAAGTACGCAGCGAAGAACCCGATCGCGCGCAAACTCATGGACGGGTTCATGGCCGCGCTTGACGGCGCCCTGCCGTCGGCCCCGCCCGAGACCGTGTTCGAACTCGGGATGGGCGAGGGTGAGATCGTCGACCGCGTGCGCGATCGCTACGGCGCCGTATTCATCACCGGCCTCGACCTGCCCGACCCTGGGCTGGCGCACCACTGGCACGAGCGCAAGATCGACGGCCTCTTCGGCGACGCCGGATCGCTCCCCGTGCGCGACCACTCGATGGATCTCGTCCTCGCGATCGAGGTGCTCGAACACCTTCCCGACCCGGCGGCCGCGCTGCGCGAGCTCGCGCGCGTCGCTCGCCGCGACGTGGTGGTGAGCGTGCCGAACGAACCGACGTGGCGCGCCCTCAACTTGGTGCGTGGGTCCTACATCGGCGCCCTCGGCAATACGCCCGGCCACATCCAGCACTGGAGTGCGAAGCGCTTCGCGGCGCTCGTGGCCGAACACTTCGATGTCGTGAAGGTGGCCAAGCCACTGCCGTGGACCGTCGTGACCGCGCGCGCCCGCTGAACCGCGACCTCAGGTCACGCGCGGCGCGGCTGCGGCCGCTGGTGGCGCCTCGACCGACTTGGAGCTTCGCAACACGATCGGCGTGATAATGGCGCCCGCGCCGTCGACCAGCATGAACGCGACCCGGGCCAGCAGCGCGCTTGCCGCGGCGACGCCACCCGGCAGTACCACGAGCGCGGTGAAGGCGCCCTCGCGCACGCCGACGCCGCCCGGCACCGGAACGAGCAGGAAGCCCACGATCCAGCTCACGATTGCCGCCGCGAACACCGTGCCGAACGGCGCGTGCGGATCGAGCGACCGCGTGATCGCCCACGTGCCGGTGCCGATGAACAGCCACGCGGGCACGTAACCAGCAAGCAGTCGGAGCATCGTCGCGAACGGCGGGATGGTGAGCGACACCTCGCGGTGCGTCACCTTGGCGATGCCCTTGAGCGACGCGCCGAGCACCTTCGGGTGCAGGACCGCCAGACCGACGGGCAGGAGCAGCACCACGAGCCATGCGGCGCCACTGTGATGCGCGACGCCACCGAGTGGGAGTGCGACAGCAGCCACGCACGCGGCGCCGAGTTCGAGCAACAGCAGCGACAACGCCACGCTGCCGTAGGCCGCCGAACGCGGCAGGCCGCCGCGGCGCGACAACTCGGCCCGCCCCACCACCGTCCAGATCCCGCCGGGCACGTACTTACCGATCTCGCCGACGAAGTACCAGCGCACGACCGTGGCGCGGCTCACTGCGGGCGCGCCTAACGCAATCAGCACCGGCCGCCACGCCAGCGCGATGGCAACCATGCCGAGCACGGCGAGCGCCAGGCCGAGCCCGAGCCATCCCGCCGACACGTGTTCCAGGCGGTCGCGAACCTCGGGCCACTTCGACGAGATCTTCGAGGCCACGAAGCCGACACCCGCGACGGCGAGGAGTGTGCCGAGTACGAGCGACGGCGAGATCTTGCGACGTGGCTTCGACGGGGTTGCTGGCTGTGGTGGTTCGGCCGTTGCCACGACCCACGACGCTACCGAAGCACCGTCGCGATCAGCGTCACGCAGCAGGCCGACTGGTGGTACTCGGTTTGTTGCGCCCGGGTACCGAAGCCAGTACCAGGGGAGTCCGTGTGGCCGGTGCTGGTACTCGGTTTGTTGTGGCCGTGTACCGAAGCCAGTACCACTGAGCTCGCAGCGCCGGACGGAGGAGGTGCCATAAATATGCTTCCTGACCGGGCGGTCAAGTACGGTTTCGGGCCGTTCACAGCGACGGCGCGCGACAACCGTCGCCATGCAGTTCGAGAGCACGCGTATGGATTTCCACGACAGTCCGGCCGAGGCCGCATTCCGCACCGAGGTGCGGTCGTGGCTCGACGAACACCTCGTGGGCGAGTTCAAAGAGCTCGGTGGTGTGGGTGGCGAAGCCGACGAGACCGGCTGGGACGTGCGCGTCGAATGGGAGCGCCTCCTCGGCAAGGACCGCTGGGTTGGCCTGAGCTGGCCCAAGGAGTACGGCGGGCGCGGCGCGACCTTTGCCGAGCAGGTGGTGTTCCAAGAGGAATACGCACGCTCCGGCGCACCGGCACGCGTCAGCTTCTTCGGTGAGGGACTGTTCGCGCCCACGCTGATCCAGTTCGGTACTGACGAGCAGAAGCAGCGGTACCTGCCGAAGATCCAGAGCGTCGACGAGATGTGGTGCCAGGGTTTCTCCGAACCCAACGCCGGCAGCGACCTTGCCAACGTGCAGACACGCGGCACCCTCGACGGCGACGAGTGGGTCATCCAAGGCCAGAAGGTCTGGACGACGCTCGCGCACCGCGCCGACTGGTGTTTCGTCGTCACCCGCACCGACCCCGATTCGAGCGGCCACAAGGGTCTGTCGTTCCTGCTCGTCGACATGCACCAGCCCGGCATCGAAATCCGTCCCCTGCGCCAGATGACGGGCAGCGCCGAGTTCAACGAGGTGTTCTTCGACGGCGCCCGCACGCCGAAGGATCACGTGCTCGGCCCGGTCGGCGAAGGCTGGTCGGTCGCCATGGCCACGCTCGGCTTCGAACGCGGCACCGCATTCCTCAGCCGCCAGCTCATCTTCCAGCGCGAAATGCAGGATCTGATCGACCTCGCCCGCCGCACCGGAGCGTCGCAAGACCCGCTGCTGCGCAACAAGCTCGCCGGGCATTGGGCTGGCGTGAAGATCATGCAGTACAACGGACAGCGAATGTTGACCGAGATGTTGCGCACCGGGACCATCGGGCCGTCGGCCAGCCTCGGCAAGCTCTATTGGAGCAACTGGCACCGCAACCTCGGCGAGACCGCAATGCAGGTGCTCGGCACCGACGCGCTCACGATCGCCAACGAGGGCAACGGCACCTACGAACTCGACACGCTGCACCAGAACTTCATGGCGAGCCGGGCCGAAACGATCTACGCCGGCGCCAGCGAGATCCAACGCAACATCATCGGCGAGCGGGTCCTCGGCCTGCCGCGCGAACCCAAATGAACGTCATCACCAACGACCGCAACGACCCCATCGATCTCATCAGTACGCCCCGCACGATCACCACGATCACGCCACGACAAGAGGAGCACACGTGAACTTCGCGTTCTCGGAGGAGCAGGAGGAACTGCGGCGCACGATTCGCCAGTTCCTGGAGTCGAAGTCGCCCTCCACGGAGGTTCGCCGTCTGATGGACACGGCCGAGGGCTACGACCCCGCGGTGTGGTCGCAGATGGCCGAGCAGCTCGGCTTGCAGAGCCTGCACATCCCCGAGGAGTACGGCGGCCAGGGCTTCTCCTACGTGGAGCTCGGCATCGTGCTCGAGGAGATGGGCCGCGTGCTGCTGTGCGCGCCGTACTTCTCGACGGTGGTGCTCGCCACCAACGCGATCCTCAACGCAGGTTCGCCCGACGACTGCAAGGCGCTCCTGCCCGGCATCGCGAGCGGCGAGACGATTGCTGCGCTCGCATTCACCGAGCCGAACGGCAAGTGGGACGCGGCCGGTATCACGATGGAAGCAACCCAGTCGGGTGGCGCGTGGACGCTGAACGGCACGAAGAGCTTCGTGATCGACGGTCACACTGCGAACACGATCGTGGTCGTCGCACGCGTCGCCGGTACGAGCGACACCGATGGCATTGCGTTCTTCACCGTTGATGGCGACGCGTCGGGTCTCACCCGCACCGCGCTCGCCACGATGGACCAGACGCGCAAACAGGCCAAGCTCGAGTTCGCGAACGTGAAGGCAACGCCGCTCGGTACGCCGGGCGACGGTTTTGCGGCGTTCTCCAAGACGCTCGACCAGGCCGCGGTCGCGTTGGCCAACGAGATGATCGGCGGCGCGCAGTACGTGCTCGACATGAGCGTGGAGTACGCCAAGGTGCGCGTGCAGTTCGGCCGTCCGATCGGTTCGTTCCAGGCCATCAAGCACAAGTGCGCCGACATGCTGCTCGAGGTCGAGAGCGGCAAGAGCGCGGCGTACTACGCAGCGTGGGCCGCAGCCGAGGACAACGAAGAGCTGCCCGTGGTGGCGGCGCTCGCCAAGGCCTACATCTCCGACGCCTACTTCCACTGCGCCGCCGAGAACATCCAGATCCACGGTGGCATCGGCTTCACGTGGGAGCACGACGCGCACCTCTACTTCAAGCGTGCGAAGAGCTCCGAGATCTTCCTCGGCGACGCCACGTACCACCGCGAACTGCTCGCGCAGCGCATCGGCATCTGAGACTTCTCGCTGCTCGGTTCGAGCCGACCGTCGTGATGTTGGGCACGCCACGCGTGCCCGAGCGTCACGGCGGTCGTTGCGCGTGGCGATGGAGTGTCACAGCGGCGGTAGCGTGCAGCATTCGTGGTCGCGGTCCGTGTGCTTTCCTGGAATGTCCATTGGGGCACGGCCCAAGTGCCTGGTCGAGCCCGCACTGACACGTTTGATCCGCTCGTCGAGCTGGGCGCCGAACAACTCGCCGCGGCCGACGTCGTCGTGTTCCCCGAAGCCTGGCGCTTCCACGACGGCCACTCGTTTCTCGACGGGCTCGCGGCCCACGGTCTGACCAACGTCGTCGAGACGAAGTTCACGACGCTGTGCATCACCGGCCACCGTCGCCGCGTCGACGATCCCGGTGAAGGTTGGTGGGAACTCGCGATCGCGACGCGCCATCCGATCGTCGCCGACGTCGCCCTGCCGCTGGCGCGCACGATTGACGACGCAGTGCCGCTCCGCCACGCGCGATCGGTGCGCATTGCCATCGAGGACCGTGAGTTCGACATGACGGCGTTCCACGTGTCGTCGAAACTGTGGTTCGCAGCGCCGATGGTGCAACTACGCAGCTTCGCCCGAGCGTTGCGCGAACACGGTCTCGACGGACGCGATCGGCCGGCCGTCCTCGCGGGCGACGCCAACCTGTGGCGTACGTGGCTGCCGGTGATGCTGCCCGGTTGGCATTCCACGACGCGTGGGCGCACCTACCCGTCGTGGCGTCCGCACAGCCAGATCGACCACATCCTCGTGCGGGGCGCGGTCGATGCCGTCGGTGGCTCGGTCGGTGCGTACTCACCGACGAGCGATCACCGGGCCGTGACGGCCGACCTGCAGTTACGCTGAGTGGGTCATGGTTGTCGTCGCCGGTTTCCTCGCGTTCGGGCTGGTCTGTGCCATCGCAGCGTGGTTCGTGATGCATGAGGCCAGCCGTCAAACGGTCGAGCCACGTCCGCCGACCTACAGCATGGACGAGGCCTACGAGTGGGTACGGTTGCACCTCGACGATCTCGTCGCGTCCACGCTGACGCCCGACGATGTCCGATCGATCCTGCGCTATCAGGTGGAGTTCTTCACCCGCCAGGGGGTCACGCAGAACGGCGAGACCCCGAACCTCGCGGCCGACGTGGTCATCGGACTGTCGGAGACGGTGGCCTACATCCTCGACAAGACGGCGGCCGATGGCGACGAGTTCCTCGCCGAGCAGGTGTATCCCGTCGTGGAGACCCAGCTCGCGTACCTCCGTGCGATCGGCGCGGTCGGCCCGCCGCGCTGAACATTTGCTCCGCTTCGCTCCGCGGCGAGCGACCGCTTGGGCCGGGTTTGCGGGAACGATGTTGTGCGGTCGCCGCGCCGGAAGCTGGTCTTTGCACGACTCTTTGTGTCGCCTGCGGCGACACGGCGAGCGACCGCTTGGGCCTGATTTGGCGGAACGATGTGGTGCGGTCGCCGCGCCGGAACATTTGCTCCGCTTCGCTCCGCGGCGAGCGACCGCTTGGGCCTGATTTGCCGGAACGATGTGGTGCGGTCGCCGCGCCGGAACATTTGCTCCGCTTCGCCCGGGCGCAGGCTCGCTTGCGCCGCTTCGCGGCGGCGCGATCGGGTCGATACGCTGGCGTCCATGAGTAAGCCCACGGCGCTCGAGCACTACCGGTTTGTCGGTGACAAGCGCACCCAGATCGTCTACGACATGGATCTACTCGACCAAGACCCCCGTGTCGCCAAGGCGGTCGCCGACATCGTCGCGGCCCAGAGCTATGCATGTTTTGGCCCCGACACGCTCGCCGAGGCGCGCAACCGCGGCTACAAGCTGAAATAGAAGGTCAGCTCGGTGCGAGGGCTTCTCGGACGCCCTTGAGGCGGGCCGCGAAGGCCGTGTCGCTGAGCGCCGGTTCGCTCGGAACATCGTGAGGATCATCGGGCAGCCCGGCCAACGGCACCCATGACGTGCAACCGCCGTATGCCTCGGCCCACTCGACCACGAGCGGCTCGACGAGTCGATACGCGCGGCACACGAGCACCGACAGCGGATCGCGTGCCTTCCAGTGCAGTCGCGACTCGGCGTAGTCGGCCGTCCAGATCACTTTGCCGAGCAGTGGTTCGAGCTGCGCAGCCTCGCTGACCGTGAACGTGTCGACCACGTCGATCCACCCTGAGATCGTGATCGGACCACCGACGGGCGATCCCTTGGCGAGGTCGATCCAGTGGCGGTATGCCGGCCGGAGCAGTTCGGCGCGCTGATGTTCGACGGTCGGGTAGAGCCACGCCGTCGTACTCTCGACGCCGAAATGGCGGCCGTCTTCGCGCAGACCACCCTTGCGAAGATCGATGCACTGCTCGCCTTCGAGCAGAGCGTGACAGATGACCGCCCATTCCTTCAACGCAGGTGTGCTCGCCATCGCGTGCCAGGATACGGCAACGATGGATGAGATCGTCTCCGACGGCTACCGGCTCGCCGCACGTCTCGAACGGCCCGCTGGCGCGGCACGGCTCCCGGCCCTGATCCTCATGCCGGGTTTCCCACGCGGCACTGGTGGCGCAGCACTCGCCGGCAACACCTATCCGCAGCTCGCCGACCGCGTGGCCAAGGAATCCGGTTGGGCCGCGCTGACGCTGCACTACCGCGGCACCGGCGCATCGAGAGGATTCTTTTCCATCGACGGTTGGCTCGCCGACATCGCTGCCGCGATCGAGGCGTTACGCGCTCGCGCCGACGTGAGTGGCGTATGGCTCGCGGGATTTCGGCTCGGCGGTTCGCTGGCAATCGCGGCCGCCGCCCGCGACCCTCGTGTGCGCGGTATCGCCACCTTCGCGGCGCCGTCGTCGCTGCAATCGTGGGTGCCCGACTCGCCGCGCTTCGCCGACTACTGCCGCCGCGTCGGCGTGCTCGGCGACGATGCCGAGCTTGACGACCCCGAAGACGTCGCCGCGTGGGGCAAGGCCATCGCCGAACTCGACATCGAAGGCGCGGCCGCATCGATTGCACCGCGTCCGTGGATGCTCGTGCACGGCTCCGACGACGAGATCGTCACGATCGAACACGCCCGCCGCCTCGCCGCGGCCTCAGGCGGCGGCACCGAGGTCAGGATCGTCGAGCACGGCGCCCACCGTCTGCGACACGACCCCCGTGCCATCGCCATGCTCCTCGGCTGGCTCGACCGCCAAATGCCCTGACTATTCGCTCCGCTTGTTTCTTTGTGTCGCCTTCGGCGACACGGCGAGCGGCCGCTGTGGGCCGGTCTTGCAGCAACAAGGTTGTGCGGCCGCCGCGTGGTGGTACTGGGTTTGTCGCACGTGTGTCCCGAAGCCAGTCCCACGTGGAACGAGCGGTGGGGAGGCCGGCGCACCGCCGGCCTCACCGCAGCGGGCCGCGCCGCTAAACGGTGGTGATGGTGGTGGCGTGGTCGAAGACGGTGCGGAGCGTGTCGGCGAGTTCGTGGCGCGGCGACCAGCCCGTGGCTGTCATCAGTTTCGACGGGTCGCCGACGAGCCTCGGGACCTCGACCGGCCGGACCAAGGTCGGGTCGACCTCGAGGCGAATGGATGCGCGTGTGTACGACAGCATCGTCTCGGCAATCTCTCGAATGCTGTAGCCGCGCCCTTTGGCCACGTTGTACACCTCGCCCGGAACGCCGCGCTCGGCCAACAACCGGTATGCGCGCACCACGTCGCGTACGTCGAGCAGTTCGCGCACAGGGTCGAGGTTCCCCACCGGAATCTGGTCGACGCCGGCTCGTTCGGCGTCGACGATCCGCCGTGCCAACGCAGGAGCGACGAACGTCGGCGCTTGGCCGGCACCGGTGTGGTTGAACGGCCGCACCCGAATCGTTTCCAGCCCGTGCGCAAGGAACGCCTGCTGTGCGAGGAGGGCCGCGGCAGCCTTGCTCACGCCGTACGGCGTCGTCGGGCGCAGCGGTGTGTCTTCGCGCAACGGCGCTCGCGCCTCGTCGACGCGCCCGTACTCCTCGGCACTACCGACGACGATCACGCGCCGGGCGCCGCTTGCACGTGCCGCTTCGAGGACGTTGAACGTTCCCTCCACGTTGACGCGCAACACCGCCGATGGCGACGTCCACGACTCGCCCACATGCGTGAACGCGGCCAGGTGGTACACGACCTCCGCACCGGCGTTGATGAAGGCCAGACGGGTTGCGTCGTGGTCGCTGACGTCGAAGCCGTCGGAGCGGTCGAGGAGCACGACCTCGTCGCCGCACTCCTCCAGGTGCTCGCGCAGGTAGGTACCCACAAAACCACGCCCGCCGGTGATCAGCGTTCGCATCAGTCGACCTCTTGCCCGCGCACCGCGGCACGATACGCCTCGACGTGATCATCCGCGCAAGCTGACCAGGTGAACGGGGCCGCGACGGCCGGTCCGCGCGCACTCAGGGTCGCGGCTGTGGACGGATCGATGGCCGTGCGGATCGCGTCGGCGAGGGGTCCGGGTGCGCCCGGTGGCGCCAGGACCGCGGCGTCGCCGACGAACTCCTCCATTGCCGATCCGGAGGTGGTCACGAGCGTCGCGCCGCAGGCGAGCGCCTCGAGGGCTGGGAGACCGAAGCCTTCGGCGAGCGACGGATACACGACGACTGCGGCCTGCCGGTAGAGCGCCGGCACGACCGCATCGGGCACGTACCCGGGCCGCACCACCCGAGTCGCCACCCGATGCGCGGCGACGGATGCCCGCACTGCGGCGGCGCCCCAACCGTCGCCACCTGCGAGTACCAACCGGAGCTCGGGGTCGTCGCGGGCGACCTCGGCGAACGCCGCGACGAGGCTCGGGACGTCCTTGCGAGGTTCGAGTGTGCCCACGAACGCCACGAACCGTCCGCCGATACCGTGGCGGGCGAGGAGCGCTCGATCGGCGCGCTGTGTGTCGTCGTCGTGCGCGGCATGGAAACGGTCATGGTCGACGCCGTGGTGCACGATCGACACTGGGCCATGGTGGGGAACCACCTCGTCCAGGCGATGTGCGGTGGCGTGCGATACACAGATCAGGCGCGTCGCGCGCCGCGCGCTCGCACGGATCGCTCGTCGAAAGAACACAACCTTCGATCGTTCGTGCGTTTCGGGGAAGTCGAAGAACGTCAGGTCGTGGATCGTCACGATCGATCGGCACGGCAGGTGCCGCGGCATCGTGTAGTGCGGGCCGTGCCACACGTCGACATCGATCGACGACGCGAACGCGGCGCCGCGCAACTGTTCCCACGCGACGCGCGCCGGTCGGCGGACGGGAACGATCGGGTGCACTTCGGCCTTCGGTGCGATTGTTGCCCACCTCGCCGCGTCGTTGATGCGCGTCAGCAACGCGACGGCGAGGTCGTCGCGCGCCGCGAGCTCGCGCGCCAACTCGACGGTGTACACGCCTGCGCCGACCGGCCGCGCCGGCACGGCCGACACGTCGAGGAGGATCCGCAATGCGCGCGCGTCGGACATTGCGCGCAGACTACGAGGACACCGGTAACGCGAGGGCCCGACCGTAAATCGCTGCGTGCCGTTCGACGCAGCGATCCCACGTGTAGAGCCGCCCGCGTTCACGCCCCCGGCGCACGCGTTCGCTCCGTAACTCGCTGTCATTGAGCAGGCGAGCGAGCTCGATTGCAAGCGAGTCGGCGTCGTCAGGGGCCGCCACGAGTCCGGCGTCGCCCACCACCTCGCCGAGCGCGCTCCCGCCCGCCACGACCACCGGACAGCCGCGGTTCATCGCTTCGACAGCAGGCAACCCGAAGCCTTCGTACACCGACGGAATCGCGCAGGCTGCGGCGCGCCGATACAGCGCGTCGACGACCGTCCAGGGCAACGGGCCGAGCAGTCGCACCCCCGGCGCAGCGAGGTCGCCGACCTCGCCCCATCCCGGAGGACCGACGATGAGCAGCTCCAGGTCGGGAAAGGTCGCTCGCAAGGCCTGATGCGCCGTGACGAGATGGCGGACCCGTTTCCGAGGCTCCACGGTGCCGACGGTGAGGAGGTAGGGGCGATCGACCGCGATCGACCGCAAGCGTGCGTCGATCTCGGTGTCGACCATCTCCGGCGCCGGGTTCGCGCCGAGGTACGCCACGTCGACCTGGTCGTCGCGAAAGCCAAGCTCGATGAGCTCGCCGCGGGTGAAGTCCGACGGAGCGATCACGATGTCGGCGTGCCGTCGCGCGAGATGCAGTCCTCGTTCGTGAAACCTGCGGCCGCGCGGGGTCGTCGCCGACGGGAAGCGGTGGAACGCGATGTCGTGCGCGGTCACGATCAGGGGCCGCCCGTGGACGGGGGGCACCGCGAGGCTCGGAGCGTGGACGATGTCGGCGTCGATGTCGACACGGGGCCGTCCAAACCGGTGCCACATCTCATAACGCATCGAGCCGTGCGGCCAGCCGAGATCCACGTACTGCTCGGGGAGCGACGCGATGCGCGCGCCTGCGGCGAACGGCGTGACGTCGATATCGTGTTGTGGAAGGCCACGAATAAGCGCGTTGGCGTACCGGCTGATGCCGCCCGGTACGGGTTGGAGGAGCTGGCCGACGTGCAGCGCGACCTTCACGACTGCGCCATCGTGCGGTACAGCTCGGTGATCGCGAGTGCCGTGGCCGTCCACGAAAACGTTGCGACACGATCGCGGCCGCGCGCGATCAGCTCATTGCGGCGCGCGTCATCAACAACGAGCGTGTAGATGGCTTCGGCGATGGCGCCTTCATCGGTGGGTTCGACGAGGCTCGCGGCGTTTCCCGCGACCTCGGGAATGGAACCGGCGGCCGCGGCAACGACCGGCGCGTCGGCGAGCATCGCTTCGAGAACGGGGAAGCCGAAACCTTCATAAATACTGGGGTAGGCAACGACGCGTGCGTGGCGTAACAACCACGACTTGGCCGGTTCCGAGACCGGTCCGGTCAGCATCACACGTTCACGCGCCGCGGGTTCGAGGCGTTCCACCGCTGCATCAACCTCCATACGCGCCGCTCCGTCGGGGCCCGCGAGCACGAGGCGGAGATCGCGTTGGTCAGGATGGTCGCGTGCGATGAGGCCAAATGCCGCTACGAGGTGGGAGAGGTTCTTGCGCGGTTCGAGCGTGCCGAGCGCCACGACGAATGGTGTGCCGTTCGTGATCGCCCCGAACCGTGCAAGCTCGCCGGGGATGCCCGACACCGGCGCGAGCGAGGGAACGCCCCACGGCACGACATGGATACGTCCGCCCGCTTGGAGGCCGGGGCCGAAGATCTCCTCGGCTTCCGCACCGACGAAATGCGACGGCACGTGGACGTGCGCGCCGCGCGCAACAGCGCGTCGGAGCACGGGCGCGAGGGCGCGCACGCGTGGGCTGCACAACGAGGCGTGACGCACCAACGCACAGTCGTGCAATGTCACGAGCGTGGGTAGCGTGCTCGGCGGCACGAGATAGTTCGTAGCGTGCAGCACGGTCGCGGCGCCGAACACGCGGCTGATGTTGGGACGATCGCCGCGAGTCCACATGCGCACGAGCGCCGAGGCGCCGGGCACGATCCTGGTGTGCTCGGGCAGTTCGGCTCGCTCCCGCCGCGCCCGGGTCGAAATGGCATAGGGCACCATCACGGGAGGTTCGTCGAGCAATGCCAGCCCGCGGAGGAGCTCGACGACGGATCGACCGATGCCGGTCTGCGTCGCGGCGAGGGGTGTGACGTCGATCGCCACCGTGGGACCGGGAGCCACGAAGCGCGACGCTACCTGCGGTGCCACCACGGCGAATTACACTGCACCTGGTGAGCCGAGCGAGAGGTGCGCGTGTCAGGCGCCATCGAGGTCCGTGACGTCTCAAAGCGCTTCCGGCTGTCGCACGAGCGCTATCCGTCGCTGAAAGAACGCGTCGTCCGTTTCGGTCGGTCCGTCGACCGCGAGGATTTCTGGGCGCTGAGCGGCATCAACCTCGAAATTCCGCACGGCCGTACCTACGGGTTGGTCGGCCACAACGGTTCGGGGAAATCGACGCTGCTGAAGTGCATCGCCGGAATCCTCCAGCCCACGTCGGGCGAGATCCGCACCGTCGGGCGGCTTGCCGCGCTTCTCGAACTCGGCGCCGGGTTTCATCCCGAGCTCACCGGGCGAGAAAACGTCTACCTCAACGGCTCGATCCTCGGCTTGTCGCGCCGCGAGATCGACAGTCGCTTTGACGACATCGTCGACTTCGCCGAGCTCTCGCACTTCGTCGACATGCAGGTGCGCAACTACTCATCCGGCATGTTCGTTCGGCTTGGCTTCGCAGTCGCGGTGAGCCTTGAACCCGACATCTTGCTCGTCGACGAGGTGCTCGCCGTGGGCGACGAGGCGTTTCAGAAGAAGTGCCTCGACCGCGTACGGCTGATGCAACGTGAGGGCCGCACGATTGTCGTGGTGAGCCACTCGCTCGATCTGATCAGCCAGGTGTGTGACCTTGCCGCGGTGCTCGATCATGGCCGGATGGTCTATGAAGGGCCCACGATCCAGGCAACCCGTGTGCTGCGCGAGCATTTGTGGGGTCCCGAAGGGCGCCCCGACGACGATGTGGCCGCGGCGCCGGTGATCTACACAGTTCCCGACCCCACCGAGGAGTTCCGTACGCGGCTGCTCGTCAGTTCGGTTGCCGTCGATTACCCCGGCGTGCCCGACGGCAAATCCGCACTCTCGGGCGGGACCGTCGAGATCCATGTTCGCTACCAGGCCACAAAGCCCACGACCGACGCCGAATTCGTGCTCACGGTGTTCAGCCCAGATGAGACAAGGGTCGTGTATGCCGTCGATACCCGCGTGCTCGGCCACGTGCTGCCGGTGCTCGACGGCATTGGCGAGGTCGTGCTCACGCTCGACAACCTGCCGCTCCTCGACGGTGAGTACTTGTTCAGCATCGGCATTCGTGGGCCAGGCGAACGCGTCTACGACTGGCACGAAAAGGTCGAGTCGTTCGCCGTCGCGAATCACACACCGGCCGAGGGTGAAGTGAACCTCGCGGCGAGCGTCGATCACCACCCGCATGTGACGTGAGTTGCGGCTCGAGTCGCCTCGCATGACCAGCGCCGGTCGGTGGCACCGGTAGCGTCACCGATGTGACCGACGCCGTCGCGACGACTGACGACGCGACGTACTCGGAGCGGGCCAAGCCACCCGAACCGTCGCGCGCCGCTCGCTTCGGCGTGCTGTGTCTCTGCGTGACGGCACTCGTTGGTGTGGGTGCGCCGCTCGCCGGCCATCGGGTCTTTCTCGGCGCCGATCTCTTGCGCGTATACGCCCCGTGGCATACCCACGAGACGGCGACCGCGCGCCAGCACCTCGTGTTCTCCGACACGGTCGACTTCTATACGCCGCAGCGGATCGATGCGGCCCAGCGCTTGCGCGACGGCGAGTTGCCGTGGTGGAACCCCTATCCGGCCGGAGGCACACCGCTCGCGTCGGTGCCGGACACCGCAGTGTTCTCACCGCTCAACCTGCCGTGGCTGGTGTTGCCCGGCTGGCTCGCGCCCGCGTACAACGCGCTGGTCGGGCTCATCGTTGCCGCGTTGGGCATGTTCTTGTTCCTTCGGCGCTTGTCGGTGTCGAAGGTGGCCGCGGTCATCGGCGGCGCGGCGTACATGACGACAGGGTTCATGGCATCGTGGACGGGTTGGCCGCATGCGCACGTGGCCGCGCTCGTACCGATGCTGTTCTGGGCCGTGGAACGCGCGTTGCAGCGCGCAACGTGGCGAGCCGCGGTGCCAATTGCACTCGTCTTGGCGACGATGTGGGCCGAGGGCTTCCCCGCGGTCACCGGCTTCGCGATCTATTCCGCCGCGGGCTACACGCTCATCCGACTGCTCGCGACGCTGCCACGACCCATCGTGGCCGACCGGCTTCGTCCGTTGCTGCGCGTGCGGGTCCGCCTCGGCGCAGTCGTTGGCGCCGGCATCGCGCTCGGTACAAGCCTGCTCGCGTTTCAGCTGCTGCCGTTCGTGGCCCGGTTGTCGACTGTCGACATCGAGTCGCGCGTGCAACGCCCCACGTTGCATCTCGCGTTGCCGTCAATCGCGACCATCGCGTTGCCGTACGCATTCGGGAGCCCCGAAGCCGGTAGTACCGGCGCGGGGAACTACTTCGGCCCGCACAACCTGATCGAGATCAACGGCTTCGTCGGCGCCGCGATGCTCGTGGGTGTGATCGCGCTCCTTGCGTGGCGCAGACCCCGTCGCGTACCTCCGGGCGTGTGCACCGCGCTCACGACGATCGTGGTGATCACCGCCATCGCCGTGTATCACGGTGGCGCGTTGCTTGGCTTTTTGCAGAAGTTCCCGGTGTTTTCGAACAACCCGGTCCGGCGCATGACGTCGATCCTCGACTTCGCCTTGCCCGCGCTCGGCGCGCTTGGCATCGACCGGGTCATCTCCGACCGCGACGAACTGGGCAACGTGGCGCGGTGGAGGGTTGTGGGCGCGTGGCTCCTTGGTGGAGTCGCGGGTGTTGGCGTGCTGGCCAAGGTGCTGTCGCTGGCCGGACCGTCGGGGCATCGCGGCTGGGTCGCCGAGCACGCGCTTATCCCGACGGCGAGCGCGCTGCTCGCCAGCGCCGTGTTGTGGCTCGCCGTGCGATCGGCTCGCAACGTGCGGTTCGTACGCATCGTGATTCCAGCGCTCGTGATGGTCGAAGGCCTTGCCTTCGTCTTGCCGTGGTGGCCCACCTCGGCCCGCTCGGACTTCTATCCGGCGACCGCGACGCACACGTTTCTCTCGCAGCACATCGGGGCCGATCGGTACGCCGCGGAGGGCGGCACCATGCTGCAGAGCAGCAACACGTACTACAAGCTTCGTGCGGTGACCGCGCACGCGTTCCGCCAGCCGAGCTGGTTCGACCTCGTGAAGGCGATCGACCCCACGGTCAAGCAGGGCGCGACACAGATGTTCCTCGGTGAGAACCTCGCGTCGCTGCCGTCGCCCGTCCTCGACCGGCTCGCGGCGCGCTACTTCGTTGCCGATCCGGTCCGACCGATTCCGGGAACCACCGTTCCTCCCGCGACCAGCGCGAGCCCGACCACGATCGAACTGGGCAGCGGACGCACCCTCGTTGGCACGCCGGTATCGGGCGACGGTGCACTGCGCGCGATCGTGCTTCCGATCGCGCGCGCAGTGCCGAGCAGCGGCGCGCGACTCCGGCGCATTCATGTTGTGGCGCTCGCGGGAAGTCGCGTTGTCGCGTCGGCCTGGCGGAACCTCAACGACGGCTGGCCTGCGATGAACCTGGCGATCGCGATACCTGAGCCGACCGGATCGGCTGGCGCCGACCCGGTGACGTCGGTGCGGCTGTCGCTCGAAGGTGCGGGACCGATCTTGCTCGGCGCCGGTGGTGACGGGCACGTATCGCTCGGGCGCATCAGCGACCCCGATGACGGTGCGCGAGTGGTGCTGGCCGCTGACAGCGTCGTCTACGAACGCACGCATGCCCTCGCGCGGGTTCGTTGGATGCCTCGGTCGCGCGTGATCGGGGAGCCCAAGGCGCGTATCAACGCGTTGGTGAGTGGGCAGGTGCCGCTCGACACGGTGGTGTTGTCGAGTGGTCGCGGCGTTGCTGCCGGCAGTGGCCTCGCGCCTCGAAGCTTCCGGGTGACGAAGGACGACCCTGAACACATCCGCGTCGAGGTCGATGCCAAGGGCGCCGGATTCGTCGAGGTTGCCGACGCGATCCAACACGGATGGACCGCGACCGTCGACGGTCACGCGGCGGTGCTGCGCGAGGCCGACAACGCGGTCGTTGCGGTGACGGTAACGGCTGGCCACCACGTGATCGATGTCCGGTATCAGCCGACCGGTCAGCGCAGTGGCTTCGCGGTGTCGCTGCTTGCGTTCGCCGCGCTTGTCGCGTTGATCGTCACCCCACGCGTGCGGGCCCGTCGCCGACGCGGTGCTACGTCGGTCTGATCGCAGGCAAACCCATGGGGTTGGGGAATGGGATGATGTCGGCCCAGCCCCGACTCTCTATCAGCAGTTCGAAGCGTGAGGGCGTCGCGTGCGGGCGATGTAGTCGTCGGCGAGTGCGCGTGGCGCGCACGCCAGCCAGCCATCGAGGATCGCTTCGCGCGCTGCTCGTTTGGGAGCGACGCGCAGTTGGATCAAGATTGCGGCGTAGCCGTCGAAGTGCGAGATCGTGAAGAAGCCCTTGGTCTGCTCGGCGAGCACAGCTTCCTTTTCACCCAGGTCGGCGACCGCAACGGCGATGATCGGTCCATCGGGCGGTTCGGTGGCTCCGAATCGTTTGATATCGGCCTTGCTGAAGGGACGCTCCCAGACGAAGCCTTTACCGGCCACGAGCCAGGTGCGGCGACCGTGGCGTTCGCCTTCGCTGACCTCGGGAAGGGCCAACGCGATCTGTGCGACCTCGTCGATGCCCAGCACGGCCACAACCGTAGCGACGCGACCGCGTGCATGTGTCGCGAAGTTGCGTACGCTGCGGGGGATGGGACTGCTCGGTTGGATCGTCGTGGGCCTTGTTGCCGGTGCCTTTGCCCGCAGCGTCACTGGTTTCAACAGAAATCGCGTCCCAGGTGTGCAGCTCGGTTGCCTCGGCACGATCGCCGTTGGCGTACTTGGCGGCATGATCGGCGGGGCGCTCACCAACGCGGCGACGGGCGACGGTGTCGGGCACTTCGGGTTGCGCTCGATGGTGGTCGCGTTCCTTGGCGCTGTCCTCTTGCTGCTCGTGGTGCAAGCGCTCGCCGCGGGTCGCCGCTGACGTCGGACTGGAATCCGAACACCACACGTGACGGGTGGCAGATACCGTGCCGTGGGTGGCAGACGACGACATCGTTTCCCGGTTGGCGACTCCGACGAAAAAGAGCTGCTCCTGCAGTGGCTCGGTGATATCCGGCTCGCCGTGATTCGCAACGCTGATGGGGTGACCGACGCGCAGTCGCGCTGGACTCCCGCAGGGCGGCTGACCTCGCTGCTCGAAATCCTGAACCACTTGACGCGTGTCGAGGTCCCCATGACGCGCCGTGGTCCCACAAAATGCGCGCTTTCGTGCGTTCTGATGGGACCACGGGGTTGCGACGTCCGACCCCGAGCGCGGATCGCAGAGGCGTGGTGATCAACGCGTGCTCCCGCGGTGCAACACGATGAACTCGTCTTCGGGGCTGTGATCGAGCGACGGTTGTCCATCGACGATCAACGCGGCCCGATCCAACACTGCGTCGTCGGCGAAGTGGCGGTCTTCGGCCGCAATCCACGAGTGCCATTGCTCGCGCATGTGTTCACCGTCGCGGTCGAGACCGCGCTGCAACCGGCATTGCTCGGACGTGGCGACGAAGACCGTGCACGCAAGGTGGCCACTCCACTCGTCGCGACCAGACGACACGCCCTCGATGATCACGATCGGACGGCGCGGGACGACGACCCAGTCGGCGAGGCGCCGTTCGTCCCAGTCGTAACGCTGGAAGTAGCCCTCGTCGCCCGCGCTGAGCGGTGCGATGACCTGGGCGAGCAGTCTCGGCCACCACTCGAGCGGCTCGTCCCACGAGGCAAAGTCGTCGGTGTGCACGACCGGTGCGTCCCCGGCGTGGCGCGCCAGCCGGGCCGCGAACGTGCTCTTGCCCGCGCCTCCTGGACCATCGATCGCGACCAGCCGCACCGGACCAGGACGCGACATCACGTCGGCGACGAGCTCGGCGTACTTCATGGTCGGCGCCGGTGGGCGGCGGAGGCCGCGTTACCCGAGGCGTTGGCGGCGGCGATACAGGACGTCGCGCGGCTTGAGTGCGAGGCGGTAGAGCTTGGTCGCTTCGAGACGCGACAGTTCCAGCTCGGCGGTGACGCGAGCGTCGCGCTCGTGACGGGCACCTTCCTCGCGTGCTGCTTCCACATCGACAAGACGCTCGGCGAGTTGCGCCAGCGCGGCGTCTTTGCGCGCGAGCTCACCGCGCAGCGCGTCGACATCGGCGACCAACTGGCGGATGCGCTCGAGCGACGGTTGTTCGTCGGCGATGCTCGCGGTGCTCGGAGGTGTGCTCGGACTCATACCAACTCCATCTCGGGCCAGGGCAGCTCGGCGTAGCGCTCGCGGAGGTGCTCGCAGGCCAGTTGTGCGTCAAGGTTGACGGTGGCGACCATCGACGTGCCGTGCACGCGGTAGCTCCCGATGATTTCGGGAACCAACTTGCCGCGAAGCCCGTGGCTTGCGAGTCGGAGCCAGAGCTCGTAGTCCTCCCAGCCGCCGTGCTCGTTCTGCATGTCGAGTGAGAATCCACCGAGATCGTCGAGCACCTGGCGACGCAGCATCACCATCGCGTCGATGTAGTTGCCGCGCACGAGCCGATCGACGTTCCACGGATACGCGCTCAACAACCGGTCTTGCTCACCGAAGCAACGGATCATCCCGTAGGACAACACCGTGCGGTCGTCGGCCGCGAGCAGCGTTTCGTGCAACGTGCGGATGGCCTCGGGATACACCGAGTTGTCGGCATCGAGGAAGAACACGTGGTCGGCGCGCGCGTGATGCAGTGCACGGTTGCGGACGGCCGACAGGCCCGTGTTGACGCTCAACGACACCAGCCGTAGCGCCACGTCGGGCCTGCTGTTCTGGAACTTTTCGACAGTGGCGCGCGAGCCGTCGGTGGAGTGGTCGTCGACGACGACGATCTCGATGCGCGCGCCGCGCGACGCTGCGGCCGACGCGAGCGCTTCGGTGACGTAGCGCTCGTAGTTGTAGACGGGGACGATGATGCTGACCTCGGGGTCGACCTGCGACCAGGCCGCATTGTCGAGGATCTCCTCGTGCTGGTCGGCGCCGGTCGCGGCACGGCACTCGAGTTCGTCGATCTTGCGGCTCAGCTTCTTTTGGTGCATCAGCGAACGCTTCAGCACGCGCTCGCCCGGCGTGCTCGCCACCACGATGTGTTTCGGCGGCTGGAGTGGGCCACCCTCTTGCACCTCGTGGCTCGCCGTGCTCGCGATGTAGTGGCGGAGCTGGCGAGACAGCGGTGCCGCAGCGGCAGCATCCTCGAAGACAGCGAGGAGGGCACTCAGCTGATCGGTGAAGCGCAGTTCGTGGCGCACGTAGTCGTAACCCTGGCGTGCGATGCGCCGCGTCACATCGGGCGCGGCGAGCAGCATCTCGACGAATTCACCGAAGCAGTCTTCGGGCGCGACGGCAAAGTGTTCCCACGGCACGAGCGGGTCGTGGCTCTCACCCGTCTCGGTCACCACGAGGCAACCGTTCGCCAGCGCCGGCAGGTGGCGGTGCCATTCGAAGTACGGCACGGTCGAGCGGTGCACATTGATCAGCAGCTTCGACTGTGCGAGCAGGTCGTGTTTGGCGTCACCCGTGACGAACCCGTCGTCGGCCGCGGTGACGGGAACCGCGCCGTCGTGGATCAGGAGCTTCGTGCGCCGGCCAGCCAACACGGGGGCGAGGTGTGCGAGCGCCTTGCTGCGGCGCTCGGTGAGCGCGCCCATGTAGACGGCGTCGATCGGTCGCGCCGCAGCGTCGTCGCCACCCCAACGATCCCAGCTCGCGTGGTAGCCGAGCCGCAGGAGATGCGCGTGGACGTCGCGCTGTGCCAACTGCTGCACTGCAAAACTGTTGATGTCGAGCACCGCGCGCGCGACGCGCAGGTACCGCAGCACGAGACCGAACCACGACGTCTCCGGTTGTTCGGTATTCACCAACACCGAACAGGCCGCGGCTTCGAGCGTTTCCACCTCGGACACGTTCGGGAACAAGGTGAAGAATTCGTGCGGTGCCATCACCACATTGCAGGTGCCGGGCTGCTCGCGAGGAAGTTCGTGGTACACGATGGCGCTGGAAAGACCGAGATCGTCAAAGCCGCGGCACAGGAGCTCAGCGAGCTCGGTCATGTACAGGTTGCCGTACGGGCTCACGTGCACAAGCACACGGAGGCTGGTCATCGGGCCTCGTTCTTCTCGATCGACGGCCCGATCGTAGACGTTGCGAGCACTCGCGACGGGCCGCGCTGCAGGCTGCGGTGATCGCGGCGCGACGCCCCGTACACTCCGGGTATCAGCGCATCAGCCTTTGATCCGACGAATCCGATCGCGCCCTCTGACGCGTCTGACGCGCCTGGCGCGCCCGACGTGACCGCCCCCGCGACGCGCGGGCGCGATCGCGAGCGCGACCGGGCGATGACGGTGGTGCGCTCCAAGGTCGGCGTGTTCGAACGCATCGGGCGGCTGTGGCGTTACCGCGAACTTCTCGTGGGGCTCGTGCGCAAAGAGCTCAAGGTCAAATACAAGAACTCGGTGCTCGGCTTCGCGTGGTCGCTGCTCAACCCGCTGCTCGTGCTCGTCGTGTACTACGTCGCGTTCAGCGTGTTTATGGGCACCCAGATTCCTCGCTTCCCGATCTTCTTGCTGTCGGGTGTGCTCGTGTGGAACCTCTTCTCGGCGGGTGCGCTTGGGGCCACAATGTCGGTGGTCGCGAACAGTGCGCTGGTGAAGAAGGTGTCGTTCCCGCGCGAGATCTTGCCGCTCGCGTCGATCGGCGCGGCGATCGTGCACTTCTTGTTGCAAGGCATCGTGCTCACCTGCGCGCTGTTCTTCTTCGGTCACGGCATCGCGTGGAACTACACGCCCCTGCTACCGCTGGCGATCCTTGCACTGCTCATGGTGTCGGCCGCCATCGGAGTGATGTTGTCGGCCGTCAACGTGCACCTGCGCGACACGCAGCACTTCCTCGAACTGGCGCTGATCGCGTGGTTCTGGATGACGCCGATCGTCTACAACTACGGCCTCGCGGCGAACAAGCTCCACGGTTGGAAACTCGGGCTGTATCTCTCGAACCCGTTGACCACGATCGTGCTCGCGTTTCAGAGGGTGCTGTACAACACCGTGGACAACACGCGGCTCAACACTGACACCAACAAGCTGGTTGTCGATCATCTCTTGCCGCACTGGTCACTCGCTCGGTTCGCCGAGATCCTGTCGCTCTCGGTCGTGCTCAGCACGTTGCTGTTCCTTCTGGCCCTGCACGTGTTCGGACGGCTCGAGGGCTCGATCGCCGAAGAGCTCTAGACCGCCACCGTCAGACTCGCCTGGGGTTGGGCATCGGCGAGCAGTTCGGTGTGAGCATCGAGCCAGACGGCGGGCGCCACGACCTCGTCGTACTGGAACAGGCGCGCTCGCGCCGTGGAGACCGGGTCGCCCACGACCTCGACACCGAGCGCGCGCCATGACTGGGCGGCGGCAGGGCGCGCGTCGTTCGCGCTGGCGATCGTGACGCGGGTATCTGCTGACGGCGTCGGCACGCGCCGATCGCCAAGCGCCGGGATCTCGTCGACGATCACGAGCACGCGTGTGGGCACGTCGACGTCCCGCGCGGCCATGGAGCGATGGGGCTCGTTCGGAAGATCGCGCGTGTGCCAACGGTGCGTGAGCATCGCGGCCTGACGGGCGACGAAACGCGCTTGGTTCGCGTCGCGGCGCACTTCGGCAGCCGCGTTCGACGGGCTCGACGCACCCTGGGCGTGCACCACGCGCACGCTCGGCACGAGTTCGAGCCGCAGGCCACGCCGCGCCATCTCGAACGCCAGGTCGACGTCTTCGTAGTAGGCGAGCCCGTATCCCGCGTCGAAACCACCGAGCGCTCGGAACGTTGCGGTGCGTGTCATCCAGCACGCCGCCGAACCAGTTGCGATACGGCGAGGCCACGACCATTCGACGTCGTCGGGATCGGCGCGGATCCCGAAGGCCTCGACCCGCCCGTCGGCCTCGACGTTCGTGCCCGCTTCCTGGAGGCGTCCGTCGAGCCCGACGAAGAGCGGCACGGTCGCGCCGATGGCGTCATCGGCCACGAGCGGGGCCACCATCGGGTCGAGCCAACCGGCGGGCACGAGCGCATCGGTGTTGAGCAGGCACAGCATCGATCCGCGGGCAAGGTTCGCGGCCAGATTGTTGCCCGCCGCGAACCCCAGGTTGTGCTCCGAGTAGTGCACGCGCATGGGGATCGGCGATGTGGGCGCGTACTCGCGCAGCAACGACGCAGTGTCGTCGGGCGACGCACTGTCGATTACCACGAGTTCGCAGTGCGCAGGGTCGGTGTGCGCAGTGAGCGCGTCGAGCGTTCGGGCCACCCAATCGTGAGCGCCATGAGCGACCATGCAGACCGACACGAGCGGCCGGTCGCGACCCGCGCTCATTGCCGCCTGCGTCCGCGTCGCACGATCGCACGCAGGCGCTGCACCGGTGTGCGCGCGAGCTCGGCCCGCACGGCGGCGAGTTCGGCGGCGGTGTTGTTGCGCACCGCGCGCACATAGTCGGCGAGGACCACGCGCTCGTGCGCGGTACGCAACGCGCGCGCGTCGAGGGCGGCCCGCAGCGCCAGCACCTCCGGGGCCGCGAGCGCAGGTACCACGTCGCCGGGAACGAGCGCCGCGAGGCTGTCGTAGTGCGCGTCGAGCGTGGCCTCATCGGCGCCGAACTCGTCCGGCGCGCTGCTCACGACGCTCCCAGGCGCATGCACCGCACCCCGTGGTCGCCCAAACGCGTCGGCGAGTGCGAGCGCGCACGGGTCGCTGGAAATCACCGCGTGCGCGCCGGCGACGGCCGCCACGCGATCGTCGATACTCGACAACGACGCCGGCATGTGCCGCGCCCGCGGCCCGACGCGCTCGGTCAGCCGGGTGCTGAATACATCGTCGCCGTGGGCCGCGCCGAGCACGGTCACATCGACGTCGCCCAAGGCCGCGACGAGCGCGTCGATGCGATCGCACTCGCCGTCGTGGCCTGACACCACCACCGCGGCGCCGTGCTGGGGCCACCAGTGCATGGCGCGTAAGAACTCGCGGCGTTGTTCGCACACGCCGAAGGGCCATACCCGTCGTGCAAGCAGCGCCGGATGGGGCGCAACGGCGTCGTGTCCGACCGGACCGCACTCGCCCGGCGCCGCACACAGTGCAATCGCGGCGTCGATGTCGCGCGGGTCCACCTCGGGATGGCCTGCGTAGGCAGTCCGCAGCCAGTCGGCGCCGTGTTGGGCCGGGTCGCCCACGATCACGACGGCGTCGAGCTCCTGGGCCAAGGCGCGTACCCGAGCTCCGGTGACCGGCGCGATGGCTTCGACGGCGAGGTCGGCCGCGACCGCAATCGGGCGTGACGAACCAAACGGCGCGAACAAGCGAATCGCGAGGTCGGGCCGCCGGGCTGACAGTTCGTGCACGCCCACACGCACCCGGATCTGATCATCGAGGGTGTCGACGTCGAAGCACCCCCACAGACCGAGGGATCGGCGTGTCGGCTCAGCGGTCTTCACGTGCGTCATGTCGGCCGAACGCTATCCACGACACGCAGCGGTCGGGGTCTGGCGCGAGGTGGCGGCGACGATGTCGAGCACCCGCGCCGCGAGGTCGTCGAATCGCCAGCTCGCCGCGTGCTCGACCGCGGCGCGGCTCAGTGCCTCGCGGCGAGGCGCGTCGTTGAGCAGTCGAACGAGCGTGGTTGTCAGCTCGGTGATGAGGGCGGTGCCGTTCGTTGCGTCGATGTGTTCGACGACGTTCGGCGGCAACTCGAGCGCGTTGGCCATGTTCGTGACCGTCGGGACGCCGGCCGCGATCGCATCGTTGAGCGCGGCCGACGCCTCGCCGCGGCTCGTCGCGCGCAACTGGACGGCCACATCGGCGCGGCCAAGCCATTCGGCGTATTGGTCGGTGGTGACAAACCCGGTGTAGATGAGCACGTCGGTGACGCCGAGTTCGGCGGCCACAACGTCGAGTTCGGTGCGCGTTCTCGGCGCGAGTTCGCCGACGAACGCCAGGCGAACGTCGGTGCCGTCTGCGCGCACCGCGGCGATCGCGCGCAGCAGCACCTCGGGTTGTTTGATCTGGTCGACCCATCCCAGCGACACCACCCACATTGCGCCGGGCGGTGCCAGCGCGGCGAGCGCCGGGAGTGGAGCGAGCTTCGGGAACGGCAACGGGACGATGTGCACGTCGACATCGGACGTTGCGAGTGCTCGGACCGCCTCGGCCGCGACCGCGGTCGACACGATCACGCCGCGGGCCGATGCCACGACCTCGGAGAGGAACGAGTAGCCGTGTTCGTCGTAGGCCTCGGTGCGCCACCAGTCGTCGTCGCCGAGCGGCCGGGCGCCGGGGCCATGGAGCCGCACGACTGCGTCGGCCATCACCCGTCGTGCCCGCTCGATGTCGACCGGACCCGGCTCCACGCCGGGCAGGAACAGCCCGGCGCTGCTTTGGTACAGGCCCGCGAGGTGCACCTCGTGCAACCAGACGATGCCGGGTGTGCGCAACGCGGCCGCGAGCGTGCGGCGGTGGTAGTAACCGTTGCCGATCGTGTAGATCGTGGCGTCGTAGCCACACGAGCCGAATACCCGACCGAACGCGTCGACGGGAAAGTGTCGGTGCCGTGGCGCTGGGCTCGAGCGGGTGGACGGTCGGCATTCGCCGCCTTCGCTGAATACATCAATGTCGGCAGTGGTTTCCAACGCGGCGACGAGCCGGGCGTTGAAGGTCGCGATGCCCGACTTCGACGGTGGGAACGGTCCGACGATCGCGGCTCGGATGCGATTGGGGCCGGCGCTACCAGCGGTCGCCGACGCGCGCCGCAGCGTCGATGCCGTCACCGCGTCGTATGCCACGCGCGTGCGGTTCGCGACTGCACTCCACGTGTGGGTCTGCGCGGCTCGCGCGCTCGCGCCGCGCAGCGTCTCGCTCGTTGACCGGTCGGTGAGGACCTCGGCCATGCGACGAGCCAACGCTTCGGCATCATCGAGGGGCACGTGCGCCAACGGGTGTTCGATCACCTCGGGCAACGACGACACGTCGCTCGTGACCACCGGCGCCCCCGCGCACGCGGCCTCCAGCGCCGGGAGGCCAAAGCCCTCGTAGCGCGAGGTGAATACGAACAAGGATGTGTGCGCGTACAGCGCGGCAAGTGTGGCGTCATCGACGTGCCCAGCGATGACCACCTCGTCGTCGTCGAGCCCGAGGTCGCGCAGTTCGTTGCGCCACGCGCGACGACCCTCATCGGGCACTGCGCACACCACAACGAGCTGATGGTCTGCGCGCACCGACGGCGCCAGCGCGGCATAGGCCGCGAACGTGGCGTGTGGATTCTTTCTGGGTTCACCCCATCCGCTCACCGTGAGCACAAACGGCCGCGTGACCGCGCTCGGTAGGTGCGCGCCCGCCAATTCAGTCGCACCCGTAACACCGGTCACGCCGGCCGAAGGGCCGCTGCCGATGTAGTGCACCCGCGCCGGGGCCAGGCCGAGGTGTTCGATCGCATCACGGCGTGTGTGCTGCGAGATCGCGAGCACCGCGTCGGCGACATGGACCAGCCCGGCTCGGCGGCGAAAGAACGAGCGCGTCGCGTCGTCGCGTTGGTACAACTCGGGCAACACGTATGGGATCACGTCGTACAACGTGACGACGACGGCCGTGGCGGCTTGGAGCATGTGCCGCACGACGACACCGTCTTCGGGCACTGCCGGTTCGAATGGCGAGGTGATGTGGTACACGAACGGATCGGCGCCGGCCGACATTTCACGGGCCAGCGCCGGTGCATTCCAACGCACGAGGCCAGCGTCGACCCACCGGTCCGGCAGCGACGTCGGACCGGGCTGGTCGGGATTCAGCACGACCGCAGCGACGGGCGCGCCGGCATCGAGCAGGGCGTCGACGTGGGCGCGCAGGTACCGACCGATGCCGCGATCGCAATGCATCGGGTTCTGCAACGCTTGCACGTCGATGACCACACGCGCCTCGCCGGCCGCACCACTCACCGGGTGTGTCTCGCTGCTCAATGGCTGTCGGGGACGGCTGCGAGGTCGGCCAACCGTTCGTCGATCCGGCGGGCCAGGCGCTCGAGTTCGTAACTGAGCTCCACCATCGTCGCCATGTCGGCGCGCATCGCTTCTCGCAGTTGCTCGATCTCGCGATGCAGGACCGCTTCGACCGCCCTTGTCAC
>JBBREP010000008.1:0-75564 GCA_038202885.1 Acidimicrobiia bacterium | reverse complement strand
GCTCGCTGCGCCACCGCGTTGGTGTGTGAGAAGTTCGTGGCTAGGACCACTTCTTTCTTGGGCCTGCTTCGCCCGGCGCGGCGAGTGGCTTGCGTCGCATCTCGCTCGTCCCTCGCTCCTGCGCTCGCTGCGCCACCGCGTCAGTGTGTGAAGAGTGCGTGGCGAGGACCACGTGAATCCCTTCGGCGCGCTATTGCGGGAGTGACCGGCGGATCTCGAGCATGTGGAAGGTCGTGTCGCCGCCGTCGGTGGTGAGGCCGAAGTCGTTGCCCGACACCGACCTCGTGATGGCGTCAACGGGGACGGCGATCGGGCCGGCCGTGATCCACTGGTCGCTGCTGCTCGCGCAGTCGGCGCTGCCGCTCTTGGTGTAGGACACCGATGTGCCACCACCCCAATCGAGTTTCCATGTGCCCGCGCCGCAATCGAGGTAGGTCACGTACGCGGCGACGGTGCCACCCTCGGGCAGGGTGTTCGTGAATGCGCTGTCGAGGCTCAGCAGGATCGATGGATGGTCAGGACCAGCCGTGGCCCGGGCCCAGCGGCCGAAGCGTTGCGTCGGCGAACCAAGCATGTTGATGCCTGCGCACACCTTGTTCGGCCCGTCGTTGGGACAGCGTGTTGCGGCGACCCCGAGCGAATCGCGCTCGACCGAGCCGTCGAGCGGATCCTCGGTCATGAACATTCCGAGGTCGCCTTTGGTGAGCGAGCGCGTCGGGGCGTCGGTGATCTCACCCGGGTTCGGCGCCAACGCGATCCATGCGCCCGGCGACTGCGCGACGCTGGCCGGCGAGTTCATGGCGGCGTAGCGGTTGGCGAACTCGTAGGCCGCCGCGTACTCGGGATCCGTCTGTGCTCGTGCGATGTCCTGGGCGAACATCGCGATGTACGACGTGCCGCGATCGAGGTTCGTGAGCGCGTTCCAGTAGTTCCACGACACCGGATCCGCGAACGCGTCGGACGGCGCTACCGCTTCGTCGTACGCGACGGCCTGTCCGGTACGCGCCCATGCGTAGTCGAACGGATCCTTCGTTTCGATCAGGGTGTCGGGGCTCGATGACGTTGCGAAGTACCAAGGCTGAATGACTCCGGGCTGGCTCGTGAGATAGCGACGCGGGTCGAGGTTCGAAGCCGCGAGGTTTGTGAACGCGACCTGGCGCAGAATCGGGCGGATCCCCGCCTTTTCGAACAGGTTGTAGTTCATGGTCATCACCGAGGCATACGCCTGGTTGGCAACCTTGTAGGTCCATGCCGACTGGGCGGAGCAACGCGGATTGCTGAGTGTGATCGGCCCGCCGATCGTCACGGCCCGAGGATCGGCGACCCGGAACTCGGTGCCGACGAGGTTCGGCGACGCGCGCACGCCGGAAACGACGTCCTGATTCGGCGACGTGCTGATGGCTCGCGCGAGCGACGTGAGCATCGCAGACATCATGGCGAAGTAGTTCTGGTTCAACGCACCGTTGGCGCGCCAGTACATAGGGATGTCGATGGAACCCGTCGAGGCGCCGAGTTGCGCCTGTTGCGTGCCGCACCGTTCGACCCCCGTGCCTTTGGCGTACATCCACAAGGGCTTGCGCGACGAGTTGACCTGCACGGTCGTCTCTTTGCCGATGCTTTTGAAGTACGCCAACTGCGCTTTGAGACCACGACTCGCGTTACTCCGCGGGGTGCCGCACCCGGTCGTGGCCGTCCGCGGATTGTCCCAACAGAACATTCCTTTCTGCGGCTCGATCTGCTGCCAGTCGAACACGATCTGACCGCCCATCACGTTGCTGTTCGCGGCCAGGGTGTTCACGCCGAACGACGTACGGATGCCCGGCGGAGCCGACGCGGGCGCGGCGTTGCTCGCCCCTCCCCACGTCACGCCGGCGGCCGTACTCGCAAGGGCCACGAGCGCCACGACGCGGTGCCGGCGTCGTGCACCACGCGATCTGCGCGTGCTGGTTCGGCGACTCGCCATCTCCACCCCTGCTCCGCGTTGCACGAGCACCATGGGTGGTCGTGTGCTCCCGTCGCGCCGTTTCCCCCTCCGCCGAGGGCGCCTACAACGGGCACGAAAATCGGCTTCAAGGTCGAAACCGGTTGCAAATGACCCTATCAGTGCCGCAGAGAGCGATCCATCGCCGTCGACCCGCGATCGTGTCCAGCGCCTGAGGCACGGGAGGCGCGGGTCAGACCCAGATGCCTTTGGTCGTGGCGGAGCGATTACCGGATGCGTCGATCGCGCGCACGAAGTAGACGCCGTGACCGAACGGCACGATGCGGTTCTCGGCTGTGATCGCCACCACGCGATCGTTGCGGATGATTTCGTAACTCGGCGTGTTACCCGTGTCGTACGAGCGGTTCCACCACAGTTTGCCGCCGCTGACCGAAAGCGATCCGGGCGTCGTCGGGGGCGTGAGGTCGCCGGGGCAGAAGCGTGCGAAGCCGCCGAGCCAATCGGAGAGGGCCGAACCACGGGTGATGTCGCCCCCGGCCCAGATGCATTGCTCGGAATCGGTCGCGAGTTCCCAGACACCCTCGTCGACCGCGCCAATTTGTGGCGCGAACGCCGGCACACGCTGCAACGTGGTCGGATCCCAAGCACCGAACCAGTGGATCGAGTCGACGCGTGTGTACTGACCTGGCAGGTCGGTGTAGGTCACGCCGTCGCAGTGACAACCGCCGTAGAGCAGTCCACCGGCGGAGAGGAGCACCTGGATGTCGCCGTGCGGATTCATCACCGTGCCGCGCACGAATGCCAGGTCGTTCTTCTGGTAGCCGGCGAGCCACCACTGCTGCCCGCCGTGCACGAACAGCGAGCCGGTCTCGGCGACCGCGAGCTGGCCGTGGCCGCCCGTGTCGTTGTAGTGGGGAACGAGGCCCCCTGTGAGCGCACCGCTCGTGCTGTCGAGCACCGCGACGCCATCGGCGGGCACGAGGTTGATCGCAGTGGTCCCGACGTTGGTGAACGCACCCGCGAGATACACGCGGGTGCCGTCGGCGCTCGGTGCGATGTCCATCGGCGTTTTGTCAACGAACGGGTGCCAGGTCAGGTCGGGTGTGCCATCGGCGAGCGACACGCGTGCGACGCCACCAGTGGTGAGCGTGCTGCTCGCCCCGACGACCTGCTTGAACGCGCCGACCACATAGAGGTTGTTGCCGCCGATCGCGATCGCCCGCGCGTAGGGGCGCGGGGCACTGAACTTCGTCTGGTTGAGCGCAGCCTGCCAGCCGCTCACTGGCGCGCCGGTCTCCGGATCGATCTCGGCCAGGCCCGACGTGTTCGCAACGCTGTTGATGCTCGTGAAGTTGCCGGCCACGATGAGCTTGTTGTCGGGGCTGACCGCGAGATCGAACACGGCGCCGTCGAGTACCGGCCGGAACGTGGTCACCCATACGCCGGTATCGAGATCGAACGCGGCCAGCCATGGTTGGTCGGCCTCACCACCCCAGCTGTGGTGAACGACCTTGAGAAACTTGCCGCCGACGAACATCGTGTGGCCGATCTGCGCGAAGGCGTAGACCAAGGCGTTACCTTCGGGGTCGGGATCCGAAGGCGGGTTCGACACATTGCTGACGCCCCAGTCGAAGCGCTGCGGCATGCTGCTCGGGACCGGCGGGCGGGGCTCAGCCGCGATGCCGGCCGTTGGGAGTTTCGTGAAGTGCACGTCGGCATCGCCGAAACGCGGCCGCATGTAGATCTGCGTGAAGGGGAGCGCGTACGAGCCGCCGTCGGTGGCCGTCCACAGGTACGAGCTACGCGATGACAGGCCGTGCACCGTCGAGCCGAACGCGAATCCCTCGTGGCCGTAGTGCGTCGGTGTAGTGATCAAACCGGTGTGGATCAGTTGCTTGGCGCTGTCGAGCCGCACGTCGAACGTGGAGCCCGAGTAGTGCGTGAGCTGCGGTCCGACCGTGGCGGTGTGGGTGTCGAACGTGACTTTCGTGAGCGGTTGGCCGAGCGACCACTCCCAGGTGAATTGGGTGAGGAACGCAAAGTGGATCCTTGCTTCCTGCCACGACGAACCGGTCGTGGTCGTGGCGCGTCGAATCCGGAAACCGTCGTACGTACTCGATGCGGTGTGGCCGTCGAGCAGTGCATCGACGGTGCGCGACGGCAGCGTCGCCGGAGAGAACGCGTTGGGGCCGGTCGGCGCGAGCGCGACCGCGGCGGCCGTGCCTTGGCCGGCGTAGTTGAACGTGAAGCCCTCACGGCCCCGGCCGATCAGTACCCACCCTCCGCCGGAGGTCGTCATGTCGCAATAGAAAACCTGCGGTCGCACCATGGCGGGCGTCAGCAGCCAGTACAGCCCGTCGGCGCTTTTTGGGAACGACTGCTTGATCGCCCAGCACGACGGCGCGGCCCGGTCGGAGCTGGCGCCGTTGTACTTCGTGGGCGCAACGGCGTGCGCGGAGCCACTGGGGATCAGCGCGGATGCAGCCACGAGGATCGACGTGATGGTGGCGGCGTGGCGGCGACGCACGGAGGCTCCGGGATGGATGGGCGGCTGATGGAGGTTGAAAATCCGACGTTGCGACTGCTCCGAAGCGTCGGCGGCGTAGCTGCTCACCACGCGTACTTCGCGTGGGATTGTACGGGTGGTGGACGCCAGGATCGCGTCACTCGCGCCGCGGGCTGCTCCTTCGGCGTCGACTGTGACACGCGGTCGCGCACCGTCGCGCGCGGGGAGCACGCCGTCGTCGGCAACGGCCACCCGTCGCGGTCGACTGACGGCGAGCGGTCAGACGTTCTGCGGTAATTCGACGGTCCGACGCCCGGCCGACGCAGCCATCGTCGTGAGTCCTTCGAGCAGTTCGGACGCAGTGTCGGGTGCTGTTGCGGCCGCCTTGGCGAGATGCCGTCGGAAGGTGCCGACGTCGAGGTGGCCGTCGCGCAACCGCTTCGATTGTTTCGCGGCGATCGGCGGCTGGCGCAGATCGTGCACGATGTGGAGCATCGACCCGATTCGCAACAGCCAGTAGGTGGGGTCGTACTCCCACCAACGAAATCCTTGCCGGGCGCAGGCGGGGTAGTGGTGGTGGTTGTTGTGCCAGCCCTCGCCGCCGGTGAGCAGCGCGACGAACCAGGTATTGCGGCTCGTATCTGATGTGGCGTAGCGGCGGCGTCCCATGACGTGCGCGACTGAGTTCACGCAGAACGTCGCGTGCCACAGCAGGACCGTCGAGGCGAAGAAGCCGACGACAAGTCCGCTCCAACCGGCGATGAGCAGGCATGCGATCGCGAGCGACCAGGGCCCGACCCAGTCGTGGTCGTTGAGCCAGCGCAACTCGGGATACTTGGCGAAGTCGTCGATGGCATCGAGATCGGTGTCGCCATAGGCGTCGCAGAGGATCCAGCCGACATGGGCCCACCAGAAGCCCTTTTGGGGCGAGTGCGGGTCGCGATTGGTGTCGGTGTAGCGGTGGTGATCGCGGTGGTGGCCGGCCCACCACAGCGGGCCCTTCTGCACGGCGGTCGTGCCACCGAACGCGAGTAGGAACTGCGGCACCCGGCCGAGCCGGTACGAACGGTGCGAGAAGTAACGGTGGTACCCGGCGGTGATGCAGAACATCCGGCCGAAGTACAACACGACGCCCAGGATCACGGCTTTGGCCGTCACGCCGGTGAGGAACGCGAACAGCGGGATCAGGTGGGCGAGCAGGAAGGGCCAGGAAGTGACCCAGTTGATCGGGTAGCGGTCCCGCGGCGTGGCAAGCATCCAAAGCACTCTACCGACCAGAAGGTAGGCAGCCACACCCCGCCCTGAGAAGCCTCCCCAGCCCCCTCCAACAGTTTTCCTCTGCACCCGGCGGCGTATAGCGCCGTCGGGTGCAATCAGACCGCGGGTGCGACCGCAGCGGGTACGGTCCCGGCCGTGGCTGGAGGCCTGCTCTTCGTGACCCAGGCCGCGCCCTATGCCGACGGCCCGGCCGGCGTCCATGGCGTCCTCGACCAGGCCGAACGGGCCCTGGCGCAGCTCGCGAGCTCGCAAGGCCTCCGTGCCACGATCTCGTGCGACGTCCGGCGTCTCGACCACGATGCCATCCGCGACGCCAGGGTGCTCGCCCTGTTCACGATCGGCGAAACGCCGTGGAGCGCCAGGCAGCGCGCCGAGATCGCATCGCGAGTACGCAGCGGCGACCTCGGGATCATGGCGATCCACGCCGCCACCGACAGCTGCTACGGCTGGCCGGAGTACGGCGCCCTCGTCGGTGCACGATTCGACGGCCATCCGTGGACCCAAACCGTCACCCTCGACGTCTGCGAGCCCGCACACCCAGCATGTGCGGCACTTGGAGCAGCGTGGCGTTGGCACGACGAGGTGTACCAGTTCCGTGATCTGCGCGCCGATGCCCGTGTGCTGCTGCGCGTGCGCGACGACGAACTCGATCGCAACGCCGCGGGCGCCACGCTGCCATCGTTCGGATACCCGGTGTCGTGGTGCTTCCAGGAAGGCACCGGCCGCGTGTTCTCCACAAGCCTCGGCCACTTCCCGGCCGCGTGGGAATCGACGGTGTTCCTCGGGCACCTCAGCGGCGGGCTTGCCTGGGTGCTCGGCGAAGGTCACTGAGTTCGTGGCGGCGCGCAACTTCTCGCCGTGGGCCTACTGGCAGCTCCGCCTCGCGGCGACTCGCGTCGCGCCGGGCGCGGGCGCTGCATCAACCGTGCCGTCGGATCGTGGTGCACTCGACGCGTGGCGCGACGACTCGCGTGCTCGGCTGTTCGGTCTCCTTGGTGCTGATCCTGCGCCGGTGCCGCTCGAACTCGAGGTCGTCGACTCCGTCGAATGCGAGCGGTATCGACGCGACACGATCGTGTTCGACAGCGAAGCCGGGATGTCGGTGCCTGCGTATGTGTTGGTGCCGCACGAACGAGTCGACGCGCCTCGTGGTCCGGCGGTGCTCGCGGTGCACGGCCACGGCGCCGGCAAGTCGATGGTGTGTGATCTCGACGGCGGCGACGCGCAACAACGGGCCGAAATCATTGGGTACAACGGCGCCTACGGGCACGCGCTGGCATGCCGTGGGGTCGTCGTGCTCGCACCGGATTTGCGGTGCTTTGGTGAACGGCGCGATCCACAATGGGATCCGGCGACTGAGAAGTACGACTGCGACTGGAATCTCGTGTGCGCGGTCATGGCAGGGACGAATCCCGTCGCGCAGAACCTCTGGGACCTCCAGCGCGCGCTCGACGTGTTGTGCGGTCACCCGCTCGTGGATCCCGGTCGAGTGGGCGCCTGTGGTTTGTCATACGGCGCAACCATGACGCTGCTGCTTGCCGCGCTCGACACGCGGGTGCGCGCCTCGGTTGTGTCGGGCTACCTGTCGTCGTGGGCCGCGGCGCACCGCGTGCCGTGGAACATGTGCGGTTCGCAAGTGATGTGGGGCCAGCTCGGCCACATCGAGCACCTCGACATCGCCGCGCTCGTCGCGCCGCGCCCGTTACTGGTCGAAAGCGGGACCGACGACCTGATCTTTCCGATTGCCGCCGCGACGGCCACGGTCGCGTCGTTGCGTGACGTGTACAGGGTGATGGGTGCCGACGGGGTGCTCGAACACGACGTCTTCGAAGGCGGTCACGGTTGGCACGGAACCCGCGCCTACGACTTCCTCGCCGAGCACCTCTGACGGCCCGTACCGAAGCGGATACGTTGCCATCATGGCTGGATTCGAGCAACGTCTGACCGAACTCGGTATCGCGCTGCCCGGGCCGTACCCGCCGCACGATCCGCTCGACGCGGTGATCGTGCACGGCGGCCGGGCGCGCACGTCGGGGCAGCTGCCAAGGGATCATGACGGTCGGATCGTGCAGGGTGTGCTCGGCGGATCAGCGGCCGGCACGCTCACGGTCGCCGCTGGCGCCGCTGCCGCGCGCTGGTGTGCCCTCAACGCGCTTTCCGTCCTGCGCGCCGAGTTGGGCTCCCTCGATCGCATCGAACGCGTGCTGACGGTGCTCGGATTCGTGGCCAGCGCTCCCGGCTTCGACGCCCAACCTGCGGTGATCGACGGCGCGTCGCAGTTGCTGTTCGAGGTGTTTGGCGCGGCCGGCCGTCACTCTCGCTCGGCCGTCGGGGTGGCGGCGCTGCCCCGCGGCGGTGCGGTCGAAATCGAGGTCGAGGTCGCGCTGCGCTGAAACGCCAGCCCGTCCGTCCCGATGCGTCGTTTCGGGGGTCTATAAGGCCCACAAACGACGCATCGGTGGTTACTGGGTGGCGGTGGCGGGGGTGAGGGGTACGACGGGCACGTGGGGCAAGCAGGCCAGGCCGGAGTTGGGGCGTTGCTGGCGCAGGAGCGACTCGAGGTCGTCGACCGACATTGGGCGGGCGAAGTAGTAGCCCTGACAGCTGTCGCAATCGAGCGCCACGAGCTGCGCGTGTTGCGTTGCCGTCTCGACCCCTTCGGCCACGACCGTCATGCACAGCACGTGGGCGAGTTCGATCACCGCATACACGATGGAATGGCGCGACGGTTTGTATTCGAGGTTGAACACGAATGATTGGTCGATCTTGACGACGTCGAGGGGGAACGAGTCGAGATACGTCAGCGATGAGTAACCGGTTCCGAAATCATCGATCGCGAGCCTGACGCCGAGCTGCTTGAGATCGCGGAGCACGACGAGCGCTCGTTGGCTGTCTTGCACGAAGACGCCTTCGGTGACCTCCAACACGATGTGTTCGGGGTTCGTGTCGGTGTTGCACAACACGTCGGCCACGCTCACCACGTAATCGGGCGCCATCAGTTGCACCGCAGACACGTTCACCGACATCGTGAGATCGCGAGCCTCTTGCATGCGCAGACGCCTGAGATCCGTGCATGCTTGCGTGAGCACCCAACGCCCGATCTCGATGATGCGCTGCGATCGTTCGGCGATCGGGATGAGCAGCCCTGGACCGATCGCGCCGCGCGTCGGGTGGTCCCAACGCGCGAGCGCTTCCATGCCGGTGATGCTGCCGTCGCTCGTGCGCACGATCGGCTGGTACTCGACCCGCATTTCGCCCCGCTCGACCGCGCCGTGCAAATCGTGTTCCAGATTCGTCCGCTGATCGGTGAGCTGCTGTTCACGCAGGTCGATGATCTGATGTTGCGCGCCGCCCTTGCGTTTCGCCTGGTACATCGCCGTGTCGGCGTCGTGCAACACTTGCTCGGCTTCGTAATCGCCGCGCCCCGAAAACGCGATGCCGATACTGGCCGTCATCTCGACCGTGGCCGTCGACAGCCTGAATCTCGGCGTCAACATGGCCCCGATCCGGCGCGCGATCGCGTGCGCCGGCCCGGGTTCCTCGACGTCTTCGCAGAGGATTACGAACTCGTCGCCCGACAGCCGGGCCAACGTGTCGCCGGGGCGCAACGCTGCGGTCAGCCTGCGGGCGACGGCCACCAGCAGTTCGTCGCCGACACTGTGGCCGTACAGATCGTTCACGCGCTTGAACTGGTCGAGGTCGGCAAAGAGGACGGCGACCATCATCGACGAACGGCTCGCCCGAAGCAGTGCGTGGTCGAGGCGCTCTAGGAACAGCGATCGGTTCGGAAGCCCCGTGAGTGCGTCGTGCAGCGCGAGTTCGCGGGATCGGTCGGAGGAGTCCTGCAAGTCGGTACGCGCGCGGGCGTTGAGCACGTACGCGGCGGCAACGTCGGCCAGCGTCTGCGCGGCCGCCATCGTCGCGGCATCGAGTGCTCCCGCTGTGTCGCGGTACAGGTCGAGCGCGCCGAGACGCTTGTCGCCGTTGCGCAATGGGAACGTGAACGCGGCGACGAGACCCTCGTCAATGGCGCGTTGGACGAAGGCCGGAAAGCGATGTTCCTCCCGCAGATCGGGCACGCTCACCGCCTCGCCGCTGCGGTATGCCTCGAGGCACGGCCCTTCGCCGAGTTCGGTTTGTAGCGCTTCGTACCGCAAGGCCGCTTCGTCCGACGCGGCCACGTATTGGGGGTGTGATCCGGGCGAGATGAGCGTGACGCCCGCCGATGTGACGGGGAGCACGTCAACGATGCGTCCCACGAGGTGATCGAGGATCGCCTGGATCGGAAAGTCCGTCACCATCGTGCGAGCGAACTCGCTCAACACCTCGGAGAGCTGCTGTTCGTTCTGCATGATCCGCGGTCCACCACATGCTCAATTGCCGCAGGGTCCAGGCGGTGCGTCGATTCAGAACTGAGTTCCACGCTACATCGGCACGAACGCGGCGTTCGCCATCATCCGGATGGATTCGCGCGCTCGGTGTTTGCCGGGCACCTCGAGTGAGACCACCCGACGCCGCGACCTCACCCCATGGGCGGACTGGCCAATGCGCACGACGACCCGCCCCCTGGGTCGGGGCGCCGATATACCTACTTCTCCCGATGCGCCAGTGGGGGCCTTAGCCCGATGATGAATACAGACACACGAACAAGGCGAGCAAGGGAGGTGCAGCGATGCACCCAGCAATGGCACACATCATGGTCGAGCAGCGAATGCAAGAGCGCGTCGACGCAGCGGCCTCATACCGTTTGAGCCGCAACGCCACGAGGCGCAAGGCCCAGGCCCGCAGGGCGGCGAATCACCACGAGCCCAAGCACATGAGCGCGGTCACGGTCCGCCCCGTCACATCGTGACGCCCCTGACGCCCCTCACAGCGGCGTCCACCTCGTGACGGCGTGATCGGCCCCGCCGCGCCGCAGTGACCGCGCCTCTACCTCCCCCGACCGGCACGGGTGCCAAACTGGCACCCGTGCCCGGTCGCGTCTCCAGCCCGCGTGTGATCGGGCGAGCCAATGAGCTTGCCCGATTCGACGAGCTTTTCACCGCCGCCGACGAGGACGCGCAGTCGTCGGTGTTCGTGCTCTCGGGCGACGCTGGGATCGGCAAATCGCGCCTCGTGGCCGAATTTGTCGACCGGGTCGATCGGCGCGGCGGGTTCGCGCTCGTCGGCGCCTGTTTGGAGCTCGTCGACCGGTCGCTGCCGTACGCGCCGGTCGTGGAAGCGTTGCGCCAGCTCGTGCGACGCCTCGATCCCGCTCGGCTTGACGCGGTGTTGGGCCAGTCCCGCCACGAGCTTTCGCACCTGCTCCCCGAGCTCGACCCTGAGGGTGGTGCCGACGACGACAACGAGCATTCGCAGCGTCGCCTGTTCGAGCACGTCCTGGGCGTCCTCGAACGCCTCGGAGAACAGACCACCACGGTGTTGGTCATGGAAGACATGCACTGGGCCGACCTGTCGACCCTCGACCTGCTCGTGTTCCTCGCCAGGAATCTGCGCGACACGCGGGCGATCGTGGTGGCGACGTATCGCAGCGACGAGTTGCACCGCAGGCATCCACTGCGGCCCGTGCTCGCCGAGCTCGACCGCAGCGGCCGGGTTGAGCGTCGTGAGCTCGAACGCTTCACCCGTAACGAGCTGCGCGACCTCATCCTCGCGATCCGCGACGTGGAGCCCGACGACGAGCTCCTCGACGACATCCTCGCCCGCTCCGAGGGCAATGCGTTCTTCGCCGAGGAGCTCCTCGCCGCAGGTGATTGCTGCGGCGGGTCACTCCCGCAGACCCTTCGTGACCTGCTTCTGGCGCGTATCGATGCATTGCCCGATGACGCACGCGACGTGCTGCGGATCGCGGCGGTCATCGGAACCCGAATCCCGCACGCGCTGCTGACCGCGGTGCGCGGCACCGAGCCTGACGACGGCGATCTCGACGCGGTGCGCGCCTGCGTGGAGCACCAAGTGCTTGTCGCCGAGGATTGGGGGTACCGCTTTCGCCATGCGCTTGTGCAAGAGGCTGTGTACGACGACCTGCTTCCCGGTGAGCGCTCCGAGATGCATGCCTGTGTCGCGAAGGTGCTTGCCGCGCAACCGTCGCTCCTCGACGGGCGTGCCGGTGATGTCGACGCCGAGCTCGCGTGCCACTGGTTCTCCGCTCACGAGTTGCCCAACGCGCTGCAAGCCGCGGTGCGTGCCGCTGAAGGCGCGCGCCAGATGTACGCGTATCCCGAGGCCCTCGCGCACCTCCAGCGTGCGCTCGATCTCTGGGACCGAGTGCCCGACGCGGCGACGCTCGCCGACGCGTCCCACGTCGACATCTTGCGTCGAGCCGCGAACGTCGCCGATATCACGGGCCGCCAGGACCTCGCCGTCGCCCTGGCCCGTCGGGCGCTCGACGAGGTCGACGAGACGGTCGACCCCATCACTGCCGCGCTCGTGCACGAACGGCTCGCACGATTCTTGTGGATGCACAAGCGGCCGTTCGCCGAGGTGGTCGCGCACAACGAGGCGGCCGTCGCGTTGGTGCCGAGCGAGCCGCCGAGCGCGGAGCGCGCCCTTGTCGAAGCGGCGCTGGGTCAGCAACTCATGCTCCACGACTACAACGCCGAGGCGCTGCGTTGGTGCGAGGCTGCCATTCGTACGGCGCGCCAGGTGGGCGAGAAGGTGATCGAAGGCCATGCCCACAACTCGCACGGCACCGCGCTCGCGCATCTCGGCGCGGTGGATCGCGGGCTCGACGAGCTGTATGTGGCGCTCGACATGGCGACGGCGAGTGATTCGTGGCTCGACGTTGCGCGTGCGACCATCAACATCTCGGGGGTCTTGCAGACCACGAATCGTTATGCAGAGGCTGTCGAAGTCGCTCAGGCCGGGCTCGCCGAGGTTGAGGCGCGTGGCTTGTCGCGTGGCTACGGAGCATTCCTGCGCGCCAGTATGGTCGAGACGCTGTTCGAACTTGGCCGGTGGAGCGAGGCCGACGAACAGCTGCGGATCATCGAGCGCGCCTGTCCGACGGGGATCGATGCCCTGCATCGCGACGAGGCGCTGTTCACCCTGCTCATGCACCGCGGTGACCTCGACGGCGCGCAGGTGGTGCACGACCGCATGCGGCACTACAGCGCGTCGATCGGCGCGCGACGCCTGTCGCCGTATCAACGCGGTGCGCTTGCGGTTGCGAGAGGCGAACTCGACGAAGCGCAAGCATTGCTCGACCAATGGTTGGCCGAATCCGTCGGTGACGGTGGCGATCGTTCATCGGAATGGGAGCAGCCGGAATGGCTCATCGTCGAACTCCTCGCGGCGACCGCCGACGCCTGCCTCGACGACCCCGAGTTCGTCCCCCGCGCGGTTGCGCTCGGCGAGACGCTCTGCACCGCGTTGGCGCCGCGCGAGCACCTCGACGTTGTGCGGCTGCACCAACCGGCGTTGCGCGCCCTCGCGGCAGCCGAGATCGGGCGCGCCCGCGGTGAGCACGATCCGGAGGCCTGGTCGCAGGTCGCGGACCTCTGGGAACGGTGCTCGCGCGCACCCCACGTTGCCTACGCACGGTGGCGCCAAGGTGAGGCGGCCGTGCGCGGCGGCTTCGGCGCGGCCGCGGCGCGCGGCCCGCTTCGTATGGCCTTCGACCTGGCCGACGAGATGGGCGCGGCGCCGATCCGGCGCGCGGTGATCGATCTGGCCAGCCGCGCCCGCGTCGATCTCGGGCTCGACCTCGACGCGGTTGGCCCCCGAGCGCCGGCCGTTGCTGGTCTTACTGCGCGCGAAGCCGAGGTGATCGAACTCGTCGCGCAAGGACGCACCAATCGTCAGATTGCCGAGGCACTCTTCATCAGCGTGAAGACTGCGAGCGTGCACGTCTCGAACATCCTGATGAAGCTCGGCGCCCAGAACCGTGGCGAAGCCGCGGCGCGAGCGAGAGAGCTCGGCCTGCTCGATCTCTAACGTCTTCGGCGGGCGATTTCGCGCCGTGGCTCCTCGCGTTCTCCCCGCCGTAGGCTGACGCGTACGTCAGATCGACGGGCGGGCAAGGGGTGCGAGTTGGGTTCGGGTCCGAAGATCACGTTCATCGGCGGCGGCTCCTATCAGTGGACGCCGAAGCTGCTGCTCGACATCGCTGGCGCGCGGTCACTCGCCCATGCCGAGATCGTGCTCGCCGACATCGATCCTGCGCCGCTGCCGCGCATGTTGGAGTTCGTCGAACACGTGAACCGCCTCGCGGGCACGTCGATCCATGCGACGGCGACGACGAACCAACGCGACGCCGTCCGCGGCGCCGATTACGTGGTCGTGTGCATCTCCACCGGCGCCCTGCAGAGCATGGCAATCGACATCACGGTGCCGGAGCGCTACGGCATCCGCCAAGCCGTCGGCGACACCGTAGGACCGGGCGGGATCAACCGGGCGTTGCGCAACATTCCGATCATGGTTGGTATCGCTCGCGACATGGACGAGCTCTGCCCCGACGCGTGGCTGTTGAACCTCACGAACCCAATGACCACGCTCACGCGTTCGGTGCACGCCGCCACGTCGATCGAGGCCATCGGCCTGTGTCACGAGGTCACGCTCGCGCAATTCCAGCTGTCGCTGTTACTCGACTGCGACATGCGTGCCATCGAGCTGGAGGTGTGCGGCGTGAACCACCTCCCGCTCGTCACGCGCCTCACAATCGAAGGCCGTGACGGCCTCGCAGAACTCGCCGACAAGCTCGAGGATCCCGAGTCGTTCGGCCAGGAAACGCTGCACCTTCCCGCGATGGTCGGCCACGAAGCCATCTCGGGCGGCGGCGACTGGACGAAGGCCGGGCTGCTCGACCAGAACCAGGTGAAGCTCGAACTGTTCCGGCGTTTCGGCGTGCTGCCGGCGGCCGGTGATCGCCACCTCGTGGAGTTCTTCCCCGGCTTTCTCACCGAAGCGTCGGGATGGGGACGTCGTTGGGGCGTCGAGCTCACCGATATTGCGGAACGTGAACGTTGGCAAGCCCACTACATCGGCGAGCTCGACACGCTCCTCGCGATCCACGTGCTGCCGAGCCAACCGTCGGGCGAGATGGTCGCGGCCATGATCGACTCGCGCCTGCGCGACAAGCCGCGCAACTTCCCGCTGAACATCCCGAATGAGGGCCAATGCCCTGACCTGCCCACCGACGCCATCGTCGAGAGCATGAGCAGTGTCGACGCCGACGGTGTCCATCCGCACGACGCCGCGTACGCGCCACCGCTTCTGGCCGAGTGCCTGCGGCGCGTGTCGGCGTCACAGGAACTGACGGTTGAAGCCGCGCTCGCCGGCGATCGCGAGCTCGTGTTCGAGGCCATGCTCGCCGATCCGCTCGCCGGTCGCATCGATTACGACGACGTGTGGCGCATGACGAACGAGCTCATCGACGCAACCGCGCGCTGGCTCCCACAGTTCGCGTCGTCGTCGACGTGACGAAATTGCGCACCTTCGAGGTGGACGCACTCGTCGTGCGAGTGCACGAGTCGCTCGACGCGATGGCCGACGACGCCGCGGTCGAGGTCGAACAGGTCTTGGTGCATGCAATCGCGGCCCGCGGCGCGGCGAACGTCATGTTCGCGTCGGGGAACTCGCAGCTCGCGTTCTTGGAGCGTCTCGTGGCCACGTCGAGCGTCGACTGGTCGAAGGTGCACGCGTTCCACATGGACGAGTACATCGGGATCGCGGCCGATCACGCCGCGAGCTTCCGGCGTTACATGCGTGAACGGGTGGCCGAACGGGTGCCGCTCGGCGCGTTCCACTATCTCGACGGCGATGCGCCGGACAGCGTGGCCGAGGCGGCGCGATACGCCGCACTGCTCGCCGCGCACCCGCTCGACGTGTGCTGCCTCGGCATCGGTGAGAACGGGCACCTCGCGTTCAATGACCCGCCGATGGCCGACTTTGACGATCCATTGATCGTCAAGATCGTGACGCTCGACGTCGCGTGCCGCCAACAGCAGGTGGGCGAGGGGCATTTCGCCGCTATCGATGACGTGCCGCCGCGGGCGCTGACCGTCACAATCCCCGCGCTGCTCGGCGCGTCGCGTGTCGTTGTCATCGTTTCGGAATTGCGCAAGGCGGTTGCGGCGCACGCCGCTTTGCAAGGGCCGATTGCGCCGAGTTGTCCGGCCTCGGCGTTACGTACGTGCGCGGGCGCAGTGCTGTTGCTCGACGCCGCGGCATCGTCGTTGCTCACGTGAGCCAGGCCGCGCGCGACTACTCGGCGGTGCTCCGCCGGCCGTCACGTACCGACCTCGCGCGGCGCCTGCCGCAAGCGATCGCAGGGATGCTCGCGCTCGGTATCTCGACCGCGCTGTCGCTGCGGGCCGACCTCGGCGCGTCGCCGTGGGACGTGTTTCACCAAGGCATCGCCCGGCGCACGGGATGGCCGTTCGGAGCGGTCGTGGTGGGTGTGGGCGCTGTCGTGATGGTGGCGTGGATCCCACTGCACCAGCGATTCGGGCTTGTGTCGCTGATCAACGTGGCGATGGTCGGTCCGGCGGCGGGTGTGGCCCTCGACCACCTTGGTGCGCCGTCGGCCATGGCGACCCGCGTGCTCTACCTCGCGGCCGCGACGATCGGCTTCGGTGTGGGTGCTGGGCTCTACATCGGCGCCGCGCTCGGTCCGGGGCCGCGCGACGGACTGATGACGGCGCTCACCGCTCGCGGCCTGTCGGTCTGGAAGGTGCGGATGGCGTTGGAGGTCAGCATCCTTATCGTGGGCTGGGCCCTCGGGGGCACCGTGGGGGCCGGGACCGTGGTGCTTGCGTTTGCCTGCGGTCCGATCACACACGTTGCGCTCGCGCGGTTCCACGTGCCGTTGTCGGTACGGATCGGGGTGCACGGCGAATGACAGTGCGCGTGGTTGTTGTCGGCACCGGCTTTGGTGCGCGTGTCGTTGCGCCGGTGTTCTCCGCGACGCCGGGGTGCGCCGTTGTCGAGGTTGTGTCGGCGCGCGATCCCAACGCGATCCGCGCGAGCATCACGAACGAGCGCCCCGATCTGGTGACGGTGCATTCGCCACCGTTCTTGCACGATGAACACGTGCGGGTTGCGCTCGAGATGGGGGTGGCCACCGTGATGTGCGACAAACCGTTCACGCCAACAGAAGGTGTGTCGTTCGCATTGCGAGACGCTGCGCACGCGGCGGGCATTCGCCACCTCGTGAACTTCGAGTTCCGATGTGATCCTGGTCGAGAACGTCTCCGAGCCATGGTGCGCGATGGCGCGATCGGCCGGGTTGAGCGCGTGGCGTGGTCGCATTGGTCGAACGCGTCGCGTGTACCGATGCGCCGCTACGGCTGGCTGTTCGACGCGGACCGAGGTGGTGGCTTCATCGGGGCGTGGGGATCTCATGCCGTCGACACGCTGCGTTGGCTGCTCGACGACGAATTCGACGTGCTCACGAACACGTCGTCGACGGTGATTGGCGCACGATCGGGCGACGACGGCGCGTGGCATCACTGCAGCGCCGAGGACTCGTTCACGGCAACGATGCGCAGCCGGCTCGGTCGGGTGGAAGTGGTGTTGGATGCAACGTTCGCAGCCTCGGCGTCGCTCGCGCCTCGCCTCGTTGTGGGCGGCACCGATGGCGTGCTGGAACTCGTGGCCGACCAGCGGATCGTGCGCCGCGCCTTTGACGGCACGTACGAGGTCACCGAGATCGATTTCGAGCCGCCAGCGGCGTCGGGGTCGGCGTCGGCCGGCGGCCGCACCGATGCGGTTGCCGATCGGCATCTCGTGCCCATGCAGCGATGGGCGACACGCGTGCGCGACCTCATCACGAACGGCATTGACATCCCGGGTGTGCCAACGTTCGACGACGGTCTGGCCTGCGACCGGGTGCTCGAAGCGCTGCGACGCGCCGCGGCGCCGCCGTCACCCTCGCGCTGACACGCCGCCGGTGGCCGCGAAGGCCGTGGTGAACGCGCAGACCCAACCCGACGCGGTGATGCCGGCGGTGTGCAGCGCCAGGCTGGCCTCGTTCGCCGCTTCGGCGGCCGCAGCCACGCCGAGAACTTCGAACAGGCGCGCCCGGGCGAGCGCGGCCAGGGCACGCACGATGCGCGAGTCGGTCGAGTAGGCGAGCGTGTACGCGGCGTCGAGCTCGCCGACCGCGGCGGCGACGTCGCCTTGCTGGGTGTACGCGACCGCGCTGCCCCAACGGGCGAGCAAGCGATCCATGAATGTCCCGCCTCGCACTTCGGCGAGTTCTGCCGCCACGGCGAGCGCGTGGTCCGGTTGGCGAGCCGCGGCGTACGCGAGCGTGAGCAGCCCACCCAACGCGGCGCGGGGTCCGCCGGCGCTCACCTCGCGATACTCCGGCTCCGCGAGCGCGATTGCCGCGTGAGGATCGCCGGTCTGCACCTCTGCGAGCGCGGCGAGCAGCACGCGATCGACGTTGCCCACGGTGTCGCGGTCGCCGGCGAGATCGCCCGCCGCCGCGATCTGCAAGATCGCAGCGGCGCCATCGCCGCGCTCGGCGAGCATTGCGCCGCGCACCATGTGCGTGACCGACCGCATCGAAGGATCGGGGAGATACTCGGCCTGCACGTCGAGCTCAGTGAGCATCTCGTCGGCCTCACGGAACCGCCCGAGCGTCGACAAGGCGCGTGCCACCGGCGCGATCGCTTGGAGCTGGCCCCAGTGGTCTCCCATCTCGGTGAACATTCGCAGGGCGCTCTTGCCGCGGTCGACGCTCTCTTCGGCGCGACCGCGCCAGATGGCGATGTCGGCGAGCAGCACTTCCATCATGCCCTCGGCCCAACGGTTGCCGGTTTCGGCGGCCTCTTCGGAAATCTGGTGCGCGAGCGTTTCGGCTTCGTCGAGTTCGCCCTGGTTGTAGCGCACGAATGCGAGCATGCCCAGCGCCCAGCCGACACCGCCCCAGTCGCCGATTTCCCCGAACACTTCGGCCGCACGGTGCAGGCGCTGTTCGGCGTCGGAGTTAGCGCCACGGAAGAACGCGATCCACGCAAGGTTTTGTTGGGCCCACGCTTCGCCTCGGCGATCACCCGCGGCCTCGAACGACGCCAGTGAATCGGAGGCCAACCGCTCGGCTTCTTCGAGACGGCCTTGGAACAAGCGGATGACACCGAGGCCGCGGAGCGCGTCAGCAACGCCAGACGTGTCGCCGAGGCTGCGGAGCAATGTCACGGCGTGGCCGTAGTGCTGTTCGGCGTCGTCGTAGCTTCCCGCGTCGGTCTCGACGCGTCCGAGCACGAGTTGAGCCTTGCTCTCCCATTCCTTCGACTCGAGTTCGCGCGCTTCTTCGAGCACCACGAGCGCGTCGTCGCGGGCCTCGTGGAGTTGGCGGAACGCATCGCGGGCTCGAGCCCGGCCGAGCAGAGCTTCCCAGCGCAGCTCGCCGGGTTCGCGTGCGAGGAGTTGGAGCGCCCGTTCCCAAAACCGACCGGCCGCGATGAAACTCTCGCGTTCGTCGGCCCGCCGCGCCGCTTTGGCGAGGCTCGCGAGCGCTCGCTCGCGCACGCCGTTGGTGCCGCTCACGAGCCCGACCTCGTCGATCATCTCAGCCGCGCACGCCAGGTGGTGCGCGATCTGGTCGACGTGGCTCTCGACGGTCGCGTCGAGCTGCGACGCCAGCGCTTCGTGGCGGCGGGCCCGCTCGCCCTTCGTGAGCGTGGCGTACGCGACTTCACGGACAAGTTCGGACTTGAAGTGGTACTCGTCGTGGTCGACCACAAGAAGATCGCGCGCCTGCAACTCGCGCAGCACGGTCGCGTCGCGCCCCGACACCAACAGTGCGGTTGCGGTGGGCCCGTGCGATCCGACGACGGCGAAGTCTTCGACGACGCTGCGAAGTTCCGGCGGCAGCCCGTCGAGGCGCGCCGCGATAAGCCCATGGAGCGTGGCGGGCAGCGCGCCGAGACCTTCGGCGCCGAGCTGGTGTGCACCGTCGGAATCGCACACGAGGGCGACGAGTTCCTCGACGAAGAACGGGTTGCCACCGCTGCGTTCCTGGAAGAACGCCACGAGGCTGTCGTCGATATGGTCGCCGTACAGCTCGCGGGCGAGCGCGGCCGTCGCGTCGGCATCGAGCGGGTCGAGATGCAACACCGTGGCGTTGTGGTAGCCGGCGGGCGGCGTCCATCGTTGCTCGAAGTCGGGGCGAGCGGTCGCGAGCAACAGGAACGGCAACGTGCCGAGCCGGCGCAGGAACCGTTCGATTGCCGCGAGCACCACATCGTCGGCCCAGTGCACGTCGGACAGCATGAGGACGAGCGGCCGATGCTGGGCGCACGCTTCGAACATGGTCATGGCGCTGCGGATCGCGTCGTCACGTGCTCGTCCGGGATCGACACCCGACTTTGTGACTCCGTGCGTCATGTAGAGCAGACCATCGACGATGCGATCGAGTTCGGGTGACCCGTCGGGAATGTGCGCGACGCCCTGCACCGCAGCGCGCAGCTCGTCGCGGCGGTCGTGCAGCGCTTCGTCGTCGTCAACACCGCACAGTTCGCGCAGCGCGTCGGCGATCGGTGCCCACACGTTCGACTCGCCGTAGGGCGCACAGCGGCCTTGGACGACGAGCGCACCTTGCTCGCATCCCACCTCGGTAGCGAGTTCCTGCGCGACGCGCGACTTACCGACACCGGCATCGCCGAGCATCAGCACGAGATGCGCGCGCCGGCGCGACGTCGTCACCTTGTAGGCGTGGCGCAGCGTGCCCATCTCGGGGTCGCGTCCAACGAGTGCCGCGCGACGGGCATGGCGTGGCCGCCCGGGCGGACGGGTCACCTCGGCGAGTGACCACGCCTGCACTGTCTCGCCGCGACCCTTGACTTCGAGCGCGCCGAGCGGGTCGTAGCGCACCACGTTGCGCGTGGCCTGGTACGTGGCCGGACCGACGACGATTTGTCCGGGTTCGGCGGAAGTTTGCAGCCGGCTCGCGGTGTTGACGACATCGCCCATGACGGTCGGGTCGCCGCCGGCGCGCATCGCTCCCACGAGCACCTCACCGGTGTTGACACCGATCCGCAGCGCGAAGCGGTGGCTCGTGTCCTTGGCAACCTGATCGAGCGACTCGCGCATCGCCACGGCCGTGCGAACCGCCCGTTCGGCGTCGTCCTCGTGCGCGACCGGCGCACCGAACTGGGCCACGATCTGGTCGCCGACGATCTTGTCGAGACTGCCCCCGTAGGTCGTGATATCGCCGACGAGCGCCTGGAAACAGCGGTCTACGAGGTTCTTCACCGTCTCGGGGTCGGTGGCTTCCGACAGCGATGTGAAGCCCACGATGTCGGCCATCAAGACCGTGACGAGCCGCCGCTCGTCGGGGCGGCGCATCAGCGCGTGACCACAATCCTGGCAAAAGCGGGCACCGACAGGCACGACCTCACCACAGGCCGGACACGTCATGGCGTCACCGCGCCCACCAAGGTCGCATGACCGTGAGCTTATGGAGGGCGCGCCCACGGACGGGCATTGGTTCTGTGACTCGTTCAAGTAGTCCGTTCGGCTTCCGATGGGACAAGCAGCGACCCGGTGGGCTCGGGTCGGTCCGTGCTGCACGCCCAGACCTTGCTCATGTCATCGCCTGTCGCCACAACTCGTTCGTTGATGCTCCGAGGACCGCTTGAAGGTGGGTCGCTCGCTGCATTCGACCGGGTCCCGGTGCCGACGTTCGTGCTCGAGCTCGTCGACCGCCACGAACCGTCGGCGTTCCACTGCACCTACGTGAATGCCGCATACCGGTCGCTGCTCGGCGACACGAACATTGCGTTTGCTCCCGAGGAGTGCATGCCGTTCGGAACGGTGGCGCTGGCCCAACCGTACTTGGAACAAGCGTGTGATCTGGCCGCGCCGGTGTCGTTCGAAGACCGGCTGACGTTCCCGGGTCGGGTCTTCGAGCTCGTTGTCGGACCGATCTTCGACCGTGACGGCCGGCCCGTGCAGTATGTGGGAACCGCGCACGACATCACACGCCGTGCCGAAATTGCCGGCGAACTCGACTTCCTGCGCCGCCACGACCCACTCACCGGACTTGCGAACCGCGCGACGTTGCACGATCGCCTCGCCGGCGTGTTGACGCACATCGACCACTTCGACACATGCGTGGCGCTCGTGCTTGTCGACCTCGACGAGTTCAACGTGGTCAACAACAGCCTCGGTCACACCGTGGGTGATGAGGTCATCACGACGATTGCGCGTCGCATCGAGAACCTGTTGCGTTTCGGCGACTCGGTGGCGAGGCTCGGCGGCGACGAATTCGCGATCGTGTGCGGCGATGTCGCGTCGGGCGAAGAGGCCGCTGGCGTTGCGCGACGAGTCATCGCGAGCATCACCGAGCCGATCCCGCTTGCAAGCGGCGATGTGGTCATGCGCGCGAGCGCCGGCGTCGTACTCGCGACTGGGGCCGGCGACGACACCGAACGCATGTTGCGCGACGCCGATTCGGCGCTCTCGGTGGCGAAGGCCGCCGGTCGCAACCGCGTCGAGGTCTTCGATGCCGCGATGCGCGCCGATGCCATCGCGCGCCTCGATCTCGACAACGATCTCCACCGGGCGGTGCGCGACCACGAGTTCCGCGTGTTCTATCAACCGCTCGTGCAGTTCACTGGCGCTGAAGTCATCGGCTTCGAAGCGCTGTTGCGGTGGCGTCATCCCGAACGGGGGATGCTGGCGCCGGGCGACTTCCTCGATCGGGCCGAAACGTCAGGTTTGATCGTGCCGATCGGGGAGTGGGTGATCCGTGAGGTGTGCGCGCAGGCCGCCGAGTGGAAATCGTCGTCGCCCGAGCTCGCACCGCTCGTCGTATCGGTGAACCTGTCGGCGCGCCAACTCGGCGACCCCAACCTCGTCGAAACGGTTTCCGATGCGCTCGCAACGTCAGGGATCGAGCCGTCGACGCTCGCACTCGAGATCACCGAGACCGTGCTGATGGAGGACCCGGTGCTGTGCTCCGAAGTGCTGCACGCGCTGCGGTCGCTCGGCGTGCAACTCGCGATCGACGACTTCGGTACCGGCCATTCGTCGCTTGGCTACTTGAAGCGCCTGCCCGTCGACTGCCTCAAGATCGATCGGGCGTTCGTGGAAGGTCTTGGTCGGGATCCTGACGACTCGGCGATCGTTGATGCCGTCGTGCGACTCGGCCACGCGCTCGGCCTCGCGGTGACCGCCGAAGGCATCGAAACGATGGAACAGCTCCGCGAGCTCGAAGCGCTCGGTTGCGACGTCGGTCAGGGCTTCTATTTCGCGCGGCCACAACCCGGAGACGTCGTCGGCGCCCTCGTGCGCCACCGCCTCCGCTGGGTCCCCCACACCCACGCAGCCTGACCCCCCCCCAAATCGGTTTTCCTCTGCACCCCGCGGCGTGTAGCGCCGTCAGGTGCAATCAAACCGCGGTTTCGCGTCCCCCGTCAGGTCGTCGCGTCGGTGTCGTTCGCCCAGGCCGCGAGCATGCTCCACGAGAAGATGCCGGTGTCGTGGCCGTCGTTCCAATGGATCGTGACGCCCCAGTTGCCGACAAGCTCGGCGCCGCGCGCCTCGAGCGGCGCGGCGCCAGCCATCCGAGGCGGCGGCACCGGACGGCCTTGCTCGCGCAGCGACCGACATTGGGCGCAGGGACAACCCGCGCGCAGCGTGTCGAGCGCGAACGTCGCCGTGCGTCCGTCGGCCCACTGCAGTCGTAGGTGACGTTCGCGATCGAGCTCGACGTCCTCGGGTGGCGTCACGGCCGGGATCTCGAACTCCATGGACCGCAGTTTGGCCCCTTGTCGGCGATGCGGTGGAATGGACGGCATGCGACCCGCCCGGCTGCCCGATCCCGAGATCACCGAAGCGCTGCATCGTCTCGACGGCTGGCAGCGCGTCGGTGACGAGATCTGCAAGTCGTTCACGCGCCCGTCGTTCGCCGACGCGGTTGCGTTCGTTGTGCGCATCGGGTTCCTCGCCGAGGCCGCCGATCATCATCCCGATCTCGATATCCGGTGGCGCACCGTCATCGTCGCGCTCTCCACCCACGACGCCGGCGGCATCACCCAGCTCGACGTGAGCTTGGCCAGTGCCATCGACGGCGTCGCGTGAACGGACTCGGGCATTCATGGCCGGCCCGATCGCCGGGATCCTGCTCACCGGTGGACGCAGCCGGCGGCTCGGTGTCGACAAGGCCCAGGTAGATCTCGACGGCGAGGTGCTCGCGGTGCGCGCGGCACGACTGCTCAGCGGGGTGTGCGATCCGTGCATCGAAGTTGGGGCGGGCACGAGTGGTCTGCGCTGTGTGCGCGAGACGCCGACCGGTGACGGGCCGCTTGCGGCATTGCTCGCCGGCGTCGCAGCGCTGGGGTTACGCGCGGGCGAGTCGGTATTGCTGTTCGGTTGCGACTACCCGAACATGACCGGCGCGCTCTTGCGGTGCATCGCCGATCGCGACGGCTCCACGGTCGTACCCGTCGTCGATGGACAGGCCCAGTATGTGTGCGCGAAGTACGGCGGACTCGCGCTCGGGGCTGCCGTCGCGGCGTACGCGTCCGGTGCGCGCGGCTTTCGCTGGTTGCACGACGACGCGCACGCTCGCTCGGTCGACTGGATCGACGAGGCCACGTGGGGCGCAGTAGGTACCGCCAGCGCCTTTCGCGATCTCGACACCCCCGCCGACGCAACCGCGCTCGGCATCGACCTCGACGCTCGCACGGAACCGCCGTGAGGTTGCTGCACCGCGTGGTCACCCGCCCCGGGGCATGTGGCACGACGTCGCGACGCGACCGGTGCTCGTAGCATCGAGCGCATGGCCCGCCGTTCCGATGCCCCAGTGCGCGGCACCTCCGTTGGGGTGCAACGCCACGAGGTGCGGACAACCACGGTGCGGCGCGGTCCCGATCGCCTCGCGACCGAAGAACCGATGGAGATCCGCCTCCACGGGCCGGCGGAAGCGCCGCGCCCGGTCGCGGTCACGATGCGCACACCTGGCCATGACTTCGAGCTCGCGGTCGGTTTCCTGCACGCGGAGGGCTTCCTCGCGTCGGCCGACGACGTCGTAACCGTGGGCTACTGCCTCGGTGAGACCGGAGAACAGGAATACAACGTCGTCACCGTGCGGCGTACCACGCCGGTCGGTGACGCGTTGCAGCCGCGACCGTTCGCGGCCACGAGCAGCTGCGGGCTGTGCGGGAAAGCCACCCTCGACGAGCTCGCGCAACACTGCGCGACCCTCGACGCGTACGGCCCGAGCGTGTGCCTCGCCACCTTGTATGAGCTTCCGGCGGCGATGCGCGCACAACAGTCGCTGTTCGCGGCGACTGGTGGAGTGCACGCGTCGGCGCTGGCCAGGCCCGACGGCTCGATCATCGTCAGCCGAGAAGATGTCGGTCGCCACAACGCACTCGACAAAGTCATCGGCCATGCATTGCTGCAACGGTCGTTACCATTGCACGACGCGATCGTGGTGGTGTCGGGACGGCTCGGATTCGAGCTGGTGCAGAAGGCGGCGATGGCCGGAGTGACCGTGATCGCGGCAGTCGGTGCACCGTCGAGCCTCGCGATTGCCACGGCGCGCCGCCTCGGCGTCACGACCGTGGCGTTCCTACGCGACGATGCGTGCAGCGTCTACACGCACCCCGAACGCGTCGAGCTTGGAGGCTGACGTGGCTGGTCACGGCGATCGCGAAGTACTCATCAAGCCGCCGCGCCGGCTGCGACGCGATCTGTGGGTGGGGTGGAAGCCGAATGGGATCGGCGAACAGAAGCCGAACCACTACGGCGAGATGGTGAAGACGGTGTGGGAGAACCGCAAGCAACTCCCGTACGCGTGGCGCATCCTCACACAAGGCGTATGCGATGGCTGTGCGCTCGGTGTGGCCGGACTCCACGACTGGACGCTCGACGGTGTGCACCTGTGCACCACGCGCTTGAACCTCTTGAAACTCAACACGATGGGCCCGCTCGACGACGCCGTACTCGCCGACGTGCCTGCGCTCGCGCGGCGGCCGGGCCGGGAACTGCGCGAACTCGGGCGGCTGTCGCATCCGATGGTGCGACGCGCCGGCGAGCGGGGCTTCACGCGAGTGTCGTGGGACGACGCGCTCGACCTGGTCGCGTCGGCCCTGCGCGACGCTGGCGGCGATCGCGCCGCGTTCTATCTCACGGCGCGGGGCATCACGAACGAGGTGTACTACGTGGCGCAGAAGCTCGCGCGCTTCTGCGGCACGAACAACATCGACAACGCGGCACGGGTGTGTCACGCGCCGTCCACGACCGCGCTGAAACAAGCGATCGGCGTGGCCGCCACCACGTGTTCGTACACCGACGTGATCGGATCCGATCTCATCGTGCTGTTCGGCGCCGACGTTGCCAACGCGCAACCGGTGTTCATGAAATACTTGTACCTCGCCAAGAAGAACGGCGCCAAGGTCCTCGTGGTCAACCCGTACCGCGAACCCGGTCTCGAGCGTTATTGGGTACCGTCGAACGCCGAAAGTGCCCTGTTCGGCACGTTGATCGCCGACGACAACTTCACCGTGCACACCGGCGGCGACGCGGCGTTCGTGCAAAGCGTGCTGAAGTGCATGCTCGCGATGCCGGGCGCGTTCGACGACGAGTTCATCGCTGCGCACACCACGGGCTTCGCGGCGCTGCGCGTCGATCTCGAACACGCCGACATGCCAACGCTCGAGGCCGCGTCGGGATGCAGCGAAGCCGACATGCAGCGCTTCGCTCGCCATTATGTCGACGCCAAAACCGCCGTGCTCGTGTGGTCGATGGGCATCACGCAGCACGAGAGCGGCGTCGACAACGTGGCCGCAATCGTGAACCTCGGCCTGGCACGCGGCAACGTCGGACGCGCCGGCAGCGGCCTCATGCCCATCCGCGGTCATTCGGGCGTGCAAGGCGGTGCCGAGATGGGCTGCTACGCCACCGCGTTCCCGGGTGGGATTGCGATCGATGCCGAGAGCGCGGCGACGCTGTCTGAGCAGTATCAGTTCGAGGTGCCGTCACACCGGGGCCTGACGGCCGCCGAGATGGTCGAAGCCGCGGGAGCGGGCGACATCGACGTGCTGTACTCGAGCGGCGGCAACTTCCTCGATGTGCTCCCTGCACCCGACGAGGTGCGGCGAGCGCTCGCCGCCACGAAGGTGCGCGTGCATCAGGACATCTTCGTGTCGTCGCAGATGCTCGTCGACCCGGGTGAACTGGTGGTGTTGTTGCCGGCCGCAACGCGTTACGAACAGCGCGACGGCGGCACGTCGACCACGACCGAGCGGCGCGTTGCGTTCAGCCCGGAGATCGCAGGGCCGCGGCCGGGCGAAGTGCGCAGCGAGTGGGAGATCTTCGCCGAGATTGCCCGTCGCGTTGATCCCGAACGGGCGAAGGTGTTTGGCTGTACGTCGGGCGCGGCGATCCGTTCCGAGATCGCCCGGGTCGTACCGAGTTACGCGGGGATCGAAGGGTTGCGCACGACCGGCGACGCCATCCAATGGGGCGGCACGCGCTTGTGCGACGGGGGAGTGTTCCCCACCGACGACGAACGAGCGCGCTTCACCGTGGTCGACTCGGGCGCGGCGCGCGCGGTGCCCGACGGATGGTTTCGTTGCTCGACGCGGCGCGGCAAGCAGTTCAACTCGATGGTGTGGCAAGACTCCGATCCGCTCACGGGTGCCGTTCGTGATGCTGTGTTCGTGGCCCGCGCTGACGCCGACCGACTCGGGGTCGGCCAGGGTGCCGCTGTGGTGTTGCGGAGCGCGTACGGACAGATGGCGGCGCGAGTGCACCTGGCCGAGATCCGTACCGGCAACGTGCAAGTGTTCTTCCCCGAAGGCAACGTGCTCCTCGCCTCGGATCGTCGCGATCCACACAGCGGCGTACCCGACTACAACGCGCTCGTGGAGATCCTGACTGCGACGTAGTGCGTTGCATCAGAGCGAAATGTGCTGCCTTCGTTAGTGTGACGGCCTCGATGGATGCCACCGACCCCAACGTACTTCTCGACCTCTTTGCCGAAGCCAGTGTCGCGGTGCGCGGCGCGCTTGCGAAGCTGACGTACGAACAGATGAACGCGCGCACCGGCCGCGCGGGGCAGTACGGGCTCGATCTTGTTGCTGACGGCGTGGCCTTGAAGGTGTTGCGCAAGGCCGACGTCGCGATCGTGAGCGAGGAGTCGTTGTTCAGTGGTAACGACGACGCGCCGGTGACGGTGATCCTCGATCCGGTAGATGGTTCGACGAACTGTGCTCGTGGCATCGCGTACTACGCGACGTCGATCGCCGCGATCGACGCCGAAGGCCTGTTGTGCGGTTACGTCGTGAACCAGGCGACCGGCACCGAGTACCGAGCCGTGCGCGGCGGCGGCGCGACCCGTGATGGCGTGCCCGTACACGCGAGCAGTGTGTCGTCGGTCGAGGCCGCGATCGTTGCGCTCTCTGGGCTCCCGGCGCGCGTGTTGCAGTGGGGTCAATATCGAGCGTTTGGTTGCGCGTCGCTCGCGCTGTGCGAGCTCGCGTCCGGCGGCATCGACGGTTACATCGACGGCGGTTCGTGGCACGCTCCGTGGGACTACCTCGGCGGCCTCGCGATGTGTCGCGAAGCTGGGGCAATGGTCGTCGACGCGCGCGGCGATGAGCTCGTGACATCGGAACCCTCAGCGCGTCGTCAAATGATCGGCGCGGGTACCGACGAGTTGCTCGAGGTCTTGCGCTCGGCTGCGGGTCGACGTTGAGCGAACTCGAACGACTGTGCGACGCGGCGCTGCACGCTGCACGCGCCGGCGGTGCGGTCGTTCGCTCGCACTTCGGCGCGGCGCGCGACATCCAGGAAAAGGCTCCCGGCGATTGGGTGAGCGCGGCCGACATCGCGAGCGAGAAGGCCATCCAAGAAACCCTCGAACGACTCGCGCCAGGAATCGACTTCTTCGGCGAAGAGAGCGGCGGCACGCGATCCGATCGCGGTTGGTACGTCGATCCGCTGGACGGCACGGCGAACTTCTTGCACGGTTTCGTCGCGGTCGGCGTGTCGGTGGGCCTCGTGCAAAATGGCGCGCCCGTCGTGGGTGTGGTGCACGCGCCGTTCCTCGACCGCACGTTCCACGCCGTTGCCGGCGGTGGCGCGTTCCTCGACGGCCAACCGATCCACGTGAGCGACCGAAGCCCCGCGCAGGCGATTCCCGCCACCGGATTCCCGTTCCGGCGCAAGCACGAACTCGACCGCTACCTGCACGCGTTCCACGGCGCCTTCGAGGTGTTTGAAGACCTCCGGCGGGTGGGAGCTGCGAGCCTCGACCTGTCGTGGACCGCCGAGGGCGTGTTCGACGGCTTTTTCGAGCTCGGGCTCGGCACCTGGGATGTTGCCGCCGGGGCCTTGCTGGTGCGCGAGGCCGGAGGCGTCGTCACCGATTGGGCCGGCGACCCCGAGGCCTGGCTCTGGTCGGGCGACATCGTGGCCGGGCCGCCGGCCGTCCATGAACGCATGGTGGCCATTACGCGAGCGGCGCAATAAATCACTTGCGCCCGGGCCGTCGGCGATGATCTGATATGAGGGTCTGCGGGGGACCTCGCCGCACGACGTCCAAAACCTCAACAATCACAAGCACATCACGGCAACCGAACCACAAAACCCGAAGAACCACCTGCCGATCAGATCTCTCGGATACGCTGACAACTCGAATCACTTGCCCCGGCACCCGAGCCGCGGGAACGTCCAAGAAGGCACACCAATGACGACACACGCCACCGCAGCCCAGATGACGGCAACCGTCATCGGCGCGCGCGAGCACGTGTACTCGCTCGGTATGTGCCCGATTGCGGTGTTTCACACGGGTGCACCGGCAGGGTCGTGGTCGCGTAATGACCTCACGAACCGTAAGCCCGGACCGCCCCGGCTGACCTCGGTGTTGGCGACGTAGCTACCAGCTACCGCCAAGAGTTCCACCCAGGCCCGCCGGGAAACCGGCGGGTCTTTTGTTTGTCCCGACGGCCCCAGGCCTTGCACCTCTTCCCACGACCGGACCGACCCCGACCGACCGAGATCCAGACCAACCGACCATCCACGACCTGACGTCAGCGACGACAGAAGGAGACAAGGCGATGTTCGCCCTCGAGCCCACCGAAGTGGTCTACGACGAGATCCGAGCCGATGAATGGCGCGCCCTTGCCCGATGCTCGACGGGTACCGGCACGCTCCTCGAACTGTTCTTCTCCGAGCAGATCGACGACATCAACCGAGCAAAGGCGTTCTGCGCGGGCTGCGATGTCCGCACGGACTGCCTCGACGCGGCCATCGAACGCCAAGAGCCGTGGGGCGTGTGGGGAGGTGAGTTGTTCGTGCACGGCAAGGTGCTGGCGCAAAAGCGCAAGCGAGGACGTCCACCGAAGGTGCGTCCGCCTGAGCCGGCGCCGCTCACCGACGCGTTCGACGGCTTGTTCGAGCCCCAGGCCCAACCGGCCTGACCCGAAACACTCGCGCCGGTGCGTCGTTTGACCCACATATAGACGGGTCAAACGACGCATCGGAGACACGGTCTTCCTGTTGTGGCAGAGGCGGGCCGGGACGACGGAGCAGGCGGACCCCCCGCTGCCTGCGAAGGCGAGTCCCGGCCCGCAAGTGGCCACGAACAAGGAGCCATGGGGGAGATCGACTGGCCGGGTCCGCGCCATCGTGCGCAGGCCCGGCGTGGTCGTTCGTGGGGCGCGCGACTCCGCTGCCGCGGCAGCGCGCGCCGAGTTCTCATGGCGCTCAGTTCCCTCCGAGGGAATGGAACGCCAGAAGAACTGTCTCACTGAGAGTGCGGCGTTCGTGTCCCTCGGCCGGGCCGACGTGCCAGGATGGGACATGGCCGTTGTTCGTAGCCGGCGCGGGCGACACTTGCGCATCGCCGTCGCTGCCAGTGTGGTGTTCCTCGCTACTTCGGTACTGGTCGGCGTGGCGCCGTCGCAGGCTGTGGTGAGCCGTCCCGACGTGTTGCGCACGGGAGGCCCAAGCGAGCCGCGTGATGCCAAGGTCGCCGTGCTCGCGACTGGTGCGAACCATGCCAAGCAACCGTTCGATGTCATCAACGGCGCTGGCGCAGTCGTGCTCCAGGGCACGTTGGTGAAGGCGCGCATTCCGGGGCCTTGGCGATTCATTGCGACGGCCGACCTCAGCGCGATCACTGCGCCCGGCAGCTATCGAGTGCGCGCCGCGGGCCTGGTGTCGCGGCCGTGGGACGTGCGTGCCGGGGCGAGCCGCGAAGCCATCCCGACGTTGCTGCAGTTCTTCGCGGCAAACCGCGACGGCAGCGAGCCGTCACCGCTGCATGCGGCGGCGCATCTCCATGATGCTGTCGTCGCCTCGGGTCCGTCCGCCGGCCAACATATTGATCTCACCGGCGGGTGGATGGATGCCGGCGACATGCTGCATTTCACCGAGACCACCGCCTATGCCGCGATCGTGCTCCAACTCGCGGCCGCGGTTGATGCGCCGGATGCCACTGCGCTCGATCAGGAAGCCGACGTGGGTATTCGCTGGCTCGTGAAGGCGCATCCGAGCCCGTCGTTGTTCATCGGCCAGGTGGGCGACGAGCGCGATCACAACGTGGGGTTCCGCAATCCTGCAGTTGACGACGCGAGCAGCGCCGCAGGAATCGGTACGCGCGTCGCCTATCCGAGTTCGGGGTCGAGCTTGAGCGGCAAGGCCGCGGCTGCACTCGCACTCGCGGCGGATCGAGCGACCGGCGCGGCACGCTCCGCGCTGCTCAGTCAGGCGATCGACTGGTACAACGCGGGTAGGGCGACGGCCGGCGTCGGGCCGGTCATGCGAGGCGGGTTCTACCGGGCGAGTTCTTGGCACGATGACCTCGCGCTCGCCGCCGCGATGCTGTACCGAACGACTGGAGATGCGGCGTATCTCAACGACGCTGTGGCGGAGCTGCAGCTCGGGGCGCCGCAATACGAGATGGGCTGGGACGACGTCGCTGGTCTCGCGGGCGCCGAACTGTGCGGCGCGATCGTGCATGCGGCGGTGACCGATGCGACGGCGAAGTCGGTCGCGTGCGCCGAGCTGGCCAATGTGGTCGAAGGAGCGCGTGACCTGGCGACGGCTGTGGGCGCCTGGTCGATTCCCACGTACTACTCGTGGGGCCAGACGGCAGTGAGCGGCGGGACCGGGAGTGCGGTCGTGCTCGATCATCGGGCCAACCCGTCATCGTCGGTCGCCATCGCCGACTTTGCGCGCGATCACTTGTTCGGCCGCAACCAGTGGGGCACAAGTTTCGTCGTCGGGTACGGACCGAATGCGCCGCTGCATCCGCATCATTGGGCAAGCACGTCTGGCGCTGGTCTACCTATCGGCGCTGTCGTTGGGGGGCCGGCGAACAAGAAGGAGATCCGTTCGCAGCACTTCGTGGTGAAGGACGTGTTCAGCACCGCGCGCGCGGCCTACGAAGATCGGCTCGACGACTACGTGACCAGTGAGCCAGCCCTCGACTACACCGCCAACTCGATCCTCCTGCTCGCATTGCTTGACGGGACGCCCTGAGTCGACCACTACGATCATCGAGCTTCGGGCGCTTAGCTCAGTTGGTTAGAGCACCTCCCTTACAAGGAGGGGGTCGGGCGTTCGAGTCGCCCAGCGCCCACAAACGCAATGTTTGCAGACACTTAGAGGGACCGATGCGAGGGTCGCCAACGCACCCGCGGGCATAGTTCGCATTGGTCGGAGTGCGCCTTACATTTCGCGCAGGAACGTCTCGGCGTCGTCGGTAAGTCGGATCGGACCCGCATCCGGGGGAACGAGCCTCGTCGCTGCGGTGATCTCGATCCCGGCGGCAGTGGGTTGCACTGAGGTTCCGAACGAGGCCGGTTGTTGCAGTTGCGGATCGTCGAAGCGACCGATACTGTCCGTCGCAATTGCCGCAGCGCCGCGATCGGGGATGTCAGTAAGCGGCGCGACGTATTCAATCGCAACACAGGCTCGGAGTTGATGCGTCGGGCCGTGCGAAGGATCAAGGGAGCCAGGCGTCGTGAAGATTTCTCGCGGTAAGTCTTTTGTCATTGCGGCTGCTGTCGCGGCGCTCGGCTTCACGGCAGCGCAAGGCGCGGTGGGGGCGTCGTCGGAACGCGGCTCGTCGGACGGTTCCGCGGTGCCAGCGATCGCTTCGGCTGACGGCACGACTGCGCCCGCAGCGACGGGTGCGGGCACTGCGTGGCACCTCGCCAAGGCGAGTGGCGGCAGGGGCCAGCACCTCAGCCAGGCGAAGCACATCAGTCTGCCGCGCACGGACCGTCTGGTAGCCAGTCCGTTGGACCGAACGGTGTACAACGACTTCGAAGCCGACGAGGACCCGCCGATTTCCCACGTTCCTCCGCGGCCGGCAAAGGTGCTCAACGCGCGGCCACCGGCATCGGGCGGCGCGCATGCCAACGACATCACGATCGGCACGAGCTTCAACGGCTCTGCTTACTCGGGTTGGATCCCGCCCGACGGCGGGTTCGCGGTCGGCCCGCACCAGGCGATCGTGGCTGTCAACGGCGCGGTCAACGTGTTCAGCAAGGGCGGCGCGGTGCTGAGCAGCCAGACGCTGGCGAACTTCTTCGACGGACTGCCCGACTCGAGCAGCACATTCGACCCGCACGTCGTGTTCGACCCGTATTCGCAACGCTTTTGGATGGTGGCTGCGGCGAGCAACGGCACGACGAGTTCGGAGCTCTATGTCGCGGTGAGCAATAACAGCGACGCGATGCAGGGTTGGTCAACCTGGTGGATGCCGGTGCAGGCGAACTTCCCGCACGATTGGTGCGACTATCCCGAGATCGGCACGTCGAGCGCGCATTACGTGTACTTCACGTGCAATATGTTCTCGCTCAAGGACGCTGGTGGGACCAGCAACGAGATGATCCGTGTGATGCCACAATCGGAGTTCACCGGTGGTGGCTGCTGTTCGTGGTGGGAGTACTTCAACCTGGCGGGCCGGAGCATCCAGCCCACCGTCATGCGCAACTCCGGCACCGGGAACGGCGAGTTCCTCGCCACTTCCGGCAACGGGAGCACGAGCACGACGCTCCACCAGTACCGGGTGACGAACGAGACCGCGTGCTGCAGCTCCGGGCCGACGCTCACCGAGGCCGACATCGCGGTCAACACGATGAACGCGCCGCCGTGCGCGGTGCAGCCGAGTAGCTCGAACCAATGTCTCGAGGCGGGCAATGACTCGCGACTGCTCGGCGCCGTGTGGCAGTACCCCTATCTCTACACGTGGACGAGCGTGAGTTCAGGGGGCTATGCGAAGCCGTACCTCATGCAGATCAACGACCTCAACAATTCGGTCACCCAGGCGTGGATCCTGAACTACGGCAACTATTCCACGATGTACCCCCACGTTGGTGTGCGCCCGAACGGCGACATGTCGATGGTCACCGACATGGTGAGTCCGTCTGGTCAGGGCAACTTGAATCCGTCGGCGTGGGTGATCGGCATCCCGAATCAGGGTGTGTGCACGGTATGTGTCGACGGCAGCGCCCACTATGTGGCCGCGGGTTCGGGCGGCTACCAGCGGCTCGACAAGGACGGCCGCAACCGTTGGGGTGACTACTCCGGCGCGTTCCAGGATCCGGATGGCACCGGCATCTGGGTCATGGGCATGTACGCCACAGCCAGCAATACCTGGAACATGCAAGTGCAGCTCACGCGGGAAAGTGGCGACGCCACACCACCCACCAGCTCAGCGTCCGTGTCGCCCGCGCCCAACGCCAACGGCTGGAACAACACGAACACGACCGTGTTCATCAGCGCCGCAGACGGTGGAAGCGGCGTCTACTACCAGAGCTATTTCGCGACCGGCGCCGGGGCGTTCGGCCTCCAGAAAGCCGGGTCGTCAGTTGCGCCGACGATCTCGGCCGAGGGAACGACGAACCTCTACTACCAAGCCACCGACAACTGGTCGAACTCGAACCTCTACAAGTTCGTCAGCGTCCGCATCGACAAGACCGCGCCGGCCATCACCGTCGCGCCGAAGTCGGTGTTCGCGGTCGGCGGGAAGCTGACGAGTTCCGGAGTGCCGGTGACCACTTCGTGGGCCGCCAGTGACAGCACCAGCGGTGTTGCGTCCTACACGTTGCAGCGCAAGGTCGACAGTGGTGCGTTCGCCAACGTGACGCTCGGTTCTCCGACGGCGACGTCGATCACTCAGACTCTCGCGCCGGGACACTCCTACCAGTACCAAGTGCGCGCGACCGACAAGGCGGGCAATACGAGCGCCTATACGGCGTTCGGTGTGTTCAAGCTGAACCTGGTGCAGGAGAACGCCCCGGGCGTCGCCTACTCGGCGGGTTGGACTCGTCAGGCACTGGCGGGTTCGTCCGGTGGCTTCGTCGACTTCTCGACGGTGAACGGCAAGACCGTGACGTTCACATTGAAGGCCAAGGAATTCGCGTGGGTGTCGACCAAAGCGACCAACCGCGGTATCGGTTCCGTCAAGTTCGACGCCACCACGCCCGTCAACGTCGACACGAAGGGCACGACCACGAGCGCGGAGACGATCGTGTTCGCCCAGGCGTACGTGTTCGGCACGCACACGTTCGTGATCAAGAACCTAGGCACCGCAGGACGGCCCCGCATCGACCTCGACGCATTCGTCTACATGAGCTAAACGGGGCAGAAGTTGTCGTCTGCGAAGGTCGTTGATAAGTCACTCGGTCGTTTGCGGGCACGGCCGAGTGAAGCGACGCAGGGAGCACTTGTGAACGACACGGAAGCCTTTCCCGGCTCGGCGCAGGAGTTCCGACGCAATCGCCTTCGGTGAATTGAATCGTGCCGGACCGGCGTCGGCGAAGCATGCGACACCTAAAAGGAAGGCGTCCCGCTCGGGAGGACCTGCGAAACGCGGGTGAGCACGGCGGCTCTCGCTGCCCCGAAGCGGCGGAGGCATGAGGCGCCCCGAGCGTCAGGTGACTGCGAGTGGCCCCGGTAGGGCGAAGCGTCGGTGCTCACATCGGATAGATCGGGGGTCACCCCGCAGTGTCGGCGCAGTCCTCGCGTGCTTGGCCTTTCGGAGCATCTGCGCCGTCGCGCAACGGAACTTGACGAGCACGATGCAGACCACAACGGGCAGGCCGCACGCGCTGAACTGCTCATCCGCGGCACGGCGTGATCTCGCCACCCGACCGGCCCAGCGCCACATCGTCCGCAAATTCCCTCGGCTTGGAGTGCTGCGCCGCTTGATGATTGCGGGATGGACGTCATGGTCCGTCGCATACACGGCCACGAGGGCGAAGCGTTGCTGCGAACTGTCCGGCTCGACGCGCTTCGGGATGCACCGGCGGCGTTCGCCTCGTCGTATGACCAGGACGCCGCCTACCCGGTCGAAGAGTGGAGCGCACGGGCGCGCTCGGGTGCTGAGGGTCGCGACAGTGCAACCTGCTTCGCGTTGAACGATACGAGGGCCGTCGGACTCGTTGGCGGGTTCCGGTCCGGACGCTATGCGGCTGTCGTGGATCTCGTGTCGATGTGGACTTCGCCAGTTGCTCGCGGCAGTGGCGTCGGGCGCGCGCTTGTCGGCGCGGTCGCCGAGTGGTCACGCGAGATCGGGATGGCGGCCGTCGAGCTGTGGGTAACGCGAGGCAACGAACCGGCGCAGCGGCTTTACGAGTGGTGCGGCTTCATCGAGTCCGGCGACTTTCAGCCGCCTCCATCGGATCGGTGTCGGGGCGAGCTGCGAATGCGGCTCGCGCTCTAGTCGCGCAAGCGAACCGCGCAACGCGAATTAGCGCGCGCCCGAGGTGATGCGCCAGACCGCCTAATGGGGTCGTCCGGGCCTCGCGTGAGAGGCTGGGACCGAGCCGCTGGCCGGTGAGCACAGCGCTCGGTCGGTGCTCCCTTACAAGGAGGGGGTCGAGGGTTCAGGTCCCCAGCGCCCACTCGCAACGAGGATGGTGGGTTGCGTCTGAGCACCGCGCGACCCGCCGTGGCGGCCTAACCAGCGCTATCGCAGGCTCGGGTTGCGCGCGCACCGGCTGGCTGTGACACTGAGCCATCGCGAGGCGTCCGGGAGCTTCACGACGATCAGAGGGAGTCGGGATGCAGATCCGCCGAGCGCTGGGCAAGCCACTGACGTTCTCCAACGGCATCGCATTGTGTGCGCTGTTCTTCGCCTTGGGCGGTACTGCGGGTGCCGCGGTGATGATCACGTCGAACGGTCAGGTCGCCGCGAACACGATCTCGGGGCACCAGCCGCCATCGGGCAAGCATGCGAACCTCATCGCCGGGTCGGTCAACGCAAGCGATCTCGCGAACTCGGTCAAGTCCTCGATCAAAGTGCACTGCCCGGCCGGGCTCCAGCAGGGTGGCGACTTGTGCTTCGACCCGTCCCCGCGTGCCGCGACAACCTGGTTCGCTGCGATGTCGACGTGCGCGGGCAAAGGCATCAGGCTCGCGAGCCCGGCAGAGCTGACTGAGATCTTTGACCACACCGGCGCGCCGCAGCCATACGAGTGGACCGATTCGTCGTACGAGAACGGCGCGAACGCCTACGTGACCATGGTTGGCGACACCTCGTCGCGACAGCTCATCTTCGAACCGAACCAGCTCAGCGGTACCGCGCCGTTCCGCTGCATTGCGACACCGACCAACTGACGCCTGCGGCGGTCGCGAAGCGACGTGCTCGTTGCGCCGAGCGGGTTCCCGCCGGGACGATCTGCGTGTTCGAGCGGAGCCACAGTCCCCTGCGATCAGCCCCGCTCATCAGGATTCGGATCGAGCATCGAATGGATCGCGAGGGAGTTACGTCAGCTGTTGGATGAGGGTTTGCGTAGCCCATTGTTGGTACTGCTCGGGGCTCCAGCCCCGGTCGGTGACGAGTAGGCGGTAGACCTCGGGTGACATCAGCGCGTGGACGAGGTCGGCAGCGTCGCGGGCTTTGAGCCCGGCCCGTAGTTTGTGCTTGCGGTGCAGCGACTGGACGATCTTGCCCTGTCCTTGGTCGCGCTGTTGACGTAGCGTTCTCAGCAGTTCGGCCGCCTCGACATCCGCGTCGGCTGCGCGGCTGAGGACGCTGTAGAGGTCGTTGGTCCGCTGATTGATCTGGGTCGTGATCGCAGCAAAGCCGGCGAGGACCTCACGCATGTCGTGTTGCTCGAAAAGCGCAGCGACATTGGCCCGTTCTGAGACTGCGACTATCGCATCGTCGCCTGCGATGGACACGTCGAGCAGCGCCTTGAGAATCCCGACCTTCGAGGAAAACAGGCGATACACCGTCGGTTCTGGCACGTCGGCTCGTCGACTTATCGCCGTGATCGTGGTAGTGGCGTAGCCGTTGTGCAAAAACAGGCTGCGTGCTGCCTCGATCACTGCGCGCCGCGCGAGCCGGGTGCGGGCTTGACCCCTCGAGGGCGGTCCGCGCTTGACTGTCTCTGCCACAAAACGATAGTATCACTCTCGAAACGAGAGAGTAACTCTAGATTGCTCGGCGCTGTGTCGGCGGAGTTGCTCTCGCAGAGGGGAAACGATGAAGACCATGACGTGTCAACAACTCGGCGGACCATGTGGGTTCGCGCACCTCGGCGCAACGGCCGACGAAATCATCAAAGCTCAGGACCGACACCTCAAAGAAGTCGTCACGACGGGCGACGCTTCGCACGAGGCCGCCCTCAAGGCGATGAAGGGGCGTTGGAAGCACCCGATCAAGGGCATGGGTTGGTATAAGCAGGTCAAGACGGATTTCGCGGGTATACCCGAAGACTGATCGCAGCGGTGTGCCACACAGCCCGGACTACGGCTGGGCGCTTCGGTGGCCGCGGACGAGGCAGTCGATGGCCATGACCGTTCCGGCGTCGGTGTCGACCGGTCGCTCGACGCGTTCGGCACGGTCGACGGTGAGGTCGGTGACACCCGACGCGTGGAGGTCGGCGCTGACGTCGTCGGGCGTATAGAGGACGGCGGCGTTTTGTGGCCCGCCCACCCCGTCGGTGAGATTCGTGAGATCGTGACCAACAATGAGCAGCGTTCCGTCGGCGGCCAGTGCTCGTGCCGCGGTCACGAATGCGGACCGTCGTTCAGCGTCGGGAAGTTGGAGGTAGAACACGATGACGAGGTCGTAGCGATCACCGGGTTCGAAGCGCGTCACGTCGGCGCACACCCAGTTGGCCGCCACATGATTCGACGCCGCGAGTTGTGCCGCCTTGTCCAAACCCACCTGCGAGTAATCGACGCCGGTCGCGTCCCATCCCTGGGTGGCGAGCCACACTGCGTTGCGTCCCTCGCCGCAGGCAAGATCCAGCACGCGGCCCGGCTGCAATCCGTCAACCTCGGGCGCCAGGAAACGGTTCGGGTCGGTCTTCCAGACGAATTCCGCGGTCTGGTAGCGCTCGTCCCACGCTCGCGCGTCGCTCATGTGGTCTCCGCGTCCTCAGGTTGGTGATGTCAGTGAGCGTGCACCGAACGGTGATCCGTCCTGATGTGGAACGGCATGTACAGCGGGCAGACCGCGACGGACGCGGTGACGGCCATCACAATTGCCAACACGACGGCGACGACGCCGCCGATCGTGGCGAACCCGAGGGCCCATGCCGCCAACAGAAGCAATACCGCGGCAGCGCCTCTGACCAAGCGGTCGGTGTCGCCCATGTTCTTGTGCATCTCGGACTCCTTCGTGTCGTCGTCCTTCGTTGCTTTCACCGTACGGCGATGGGAACGGGATCACTAGGGCCAAAGGTCATACCCCTAGGGGTACAGGACGCACGCCAGTCAGGCGAGTCGGCGGTAGAGGAACCAGATCGAGAACACGACCAGCATCACGCCGAATGCCATGCGGGCTCGCGCTGCGGGGAGGCGTTGCGCCAGACGGGCGCCGAGCATCGAGGCCGGGATGAGTCCAATGGCGAATCCTGTCGCGACGGTCCAATCGATATGGCCGAGCGCCCAGTGGGTCGCGAGCGTGGGGATCGTCAGGATGCCGACGGCGACCATGGAGGTGCCGGCCGCCTCGACCGCCGTCAGACCGAGCACCAGGACAAAGACCGGCACGAGAAGGAAACCTCCGCCATTGGCGAGCAGGCCGGTCAGCACGCCGACGAGGAACGACCAACCGAGCACGGTTGCCACGCTGTCGCGCCGGTCAGCGGCGCGCCCCGCAGCACCGGCAGTGTCGGGGAGTACGAGCCGGACGCCGATGCCGAAGAGCAGCAGGCCTGACACGACGAGCAGTCGGTCGCCGCCGACGAGCCGAGACGCCAGCGCGCCCAGGATGGTGCCGGGAACACCGCCGAGTATGGCGAGGCGGGCGACGCGCCGGTCGAGGTTTCCGGCGCGCAGGAACCGTCGCGCGCCGACGAACGCGGCGGGCACCATTGCGGGCAACGGTGACGCGACCGCCAACAGGCCTGGAACGCCGAGTACGGCCAGCACTGGTGTGGCGAACGCGGACCCACCGGCACCGAACATGCCGAACACGAGCCCGACTCCAAGGCCAGCGAGAATGTACTCAACGAAATCCACATGCTCACCCTATACCCCCGGGGGTAGACTTGCATACCCGTGGGGGTATCGGTATAGTGTGGCGATGACCGACACACGCGTGCAGAAGTCACCAGGGATGGAGTTCGACCCGTCCACGATTGCCGACGTTCAACGTCGGCTGCGCAAGGTCGAGGGCCAGGTGCGGGGCGTCTCGCAGATGATCGCGGATGGTCGTGACTGCCGAGAGGTTGTCACGCAGATCGCCGCCGCGAACAAGGCGCTCGCAAAGGTCGGTTTCCTACTCGTTTCCGCCGGGCTCACGTCGTGCGTCGAGGACCCCGAGCGGTCCGCAGCCGCGGGTTACGACATCGCTGACGTGCAGCAGATGTTCCTTAAACTCGCGTGATGTCGGCATATCGGCAACATGTTGCCGGGAGGTACCAACGATGATCTTCCAACAGTACGAACTCGGGTGCCTGTCGTTGTTCAGCTACCTGATCGGTGATGCGACCACGGGGCGCGCGGTTGTGGTCGATCCGCAGCGCGATGTCTCGCAGTACATCGCCGACGCGCAACGCCTCGGGTTGAAGATTGAGCGCGTCCTCGAGACGCACTTCCACGCCGACTTCCTCTCGGGTCACCTCGAACTCGCCGAGGCGACCGGCGCCGTCATCTCCTACGGCGACCAAGCCCGCGCTGATTTCGCCATCGAGCCAATGGCCGACGGCCAGCGTCTCTCGCTGGGCGAGGTCACCCTCGAGATCCGCCACACACCGGGCCACACCCCGGAATCGATTTCGATCGTCGTGTGGGAACACGCCGACGATCCGCAACCGTGGGGCGTGTTGACCGGCGACACCCTGTTCATCGGTGACGTCGGCCGCCCCGACCTGCTGACCTCGGTCGGTTGGAGCGCCGATGATCTCGCGCGGCGCCTGTACCGATCGATCCACGACCAACTGCTCAGCCTTCCCGACGCGACCCGTGTCTACCCAGCGCACGGCGCCGGATCGGCGTGCGGCAAGAACCTGTCGACCGCGTCGCAGTCGACGATCGGCGAACAACGACGCACTAACTACGCGCTCGCGCCGATGACCGAAGCGGCGTTCGTCGAAGCCGTCACCCAAGATCAGTCGGTCGCACCGCTGTATTTCGCATTCGCCGCGGACTCCAACCGTCGAGACCGTGCCCTGCTCGACGACCACAGTGAGACGCGTCGGATCGACCTCGAACTCGCGCTGGGCTACCAGCACGACGGTGCGGCCCTCATCGATGGGCGGCCGGCAGACATTTTCGCTTCGGGCCATCTGCGCGGCTCGGTCAACGTCGGCCTCGATGGTCGCTTCGCCGAATACGCCGGCGATGTCCTGCGCCCCGGCCAAGCAGTCGTGCTCGTCACCGAACCAGGACGCGAGAACGAAGCTCGCATCCGGCTTGCGCGCATCGGGTTCGACAACGTCGTCGGCGCACTCGACAACATCAACCAGCTCCTCATCGACCACCCCGAACTCGCCCAACAAGCACCCAGAGTCACCGCCACCGAACTCGATGAGTGGCGACACGCCACGCCGAACCTGAAAATCGTCGACGTCCGCAACCCCAACGAAGTTGCCGGGGGCGCAATCGAGGGCTCCATCAACCTGCCGCTGCCGACCCTGCTCGACCGGCTCGGCGAACTCGAAGCCGCCCAACCGACCGTCGTGTACTGCGCCGGCGGCTATCGATCCGCCACCGCTGCATCGCTCCTGCGATCGCGCGGCTTCGCGACCGTCGCCGATGTCTACGGCGGCTACGCCGCGACCTGCGCGCAAACCCCCGCCCCAACGACCACGAGGTGAACCAACAATGAGCATCTTGTCTCGATCGACGAACACCGCGATCCCGACCATCGACGTCACAATGCGAAGGCGATCGGTCGCGGTTGGATGACCATTAGCTTGAGCCGATGGCGCTACCGCCGTCGCGCTGGCGGGAAATGCGCGACCAGATCATCGCGCGGCCTCGTGCAAGTTTCGTCGTCGTCGCGTGTGTGATCGGGCTCACGGCAGTGCTGCTCAATCCGGCGTTTGGCGGATACGACGAGGGCGACCACTTCGCCCGAGCGTGGCAGATATCGGGCGGCACGCTCATCAGCCCGAGCGGCACGGGGTCCAACGGGGTCTCCACGCATGGCGGGCTCCTCCCGATCTGGCTCTACACAGACATCGCGGTCCTGAAGTTCACAAGCGAGAGAACGCACGATTCGGCCAAGGCGTTGCTTCATCTGGGAGATGCAACGCCGAGCGGGCGCGAAGAGTTCATCCCGTTCGCAGCGACCGCGTCCTATTCCCCGATCGCCTACGTCGGCGCGTCCGCCGGGATTCGCATAGGGCGATCGCTCGCCTCTCAACCCTCGCCATGCTCTGGCTCGCGCGAGCCGCTGGGCTCGGTCTCTACATCGCGCTCGTGACTCGGGCCATGCACCACATGCCGGATCGCGCGTGGCTGGTGGCGACGCTCGCGCTCATGCCGGTTTCGTTGTTTCAAGCTGCGACCGTGTCGGCCGACGGCATCACGCTCGCGCTGTGCCTGCTGGCATCCGCGTATGCACTACGCATGGTCACGGTTGACGCGACGGCCGCGCTGCCGCGCGGACTGGTGGCAGAGGGATTCGCCATCGCAGTCGCAATCGGCCTTGCCAAGCCGCCGTATGTGCTCTTGTTGCTCCTGCTTGTGCCGGCCGTATTGCGCCCGCGTGCGCCAGGCCGCAGGTTGTTGTGGTGTTCCGTCGGCGCCGCGGGACTCGCGGTCGCCGCGCTGTGGAACCACTACGCGCAGGGCGTGTATGTCGCACCGGAGGGAGTCGCGAACATCGACAGCGGCCGCCAACTGCGGTTTGTCGCGTCGCACCCCGTCGCGTTCGTCAAGGCGATCGCGTCGACGGCGGCGAAGTCGGGGCTTCGGATCGGACACGAGATGTTGTTGGCAACGCCCGCATGGAAGCCCTCGAATATTTTCGTCGGCGTCACCGCAGTCGCGCTTGTGGCCGCGATCGTGGCCGCCGTCGGGCGACCATCGGCGCGCAACGCCGCAGGCCAGGCCACCGTTGTGTCGGCGACGGCGATCGGGGCGCTGATTGGGTTGGCGGTGCTACTGCTGGCGTACGCGGGTTGGAACACGGTGGGCGCGTCGCGTATCGACGACTTGCAAGGCCGATACCTGTTTCCGTGTATCGCGCTGTTCGTCCTGGCGGTCGGACGCGAGGCTGGCGGGCGTGCGTTCCGGGTTGTCGTGTCGTTCGGCGCGGTCGCATTGCTCGGCGCAGTGACGCTCGCAGGCCTCGCCGTGCACTACTACACGTGAACCGCGGCGTTCGATTGTGCGAAGCTGACGGTATGCAGGTCGTGCGAAGTCGTGCCGGAGCGCTCGTTGCGGGTGCCGCCTCGTGGACGGTGGCCGAGTACGGCCTGCACCGCTTCGCCATGCATGCGCTGCGCGGCCGGGGTCTGGCATCGACCGAACACCTCAAACATCACGCCGACGTGACCTACTTCTCTCCTGGGTCGAAGAAGCTCGCCTCGGCGGCCGGCACGACCTTGGTCACCTACCCGCTGGCTGCGTCGATTGCGGGTCGGCGCTGGGCCATCGCGTTCACCTCGGGAATGCTCACGATGTACTTCGGCTACGAGGTCGCCCATCGCCGCACGCACACGCACCCGCCGACCAACCGCTACAGCCGATGGGCGCGTCGCAACCACTTGCACCACCACTTCGGTGCACCGATGCGCAACTTCGGTGTGACGAGCCCGATTTGGGACAAGCTCTTAGGCACCTACGACGAGCCCGGCGTTGTCGCAGTGCCGCGACGGATGGCCCCCGTCTGGATGCTCGACGACGCTGGCAACGTGAGGAGCGAGTTCGCGGTCGACTACGTCGTCAAGGGTGCGAACACGGCCGAACCGAGCCAGACGACCAGCGACCGCGAGCACGCATTCGCCAACGTCGCACCCGAACTCTGAGCGAACGGTTCACGCACCAAGCGCCACCCCATGACCCCAGGGGTGTCGAGGTCGCGGCTCAGTTGCCTCCGACGGCGAGGAGGTAGCCGATGAGTTGCGTGCTGAAGTACTGCGTTTCCGACGGTGTCAGGCTGTATTGGCGCATCACGCTGACCAGGGCGCCCTGGTCGCCCGCCGACCACGGCGTCGTGTAGCTGTTCGGCCCGGTGCTCACCGGCGGTGCGACGGGTGTCATGGTCGGCGAGTGCACGAGTCCGACGATGTAGGCGATGATCCCGACCGACGTGCGTTGCGCGTCTACGGCGTTCTGGCCGAAGTACGTCGCGTTCTTCAACAGCCGCGTGTTGTCGGTGGCGTTGTATTGGGTCGTGACCGTGATCGTCGACACCGCGGGAGTGAACGTCGTTGAATCGTTCGACGGATCACCTGGACCCGCGTCGTTGACGGCCTGCACGTGCGCGGTCTGGGTCGTGCCGTTCGGTACCGGTACCACGGCTCGTCGCGCGGTGGCCGGGACCGTGATTGTCTGGCCGCCCGGGCTGGTCGTGACGACGTAGCTCGAGATCGCTGACGATCCCGACGATGACGGTGCGCTCCATGCCACCGACACCCACGCGTTCCCGCTCCTGATCCCGGTCAACGTCGGGGCGCCCGGCGGGGTCGCGAGTCTCGCCGACTGCACGACGTACGTGACGCTTCCGCCGTAGGCAACGCTGCTGGCGCCGCCGACGGCCGTGCATTGTCCCGCGATGCATGCGACGCTCGCGACAGTGGCGGAGTCGAGTGTCGGCGGTACCGGTAGCAGCGGCGCTTCGGACCAGGTCGTGCCGTTCCAGTGGTCGACGAAGCCGACTGGGAACAGGTAGTCCCTCTCTGATTCGGCGCCGACGGCGTTGCAGTCGTTCGCGCTGATGCAGGCGACCCCGTGGAGGAAGTGGACTCTGTCCTTGTTGACCGTGCTCGACTGCGAGGCCCAGGCCGTGCCGTTCCAATGTGCAATTGGGGGAGCGCCGACGCCGAGCCCGGACCCGACCGAGAAGCAGTTGCTCGCGCTGGTGCACGTGACCGAATTCAGCACGATGCCGAAGTCCGGACTGGCTTGCATCGTCCACGTGTGGCCGTTCCAGCGCTCGATGAGCGAACGAGGGCCGCTCGAGTCGGACCAGTCGTACGCGCCGACCGCGATGCAGTTCGACGTGGTCACACAGGTGATGCTGGACAAGGTGCTGGTGCCACTGCCGGGAAGCGGTGCGATCGTCTGGATCGACCACGTACTGCCGTTCCAACGTTCGACGAGTCCATGCTGGGTCTCCGACGTGGTCGACGAGCCGACCGCGAAGCACACAGTCGTCGACGGGCATGAGACTGCGTTCAGCGCCGAGGTAACAACACCGGTCGGTTTGCGCGCCGTCTGGAGTGACCACGTACTGCCGTTCCAGATCTCGGCCAGCGGTTGGAAATGTTCTGTGTAATCGCTGGCATAGCGGCCGACGGCGAGGCAACGCGACGGGCTCGGGCAGGCGACGCCCGCGAACCCGGCAGTGAAGCTGCCCGCCGGTGAGCGCGTCTGCTGGAGCGACCATGTCGATCCGTCCCAGTGCTCGGCGAGCGGCTGGTCGTTTTGCGCGCCGTATTTGCCGACCGCGATGCAGTTCGCCTCCGCCGGACACGCGATGCCGGTCAGCTCGCTCAGCACGGCGCCGGTCTGGTCGACCGTCGCGATCGTGGACCAGGTCGAGCCGTTCCAGCGGTCGGCCACCGCCGTTGTCCCCGGATTCAAGCTCAACGCTCCACCGACGGCCGTGCAGCTCGTGGTCGAGATGCAGGCCACGCCACCCAGGAACCCGTCATCGTTGTTCGGGTTCGGCGGGACCGACGTGGTCGTCCACGTGGAGCCGTTGTAGTGCTCGGCGAAGCTGTCCCCGGCGCCGCCGACGGTGATGCAATCAGTGCTGCTCGCGCACGAGACGGCGTGCAGCGGCGCGTCATCGGCGGCCAACATGCGTTGCCAGGTCGAGCCGTTCCACCGCTCGATCAGCGGCGCGATCGACGTGTCCGAATAGGCGTTGCCGACCGCGATGCAGTTCGAGGCTGCGGTGCAACTCACGTCGCTGAGCGTGGACGTGTTCGTGCCCGGCGCGTTCGGGCTCGCCACGAAGGTCCACGACGAACCATCCCAACGCTCGATCATGGTCCCGTTGCTGCTGCTGCCCACGGCGACGCATGACGACGGTCCGGTGCACGCGACGCTCGACAGGGTGCCGTCGGCGGCGCCGGGCGGGTTGGCCGTCGATGCGATCGACCAGGCCGTGCCGTTCCAGTGCTCGATCAGGGGCGCGTACTCGAACGCGGCATTGATGCTTTCGCCTGTGATCGTGCAGTTCAAGGCGGTGACGCAGGCGACTCCGTGGAACCGGGTCTGCTCCGCGCCTGATGGGCTCGGCGTGTTCTCGATCGACCATTGGAAGCCGTTCCACCGTTCGGCCAGCCGCCGGTTGCTGGGGGCGCCGTCCCCGGAGGCGCCGACCGCCAGGCACGACCTCGCCGACGCGCACGAGACCGCCTCGAGCGTGCTCTGCTGCAACCCGGCCGCGTTCGGGCTCGGTTGGCGAACCCAGCGCGACCCGTCGAACGACTCGATCAGCGTGCTCTCGCGCCGGACGGGGTCCTGCATCGAGCCGACCGCCACGCATGTCGACGCACTCAGGCACGACACCCCGGACAGCTGGGCCGCGAACTGCCCGATGCCGTTGGGCGACTTCACGAGCGACCAACTCCCGGTCGCGCCCGCGGTCGCGATCGACCAGGACGTGATGGCCAACATTGCGGCGAGCAACAGTGCGGCCTTGCGAACCACGACGCCTCCCAGACGCTCCACCCGTGCCGCGATGGCGACGCAATCAATCGGCACGCGCCGACGGCGTTGTGATGTGTCGATCCGGGCAGCCCATCGGCCACGCGGTCGATCGCCGTCCACTCTGTCTGTCGCGGGTGCATCGAACTAGGGCCGAAAGTCCAAATGTGCGCCCGACTCGCCACCCGTGGCCCATCGCTCAGGAACGAGGAGGGGAGCGCGCCGACGGTGCGCGGCAGCCTTGACCATCGCGCGGCGAGTGCGTACGGTGCGCGGTGGCTCGGTGGCTGTGAACGCTGAGGGCTTCCCGATTGAGGATCCGAATGAGGATCGTTCCCGTGCGAGTGGGCGCTACAGCGCCGGCAAGTCGCGGGCGCGCCGCGGTTGCCGGTGTGAGCGTCGCGGTCACCGTGCTCGCCGGGTTCGCCGTCGCGGTGACGGCCGCGTCGGCGTCGGGCACCTTCACCGTGAACAGCACGAGCGACGCCACCGACGCGATTCCTGGCGACGGTGTGTGTGCCACGCGCGTTGGACGGCTGTGCACATTGCGCGCGGCCATCCAGGAGACGAACGCGCGCAGTGGATCCGACACGATCAATCTCGCAACCAAGGCGACGTACAAGCTCACGCTCACGGGTGTGGATGAGGATCACGCGGCGACGGGCGACCTCGACGTCACGAGCCCGGTGACGATCAACGGCAACGGCTCTGTGATCGACGGCCAAGCTGCGGATCGCGTCTTCGAGATCTACTCGACCCGCACCGACCGGGGAACGACGACGCTGTCGAACCTCACGGTCCGCAACGGGCAAACACCCGACCACGGCTACGGCGGCGGCGGCATCTTCGTGCGTCCTGGTGGCCTCCTCGATATCGCGGGCAGCACGGTCGAGAACAACCGTTCGCTGATTGGCGGCGGAGTCGCCGCGGACTCCAGTTCGGTTGTCACGATCTCGTCGTCGAAGGTGAGTGACAACACGGCGTACGTGAGCGGAGCGTTCGGCGGTTACTGGGGCGGCGTGGGGAGCGAAGGCACGCTCACGATCGCGAACAGCACGATCTCGGCCAATCACGCGGTCAGTTTCGGCGCGGGGATCTACGACATTGGTTCGCTCACGATGACGGCCAGCAACGTGAGCGACAACGATCTCACCAACGTCAATGGTCTGGCCGTGGGGGTCGGGCTTGACTTCGCTGGCGGGACGCTGGCGATCAGCGGGTCGACGTTCGCGAACAACGTCACGGCTGCGCTCGCTGGTTCGGGCGGCGGCATGGAGATCTTCAGCGGAACGGGGACGGTCTCCGACACCACGATTTCGGGCAACTCAAGCTTCGGCGGCGCCGGTATCTCGGACGACGCCGGGACCATCCAGTTCAGTGGGCTCGAGGTGCACGACAACCACGCCGCTGCCAACGGCGGCGGCATGGGGTTCAACACGTCGGCCAGCGCCACGCTCGCCTCGTCGAAGGTGCACGACAACACTGCCGGTACCGAAGGCGGTGGCATCACTGTGGCGAACGGGGCCGCGCTGACCATCACCCAAAGCGCGATCACGAACAACACGGTGGGGACCAACACGCACAACGGATCCGGGGGTGGCATCGCGACCTCGTTTCCCGGCACCACCACCACACTGACTGTCACGGCCTCGACGATCGCCGGAAACCACGCCACCCACGACGGCGGCGGCGTGTACAACGGGCGTACCGCGGTGTTCACGAATGTGACGATGTCGGCGAACACGGCCGATCATCTCGGCGGCGCGCTCTACAACTCGGCCGCGATCGTGTTGGGCTCGACCTTGCCACTCGCCGGCTCGGCGAACCTGACGAACACGACCGTTGCCGACAACACCTCGGGGGCGGGCGCGGGTCTCTACAACGACGCAGGGCGGCCGCTCACGCTTTCCGACACGCTGCTCGACCGCAATTCGGGCGGCGACTGCGTGGGCGCGATCACATCGACCGGGCACAACCTTGATGCCGACTCGACGTGCGCCTTGAGCGGCGCGGGTGACCTCAACGGTATGGACCCGTTACTCGGGACGCTCGCCGACAATGGCGGCGACACGCCGACGCAGGCGCTCGGGCTGCACAGCCCGGCGGTCGATGCCGGCGACTCCGCGAGATGTGCCTCCACCGATCAGCGCAGCGTCGCCCGTCCGCAAGACGGTGATCTCAACGGCACCGCGACGTGCGATATCGGCGCCTACGAACTGGTTCCGCCGCCCCCGGGACCGCCGACGTTGACATTGGTCGCGAGCGGCGATCGCTGGGTCGCGGTCGGGTGGGATCCGCCGCCGCCGAGCGCGGCATTACAGATCACGAGCTACATCGTGACCACGAGTCCCGGTGGCCAGACGGTCACGGTTCCGCCAGTCGCGCGCCGGGCGGTGGTGACGGTGCCGAACGGCGCGACGCAAACGGCCCACGTGCGCGCCGTGAACGCGAAGGGACCGGGAACGGCGTCGGGCGAATCGGCACCGTTCACGCCGGCGGCAGCAACCGTCAACGTGACGACTGCGTATAACGCGGGCGACAACACGCGCCTTGTGAAGAACGCGACGAACTTCGGCCAGACGGCCGCGAACGCGCAACGCACATCGACTGGGATCGTCGCGTACATCGTCGGGCTGGTCGGCGGATCGGCGACGCCGATCGCGCCGCCGGTGAGCACCGGGCCGAACAGCTATACAACGCCGTGGTCGACGGCCGACCAGCCAGCGCTCGTGAGCGTGATGCGCCAATATGGCCTGTCGCCGTCGGAGGCGCAGTACTTCTGCGTCCAGCTCGTCGGCTACCTCCTCGCCCTCGGAGGCCACTAGCTCGTGACCACGTACGCAAGTGCGCGGTCGTCAGGTCCACCGTAACGTTCCGGCCGTGCCTCAGCCGCCCTCGGGAACCGTGACCCTTCTCTTCACCGATATCGAGGGTTCGACGCGGCTCTGGGAGACACACCCCGACGCAATGTCCGCCGCGTTGGCAAAGCACGACGCACTGCTGCGCGCGACGATTGAGTCGGCCGGCGGCTACGTGTTCAAGACGGTGGGTGACGCCTTCTGTGCTGCATTCGCGATGGCCGACGACGCGATAGCAGCCGCGGTCAAGGCCCAGCGTTGCCTGCACGCTGAGGTATGGCCCGAGGGCGCGAACCTCCGGGTACGGATCGCCGTGCACACCGGCGAGTGCGAGGAGCGCGACGGCGACTACTTCGGGCCGGAAGTGAACCGAACCGCCCGGCTCGCGGCCGCTACGCACGGCGGCCAGACCGTGATGTCGCGAACGACCGCGCGCCTCATCGGCGATCGCTTGGCGCACGGGACGGGTCTCATCGAGCTCGGCTCGCACCGTTTGAAGGACCTCGACCGCCCCGAAGAAGTGTTCCAACTCACAATCGACGGCATCCCAGCCGATTTCCCACCGCTTCGCTCCGAGCAGACCGCTGTCCCGACGAACCTGACCGAGTCGCTGTCGAGCTTCGTCGGCCGCGACGATGAGGTCGCTGCGGTCGTCGAGCTTGTGCGTGACAACCGGTTGGTCACACTGACCGGTTCGGGTGGTGTCGGCAAGAGCCGCCTCGCTGTCGAAGTCGGCAAGACGCTGCTCGCTGACGTCGGTGACGGCGTGTGGCTTGTGGAGCTGGCCGCGGTGAGTAGCCCGGGGTCGGTGGCGGCTGAGATCCTGAGCGAGTTGGGGATCCGCGAACAGCCGGGCAACGACGCGTTCGAAAGTTTGGTCGAGGTGCTCGCCACGCAGGATCGCCTCCTCATCCTTGACAACTGCGAGCATGTCATCGCCGGCTGTGCGACGGTCGCTGACGCCATCGTGCGCCGTTGCCCCGAGATCAGGCTGCTCACGACGAGTAGGGAGCCGCTGCGCGTCGAGGGAGAGGTCGTCTATCGCGTTCCATCCCTCTCGTTGCCGCCCGAGCACGTCGATGACCGCCGCGACCTGGCGGGCTCGGGCGCGGTGGCGCTGTTTGTCGAGCGAGCCGGCGCGCAAGGCTCGGGTTTCGCGTTGCGCGACGACAACGCGCAGCTCGTGGCCGACATCTGTCGACAGTTGGACGGCATGCCGCTCGGGCTGGAACTTGCTACGGCTCGGCTTCGATCAATGTCGTTGGGTCAGATCCACGATCGCCTCGAACACCGGTTCCGCCTGCTCAGCGCGGGGAGCCGCGTGGCGCTGCCACGGCACCAGACCTTGCGCGCGCTCGTGGACTGGTCCTATGACCTGTTGACCGATCCCGAACGTGCGCTCCTGCAACGACTGTCCGTCTTTGTCGGCGACTTCGACCTCGATGCGGCCGAGGGCGTATGCGACCTCGATGACCTCACGCCGTGGGAAATCGCGGATCTGATGGCGTCGTTGATCGACAAGAGCCTCGTTGCGGCCGGTCCGCACCGCGACACTCATCGCTACCGTTTACAGGAGACCCTTCGTGAATACGCGGGCGAGCGTCTCGCGGAAACTGGGGCTGGCGACGCGCGCTCGAGCGACGCGGAGCTTGTCGCAGCGGCGCACACTTCTTATTACCTGCGCTTCGCCGAAGACGCGGCGCCCGAGTTGGACGGGCGGTCTGGTCGTGCTTGGATGCGACGGCTCATCGCCGAGGACGCGAATCTCCGCGCGGCCATCGAGCGCGCGTTGGGCGCCACCGACGGTGCGGGCCGTGTCCTCGCTCATTTCTGGTCGCTCCACCGATATTGGACGGATGCTCCACAGCCCGCGCGCACGCTCGCGCTCCTCGAATTGGCTTTGGAGAAGGCCGGGCGCGACGTTCCCCGCGCTGGTCGGGCCGAGGCCCTGATGTTCAAAGCGATTTTGCTTTCGTCCATCGACCGACGACGCGAGCTTGACGCTGCTTCGGCGGCGCGCGGTCTGGCGAGGGACGCCGGTGACCGGGCACTGGAAGCCGATGCGCTGTCGCGATACTCGCGACTCATGGCCCAGATGGGACGAGACGACGAGGCGCTTGCGGCAGGCGCTGAAGCGGTCGAACTTGCTCGCGGCATCGACGACGAGGTGCTCCTCGGAACGGTGCTCTTCCAGTACGCGTCGGTCCTCGACGAAGCGGATGCGCCCGGTGCCGAAGCCGCGTACGTGGAGGCGCTCGCGGTGGTCGAGCGATCAGGCAACGAACTCACAGCGTGGAAGCTGCACAACAACTACGCACTGTTCTTGCTCGGCCAAGCAAACCTTGCCGAAGCCCGGCATCACTTCGAGTCGGCACTCATCGGTACCGAACTGACCAGCCGGTCCGCGCAACTGTTTCTCAACGTTGGCTGGCTGTTTCTCGAAGAAGGCGACCACCAGCACGCCGCGTCGCGCTTTGGCGACGTGCTGCGAACGACTCGACTGAATGGCATGGTCTCATTGCTTCCCTACGCGGTGTTGGGGTTGGCGTGCTGTGCGACGCACCGAGGCACGTCAGCGCAAGCCGCGCTCCTGCATGGTGGGGCCGATGCGCTGCGTTCGAAAAGTTCGGACCAGTGGGAGGGCCTCGAAGACGCGATCAGAGCACGCGAAATCGCTGTCCTGCGAGGACGCATCGGCGACGACTACGACCGCCTCCACGCCGAGGGACAGCGGCTGCGACGCGATGAGATCATCAAGCTCGCGACCGAGTCCGTAACGGCGCGCGGCGATGACGAGCGCACCGGTTGAGCTCTGTGCAGAGCTTGATCACAACATCATCCAGGTCTTGCGCGCTGATCGCTCGGATACGTAGTTTGTGCCCACCGGTAGGGGCGATTCACGCGCTGATGGTGAGGGAGTCGAGCGATGGCATCGTATAAACGGACCCTGTCCGCGTCGTTCCTGGCCGCTGTGCTTCTGGCCGGAGCGTGTAGCGGCGCCCAGACTGCGCCACGCGCGTCGGCAACAAAGTCGCGCCGGACGTCGAACGACGCGGGTGAGCATCGGTCATCCGACGGCAGCAGCGAACCCGACGCGGGCGAGGCCGACAGCATCGCTAAGGGTCGCGATCCGTCACTCCACGAAGATGCATCTGGCCGGGTGCGCGCCGACCTGTACGCCGCCGCGCTGCGACAGGTGGGACGCATGCGCGTCGATGCCGGCGCGGCTGTCGCAGGAACAGCAGCAGCGCCACTCACCTGGACCCAGATCGGGCCGCAGCCGAACTCGCAGCCCGAGGACGATTACGCGTTTCCCCGCTCGGGTGGTGCTTCGGTAGCCAACACGGCGGTCACCCAGTGGAACGGCTACACGGTTGATGCGACACTCATCGGCGCGTCGGTCGCTGGCGCCAACATTCCAGACGGAACGGCGATCGCGTCGGTGACCTCGCCGACATCGTTCACGTTGTCGGCGAGTGGTCCCGCGAACGTGTATGAGCAGCTCACGATTGACATCCCGGTCAAGGACCCGCCGATGCCGTTCAGCGGCGCGGTATGGGACATCGCGGTGTCGCCGGCTGGTGCGGCGGATACGACGGCGTACATCGTCGGCGCCGGCGGCATCTGGAAGACGAACGACGGCGGCGCCACGTGGACGCCGCTCACCGACGCGCTCACCGCCGCCGACGGTTCGCCGGTCACCGAGACATTCAGCTCGGTCGCGCTCGACCCGGTGAACCCGTCGATCGTGTACGCGGGCACCGGTACGTACTCCGGCTCGATCGGCGGCGCGAGCCTCGGCGCCGGTGTGTTCCGTTCCACGGACGGAGGGGCCACATGGGCGCAGACGGCCGGCAGCGGCGCGATGGGCTCCAACTTGGTCGCGCGGATCGTGGTTCCCAGCTCGGGTGTCGTGCTTGCGGCGACGAGCGGCGGCCTGTTCCGGTCGACCGACAGCGGGGCGCATTTCACCGACGTCGCGGTCGCCTGAACGGCAGCTACATCTCCGACCTCGACGTGCGGCCCGGAACCACGAGCCCGATCTGGGCGGCCGCTCGGGGCCGTGGCATCTTCTCGTCGACTGACCAGGGTGCGACCTTCGCGACGAACCTCTGGGGTCCAGCCCACGCGGGCGCGCCGGACGCGTGGACCTACCTGGAGGTGGAGTTCGCGGCGGCAACCAACGGCACGACGTTGTATGCCGACGCCCACAGCACCGATGGCGCCAACCCGTTCGCCGGCCTCTGGAAGTCGACTGACGGCGGCGCAACCTGGAACAACGTCCCGTCGGCGTCCGGCGACCACCACTACCCGCACTGGCGTGAGCCCGACGGTTGCCAGTGCGGGTACGCGCAGTCGATCGGGGTCGATCCCACCAACGCCGCGCACGTGTACATGGGCTTCGCCGACATCTGGTCTTCGACCGACGGCGGCGGTACGTGGACGAACCTCTCGGCGCCGCGGCCCCGCCCGAAGACCCACGTCGATCAGCACGCGATCGTGTTCAGCCCCGCGACGCACCGAACGGCCAATCAGCCCGTCGGCCTCTGGGTAGGGATGGATGGCGGCGTGTGGTCATCGGCCAACAACGGCGCGACCTGGGTGAACCACAACGCGACGATCGCGTCAGACCTCCTCTACGGGATTGGTACCGGGTACGGCCCCGACGGCAACTCGTATACCTACGGGGGAATGCAGGACAACGGCACGGCGGTGGGCTCGCCCGCGACGGCCGGCAATCTCTGGAACGAGTACTGCGGCGGTGACGGTGGCCCGGTCGCGGTCGACTATCTCAACCCGAGCATCTCGCTCGACAGCCGCGACTGCCGCACGACCGACGGCGGCGCCACCCTCGAGCCCCACGTGTCCATCGAGTGCAACAACCGGTACGGGACGTCGCCGGTGTTCGATCCGAACCAGACAGCGAATGTGTACGACGCGCGCGACTGCAGCGGTGCTTCGGTGATCATGAAGAGCACGGATCACGCCAGCACGTTCTCGACCACGGAGTGGTTTCGATTGAGCGCCGCGCATCAAGGCGTCACGTCGATGGCGATCACTCGCGCGGCGAATCCCGTGATGTGGGTCGGCTTCAACGACGGTTGGATCGTCGAGCTCTCCGATTTGGGTGGCACGCCGGTGGAGTCGCACTGGACGCGCCCGGTGACCTTCAGCCAACCTGCGCATCTCGCTGTTGACCCCGCGAACTCAAGTCGCGTCGCGGTCGTGTACACGGGCTACAGCGACCAGCACTACCCGAACGACTCCGAGCATGTGTGGTTGTCCAACGACGGCGGTGTCAGTTTCCACGCGGTTGGCGGTACGTCGAGCGCGGCCGAGAGCGTCCCCAACTTGCCGGTGTACGCGGCCGTGTTCGACACGAGCACGACGCCGTCGTCACTGATCATCGCGACCGATGGTGGTGTGTTGCGTTCGCAGGATGCCGACACCACCAAGACGTGGCAGGTACTCGGCGTCGGATTGCCGCACGTGCAAGTCACGAGCCTCGCGATCGACACCACCGTCGACCCGCCGCTGCTCAAAGCAGGGACCTACGGCCGCAGCGCGTGGCAGATCTACACGGTCGATCCCGTGCCGGGTCCGTGGCGGCACTTGTTGCAACGATCGGGCCGGCTGGCGTTGGGCTTCAACTACGACGGTCGCCAGCAGCTGTTCGCGGTGGGAGCAAACGGGACGGTCACGACCAAGTACCAACTGCACGGAGGCGGTTGGAGCACCTATGAGTCCCTGGGCGGATCGCTGCGGACCTCGCCGGCGCAGCCGCTCGGCGTGGGTTCGAACGCCGACCGGCGTCTGGAGATCTACGCGGTCGGGCTCGACAAGCACATGTACACGAAGTATCAGACGGGTCCGGATGCCGCGTGGACGGATTGGATCCAGATCGGTGGCGCCTGGCCCGGCGCCGACTACAGCGTGCCGACGATCGGCTACAACGCCGACGGCCGCCAACAGCTCTATGCGATCGGGTCAGACGCGAGGCTGTGGACGACGACGCAGACGACGGCGAACAGTTCGACATGGACCGCGTGGACGAGTCTCGGCGGTGCGTGGCCCGCGACTGACGTGCCCGCGGTGGGCGTGAACGCGGATGGCCGCCAGGAGCTGTACTTGGTGGGAACGGACCGGCAGCTCTACACGAAAACTCAGACGTCGGTAAACGGCGCCTTCGCGACGACGTGGACGTCGTTCGGCGGGAACTGGCCCGCGAATCCGGCGATCGGGATCAATACCGATGGCCGCCAGCAGCTCTACCTCGTCGGCACCGACGGTGTGTTGTATACGAAGGCACAGAACGTGGCGAACAACGCGTGGGCTGCGACGTGGACGTCGCTCGGTTGCTGTTTCCGACAGCGGGGCGTGCCGGGCCTCGGTGTGAACGCCGATGGTCGCCAGCAGTTGCTCGTGGTCGGTACCAATGGTGCGCTCTACACGACCGCGCAGACGACGAAGAGCGGATCGTTCGCGGCCAGCTGGACCTATCTGGGCGGCTATGTACCCGATGACGTCGTCGTGGGCATGGACGCCGCGCGCCAGAACGTGTTCGCGGTTGGTACCAACCACGCCGTGTTCGTCGATACGCAGATCGCTGCGAACTCGGGGAGCTTCGGAGGCTTCCAGTCGTTGGGCGGGGTGCTTCCGGTGTCAACGCCTGATGCGCCGACACTGACCGGGATACGCGCCGGGAACGGTTGGGTGTCGGTCGCGTGGAATCCTCCAGCCGCGTCGGGCGATACGCCGATCACGTCGTACGTGGTGACGTCGAACCTGGGCGGCCAGTCCGTTGCGGTGCCGGCGGGCTCGGCCCGGGCGGTGCTGGGCGTTCCGAACGGCGTCACCCAGACGGTGTCGGTGCGCGCGGTCAACGATTCGGGTGCCGGCGAGCCTTCGAACAGTTCGAGCGCGTTCACGCCTGCGGCGTCGACGATCAACGTGACCACTACCTATAACGCTGGCGACAACACGCGGTTGCAAAAGAACGCGACGTATTTCGCTCAGACCGCGGTCAACGCGCAACGCACGTCGGTAGGCATCGTGGCGTACATCGTCGGGCTCATCGGTGGACCGCCCGCCCCGATCGCGCCGCCGGTGAGCACCGGGCCGAATAGCACCACCACGCCGTGGTCAGCCGCCGATCAAGCTGCGCTCGTCAGCGCGATGACCAAGTACGGCCTGGCACCATCCGAAGCGCAATACTTCTGCGTACAACTCGTCGGCTACCTCCTCGCCCTCGGAGGCAACTGACACGGCGCGACGCACCCAATGCACGCTCGCGACTGCAGTACGCGACAGCTTCGTCATCATCGCCGCCCGCGAGCACGGCGAACATCTCGGCTCAGTGGGATCGTTCGATCAACGTCTTGCTGTTCGCGGCCGGAATGACACCTCCCACCGCGATGCAGGATCGCGGTGTCGTGCATTCCACGCCATTCAGCATCGGGCCGGCAGCGGCTCCACCCGGGTTGAGGGTCGGCTCGATGGACCATGTGTGGCCGTCCCAGCGCTCCGCCAGGGTATTGATGCCGAGGCTGGTCGTGTAATTACCAACGGCGACACACGCGGCAGCGCTGTTGCACGCCACGCCCAGGAACGAGTTGTCCTCATTGGCGCCGCGAACCGCATCGTGGGGGAGCGGGGTCGTGTCGGTGTGCCACGACGTTCCGTTCCAGCGCGTGACGAGCCGTGTCCTCGGCACGATGTCCGCGCCGGCGTACACATCGCCGACGGCGACACAACTTGTGGCCGTTGCGCACGACACGCTCACGAGTTCGGCGACGCCAAATGGACTCCCTGGGTGTTGCGCGACCCACTGGTGCCCGTCCCAGTGCTCGGCGAGCGGTTGAGAGCTCGTGTATACCCCTGAAATTCCGACGATGGTGCAGCTATTCGCACCCGCGCACGACACGTCAGCAAAACCAGTGTCGCCACTCGGACCTGGTGTGACTGCGCTCGACCAATGCTGACCATTCCAACGCTCCAACAGGCGGCGCTCGTCGGTGTTCGAGCCAGACGTTCCGACTGCGAGGCAGTTCGTCGTCGAAGGGCACGCGACGCCCGACAGGTAGGCCGTGCGTCCGGGGGGGTTGAAGCTCGGTTGGACCGACCAGGTATGACCGTTCCAGTACTCGACCAATGTGTGGCCATCGCTGCTGCCGACAGCGAAGCAACTATTCACAGCCGGGCATGCGATATCGGCAAACGAGGTGTTCAGCGCACCGGCCGGGTTGGGTGTGACCACGATCGACCAGCTGTGGCCGTCCCACCGTTCCAACAGTCGTCGCGAAGCGGCGCCACCACTGGAATACGACGCTCCGACGGCGAAACACGCGGTCGCGACAGCGCACGTCACCCCGGAGAGCTGTGCGTCCTTGCCTGGAGGACTCGGACTTGCATCGACCTTCCAGGTCAGGGCCGCCGGGACCGCACCGCGGTGTCCGAGTGCAGCACCACTGACGGCAGGCGCCGTGCCGAGCATGACGACGAGAACGGCGCTCGCCAAAAAACCACGACCAAACAAGGGGTTCCCCGACTGTTGTGCACGAATGCCCCAACACCTTGCGTGGTGCTGTCGCGAGAACGTACTCCAAGGTGGCGATGCGCGCAATGAGCTCAGACTATGAGTGAGCATTAGCGCGCACGCCGTGGCCAACCCTAGGTTGCCGACCGGCTTGGTGGGTTCCCGCCGTGCTCGGACTCGAAGAGGAGTAGGCAATGGCGTGGATTCGTTTGGTGCGCACTCGCGGCGCGGTGTGCGCGGCCGCGGCGGTCGGGATCGCCGGGTTGGGTGGCGTCGCGGTAGCCGCCTCGCCGACGGTAGGGACGACGATCAACGTGACGTCGACCGCCGACGGTTTCGTCGTGAATCACAACTGTTCGTTGCGTGAAGCTGTCATGGCGGCGAACACCGACACGAAGGTCGACGCATGTCCCGCCGGTCACGGTGTGGACACCATCAAGGTGCCGGCCGGCGCGTACAGGTTGACGCTCGGCACCATCAACGTGAGTTCAACGGTCGCGATCGTTGGCACGGGCGCGAACACCCTGATCGGTGGCCTGCCGTCGTCGAACACGCGCGCCATTGCATTTCGGGTGACGGGTTCACTGACCGCGTCGTATCTCACCGTGCACGACACCCTCGAAGGGTTCCGGATCGACGGTGGTGGCAAACTGTTCATCACGAACTCGACGATCCGCAACAACTACAACACTGCTGCCAGCGGCGCCGGTGGCATCGACAACTCGGGCTCATTGCAGATCGCGACGACCTCGATTATCAACAATCAGGGCCCACAAGCAGGTGGGATCGCGAACAACGCCAGCGCCGTCGCGGTGAACGTCACCATCTCTGGCAACTATGCGGCCCTCGAAGACAGCGGCTCTTCCGACAACGGGAGCGGCGGCATCTCGAACGAGGGAACGTTGATCGGTCGCAACCTCACGATCACGAACAACACCTACGCGAGCTCCTACCCGTCGTCGACGAGTGGCGGCGGTATCGAGTCCGGCGGCGAGTTGCCCGCAACGGCGAAGCTCGCGAACTCGATCATCGCGGGGAACAAGAACACAAACGCGAGCAGCCCCGCGCCTGACTGCTCGGGCAAGATCACCTCGCTCGGCTACAACCTCATTCAGAGCACGGCGCATTGCGTCATCACGGGAACGCTCACCGGCAACATGAGCGGCACGAGTCCCAAGCTCGGCGCACTCGCGAAGAACGGCGGCCCGACACTTACCCAGATGCCGCAGGTCGGCAGCCCTGTGATCGACAAGGGCAACCCCGCAAAGCCGGGCACGTCTGTCGCGCTGTGCCCCCTGGCCGATCAGCGCAACATCGCCCGACCCCGCGACGGCAACGGCGACAAGGTGGCGCGCTGCGACATCGGCGCCGTCGAGAAGTAGGGGGGGCGTCACCCAGTCGAGCAGACGGATGGCGGTGCCTCGGCAGGCGGGGCACCGCACATCAGCTCGAACGCGACTGCGTGGGTCTCCAAATCCGACGCGGCGCGATGTCACGCGATCGCGGTGGCAGACAGCGTGGCGCCGGGGTCGATGTAGTAGGAACCCGCAGGCAGATTCTTATCGTGCCAGCACTCGAGCGTTACCAAGTTCGTACTGGTGTAGGACACGACGCTCTGGTTCCCGATCGTCTGCACGCTTTGTCCCGAGCTGCCCTGCAGTTGGGTGGCGGCCGGGCCGATGCGCGACATGTCGTCGCTTTCGACCGCGCAGCGGAACACGTCATCGATCCCACTCGGACCGAAGTCAACCACCGTCGCGTGCCGCTCCAGCAGGTACTTGCCGGCGGGAAGTTGAAATGCAGCCGGTGTTGTTTGCCAGTTGACGCCGCCGGATGCGCTCATCGTGGAGGTGCCCGACGACTGTGCGAAATGGACGTTCGGTTTCGTCGGACTACCCGCGTGTGCGAGCACCGCCCATTTCGTGGTTGTAGTCGGAACGGTCGCGGTATTGGAGGCCGTCGCGATGTAGCTCGAACCCTGGAACGCGACTGCATCATTGATGGCGTAGGTCGCCGACGCGGTCCACGCACCGCGCCAGTTGGCGCCCCGCTGGTTCCACGTGACCTGCTTCTCCGTGGCCTTGCACGTTTCGGACGCCTGAGGGTCGATGACGCGCAGCGAGCCTTTCGTTGCAGCAGCGGTGCTGACACACCCGGTGAAGATCCTGCCGGTGAGCTCGGTATCGCGGCCCACCCAACAACTGCTGCGTGGTGTCGACATCGGCGACGCTCGATGGCGGCATCGCGACAATTCTGGTGCCGACTGCGGCAGGAATCACGACGGCCCACGCCGTATACGGCGGGGATGCGACGCACGACGGAAGTACGTCCCCCGATGTCACCATCACTCGATATGCGATGACGACGTCATTGACCCCGTCGACGATCATGCAGGGTCAATCGGCCGACTACATGCTGCACTTCTCAGATGATCCTAGCGGAACGCTGCCGACTGGGAACCTCGGGCTGAGCCAACTTGTCGGCGGAGTGCCGAGCCAGATCCATTTCGTGCAGGTTGCCAGCGCGAGCATCGATTCCAACGGCGACGCGCACATGTCGCTGTCCGCAGCGGTGAGTGGAGCACTCGCGTACGAAGGCGACTCGACGCATCCCAATTGGTACAGGGTGATCTGGGGCGTTCCGCTCATTGTCATCGCTCCGCCGGCGGCTTCTGTCACGACGGCGAGCCTGGCTGACGCGATGGTCGCGAACGCGTATAGCGCCACGCTTGCGGCGAGCGGCGGGACCGCGCCGTACACGTGGAAGGTGTCGGGCAGGATGCCGGCTGGATTGAGCTTCGCCCCGAGTTCGGGCGTGCTCTCCGGCACGCCAACCGCGCCCGGTCTCGCGCGCCTCACGTTCGCCGTCACCGACGCGAAACATGGCGTGGCGACCAAGACGCTCACCCTCATGGTGGCGCCTGCGCACATTGACGTCGCGCCATCGTCGCTTGTCGCTCCCACCTATCTGGTGCCGTACAAGGTGCATCTTTCCGCGACGGGTGGCACGGGGGCGTACAAGTACATGCTCACAGGCGGGGCCTTCCGCCGGGGACGAAATTGGCCGCAAGTGGTGTGCTGAGTGGCAAACCGACGCACGCTGGCGCCTTCGCCTTCACCGTGATGGCCTCGGACAAGTACGGCTATGCGGGTCTCGTCGACTACTCGGTGACGATTACGGCGCCGACAATACATATTGCTCCGGCGACGTTGCCGCCTGGCACGCTCGCGCAGCGGTACGCCGCGAAGCTCACGTCCAATGGCGGCGGCGGTCCATACAAACTCGCCGTTGTCGGCGGCGCCCTCCCGCCTGGCCTCACGCTCGCGGCTGCGGGTGCGGGTGCGATCGGCGGCAGACCGACTTCGACGGGTTCGTTCCCGGTGACAATTCAGGCGACGGACAGGTTCGGTTACACCGGGACAGCGGGCTTCACCGTCGACATCACCTGAGCGCGTTCCACCCAGGCGCGCGTCGCGCCGCTCGGGACAACCGCTCGCGGCACGGCTGCGGGCCCCGGAAGGCCGGGTGCGATGGCCGACGTACAATTCGCACACCGTGACGAGGCGCAACGCCGCGACGAGTGCGAGCTGACACATCCGATGCCTGATCACGATCCAACGAATCGCGACTTGACGGCGCGTTTGCTCGAAGCGACGGAACTGCTTGAGAGCATCGCTCGTGACCCAGGGGTGACGCGCGACCTCACCGATACGCAGCGCCAACGGTTGGTCAACGCCGCGGGCGACGTGTTCTGCCCCGATCCGATCGAACGCCGTCTGCGCACCCGCGCGAAGTTGCGGCGGGCGCGTGCGGCGAAGCTCGCCGCCGACGAAGCCAGGCTGAGCGAAACGGGTATTCGTACCCGGCGTGCCAAACCAGTGTTCACGACCCCCAACGTGTTCCTCGAGTCGGAGTCGCGCGTTGCGGCACTCGACGCGCCAGGCAGCACCGATGGAGTCGATGGAGTCGATTGCGCTGGCGGAGTTCGCTCAGCGGTCGACGAACGCCACTGCTACGTGTGCAAACAGAAGTACACGACGCTGCACCACTTCTACGACCAACTGTGTCCCACGTGCGCGACGTTCAATTTCGACAAGCGCAGTGAGACGGCGGATCTGCGAGGCCGCGTCGCGTTACTCACTGGTGGACGCGTCAAGATTGGCTACCAAGCCGGTATCAAGCTGCTGCGCGCCGGGGCGCACTTGATCGTGACCACTCGGTTCCCGCGGGACTCAGCGCAGCGATACGCGCTGGAACCCGACTTCGATGCGTGGGGAGACCGGCTGGAAATATTTGGGCTCGATCTACGACACACTCCCAGCGTTGAAGCGTTCTGTCGACACCTTCTCGCGACCCACACGCGCCTCGACTTCGTCATCAACAACGCGTGCCAGACGGTTCGTCGTCCGCCGGACTTCTATCGCCACATGATGGACCAGGAAACGGCCGCGCTCCACGCGCTTGCGGACGAAGTCGCGACGTTGGTCGGAACCTACGAAGGACTGCGGGGCTACAACCTGTTGCCCGACGGTGCTCGGCCCGAAGTGCCTTCGGAGCGTTCGGCGCGTGGATCGTCGGCCGGGATCATTCATGCCGCAGCGCTTTCACAGGTGCCGTTGCTGCACGACGACGCGGTCGCGCAACCCCACTTGTTTCCTGTGGGGCAACTCGACCAGGATCTGCAGCAAGTTGACCTGCGCGACAAGAACTCGTGGCGTCTGACCCTCGCCGAAGTGTCATCGGTCGAGTTGCTCGAAACGCAGCTCGTCAACGCTGTCGCACCGTTCGTGTTCAACGCTCGGTTGAAGCCACTGATGCTGGCCACGCCGGGACGCGACAAGCACATCGTGAACGTCTCGGCCGTCGAAGGTCAGTTCTATCGACGCTTCAAGACGACCCGGCACCCGCATACCAACATGGCGAAGGCCGCCCTCAACATGATGACGCGTACATCGGCCGCCGACTACCACGCCGACGGTATCCACATGAACAGTGTCGACACCGGCTGGGTCAGCGATGAAGACCCGATCGACATCGCGATCCGCAAACGCGCGGAGCAGCGATTCCATCCGCCCCTCGACATTGTCGACGGCGCGGCGCGCATCGTCGATCCGATCATCACCGGCATCAACACGCAGTGCCACATCTGGGGCAAGTTCTTGAAGGACTATCAACCCACCGACTGGTGATGGGCGTATTCGGCGTTTTCGCCAACCATTGTCCAAGGTCTGGTTGGCTGCGGGCAATTTCGTCGGTCGGATCGGGCCAGATGGCGCCGTTTCCCGGGAGCGAGTGCGAAGATCCTCGTCATGACGACCCACAGCAATCTCCGACGTCTTCGCCACCTCCTTACCGCGACCCTGGCGGGTGCCGCGCTCGGCGCGTCTGCGTTTGCGGCGGCACCGGTCGGCGCCGCGAGCCCCGCGATGAACGGCGTGCTCAAGCCGGGCACGTACTGCAACGGCTGGATCCATCGCACGGCCTCGCCGATGCACATCCGTATCCACGACAAGACCGGGGGTCGTCCGCCGACCGCGGCCGATTGCGCCAACGCCCGCGCGTTCTTCAACAAGGTCAAGGCGGCAAACGCCAAGTACGCCGACATCAACGTCGCGCTCGCACACGACTTCCGCCGCGGGCACGACGACCCCAAGGCGCAGGTGATGCACTACGTGTACTGGCACAAGATTCCGCAGGTGCTCGACCCGAACCAGCCCGAGGGCCTGATGTACAAGAAGGACCCGATGACGGGCAAGATTCGGTTCATGGGCGCCTACTTCGTGGAGAAGGCCAGCCCGAACCTGCCGCAGCCCGGCGGTTCCCTCACGGCGTGGCACTCCCACGAAGGTATGGATATGCCGTGGATGTTCCACGTGTGGACATTCGCGGGCGCGACCGACCCGTTCGGGGCGGGACTGCCGGCCGCGACCCGGTAGTTCGGGCCGTCCACCGTGTGCCGCGCTGGCGGCACGGGCGACGGTCAGATCGGCACACGGTCGCGCGCGTTCACCGTGACGGCGACGCTTGCTTCGAGACAGGCGACGCGATCTCGGGTGCATACGACATACGAGAACGCGTCGGTGCCGTGGAAGCCGCGCGCGGGCGTGTAGCGGATCGTGCCGTTGACGACCGCGGCAGCACCGTGGTGCGGCGGCCTCGACACGGTCAGCGTGCCGACGGCGAGCCCCACCGTTCCGCCGGTGTCGTTGCGTAGGACCGGCACGGCGACCGAATGCGGTTGGGTCACCGTCGCCGTGTCGTCCTTGAGCGCCGCGGGCGTTGTGCCGCATGCGGGGCGCGCCGCGTGGCGGAAGAGGTCTTCCATCGCACCCGTCCCGCCACCGTTGTTGACCGCGACGATGAGATCCGAGTCGGGCACGATGTGCACGGATTGCCCGTAGAGGCCGACCATCCGGAAGCTGCCGTCGGCCTCAAGCCAGAACTGCCCGCCGTAGCCGGACGACGCGGGGCTCGGCGTGCGCACGAACTCGACCCAGCTGGGTGCGAGGAACTGGCGGCCGGCCCACACACCGTTGCGCAGATAGAGGTACCCGAGCTTCGCGAAGTTCCGCGTGGTCGTATTGGTGAACCAGCCCGCCCCCCATGTGCCGCTTTGGTCGAACGCGGGGTACACCGGGTTGATCCCGAGCGGATCGAACAGCACCTTGTGCAGGTAGTGCTCGTAGGTCGCGCCCGACACCCCGGCCGTGTTGGCGATGATGCGCCCGAGGATCGCGGTGTCTCCGGTCGAGTAGTTCCAATACGTGCCCGGCGCGTGCGCGAGCGACTTAGCGATCACGTACGCCGCTTGATCAGGCTCCCGCAGCACCATCTGCATCACGTCGGAGTCGGGAACGTCGGCGTAGATCTCGTTCCATTGCAGACCCGAACTCATGTTGAGGATGTTGCGGAGTGTGATCGCTCGGCGCGGATCCGACGCGCCGGCCCACTCGCGGATGGGTGCGCGCGCGTCGAGGTGCAGTTTGCCGTGTTGGGCGAGTAGGCCGATGACCGTCGATGCGAACGACTTCGACATCGAAAACGATGGCTCGATCGTGGTGGGGCCGTAGCCGGGCGCGTACTTCTCGTAGACGATTTGCCCGCTGTGGATCACGAGCACGGATGTAGCGCCCGACGCGATGATGGCATTGCCGGCTTGCCGCACGGCCGCGACATTGACGCCCGCGGGGATCGGTGCGGTCGGCCACTTCGCGGTCGGCCACGCGACACACCGAGGTTGGGCCGGCAGCGCGGAACGGATCTTGGGTGCAGTGGGGTCGAACGCGAGCCGTAGCGAGGGCACGCTCGCGCCGAGGTAGGCGACGCAACGTACGACCGCGCAGTCGTGCGACGTCGAGCCGGTGGTCAGGATGCGCCGCACCAAGATCGTGGTGCTGAGGTTGCCGCTCGCATCCGTGTACCCGTACGACGACGTGCGCGAACACGATGTTGGAATGTCGCTCGCGAGGCATTGGGTGACGGTGAAGTACTTGTATGCGCCGAGTCCTTCGCCGCGCAGTTCGATGCGTTGCCGATCGAACAATGCCGTTGCCGGGATCGCGCGAAGGCCGCGTGGGTGTGCGACTGCTGCACCCACGTTGCCTGTGGTCGTAGCGACCGAGCCGGCCACAACCAGTGTCGCCGCAACGACAGTTCGTATCCGTGCGCGCCGCCCCAACCGCATCATCAATGCAGTGTAATCACGCTGAATTTGCTGCGCAATGGAGCTGACCAGCCCGACGGGAAGCGGCACAGCTTGGGACGGTGATGGACAACCGGGACCTCGAGGGCACCACGCAGGCGTTCGATCTCTACCTGCATTCGCTCGCAATTCCGCTCGGGCTCGATGTACGGTCAGCCACGAAGGAGCGCGAATGATCGAGCACGTCATCGAGCACGTCATCGAGAAGTGGCACAGCTACCTGCGCGGCGAATTGCCTGGCGGCCTCGACGCCTTGCTCGATGACGACGTTGTGTTCTATTCGCCGATCGTCTACACGCCGCAGGTCGGCAAAGCGATCACGAAGCTCTACCTGCAGGCCGCCGGCCAGACGCTGCCGGGCGACCCGACACCAGCGTCTGCGTCGACGCCGTCGTCTACGTCGCAGGGGAGCGCCAGTCCGAGTGGCCGCTTCCGATACACCAAGAGCGTGCTGGCGAATGACACCGCAGTGCTCGAGTTCGAGACGACCGTCGAAGGAAAGTACGTGAACGGGGTCGACATCATCCGCTGCAACGACGAGGGCCGCATCGTCGAGTTTCGGGTCATGATCCGACCGTTGCAGGCGGTGAACCTCGTGCATCGTCAGATGGCGGCGATGCTCGAACGGATGGCCAACCCGGACTGACATCCCGGGATGACATCCCGGACTGGCATCCCGAACTGGCATCGGGCGGTGCGTGCGCCAAGACTGGTACCTGGCGCAGGAACCGGTCACCCGGCGTCGCCACACTGGCGCTCCTCGCCACATCGGGGTATCGTCCCTCGGGTTTCGGGCGGAGGAGCGGATGAACAGCCGGGTCATGCCGTGGCTCGCGACGGGCGCGGCACTGCTCATGGTCACGGTGGGCGTTGGCACGAGCGCGGCGCAGCGCAGCGCCCGAAAGACGGCGGTGCCGCACCCCAGGGCCGCGAGCGAGACGCCAGGCGCCGCGAAACTCGGCACCACGACCTACGCCATCCCAGCGGGAGCATTGTTCGTCGCGACGAACGGGAACGACGGTGCGAGCGGTTCCCAAGCCGCGCCGTGGAAAACGTTGGCCCACGCCGTTGCCAAGGCGCCGAACCGGGCCACAATCGTGATGCGCGCCGGGATCTACCGCGAGTCGGTCACGATTTCGAATAAGGCCCTCACGATCCAGTCGGCGCCCGGTGAAGCCGTCATCGTTCGTGGCTCGCAACCTGTGACGGGCTTCGTGAAGTCGGGCGCGGTGTGGGTGCTGCGCGGCTGGAACTTCCAGTTCCCCAGAGATCAACAGCAGGAGGTCACCGCCGAGCACCCGTTGGCGAACGCGCCCGACCAGGCGTTCTTCGACGGCGCGCCGATGACGCAACAGAACCAACTCGCGAAGGTCGTTGGTAAGAACTTCCTCGTCGATTACGCGGCGCATCAGCTCGTGATTGGCATCGACCCAGCCGGGCACACGGTCGAAGCATCGACGCGCATGAACGGCCTGCATCTCCTGCGGGCCGCGGGAAGCGTCGTGAAGGGCATCCAGTTCGACCACTTCGCCACACCGGTGAACGGCGGCCATGGCGCGGTCCTCGACAGTTCCGGCGGCGCTCGGTTCGAAAACGACATCTTCACGCTGAATGCCACTGCGGGCCTGTCGGTGCAGGGTGCGAACACGGTGGTCACCCACGACACGTTCAGCGAGAACGGTCAGCTCGGGCTCCACGGCCATCACGCCGACGGTCTCCACGTGAGCCAAAGCCAGATGCATCACAACAACGTCGAAGGCTTCAACGCGCAACTCGAAGCCGGCGGACTCAAACTCACGCGGTCGAACAACACCTTGATCGAAGAGAACCTCGCCGACGCGAACGTCGGCAAGGGCATGTGGATCGACATCGACGCCAAGGCGACCACGATGATCCGCAACGAGGCCTACAACAACTCGACCGAAGGCCTCCAGGTTGAGATCTCGAGCGGCGCAATCGTTGCGGCGAACGAATCGTGGCACAACGGCGGTGGCGGAATCCGCATCATCGAATCGCAGCGGATCGACATCTACAACAACTTGCTCTACCAGAACAAGGCCGGCGTCGAAGTGTTCGACGGTCCACGGCCGCAGGGCGTCGGCGGGATCACGCTCCGCAACAACATCATCATGGACGGGGGCCCGGCGGCACTCAAGATGCTTGATGTGGACGACAAGAACCATCGCCTCACTGGCACACAGATGGGCGTGACGAGCGACGCTGACGCGTTCTGTCGCCCGAACCCGGCGCGTCCGTCGCAAGTCGCGGCATGGGCCAACGGCGCGCAAGGGCAGTTGCGCTACACGACACTGTCGACATTCGCCCGTGCCACTGGCCACGAATCGCATGGGATCGCGTGTGATGGCGCCGCGGCCGCCGCGATGCTGGCCGACGCGCCGCGCGGCAATTTCAAGCTCGCCGCGGGATCGCCTGGTCTACGAGCGGGGATTGCGCTCCCGGCGAACGTGGCGACCGCACTCAAGGTTGCACCTGGCGTCGCGGTCGACCTCGGACCGCTGCCGGCTGGTGGCGGCGGTGGGCCCGGTCCTCCGATCACGACGCAACCCGTGTCGAGGAGCGTGATCGCGGGCGAGGCGTACGTGTTCACGGCGGACGCCGCCGGGCGAGGCACGACGCAGTGGCAGGTCTCGACCGACGGTGGCGGATCCTTCTCCAACGTTGGCGGCGCGACCGACCGCAGGCTGTCAGCGTCGAGCACGCCATCCGACAACGGCAAGCAGTTCCGTGCCGTGTTCACCGACCTCACGGGCACAGCGACGTCGAACGCGGCCACGCTCACGGTGAACATTCCTGGCGTCCTGCTCAGCGGTCCGGCGACCGTCGTGTCGGGCCAGCCGATGACATTGACCGCGAACGCGTCGCTCACCGGCGTCGCCGCGATCAACGTGTCCGGTGTCGTCACCTTCTCTGACGGTGCGACAACGCTCGGTGACCGGACGGTGAGCGACGGCGTCGCGTCGTTCGCCAATCTCAAGCTTGACGTTGGCGTGCACCGGTTCACCGCGGTTTACAAGGCGTCGGCGAAGGCGCTCCTTGCGACGTCGTCGCCGCTCGCGAACAGCGTGAACCTGGCGTCGACAATGACGCAGCTCGTCGCGAGTCGTTCGACGGTCCCCAGCGGCAAACCGCTGACCTTGATCGGTCGGGTCACGGTCGTTGCTCCGGGAGCTGGAAGGATCACCACCGGCACTGTCAGCTTCTACGACGGAACGACCCGGGTCGCCGCGGTCGCCGTCACGAACGGACGCGCGATATTCGTGGTGCCGGCGCTGTCCTTTGGCAACCATGTGTTCACTGCGGTGTACGACGGCAGTTCGACCTTCCTGGCGAGCGAGCCGTCGCCCAGCGTCGTCGTCAAGGTCGTGTAGCCGCCGCGCGAACTTGCTCCCTCGACGCTCAGGTACTGGCGATGTCAGGACGCAGAATGCTGCATCCTGACCACAGGAGAAGCCGGCGGGCGCGTCGTGGGTTGGACGCCTCAGATCGCGCTCGCGCCGTCAACTCCTGCGCCTATCTGACGATGGGAGTCGATCGCAGGCAGCCTTTCTTCTCGTGGATCCGCGCGCGGCGCACGCGGCGCGACTGACCGCGCCCCGGCGCGACTGGGTCGGCGCCTCGGCATGACAATCGGTGCGCTGGCAATGCTCGCGGGTGGCGTGTTGCAGGGTGCGACGCCCTTTGCTGTGGTGGGGGAGCGGCGTACTGGCGCGGGTGCGGACGCGACGTCCCCCCAGTCACAGCAGCCACAGCAGTCCACGAGCGCGACGGCAACCTCATCGATTCCGATCCCCGACAGCGCATATCCCATTCCGGCCGACGCCTTGTTCGTTGCGGCCGACGGCGGGAGCGACGCGAACCTCGGGACAGAAGCCGAACCGTTTGCCACGGTGGCGCATGCCGTGGGCGCGGCCGCGCCCGGCGCCACGATCGTGATGCGCGAAGGCGTGTACCGCGAGTCGCTGGGAACGATCTCGAAGCCGGTGACGGTGCAGGCCTATCCGCACGACCAGGTGTGGTTGTCGGGCAGCGTCGTGGTTAACGACTGGATGCCGGTAGGCGATGTGTGGGTCCATCCGAATTGGACGGTCCAGTTCTGTCAGACGTGCTTCGACGCGCGGGTGATCGATCCGAACTTCCCCAACGCGGGGTTGCCCGACATGGTGTTTGTCGACGGGCGACCGTTGGCGCAGGTCACGAGTATCGACGCGCTCGGCCCTGGACGATTCTTCGCGGACTATGTGAACCAGAACCTGTACGTGGGTGACGATCCCACGCAACCAGGCACGCTCGTGGAGGCGTCAGCGCTGACGAACGGCGCACAATTCGCGGCCCGAGCCGCGGGAAGCATCGTGCGCGGGATCGGATTCGAGCAGTACGCACCGAACTGGAACTTCGCGCCGACGCCTGCGATGGTGTTGGTAAATGATGCGGCGAACGTGACGTTCGATCGCGACGTGTTTGCGCGGAGCGCGACGCGCGGGCTCACGATCTACGCGCCGTCGGCCGTGGTGACGAACAGCTGGTTCGTCGACAACGGGTACACGGCGCTGCACGGCAACCATGCCGACGACATCGACGTTGAAGGCAATGTCATCGTCGGGAGCAACGCCGAACGGTTCTCTGCCGGTTACTCGCCGGTTGCGTCAGCATCGGGCATGAAGTTCACGCACACGTTCACCGCGATGATCCGTAACAACGTCGTGCAAGACGGCTACGCGAACGGTATCTGGTTCGACATCTCGAGCTACAACGTCACGATCGTCGACAACCTCACGCGCCGCAATGAACGCAACGGTATCTACGTGGAGATCACAGGGTCGTCGATCGTGGCTTCGAACGTCTCGACTGGCAACGGTCAGGCGGGAATCAAGCTGAGCGGCGCGACCGACGCGCGCGTCTACAACAACACGGTCGCCGACAACGCCACCTACCAACTGAGCGTCTTCGACGATGGTCGCGACAACACCGATCCGACCAAGATCGCGCTCGGCATCACGTGGAACACTGCGAACAACGAACTGGTGAATAACATCCTGGCCGCTCCCGACACAGGTTCGGTCGGGCCGCTGGTGTTCACCGAAGATCTCGACGAACCCAAAAGCGTCGACGCGGCAACGATGATCACGGTGATGGACGCCAACGTGTACGCCCGCGCCACGCCGCTGACGCCCGACATGCTCGCACTGTGGACCCGAGTCGCGCCTGAACTCGCGAGCGGCTACGCCGACCTCCCCGCGCTGCAGGCCGCGCTCGGCGACGACGGCACGAGCATCGAGTACACCGACTACAGCGTGTCGCCGGTCTTCACCGATCCGGCGAACGGTGACTACAGCCTCCTCGCAACCAGCCCCGCTGTGGGCAGCGGCAACGCGCTCCCCGACGACATCGCCGCCGCAATCGGCGTCGCGCCCACAACCACCCCCAACCGCGGCGCCCTCATCTACCCACCCCCACTCGAGATCCCCTGACGCTGATGCGTCGTTTGGGGGTCCTATAGACCCCCCAAACGACGCATCAGGGCTTAGGGCACCGGAGATGTTTCGGCGCGTCGGAGGGCGGGGCCGCCGGCGTGGTCGAGCACGGAGGCGGTGGCGATGATCGCAGTGTGCGAAAACGCTTGTGGGAAGTTGCCGAGCAAGCGACCGCTCACGGGGTCGTATTCCTCGGAAAGCAGTCCGACGTCGTTGCGCAGCGCGAGCAGTCGCTCGAACATCGCGTGGGCGTCGTCCGTGCGCCCCATCAGGGCAAGCGTGTCGGTGAGCCAGAACGTACACAGCAGGAACGCGCCCTCGCCCACCGGCAGACCGTCGAGATGCGGGTCGGGCCGGTACCGCACGACGAACCCATCGTCGACGAGCTCGCGCTCGATCGCCTCGACGGTATTGACCACGCGTGCATCAGTGACGGGGAGGAAGCCAACGAGCGGGATCGTGAGCAGGCTCGCATCGAGTTGGTTGGAGCCATACGTCTGGACGAACACGCCGCGATCGTCGACGGCTTGAGTGAGGACGTCGTGGTGGATCTGGTCGCGCAGGGCCGACCACTGTGCCACGGGACCGTCGAGGCGGAATCGATCAGCCATGCGGATCATGCGATCGGCGGCCACCCACGCCATGACTTTGGAGTGCGTGAAGTGTTGGCGCGGCCCACGCACCTCCCAGATGCCCTCGTCGGGGAGTCGCCACGCTCCTTCGAGGAAGTCGAGCAAGACCTTCTGTAGTTGCCACGCGTCGTCGTCGAACGCGAGCCCGTCGAGCGAAGCTTGGTAGAGCGCGTCGATGACTTCGCCGTACACGTCGAGTTGGAACTGGCCGAAGGCCGCGTTGCCCACCCGGACGGGTGCTGCTCCTTCGTAGCCCGGCAACCAATCGAGTTCGTGTTCGTGCAGCTTTCGTTCGCCGGCCAATCCGTACATGATTTGTAGATCAGCGGGATCGCCCGCGACGGCGCGCAGCAACCAGTCGCGCCACGACAGCGCTTCGCTGGTGTGCCCCGCCACCATCAACGCCATGAGCGTGAACGTCGCGTCGCGCAACCAGCAGTAGCGGTAGTCCCAGTTACGGACACCGCCAAGCGCCTCGGGTAGCGACGTCGTGGGTGCCGCGCAGAGCCCGCCCGTAGGTGTATAGGTCAGCCCCTTCAACACCGTGAGCGAACTGCGAACCTCGGGTCCCCAGGCGCCCGTGTACTCCGCTTGTCCTGCCCACGCGCGCCACCAGTCCTCGGACTCTTCGATGGCTACTGCGGCGTCGACAACGTCGTCGCACGGAATGTGCGACGGATGCCATGTGAGGACGAAGGGGACCTGTTCGCCCGCGCCCACGGTGAACTCGCCCAACGTCGTGCGGTCGTGGCCGTCGCCTTCACCGTGGAGCGTGATCGGGGTGACAAGCCGCAGGGCATCGGGGCCGGCGACTGCACTGAGGGTGCCGTCGATCCTGCGCACCCACGGCACGACCGCGCCATAGTCGAAGCGCACCGTGAATTCGGTGCGCATCGCCACGCGTCCGCGGCGGCCCTCCACCAGGCGCACCACGTTGAGGTGTTCGTCGCGCGGCGGCATGCAATCAATCACTGCCACTTCACCATCGTCACATTCGAAGATGGTTTCGAGCACCAACGAGTCGCCGCGATAGTGACGGTGTACGCGGCGCACTCCCGATGCTGGGGCGAGCAACCAACGGCCGTGGCGCGGCTCACCGAGCAGCGCAGCAAAACATGCAGGGGAATCGAAGCGCGGAAACGTCAACCAGTCGATCGAACCGTCGATGCCGACGAGCGCAGCCGACTCCGTATCGGAAAGGAGTGCGTAGTCCTCAATACGCGACGCCATCAGCGCTCCTGGGAAGGTGTCGCGCTGATCGGATGTGCGACACCGGTTGCGTACCCAAAGCTACGCCCTTTCACGCATGCCTCGTGTTCGCAGCGTCGCCGGTGGTTCGGGCGACGAGCCCGACAGGTGTGCAGCGATCGCGTCTCATACGATGCATGTTGGGCTGGGCACCATCCGCAACGAAGAGGATTTGACCATGAAGCCATACGAACTGCCTGATCTCGACTACGACTACGCCGCGCTCGAGCCCCACCTTTCGGCCCGCGTGCTCGAACTGCATCACGACAAACACCACAAGGGCTACGTGGACGGTGTGAACCTCGCGCTCGAGAAGCTCGCCGCCGCGCGCGCCGCAGACGACCTGAGTGCGATCGTCGGACTCGAAAAGACGCTCGCGTTCAACCTATCGGGGCACGTCTTGCACACGATGTTCTGGAAGAACCTGAGCCCTGATGGTGGCGATCTTCCTCTGGGCGATCTCGCGGCTGCGATCGACGAGAGCTTCGGAAACTACGCGGCTTTTCGGGCGCAGTTGACGCAATCGGCGGCAACAGTGCAGGGCTCGGGATGGGGCGCGCTCACCTGGGAACCGTTGGGGGAGCGTCTGTTCATCGAGCAGATCTACGACCACCAGGGCAACATCGGACAGGGTGGTACGCCCCTGCTCGTGATCGATGCGTGGGAGCACGCCTACTACCTGCAGTACGAGAACCGCAGGGCCGACTACGTACAGGCGATCTGGAACGTCGTGAACTGGCAGGACGTGAGCGCCCGCTTCGAGCACGCTCGCGGACTCGCGCACGCGACAAACTGAGCCCGTCGACACGCCCAACTGCCCAACCGTTTGCCGATCTGACCTCAGCGGGTGCCGCTAGCGCGGCACACGCTTAGCGGTACGGGCAATGGCGACAACCGCTGTCGCAACACGTGCCGCGTGCTCGCAATGTGGCCTCGGTGAACACGAACAGACCGCTGATCGGATCGAGATAGCCCGGCTCGGCGGCCGCAATGGCATCGGCGTGCGCCTGCTCGATCGCGGGGTCGAGCGGTCGGCTGGCCACGGACCGCACAGTAGTTAGTGCCGTGTCAGCAATGCTTGCTGATGCGGCGCTAGACGACGGCGTGGTCGAGATCACTCGAGTCGCGCCCACCGCGCCGCACCATTCGCACGATGGCGAACACCGCGAAGATTGCGAGAGCGACGACGGCGACTCCAACGAGCGCAGAGAGGAGATACCCCAGCGTCGGATGCGCATCGTGAGAGAAGCCGTAACCGTCGAACAGCGCGTTGTGCCAGAAGCCCGCGTAGTGCCGGAGTCCGCTCGGTACGGCGCTGAGGTGGTACTTCTTCAGGTCGATGCGTGCCGGCGCGTCCTCACCGAACGCGCGACCGGGCGCGATCAGGCCCAAGGGCGTGAGTGCGAGCAACGGGCCGAGACCGATCACGACCCAACGCCACCCGACGCGGTGCGCAGGTGCGAGCTCGGTGCCGGTGCCGGCGTCGGTGCCGGTGCCGGTGTCGGGGGCGGCACCGTGATTGATGCGCAAGAGCGGCAGGTTTGCGCGCTGGAGGTAGGCGATGACACCCGACGTGAGCACGAACTCGACGATGCCAGCCACAGTGAGATGCGCGAGCGCCATCGTGGGAATCGTCTGCGCGAGGTGATACGGCGCGTACAGCGGAGTGCCGTTGGCGGTGTGGAACAGCATCGGTTGCAGTCCGAACTCGACCGCCGCGCACATCGCGGCTGCGTTCACACCGACGTAGCCGCCCAGACCTGCAGCGAAGGGTCGCCGCGGTGCTGTGAGTGAGGCATTGCGTGCAAGCAACCAGTACACGCCGTAGCCGACCATGGGCATCACGAACGCCATGTTGAAGGCGTTGGCGCCGAATGCGAGCACGCCGCCGTCGCCGAAGAACAGGGCCTGAATGGCAAGCGCGATGCTTACAGCGATCACCGCGGCCCACGGCCCGAGCATCACCGCGATGAGCACCCCGCCAACAGCGTGCGCAGTCGTGCCGTCGGGGATCGGAACGTTGAACATCATCACGAGGAAGCAGTAGGCCGCGCCGACCGCGACCAGGGGCACGTAGCGACTCTTCACGACCTTGCGCACCCGTCGCCCTGCCGTCGCCCACACGGGCGCCATCGCGGCCCCGAGCGTGGCGCACGTGG
>JBBREP010000007.1:0-78588 GCA_038202885.1 Acidimicrobiia bacterium | reverse complement strand
GAACGCAGCATCGCCGGCTTTGTCGCGGAATACGTGCACGACGGCGCCACGCTGCAGACCGGTATCGGCGGCGTGCCGTCGCAGGTCGTCAAGCTCCTCGCGGGTGGGTCCGGTGGCGACTACGGCGTGCACTCGGAGATGTTCACGACCGGGCTCATGGAACTGCATCGCGCGGGCAAGGTGAGCAACGCACGCAAGGGTCAGTTCGACGGGGTTTCGATCACGACCTTCGCGGCCGGCACGACCGAGCTCTACGAGTGGCTCGACGGGAATCCCGACGTTCGGTTCCTTCCCGTCGAAGTGGTGAACGCGCCCCACGTGATCGCGCACAACCACAACATGGTGACCATCAACGGCGCATTGGCCGTCGACCTCTACGGGCAGGTCGTGGCCGACACGCTGCAGGGTGACCAGTTCTCGGGTATCGGCGGCCACGAAGACTTCGTCTCGGTGTCGGGACTGCAGCTCGAGGATCGCTCGTTCGTGTGCCTGCCGTCGACCTCGATCGTGGACGCAGCGACCAGGTCGAGGATCGTCGCGACGTTCGACGGTGGCACGTGCATCACGACACCACGCCATCAGCTCGACCTTGTCGTCACCGAGCACGGCGTGGCCGAGTTGCGAGGCCGCACGACGCGCGAGCGGGCGCGAGCGTTGGCGGATATCGCCGCGCCTGAGTTCCGCGACCTCCTCCACGAGCACGCCGCGACGCTGCACTGACAGTGCGGAACGGCGCACGCCGCAACTAGGTTTTCGCCATGGGACTTCTCGACGCAAAGGTCGCGCTCATCACCGGAGGCGCGAGTGGGATAGGGCGAGCGACGTGTGAGTTGCTCGCCGAGCAAGGCGCGCGGGTGTGTGTGGTCGATCGCGACGGGCCGGGCGCTCGCGCCGTCGCCGACGCGATCGGCGGCATCGCGTTCGAGGCCGACTGCGGTGATGCCGAGTCGGTCGACACGACGTTCGCCGCGTGTGAGGACGCACTGGGCGGTATCGATGTTGCCTACCTCAACGCAGGCATCGCGATCGGCGTGGCGGATCTCACCCAGCTCGATCAGGCGACCTACGACCGGATCCAGCGCATCAACGTCGACGGCGTGGTCTATGGCGTGCGCGCCGCGATCCGCGCGATGCAACGGCGTGGTGGCGGCGCGATCGTCGCGACGAGTTCGCTCGCGGGGCTGATTCCGTTTCCACCCGACCCGATCTACGACGCGGGCAAGCATTTCGTGGTCGGGCTGATCCGCAGCATCGCCCCCACGCTCGCGCCGTTCGCCATCACCGCGAACAGCGTCAACCCCGGCCTGACCGACACGAACATCATCGGCCAGGAGGCCAAAGATTTCCTCGCCGCGGCCGATTTCCCCGTGATGCCGGCGAGCGTCATCGCGGGTGCGGTGCTCGGGCTCATCACGTCGGGCGTCACCGGCGAGTGTTGGGTGTGCCAGGCCGGTCGCGACCCGGTGGCGTACAAGTTCCGCGACGTCCCCGGCCCCCGAACCGCCGCCGCCCAAGGAAGACGGCCTCCCGGTATGAACAGCCTCGGCGAATAGCGAGCGCCGGCACCAGCCCAAACGCTTCGCTCGGCCGCAGCGGGCCCCGGTATCCTCAGAACCTGTGACCGATGTGGCGAGCGACGACGGGCCGCTCCAACCCGAGGTGTTGGAGCGCACGACCGACGGCGAGTCGGCCGCGCTCGAAGCGAACGAGGCGATCACGTCGCCGACCAAGCTCATCCGCATCGCGTCGATGGTGCGATCGCTGCTCGACGAGGCCCGGCGGGCACCGCTCGATGACGCGGGGCGTCGGCTGCTCGCCGAGATCCACCAGAAGTCGCTGACCGAGCTCAAAGAGGTCTTGTCCGAAGAGCTCCGCAGTGAACTCGCGGAGGTGAGCCACCCCTTCGAGTCGGCCACCCCCACCGACTCGGAGCTGCGCATCGCGCAGGCACAACTCGTTGGTTGGCTCGAAGGCTTGTTCCACGGCATCCAAGCCACGCTGTACACCCAGCAGATGGCCGCGCAACGCCAGTTCGAAGACATGCGCGGCGGGCGAATGCTGCCCGGCGGTCCCGACGGCTCCGACGGCTCCGCACCCGGCGCCTACCTCTGAGCGCGCCGCAGCGATGACGACCACCCCACCCCAAGTCCGCACGACCGCCGACTGGTCACCGTCGACGTGGCACGCGCTCGAGGCCGCGCAACAACCGGTGTGGCCCGACAGCGACGCGCTCGACGCAGTGCTCACCACGCTCAGCGCGTCGCCACCGCTCGTCTACGCGGGCGAAGCACGCTCGCTCACCGAATCACTCGCACGCGTGGCCGCAGGCGAAGGCTTCCTGTTGCACGCCGGCGATTGTGCCGAGAGCTTTGCCGAGTTTTCGGCCGACAAGGTGCGCGATCAGATCAAGGTCATCCTCCAGATGTCGGTCGCGCTCACGTACTCGACGGGGCTCCCCACGTTGAAGCTCGGTCGGATCGCGGGTCAGTACGCCAAGCCACGTTCGGCACCGACCGAGCAGCGCGACGGCGTCGAACTCGAGAGCTTTCGCGGCGATATCGTCAACGGCTTCGAGTTCGACTTCGAGACACGGCGTCCCGATCCCGGGCGTCTGCTGCGCGCCTACGAGCAAGCCTCGGCGACCCACAATCTGCTCCGCTCCTTCACCAAAGGGGGCTTCGCCGATCTGTCGCAGGTGCACCGCTGGAACCTCGAGTTCGTCGACACCACGCACGAAGGCGAGCGCTACGAACAGCTGTCGACCGAGATCGACCGGGCGCTGCGCTTCATGGCCGCGTGCGGCATCGATCTCGCCAAGGAGCGCCAGCTCCACGAGGTCGACATCTACACGTCGCACGAGGCGTTGCTCCTCGATTACGAAGAAGCACTCACGCGCCGCGACACGATCAGCGGCGGCTGGTACGACACCTCGGCGCACCTTCTATGGATCGGGGAACGCACCCGACAACTCGACGGTGCCCACGTGCACTTCCTCGCGGGCGTCAACAACCCACTCGCGGTGAAGCTCGGCCCAACGGCGACGCCCGAGCAAGCCGTCGCGTTGTGCGGCATGCTCGACCCCGATCGCACTCCCGGGCGGCTCACGCTGGTCACGCGCATGGGCGCCACCAAGGTGCGCGACACGTTGGGGCCGATTCTGCGGGCCGTCACCAACTCGAAGCACCCCGTCGTGTGGGCGTGCGATCCGATGCACGGCAACACCTATCAACACGAGTCCGGGTACAAGACGCGTCACTTCGAAGCCGTGATCGACGAACTCGCAGGGTTCTTCGACGTGTGTCACGCCGAAGGGGTGTGGCCCGGCGGCGTACACGTCGAACTCACGGGCGACGATGTGACCGAGTGCCTCGGCGGCGACCACGAGATCAAGGGCGGCGACCTCGACGCTCGCTACGAGACGCTGTGCGACCCACGGCTGAACGCGCGCCAATCGCTGGAGCTCGCGTTCCGGTTGTCGGAGCTGATGCGGGCCTGACCCGTCACGGTTCACGGGCGACTGCGCATCGTCGCTGCGAACCGTTCGCGCTTCCTCGGTGCGCGAGGATGAAACCATGACCGACCAGAGCGACGAGCTGGGGCCGAACGCCGGGCTCGTCGACGAGATGTACCGGCGCTATCAGGACAACCCTGCCTCCATCGCCCTCGCGTGGCAAGAGTTCTTCGCCGACTACACGCCGCGCGCAGCAACCGTGCCCGCCGCGACGGTGACGGCGTCGCCCGTCGCCGCGACACCTTCGCCGCCCGCGCCGGTGCGGGGGGTAGCCGCGCCAAGCGGGCCGCGCACGATCAACGTCCTCGACGGCGAGGAGGCGACGCCGATCAAGGGCCCAGCCAAGGCGATCGTGACGAACATGGAGTTGAGCCTCGGCGTCCCCACCGCGACGTCGGTGCGGACGATCCCGGCCAAGCTCCTCGAGATCAACCGCCAGATCCTCAACAACCATCTGGGCCGTACTGGCGGCGGCAAGGTCAGCTTCACGCACCTCATCGGTTTCGCGGTGCTCCGCGCGCTGCGCACCACGCCCGGCATGAACTCGAGCTACGGGCTCGTCGACGGCCAGCCCGCGGTCGTCCATCACCAGCACGTGAACCTTGGGCTCGCGATCGATCAGCAGAAGCCCGACGGCTCACGCACGCTCGTGGTGCCGAACGTGAAGTCGGCCGACACCTTCGACTTCGCGCAATTCCACGCGGCGTACGAAGAATTGTTGCGGCGCGTGCGCGCGAAGCAGATCACGCCCGACGATTTCGCGAACACCACCGTGTCACTCACGAACCCGGGGATGATCGGCACGATGCATTCGGTGCCCCGGCTCATGCCCGGCCAGGGCGTGATCGTCGGCGTGGGCTCGATCGACTACCCGCCGGAGTATCAGGGTGCCGACCCGCACACGTTGGCGCGCGTTGGCGTGAGCAAGGTCGTCACGCTCACGAGCACCTACGACCATCGGGTGATCCAAGGCGCGGAGTCGGGCGAGTTCCTCAACGCGATCCACAAGCTCTTGCTCGGCGGCGACGGCTTCTACGACGACATCTTCCACAGTTTCGGGGTGCCGTACGAGCCAGCCCGGTGGATGCGCGACGCCCAGCCGCTCGACGACACGACGGCGCTCGCCGAAAAGGCGATCCGCGTGCAACAACTGATCAACATGTATCGGGTGCGCGGGCATCTCATCGCGAACCTCGATCCCCTCGCGCGCGCCGAGCCACACACGCACCCTGAGCTCGACATCACGCACTGGGGCCTGTCGATCTGGGACCTCGACCGAGAATTTCCCACCGGAGGGCTCGCAGGGCAGCGCACGATGACGTTGCGCGACATCTTGGGTGTGCTGCGCGACGCCTACGCGCGCACCACCGGCGTCGAATACATGCACATCCAGGAATACGACCAAAAGGCCTGGATCCAGGACCACGTCGAAGGCACGGCGTACGAGACGACGTTCGACGACAAGAAGGAAATCTTGCTGTCGCTCAACGCGGCCGAGGCCTTCGAGAAGTTTCTGCACACGAAGTACCTCGGACAGAAGCGTTTCTCGCTCGAAGGCGCAGAGACGCTGATCCCGATGCTTGAGTTCCTCCTGGAAGAGGCCGCGACGGTGGGCATGCGCGAGGTCGTGATGGGCATGGCCCACCGCGGCCGGCTGAACGTGCTCGCCAACATCGTGGGCAAGAGCTATGGCCAGATCTTCTTGGAGTTCGAAGGTGTGCTCGACCCGAACGTGCCGCAGGGCTCGGGCGACGTGAAGTACCACCTCGGTGCGCACGGAGATTTCCCTACTCGCCACGGCACGCCGATTGCGGTGACGCTCGCCGCGAACCCGAGTCACCTCGAAGCCGTCGACCCCGTCGTCGAAGGTATGGCGCGCGCCAAACAAGACCGCACGGCTGACGGCGATCACGACCGCGTGCTGCCGGTACTCATTCATGGCGACGCCGCGTTCGCTGGTCAGGGTGTAGTCGCCGAAACGCTCAACCTGTCGGAGCTGCCGGGTTACGACGTCGGCGGCACGGTCCACATCGTGGTCAACAACCAGCTCGGTTTCACCACCTCACCGACGTTCGCGCGCTCGACCGTCCACTGCACCGACATCGCCAAGGGCGTGCAAGCGCCGATCTTCCACGTGAACGGCGACGACCCCGAAGCCGCGGTGCGCGTGATCCGGCTTGCGTTCGCGTTCCGCCAGCGTTGGAAGAAAGATGTCGTCGTCGACATGGTCTGCTATCGGCGCTACGGCCACAACGAGGGCGACGAGCCAGCGTTCACCCAGCCGCGCATGTACGAGTTGATCGCGCAGCGCCGCTCGGTCCGCAAGCTCTACACCGAAGTGCTCGTGAACCGCGGCGATCTCACCGTCGACGCGTGCGAAGGCATGCTCGAGGACTACCGCACGAAGCTGGAGAGCGCGTTCGTGGAGACCCACGACACTTCACCGCACGGCAGCGGTTGGGGCGAGACCGAACCCGAACGTCGCGTCGCCGCCACGGTCGACACGGGCGTCGACCGAGCCCGCCTCGACCGGATCGTCACCGCGCTCACGACGTTCCCCGACGATTTCACCGTGCACCCGAAACTCGGCCGCATCCTCGGGTCTCGCCGCGCCGGTTTCGACACCGATCACGTCGACTGGGCCACCGCCGAGGCGCTCGCGTTCGGCTCGTTGCTGCTCGAAGGCACACCCGTGCGCGTCGCCGGACAGGACACGCGGCGCGGCACCTTCAGCCAACGCCACGCCACACTCGTCGACTTCCATACCGAGGCCGAGTACACGCCGCTTGCCCATCTCGACGCGGCGCAGGCACCGTTCATGATCTACGACTCGGTGCTGTCGGAGTACGCCGCGCTCGGCTTCGAGTACGGCTATTCGACGGCGGATCGTGACGCGCTCGTGTGCTGGGAAGCACAGTTCGGCGACTTCGCCAACGTGGGCCAGGCGATCATCGACCAGTTCATCGTGGCCGCCGAGGACAAATGGGGGCAGCGCTGCGGGCTCGTGTTGCTGCTCCCGCACGGCTTCGAGGGCCAGGGGCCCGAACACTCGAGCGCGCGCATCGAACGATTCCTCGCGCTGTGCGCCGACGACAACATCCGCGTCGCCTACCCCACGACCGCGGCGAACTACTTCCACCTGCTCCGCCGCCAAGTGCGCGAAGCAGAACGCAAACCGCTCGTGGTGTTCACACCAAAGCGCTACCTGCGCATGCCGGCGACGGCATCACGCGTCGACGAACTCACTGCAGGCAGCTTCCGCAAGACGCTCGTGGACGCGGGCGCGCTCGAACCCTCGGCGGTCCGACGGCTCATCGTGTGCACCGGCAAGATCGGCCACGAACTCATCGAGCGACGCGACAAGGCCGGCGCGCCTGCCGCGGTGGTGCGGGTCGAACAGCTCTACCCGATCCCCACGGCCGAGCTCTCGGCAACGGTGTTGCGCTACCCCGCACTCGAATCGGTGGTGTGGGTGCAAGAAGAGCCCGAGAACATGGGCGCACGCATCTATGCCCGCCAAGCAATGCGCGAGTTGCTCCCTGATCGCCTCGAAACCCGTTCGGTGGCCCGCGACGCCAGCGCCAGCCCGGCGAGCGGCTCCAGCAAGGTCCACGACGAAGAACAAGAACGCATCCTCACCGCAGCCTTCGCCGACCTCTAGCCCCCCAAACCGGTTTTCCTCTGCACCACGCGGCGCTATACGCCGTCGGGTGCAATCAGACCCCAGTGGGTCGGCGCGCTTTCCAGCCGATGACGCCGACGGCGGCACCGAGGCCGAGCGATACCAACGCGAGCACGAGGTGGACGGCGCGGAACGCCGCGGTGTGGTCGTTGATCACCAGGTTCTTGACGGCGACGATCCACACGAAGAAGGTCCACCCACAGGTGACCAGGAGCACGTTCGCAGTCCGACGATTCATGGCCCCAGGCTAGGAACCAACACACCCCGGTACACCACCGGACGCCGGGGCAAGTGACCGGCGAGTTCGGCGCAGCGCTGTTTCAGACCGCGGCGCGGTCGATGGCTCGCAGGAGCCGGTCGGTGGCGGCGGTGCTCGCGTTGGTCATCGGGGCACGCACGTCGGGCGTTGCGATGCGACCCTGCGCATGCAGCGCGGCTTTCCACACCGCGGGGTTCGGCTCCGCGAACCCGGCTTGCACGACCTCGAGGAGCGCCTCGGCATGGCGGCGACCGTCATCGACTTTGCCGTGCAAGCCGCACTCGACCATCGCCACGAACCGTTCCGTGCAGACGTGCGCCGCCGCAGCAATGGCGCCGTGCCCACCCATGAAGATCGTCGGCTCGATGTAGGTGTCTTCGCCAGCGAGCACGCCGAACCCGTCGGGCGCGTCGCGCAACACCTCCAGCGTGTCGGCGTCGAGTGCACCCACAGACTGCTTCAAGCCGGCGACATTCGGCGTGCGCGCCAACTCGAGGATGGCGCTCGCACCGAGCCCACGGCCGGTGCGGTACGGGATGTTGTACAGCACCACGGGCACGGGACTCTCGGCCGCAACCGCCTTGATGTGCTCGACGATTCCAGCCTCCGACGGGCGCACGTAATACGGCACTACCACGAGCGCGCTCGTGAGCGCCGGGATACCTGCCAACGCTTTGGTCGCGCTGATCGTGGTGCGCGTGCTGTTCGTGCCGGTGCCCACCATCAACGCCGCGCCGCGCGACACACACCCGCGCGAGCACGCGTCGATCACCGACTGCTTCTCAGCAGCGTCGAGCGCGGGTGACTCACCGGTGGTGCCGAGGGCCACGATTCCCACCGCGCCCGCATCCAGATACTCGTTGCTGAGCCGTTCGACCGCAGCAACATCGACGCTGCCGTCGGCGGCGAACGGCGTGATCAGCGGTATCCACACCCCGTGGAGGTCGATGCTCGCGGCCATGGAACAACTGTAGTGGCCCCGCCCGACGCGTTCCGGCGAGATTCGCTCGCCTACAGTCCGTCCGTGCCGGTCGGGTTCGTGATTGCGCTGTGCGTGTTCCTCGGCGTGCTCACTGGTGTCCTGTCGGCGATGTTCGGCGTGGGCGGCGCGGTGATCTCGACGCCCGGTATCCGGGTGCTTGGCGCAACGCCGATCGAGGGCATCGGCTCCACGCTTCCCTCGGTCCTGCCGTCGGCGATCGCCGGTGCCATGCGCTATCACCGCGAGCGCCTCGTGCGCTGGTCCGTCGTCGCCAAGGTTGCGCCGTGGGGCTGCGCCGCGAGCGTCGCCGGGGCCGTCGCCTCGGTGCACTTCCCGGGCAAAGGCCACGTGCAGATGCTGCTCACCGCGGGGCTTGTGCTGTTCACCGCGTACCGAGCGTCGCGCCCGCCGAGGACACCAGTGCCGGTGGCCACCGGAGCCGACGGCGCGCGCACCACCGCCCGCACGCTCACCCACGCGCCCCAGCCCACGGCCGCGCCGACGGCCGCGCCCACGACCGCGGCACCCCCACGGCTCACGCTCCCGACGTTCGCATGTGCCGTCATCGGACTCGGCGCCGGCGCGCTGTCCGGCTTCCTCGGTGTGGGCGGCGGCATCTTCATGGCACCGACCTTTCGCGGCTGGCTCAAGCTCCCGCTGAAGGAGACCGTCGCCACCTCGCTGGCGTGTGTCGGGCTCATCGCCATTCCGTCGTCCCTGACGCACATCTACGAGGGCACCGTGAACTGGGTGTACGCGCTCCCGCTATGTCTGGGCGTGGTCCCCGGCGCTCGGCTCGGCGCGCACTTCGCGATCCAGGCGAGCGACCGCCACCTCCGGTTCGCGCTCGGCTCGATCCTCGGCACCGTCGGCCTCGGCTACGGCATCGCCGAACTCATCGCCCTGCTCAAGTAACCGTCACATCATCACAACGGTGTCGTGAGCGCGCGGGCCCGGGTGAAGACGGCGTCGAGCATGGGTTCGGTGAGCCGGCCGGTGAAGGTGTTCTGTTGGCTCGGGTGAAATGAGCACACGATCGTGTACTGCGAGGCCGGTTGCTCGACGAGGTGGCCGAAGCGGGCTCGTCGCGCCGGTAGGTCGACGCCGGCCTCGCGCAGCGTCGCCCAGATCGCGTCGTAGGCGAACGCACCCAACGCAACGATCACGCGCCCCTCGGTGAGCAGGGTCAGCTCACGCACGAGGAACGGGCGGCACGTGTCGCGCTCGGCAGGCGTCGGCTTGTTCGCGGGCGGCGCACACCGCACCGCGGCGGCCACGTAGGCGTCGCGCAGCTTCAGGCCGTCGTCACGCGCCACGCAACGCGCTTGGTTCGCGTAACCACACCGATGCAGCGACGCGAACAAGAAATCGCCCGAGCGATCACCCGTGAACACACGCCCGGTTCGGTTCGCCCCGTGCGCGGCCGGGGCCAGCCCGACGATGAGTAGCCGCGCCTGCGGATCACCGAACCCGGGTACGCCCCGGCCCCAGTACTCCTCATTCGCGAACGAGGCCCGTTTGTCGTGCGCGATTTCCTCGCGCCAGGCCACCAACCGGGCACACGCGCGGCAGGCGCTGATCTCGTCAGACAACCGTGCCAACGAGTCGGTTCGGTCACGGCGGGCCACAGCGAGTCAACGTAGGCTCCCCGAGCAATGCGGATCCTGCTCATTGCCAACGCCGTGGCATCGTCCTACAGCGCACGCCGGCGCGTCGTGATCCGCAAGGCGCTCGCCGCCGACCACGACCTCGAAGCGGTCGAAACCACGCATCGCGGCCATGCCACTGAACTCGCGGCCAAGGCCGCGGCCGACGGCGTCGATCTCGTCGTCGTGCTCGCCGGTGACGGCACGCTCAACGAAGCGGCCAACGGGCTCGTCGGCACGCCCACGATGCTCGCGCCGCTCCCCGGTGGCTCCACCAACGTGTACGCGCAATCGATCGGCGTTCCGACCGACCCGGTCGACGCTGCGTCGGTCTTGATCCAAAGCCTCGAGACGAACAGCACCACGCGCATCGGCGTCGGCCGCGTCAACGACCGTCACTTCTTGTTCCACTGCGGCCTCGGCTTCGACGCCGCCGTCATCCGCCAGGTGGAGCGCTACGGGCGGTTCAAGCGCCATGCCGCGCATGCGATCTATGTCGCGGCCGCGTTCGACACGTGGCTTCGCGGCTTCGACCGTTCATCACCGGGGTTCGATCTCGAACTTGGCGACGGTGAATGTATCGACGGCGTCTACTTCGCGATCGTGCACAAGATGTCGCCCTATACCTACCTCGGCCATCGGCCCCTTCACGTGGAGCCCGCGGCCGGACTGCACACACCACTGGCGCTGACGGCATTCACACGCCTCGACGTCGTCACGTTGCTCGGCAGTTCGGCATCCGCGATGGGTTCGGGGCGATTCCTCCGGCGCCGCAAAGGTGTGGAACGCCGCACCGATATCGGTCGTTGTGTTGTGACGGCGCGCCGACCTCTCGCGCACCAGGTCGACGGCGACGACCTCGGCGACGCGTCACGACTCGTGATCACGCACGTGCCCGACGCCATCACGCTCGTCACACCATTCACCGTCGACGAACCGGCCTCGTAAGCCGGCCGCGCGACCAGGCGGCGAGCAGGACCGGACGACAGAACGTCGTCAGGCCGTAGCGAGTGCGCGCAGTGCCGTGTCGGGTTCGTTCGTGATGATCACGCCGACGCCCGCGGCCGCGAACGCGCGCATCGCGTCGGGGTCATCGACCGTCCAGGTGGCGATCGACACGTCGGCGTCGCGCGCCGCCGCCATCGTCGCGTCGAGATGCACCAGCAGGTTGCCCCAATCGGGATGCAACCAACGGTGGCCACGATCACGGGCCTTGGCGAGCAACTGCGCCGGGTCCTTGCCCTGGATCAGCCACCCCGTGGTGAGTGCGTCGTCGATGGCGCGCAGATCGTCGATCATCGACAGGTCGAACGACGACACGACCGTGGTGGCATAGGTGTCGCGCGCTGCGACCTGCGCGGCGACGCCACGTGCGACGACGCGCGCAGGATCGGGATCGGGATCCCAGGAACAGCACTTCATCTCGATGTTGACCAAACGCATCCCGGCGCACGCGTCGAGCGCTTCGGCGAGCGTCGGCACGTCGGGTCGGGCCGTTCGCAGCGCGCCCAGATCGGCGTCTTTGATCAGCCCGAAGCCGGCGATGTCAGCATCGTGATGCACCACCAGCGCGCCGTCGGCGCAGCGATGCACGTCGAGTTCCACCCCGTCGGCACCCATGGCCGCAGCGAGGGCAAAGGCCTCGACTGTGTTCTCCGGGGCGCGGTGCGACGCGCCGCGATGGCCGAGCACGAGCGGCCGTCCCGGTCGTGACTTCGGCGGCTCTCCCGCGTCACGATGCACACCAGACACTTCGGCCAAACCCTCCCCCGTACGCCCCTTGAGTCACATCAATGGCATTCGGACATACTGGTAACAAACGGGAACACGTTCCAGTTCCACCGTCAAAAGACCAGGTCACAGCCCTTGCACATGGCATGCAACGCCGGTACGTTGACGGGCACGTCAGGCGCGCAGGATGCAAGCCCGCGCGACCACACGACACGGCACGACGCGAAGACACGACGACGATATTTCGACGATATTTCGACGATACGACGACAATACGACGTCCGAGACGAGGAGGACGACACCCCGTGGCGCTCACATGGATCCGCACGCACGATTGGGATGCCGAGGACTGGCGAGAGCACGCGTTGTGTCGCGACACCAGCCCGGAGCTGTTCTTCCCGATCGGCACCACGGGCATGGCCCTCGACCAGATCGCGGCGGCCAAGGCGATCTGCGCCCAGTGCCACGCCGGGCCGCAGTGCCTCGAGTTCGCGCTGATGACGAACCAGGACTCCGGAATCTGGGGCGGCCTCACCGAAGACGAGCGTCGCCAGATGCGCCGCGAGCGTCAAGCCGCCGCAACCGCCGCCGTCTGAACCCGGTCACACGTCACACCTCGACAGGTCACACCTCCACAGGTCACACCTCCACACGGGGCACACTGACCGGTACGCGCACGTGCACACGCGTTCCCGAATCGGTCGCTCGCATCTCGATGGAGCCGCCCAGTTCCCCGGTGACGAGCGCCTTCACGATCGAGAGGCCCAGGCCCGTCGACCCGTCGAGGGTGAACTGGTCGGGCAGACCTACGCCGTCGTCGACCACATCGATCTCGAGGTGGTCCGGGCGGCGCGTCAATTCGATGCGCACGGTTCCGAGCGTTCGATCGACGAACGCGTGGTCGACGGCATTCTGCATGAGCTCATTGAGCACAACCGCGACGGGCGTGGCGACCTCTCCCGGTAGCTCCCCTGCGTCGCCCTCGACCGTGAAGTGAATCGACAGGTCTTGCGACGACACGCTGTCCTCGACCTCGCGCACGAGCGGCTTGACGATGTCGGTGAAGTCGACCACGTCGCCTGCGTCGCGTGACAACGTCTCGTGCACGATCGCGATCGAACGGATGCGGCGCTCCGACTCCGCGAGCGCGGCTCGGGCCTCCACGCTCGTGAGCCGACGGCGCTGGAGGCGCAACAGCGACGCAATCGTTTGGAGGTTGTTCTTCACGCGGTGATGTATCTCACGGATCGTGGCGTCCTTCGACATGAGCATGCGGTCACGGCGACGCACGTCGGTGACATCGCGCACCAAGACGATCCCACCGGTGAGTTCGGCCGCATCCACGAGCGGAATCGCTCGCACCACGATCACGACGTCGTTGCGTTCGACCTCTTCGAGCACTGGATGCACCTCACGGAACGCTTCGACGACGGGTCCGTCGTCGAATCCGATCTCGCGAAGGCGCATCCCTTGCGCGTACGCGTGAATGCCCATCCGGTGCATTGAACTGACGGCGTTCGGGCTCGCGAACCGCACGCGCGTATCGGCGTCGACCACGAGCACGCCGTCGCCGACGCGGGGCGCGGTCTCGAACTCCTCCTCCTCGCGGGCGAACGGGAACACCCCGTCGGCGACCATCCGGGCGAAGCGTTGAAACACCTCGAGGTACGTGCGCTCCAACTCGCCGGGCCGACGACCGAGGTTGGGCACGTACTCGCGTGTCAGCAGCGCCACGAGTTCGTCGCCGACCCGCACCGGGATCACCTGCACCCGCACGCGTTCCTTCGAGCCGAGGGCGCTCGTGTCCGACTCGACGATCTCTCCCAATCGCCACACGCGCGTGAGCATCGGTCGCTCGACCTCATCGACGATTGTCCCGACCATGTCGGCCGGATACAGCGTCTGACCCGTGGTCGGGCGCACTTGTGCGAGCACGACGAAGCGGTGGCCTTCATCGCCCTCAAGCGATCCCAACAACAACAAATCGGAAAACGACAGGTCGGCCAACGCTCGCCACGTCGAGGCCAGCCGACGAACGTGGCTGAGCGACCGTCCTCGCAGCGTCGTGCGCGTACGAACGAGATCATCGAACGTCGTCATGCGCCGATCCCATCGCTGGCCACGCCGTCATCATCGACCGCGCGGTCCTCGGCACCCAAAAGACGTCGAGCGATCCAGGCCAGCCCCACCACGTCGGCAACATCAGAGGAGCGCATCGGCACAGTGACGGTCACGTCGGGCACGCGAGACAGATCGGCCCGCAACTGATGCTCTTGGGCTCCCACGAGCGAGAAATCACGAAACGACCGGGCCACCGTGTGGAGTACCCGCGCGACGGCGCCGGCGTCGGCCAGCGCCTCCCGGTCGGCACCGAATGCGGCCGAGACTTCGCCACCGAGATCATCGGCGCGCGCACCGAGGTCGCGGGCGGCGGAGACCACCTCGGGGACGACGAAATAATCGGGCAACACCCGGTTGCAAACGAGCGCGCCCAGATGCAGGTCGCGCGCCAACAACTCACGGCAGAAATCCTCGGCCTCGCGCAGCGGCGCGGCTTCGAGCGTGGTGACAACAGCAAACGTCGTGCGACGATCGCGCAACAACCGTTCTACGGCACCCGAGCGAGTCACGAATCCCTCGTACATCGACTGGAAGTTCAAGAAGAAGTTGGCGATTTCTTCCAGGAACTTGCTCCCGATCAGGCGGTCAGCGATTTGGTAGAAGGGTCGACTCGCCACGTTCAACATCCGCGCCCCTCGTGTGCCACCGACGCGATACGGCAGCGTCAGCCAACGTAGGAGACGGCCGCCGAAGAACTCGGCCATGCGTTGCGGCGCGTCGAGGAAGTCCACCGCGTTACGTGTGGGGGGCGTGTCGACGATGATCAGGTCGTAGGTCCCGGAACTGTGAAGCTCGTAGAGACGTTCGACGGCGATGTAGTCGTGGCTCTGCACAAAGCGAGCCGTGAGGTTTGCGTAGAGGCGGTTGTGCAGGATGCGATACGCCGTCTCGGCGTCGGGAGTGTGCCGCAACACAAGCGCGTCCCAACTCTGCTTTGTGTCGAGCATCGCGGCCCACACCTCGGCGCGCGCATCAATGCCGGCTGCCGCGAGCAGAGCGGGGTCGACGCGTCGTTCCAGGTTGCCGATGCCGTCAATACCGAGCGCGGTCGCGAGCCGGCGCGCCGGGTCGACGGTGAGTACGAGCACTTTGCCGTCGCGATGTTCGGCCGCCGCGAGCGCCAATGCCGCAGCCACGCTCGTCTTGCCGACGCCGCCCGAACCGCAGCACACGACGATCTCCTTGCCGGTGAGCAACGAGGCGAGCGACGCACTCATCCTGGACCCGTCGGAGATACGCCGTTCGCGCCCCTGGGGGCTCATAGCCCGAGCTCCTCGCCGAGCGATTCGGCGATGCGGCGCGTCGTGCGCACACCCTGTTGGCCACCGAATTGATACGGCACGAACAACAGTGGCGACGTCACCGCGGCGCGCAACCGGTCGAGGTGTTCGGCGCGCGTGCGGCGCAGCGTGACCGCGAGCCGAGCGCCCGCAAGCACCGCGCCGACACCCGGCCCGACCGCGCCGGCAAGCTGAGCGACGATCGGTTCGTCGCGCAACGCATCGAACGTCACCTCGTCACGCCGCGTGAACAGCTCAGGAAGCACGCGATTCACCACAATGGCGCCGAGATGTACCTGCGTTTCGGTGCGAATCCGATCGACGAGCTCGATCGTCTCGGCGACCGGCATCTCTTCGGGCGTGGTCACAATGTTGACCGATGTGATCGCGCCGTCCGACAGCAACTCGAGCATCCAGTCGGTCTGGGCTCGCAACGGCCCGACGTCGGCCAGGTCGCGGATCGTCTGCGGCGCGGCCAGCTGCGCCACGACATGGCCACTCGCGGCTGCGTCGACGATCACGATGTCGTGGTCGGCCCGACCTTCGATCGCCTCACGGACCTCCCACACGATCTTGCCGATCGTGAGGATTTCCTTGACGCCCGGCGCGGCAGTCGCCACGAATTCGAAGGCGCGCGCGAGCGGACCAATGCGGCCCACAACAGGAACGCGCAGGTGCAGCTTGAGGTATTCGCGCAACGACCGTTCGGTGTCCATCGCCATCGCGGAGACGCCGGGTTGCACAACGACTGGGGCGTAGCCGACATCGTCGTGTTCGAGCAGCCGCGCGCACGAACCCTTTGCATCGACGTCGACGAGCAGCACGCGTCGCCCGTGCTGCGCCGCGAGCAGCGCGGTCGCAGCCGCGATGGTGCTCTTGCCGGTGCCGCCCTTGCCGGTGAAGAACAGCAGGCGCTGCTCAAGCCAACCCGGCTCTGGACCCATGGCGACGACGCTACCGGTGGGCCGATCACGTCTTGGTTAGATGATCTTGAGCTCGGGACGGTAGATGCGCTTGGGCGCGAGTTCTTCGGCAACCTTCAACGCAATGGCCTTGATCGCCAGGCTCGCCTCGGAGTCGGGGTTATGCGCCACGATCGGGCGACCTTCGTCGCTCCCCTCGCGCAGCTCTGACACGAGTGGCACCTGGCCGAGCAGTGGCACCTTCAGTGCATCGGCCAGCTCTTGACCACCGCCGCCACCGAAGATCTCGTAGCGCCCGCCGTGCTCGCACGTGAACCACGACATGTTCTCGATCACGCCGATCACCGAGAGGTTCACCTTCTCGGCCATGTAGGCAGCACGTTGGGCCACCTTCTGGGCCGCGATCTGCGGTGTGGTCACCACAATCACCTCGGCGCGGGGCAGGAACTGCGCCATCGAGATGGCCACATCACCCGTGCCCGGCGGCATGTCGACCACGAGGAAGTCGGGGTCGCCCCACTCCACATCGGTGAGGAACTGGCTGAGGGCCTTGTGCAGCATGGGCCCGCGCCACACGACGGGCTGGTCCTCCCGGGCGAAAAAGCCCATCGAGATGAGGTGTACGCCGTGGGCCGATGGCGGTTGGATGACCTCGTCGACGACCTCTGGGCCATGCGTGATCCCGAGCATCCTCGGCATCGAGAAGCCCCACACATCGGCGTCGATCGCCGCAACCTTGTGGCCCAGCTGGGCCAACGCGATCGACAGGTTCGCCGTGACCGAACTCTTGCCCACGCCCCCCTTGCCGCTCGAGATCGCGAGGATCCGGGTGCGGTTCGACTCAAAGGGGTTCTCACGTTGGATCGGCGGGGTCGCCGGTCCGTCACTGGCGGCCATATCGCTCCCGGGGATTTCCACTATCGACATAGGTACAATACCGGGGTGCCTGCGGCGGACCTCACTCCGGACGAATTCACGGCAGCCGTCATGGCCGTGACCGCGGCGTTTGGCGACCCGACCCGCCGAGACATCTATCTGCTCGTGCGCAGCTCGCCCGACGGAGTCCGTGCGGCCGAGGTTGCGGAGCACTTTTCTTTGCACCCCAATGTGGCGCGCCATCACCTCGAAAAGCTCGCGGGCGGGGGCTACGTACGCGTCGAGATGGCCCGCCACGAATCCGCGGGACGGCCGTCGAAGATCTACCTCGCGGCCGACACGGCGTCGCAGTTGTCGTTCCCGCCCCGGCGCGACGATCTGCTCGGCATGTTGCTCGCCCGTGCCCTCGGACGCCTCCCGCGCGACGAGGCGAGTGCGCTCGCCGAAGAGGTCGGCTACGAATACGGGCGCGCGCTCGCGTTGCGCATGGACCCAGCCGAAGGCCACCGCTCGGTGAAGGCCGCGGTGTCCTCGGTCGCCGACGCACTGACCGCGCACGGCTTCGCAGCCCATTCCGAATCGCGGGGCAACGTGTTGCAGCTCGTGCAGGAACAATGCCCGTTCGGCGAGGCTGCGCAGCAGTATCCACACGTACTGTGCGCGGTCGACACCGGCATGATCCGCGGCATGCTCGAAGGCCTCTACGGCGCGACGCAGCCGACGATCACGGCATCGCGGCCCGACGGCGACCACCACTGCGTGACGCGCGTCTGACCCAAGCGCCGCTGACGAAGCACGACCATGGCCCGCGCGTACCTCGACCACGCGTCATCCACACCGATCCGCCCCGCCGCGTTCGAGGCGATGCTCGAACTGTTGCGCGACGCACCCGGCGACCCTGGTCGCTTACACGCGGAAGGGCGCGTGACGCGCGTTGCGTTGGAGACGGCACGCGAACAAGTAGCGGCGTTCCTTGGCGCCCGACCACGTGAGGTCGTGTTCTGTTCGTCGGGCACCGAGGCGATCAACGCCGCACACTGGTGGGTCGCACCCGGCGCACACGTCGTGACCACGGAAGTCGAGCACTCGGCGGTGCGCGACGCGCTCGACCGGGCCGAGGCCGACTGCACGGTCGTTGGTGTCGATCATCACGGACGAGTCAGCGCCGCCGATGTGGTCGCAGCCGTGCGCGACGACACCGCGCTGGTGAGCGTGCAGCTCGCGAACCACGAGGTGGGCACGATCCAGCCTGTGGCCGAAATCGCCGCGGTCCTGCGCGCCCACGGCGCCCGCGTGCACGTCGACGCGTGCGCCGCCGCCGGCCATGTGGCCCTGTCATTCTCTGCGCTCAGCGCCGATCTGTGCTCGGTGACCGCGCACAAGCTCGGCGGCCCACCCGGCGCGGCTGCGCTGCTCGTGCGCCGCGGGCTGCGCATTGCACCCTTTGTCGTGGGTGGCGCCCAGGAACGCGCCCGGCGCGGCGGCTTCGAGAACGTTGCTGCGTGCGTCGGTTTCGGCGCGGCGTGCTCGGCGATCGTGCTCGACACCGAAGCTGCGCACGAGCGACGCCTCACGGAGCGGCTCCGCGCGGCTACGAACGCGGTCGACGGGGTCGAGCAGTTCGGTGACACCTCACCCGAAGGCTCGGTCCCGCATGTCGTCTGCCTGGGTGTTCGGGGCGTCGAGGCCGAACCGATTCTGCTCGGACTCGACCAGCGCGGCGTGGCGGTGCATTCAGGTTCGGCGTGTTCATCCGAAGCATGGGAGCCGTCGCCCGTGCTGGTCGCGATGGGTGTGGATGCCCAACACTCGTTGCGTGTTTCGGTGGGGTGGTCGTCGACCGACGCGGACGTGGATCACTTCGCCAAGGCGTTCGCCGACGTCGTCACAAGGCTGCGCGACCTGCGCGCGTAAGTCTCGCACCCGTTGGGAACATCGGAGCCGACCGTGTGCCGATCTGACCGTCGCCCGTGCCGCCGGAGCGGCAAACGGTCGGGTTATCAGGTCCTGGTGGCCAGCAAGTTGAGCGCCGAACCGGCTCGGAACCAGCCGATGTGCTCGTCGCTCATCGTGTGGTTGCACACCACGTCGTCGTGACTGCCATCAGCGTGGTGCAGCACCACCGTGATCTGCGAACCCGGAGCGAGGGCCGCGAGTCCGGTGACATCGACCGTGTCGTCGACCTGCACCTTGTCGTAGTCGGCCGGGTCGCCAAACGTCAGCGGCAGCACACCTTGCTTTTTCAGGTTGGCTTCGTGAATGCGGGCGAAGGATCGCACGAGGATCGCCTTGCAGCCCATGTACCGCGGTTCCATGGCGGCGTGCTCGCGCGACGAGCCTTCACCCCAGTTCTCGTCGCCGACCGCGAGCCACGCGATGCCCGCGGCCTTGTACTCACGCGCGAGTTCGGGCAATGCCTTGACCGAACCGTCACGCACGTCGACACCGAGCCCGGGCTCCTTGTCAGCGAAGGCGTTGTTCGCACCGAGGAACATGTTGCCCGAGATGTTGGTGAGGTGACCCCGGTAGGTGAGCCATGGGCCGGCAGGCGAGATGTGGTCGGTCGTGCACTTTCCCTTGGCCTTGAGCAAGACGCGCAGACCGGCGAAGTCACGGCCGTCCCAGGCCGCGAACGGCGTGAGGAGTTCGAGACGGTCGCTACCGGGCGCCACCACGACCGTGACCGCGTCGGGATCGGCCGCAGGCGGAACAAAGCCCGAGGCACCCTGATCGAAGCCCCGCGACGGCAGATCGTCGGCAAAAGGCGCTTCGAGGCGCACTTCGGAACCGTCGGGTGCCACCAGTGGCTGGCTCGTGAAATCGAAGTCGAGTCGGCCGCTCAGCGCCAAGGCGACGACCGTGTCGGGTGACCCGATGAACGACAACGTCTCCTTGTTGCCGTCGTTACGGGCCGGGAAGTTGCGGTTGAAACTCGACACGATCGTGTTGCGCGTGCCCTTCGGCACGTCGTCGCGCTGCCATTGACCGATGCACGGGCCACACGCGTTGGCGAGCACAGTCGCGCCGATCGCCTCGAGGTCGGCAAGCAGACCGTCGCGCTCGATCGTGGCGCGCACCTGCTCCGAACCGGGCGTGATGAGCAACGGTGTCTTCACACGCATGCCCTTCGCCGAAGCTTGGCGCGCGATGTTCGCCGCACGACCGATGTCCTCATAGGAGGAGTTCGTGCACGAACCGACGAGGGCGGAACTGATCTCGACGGGGTAGCCCTCAGCCCGCACCGCCGCCGCCATGTCGCCAATCGGACGGTCGAGGTCGGGCGTGTGCGGACCAACGAGGTGCGGTCCGAGTTCAGAAAGATCGATCTCGATCACCCGGTCGTAGTAACGCTCGGGGTCGGCGGTCACCTCGGCGTCGTTGCGCAAGAGTTCGGCGTAACGGTCAGCCAGATCAGCGAGGTCCTCGCGGCGCGTCGCCTTCAGGTATTGCGCGGTGTGCGCGTCGTAGGCGAACACCGAGCACGTCGCACCAATCTCGGCGCCCATGTTGCACACCGTTGCCTTGCCGGTGGCGCTGATCGATTCGGCGCCGGGACCGAAGTACTCGACGATGGCACCGGTGCCACCCTTCACCGTGAGGATGCCGGCGACCTTCAAGATGATGTCCTTGGGTGCGGCCCATCCCGACAGCGAGCCGGTGAGGTGCACACCAATCAGCTTGGGCACGCGTGTGTTGAAGGGCCACCCCGCCATCACGTCGACCGCGTCGGCGCCGCCCACACCGATCGCCACCATGCCGAGCCCGCCGGCGTTGGGAGTGTGCGAGTCGGTGCCGATCATCATCCCGCCCGGGAAGGCGTAGTTCTCGAGCACGACCTGGTGGATGATGCCGCTGCCCGGCTTCCAAAAACCGATGCCGTATTTCGCCGAAACCGTGCGCAAGAAGTCGTAGACCTCGCTGTTGATGTCGAGCGCCACCTTCATATCGGCGGCGGCGCCCACGCGAGCCTGGATGAGGTGGTCGCAGTGCACCGTGGTGGGCACGGCCGTGCTCGGCATCTTCGCGAGCATGAACTGGAGGAGCGCCATTTGCGCCGTGGCATCTTGCATCGCAACGCGGTCGGGGCGATAGTCGCTGTAGTCGACACCGCGCCCGAGGCCGATCGTGGCCACGTTGTCGGCGTGGCCGAACAACACCTTCTCGGCGAACGTGATCGGTCGTCCGAGTCGTTCGCGCGCAACGGTTGCGCTGCTCGCCAGTCGTTCGTACGCGTGTTGCACGAGCGAGGCGGGCGTGCTTGGTCCTACGTGTGCTTGTTGATCAGCCATGACGGGCTCCAGTGTGGGTGGCGGTTTCGAAGGCTAGCGACGGCAGCTCGATCTCGATCGAGGTGCGGTGCGCGGGATAGCGGTGCAACGAGAAGATCACGGGGTTGCCCGAGCAATCGTTCGTGATGCGCCGAGCGGTGAGCACGGCCGACCCCTTGGCCACATGGAGGTGGCGGGCGTCGTCGGCCGACGCGATGTCCGCGCCGATTTGTTGCACGGCGCGGCCGAGCGCGACACCCCGCAACGGCAGCAGGTCGTAAAACGTGGCGACCTCGACTTCGGCGCGCGACAAGTAGTGGCCAAGTTCGCCGGGGACCCACACCGTCACGAGCGCGAACGGTTCGCCGTCGGCGAGGTTGAGACGAAGCACTCGCAACACCTCGGCGTCGCGCGCGAGTCCGAGGGCCTCGGCGACCACGGCCGACGCCGCTTCGAACGCAAACTCGAGTACGTACCGCTCGGGGCGCGCGCCGGCGGCCTCGAGCGCGGCCTCGACGGTGGTGACCCTCCCGAGCGCTTGACGCACCGGGTCGTGGGCGACGAACCAGCCACTCCCCCGCCGGCTCGTCACGAGCCCTTCGCCGCGCAGCTGTTCCAGGGCGCGGCGTATCGTGACCCGGCTGGCGCCGCACTCGGCGCCGATCTCGGCTTCCGAGGGCAGGGCCCCGCCGGCGGCGACCTCGCCCCGCGCGAGTCGCTCGCGCAGGTTGTCGGCCACTTCGAGATACCGCATCACACTTGTATCGTACTTGTATTGCGCCACCTTGACAACTCGGGGCCGGGAGGCCGGCTCACACGGCTGGAGGCGCCTCGTTGCGGATGCTCTCGCCCACGTCGAACGGCGCCGCCACGGCGAAGCGGCCGCTTCCAGCGAACACCAGGCCAGGGAACGACTGGATCCGCGTGTTGTAGTCGCGCACGTTCGCGTTGTACACGCGCCGGGCCACCGCGATGCGGTCCTCGGTGTCGACGAGTTGACGCTGGAGCGCGAGGAACTCCTCGTTCGCTTTGAGATCCGGGTAGGCCTCAGCGACTGCGAAGAGTCGGCCGAGCCCACCGACGAGTGCGGTCTCACTCTCGGTGCGTTGCGCCGCGTCGGGTCCGGCTGCCACCGCATCGGCTCGAGCCTTGGTGAGCGCGTCGAACACTCCTTGTTCGTGCGCCGCGTAGCCCTTGACGGTCGCGACGAGATTGGGCACGAGATCGTGGCGGCGTTGCAGCTCGGTGTCGACCAGCGCCCATGAGTTCGTGACGAGGTTGCGCGCCCGCACAAGACCGTTGAACACGAACAACGGCACGAGCGCGACCACGACGAAGATGACGATGAGGATGATCGCTATGCCCATGGCGTCACCTCGGCGGGTAGGTGGAGTAGACGACTTCGGGCACATGGGCAAGGAACTGGTCGAACCACTCGAGCAGGCTCGACCACTCCGACGGATTCATGCGATTCACGGCAAGGAACACGAACGGCCCAACGACTTCGATCGCGGGAACCGAACCCGCGGCGGTGAGTAGCCACTCCATCATCCGCGCGTCGATGAGAGAGAACGCGAACCGCTGGTCGTCGCAGTGCACACGGAATTCCTTGTTGAACTCGGCCGATTCGAACTCGACATCGTGCACACCGATATGGCTGCCGAGGCGCGACAAGAAGTTCTCCTGGCCGATCCTGAGCTCCGGACACGCCGCCGCCATCGTGATCGTCCCGCACGTGTAGTGATGATGCGAGTGCGAAGTGGTCGTCATGCCCTGCGCGTTGGTACTGCGCGTTTCGGTGATGGCGTCGAAGTCGAACAGCTGCAGATCGCGGCCGTCGTGCGTGCCCACGAGGAAGTCGCGCACCTTCTGCTCATCGCCTTGCCGCAGGAACTTGAACGGCATCGCGAGCACGTTGCCCGGGTCGCTCTGTGAGTACTGCAACCCGAGGCTGGCCGCCAGTGCGGCCAGCGCCGCGATCTCGGCCTGGCGCTTCTTCCACGCGAAGTACCCGATCGCGCCGATGATGGCGACGGCGATGACGATGATGGCGGCAATGCCCACAACGCTGATCCTACGGGCGGACCGCCGCGGCAGCGCGTCCATTGGTACTTGAGGCGTAACTATTGCAAGCCAAGTACCAATGGTCGCCGCTCGCGCCGTTTGACTACGAGAACCGCTGCTCAAGAAACGGGTCGCCGTAATTGTGGTAGCCGTTCTGCTCCCAGAAACCCGGCTGATCGTCGACTCGCAGCTCGATACCTTCGAGCCACTTCGCCGACTTCCAGAAGTAGAGGTGCGGCACGACGAGCCGCACCGGTCCACCGTGCTCGGCTTCGAGCGGCACGCCGCCGTGTTCCCACGCGACGAGCACGTTGTCGCGCATGCAGTCGGCCAGCGGCACGTTGGTGGTGTAGCCGTAGACCGCGTGCTCGATCACATGGCGGGCCGAGGGCTTCACGCCCACTGTGTGCATGAGGTCGACAAACCGCACGCCTTTCCACGTTGTGTCGAAGCGCGACCATTTCGTGACGCAATGGATATCGAAGGTGAGCTCGACGGGACCGAGCGCTTCGAGATCGGCGAACGAAAACGTGGTTGGCCGCTCGACCTCACCGAAGACCGCCAGCGTGAACTGGTCGCGAGTGATCGTCGGTACGTCGCCGACGTGGAGGACAGGAAATCGTTCGGTGTGATACTGCCCCGGCGGCAATCGCGACGGATCGATACCCATCGCAGCTAACTGTTTCCGATTCCGGTCGAAGAAACTCATGGCTGCCACGCCTCCGCATCGTTGACCAAGCGCTTGACCGATTTCGGAAGTTCTCCGCGTGCGATGTCGGCCAGCGTGACGTTCTCGAGCACCGAACGCAGGCTCGCCCGCATCGCGACCCAGACGTCGGCCAAGGCCGCGGCCGCGCCGTCGTAATGGAGCTGATCGGGCCGCACCCCTTGAATCGCGGCCAACGGACCCTCCACGGCTCGGATCACGTCAGCGACGCTCACGGTGTTCGCCGCCACCGCCAGGAGGTAGCCGCCGTCGGCCCCGCGCTGGGTGCGGATGATCCCGGCCCGGCGAAGCTCGCGCAGAATGTTCTCCAAGAAGTTCAGTGGGATCCGCTGGGCGGTGGCGATCGCCTCCCCTTTCACCGGCACGCCGGGCTCAGCTGCGGCGAGCACCGCCGCCGCTCGCACCGCATAGTCAGCCTTGGCCGTGATCCGCATGCCGAACCTCCTTGGTCACATCCTCGCGCTTGTCGACCAAAGCACTTGACTTTCCTCGTACCCATGTTGTCTACTTTGTCGACCACTTCAGTTGACTATCGTTTTCGCCGAGGACTGCGTTCGTGCATATCGACTTCGCCATCGCCCTGGCCGGGCTCATCGCCGGCTTCGTCATCGGCCTCACCGGGGTCGGTGGCGGCGCCTTGCTCACGCCGCTGCTGATCATGCTCAACGTGAATCCTCTGGCGGCCGTGTCGACCGACATCGTCGCGTCGCTCGTGCTGAAGCCGATCGGCGGCGCGGTCCACCTGCGCTCGGGCACCGTCAACCGCCGGCTGGTCGGTTGGCTCAGCCTCGGATCGATGCCGGCGGCAATCGTCGGTGTGTACACGATCACCCATATCGGTGGCGACGTCGACACCACGGTCAAGAAGATTCTCGGATGGGTGCTCGTCATCGCCGCCTTGGCGATGATCGCCAAGGCCGTCGTCAGCACGCGCATGCCGCGGGAACACGCCGCGCCCGGAACGCTGCCGGTCAAAATCCTTCCAACGGTGTGCATCGGCGTCGTCGGCGGCTTCATCGTCGGGCTCACGTCGGTGGGTTCGGGTTCGCTCATGGTCGTGCTGCTGATGGTGCTCTACCCGCGCATTTCAACTCGTGAACTGGTAGGCACCGACCTCGTGCAGGCGATCCCGCTCATCGGCAGCGCGACGCTCGGCATCGCACTGTGGGGTCACCTGCAATTCTCGACGACGTCATCGTTGCTCATCGGTGCGGTGCCCGCGGTGTACCTCGGCGCTCGGATGTCGGCGAAGGCGAACGACGCCTACATCCGCCCCGTCATCATCTTCGCACTGGTGTTCTCGGCGCTCAAGATGCTGAACGCGAGCAACGGACTGCTCGAGATCGTCCTGGCGGTCTGCGCAGTACCGCTCATCGCCGAACTCGTCCACATCGCCCGTGGGGATGCGATCAAAAAGCGCGCCATCGGCGTGGAACACGCCGCCATGCTCGAGGTCGCCGAAGCCTAGATGCGGTGCGTTGTTTAGGGGCGGTCGATTTCTTCGACGACGACGGTCTGCATGACGTCGCCGACCTTGACGCCGAGCGCCACGTCCATGCCCTCGACCACGTAACCGAACAGGTTGTAGTCCTTGGTCAGCTTGCGGGTGCAGTCGTCGATGCAGATGAAGAACTGCGAGCCGTTCGTGTGCTTGCCCGCGTTCGCCATGGCGACGGCACCGAGCGTGTACTCGCCCTGCACCGGCTCGTCACGGAACTTGTAGCCCGGCCCGCCGGCACCCGAGCCCTGCGGGCAACCGCCTTGCACGACGAAATCGGGAACGACACGGTGAAACGTGAGGCCGTCGTAATAGCCCTGGCGCGCGAGCCCGACGAAATTGTTGACCGTGTTCGCGGCGAGCTGCGGGTCGAGGTCCATCACGATGGGGCCAGCAGCAAGGGTGATGGTGGTGCGGTAGATCTTGGAACCGTCAATCGCGTATTCAGGCTGGTCTACCAACGTGGGCTCCTCAGGGCGTCGTGGACGTTGCAGTGGACGTTGTTGTCGACGTGGTGGTCGGCGGGGTGGTCGACGTGGTGGTGGGGCTCGTGAACTGCGTGATCAGGCTACGGGCCATCTCGGCCTGCGCTCCGTTCGGGGCCAGCGCGAGATACTTGCGGAACAGCGCCACCGACTGCGAGCCCGGCTTGCCTTGCGCCTTGAACACCAGGCCCTTGTAGAGATAGGCCTGCGCATACTTCGGGTCGAGCGCGATCGCACGGTCGAGCAGTTGGCCGGCCTGGGTGACAAGACGCGAGTCGTTGCTCAGTCCGGTTGCGATGCGCGTGAGGAGCATCTCGGCCAGTTCGGTGACCGGCTCGGCCGACTTGGGACGCACCTTCGCCGCGGCGAGGTACTCCTTGGTGGCCTTGTCGGTGATGCTCTCGGCGCGGAATCGCCGGGCCGCGCCAATGTGGCCCTCGTACGAGTTGGGGTCGGGTGCGACGGTTCCCACGCCACCAGTCGGTAGCCCGCCAGGAGCGCGCGTGCCCGACGCCTTCGCGAGCGAGAACGCCGCCCCGCCCGCGAACACCACGATCGCGAACACCACGACCGCCCGGCGACCCTTCGGCACCGGCGGTGGCTTCGGCGCCCGACGCGCGGTTCCGCTGGCGAGTGTGCGCAACACGTCGGCTGTGCGCGCGGTGTAATCCGAGTGCAACGTCTCGTAGGTGGCGTCATCGATCGCGCCATCGGCGCGTTCGGCTTCGAGGTCGTCGAGCGACCGCACGAGGAAGTCGCGCTCGGCCTCGAGTTCGGCCCGTTCGTGCGCTGACAGTTTCGCCATGGCTCAGGCCCGCCTACGGGCCCGTTGCACGAGCACCTCGTCGTCGGTCGTGGCCACCATGCGCGGCACGCGCTTCCAACGCACCATCGCGACGCCGAGTCCCGCGACGGCGAGCACGACTGCCACCACCGGCAGACCCCACGCGACCAGCCCGATGCCGCCATCGCTCGGATTCAACTGCTGCTTCGGGTAGTGCTTGGCGTAATAGCCGAGGATCTCGCTGTCGGATTGCCCGCGCCTGATGCGCGCCTCGATGTCGGAGCGAATGATCAGTGACGCGTCGCTGTTGCTCTCGGCCACGGATTCACCCACGCACACCGGGCACGCGATGTGGCGTTCCAGCCGTTGCGCGCGCGCCTCGGCCGTCTCGTGCGAAGGGCGCAGCGCCACGACCACGATGGCGAGCACCACGAGCAGCGCCCCGCCCAGCGCCGCAAAACGCTTCGACCTCATGTGGCTTCCAAGCGCTCGATGTCGCGCTCCATGCGCTGGGCATCAATCGGGCCGGAGATCCATTGCGACACGACGCCGGCCTTGTCGATGAGGAACGTCTCGGGCTGCCCCGTCACGCCGTAGTCGAGCGAGGTGTGCGAGCCCGGGTCGAACGCGAGCGGGAACTGCATCTTGTGCGACGGTGCTGCGGCGTACGCGCGCGCGTCGCTCTGCGAGCGACCGAGGTGCACGATGCCGACGAGCGTGAAGCCGCTGTCGGTCTTGTGCGCGTTGGCGAGCGCCACGAGGCTCGGCGTCTCCTCGATGCACGGCGCGCACCACTCGTTCCAGAAGTTCACCATCACCACCCGACCTTGCAGCGACGCCAGGTCGATCTTCGAGCCGTCGAACGCCGTGAGCGAGAACGTCGGCGCCGGTTTGCCAACGAGATCGTTCGACGTCTTCGTCGGATCGCCACCGAGATTGACCGCGAGCAGCACGCCCAACGCGATGACGATCGTGAACACGATCGTGGTGACCCAACGGATGCGGGTCATGCGGGCGCACCCGAACTGGCGGGTTCGGGATCGGGTTCGGGTTCGGGATCGGCGTCACCGTCGGGTGGCCCGGCGTCGGGCGAGGGCGGGCCGCCAGCCGCCCGATGCGCGGCCGACAATCCGAGCGAGGCGGATCGCCGCTGCGGCACGAGACACAGCACGGTGCCGAGCGCCATCATGGCGCCGCCCACCCACAACCACATCACCATCGGGTTCACGAGGATCTGGACAGTGACGCGCCCTGTGTCGTCCGGCGCGGCCACGAGCGCGAGATAGATGTCGCGCGCCAAGCCCACATGCACCGACGGCGTCGCGATGCCCTGCGTGACGTTCGGATACGTGGAAATCGCAGGGGCGTACACACCGAGCGAGTCGCTGCCGTCATGGATCGCGAACCGCGACCGCAGCGTCGCTTTCTGCGCGGTCTGGGTGACCGACGAGCCGAGATAGGTGATGCGGTTCCCGGCGACGACGGCCGACTCGCCCTTGGCCAGTTGCACCGAACGGCGGGTGGCGCTGCCCTGCGATGCCGCGAGCGCCACCGCGATCATCACGACACCAAGGTGCACGACGAGCCCGCCCCATCGACGCGGGTTCCCGCGCACCGTGCCGGCCACCGCGCGCGCCACTGGTTCGTGCAAGGCCGATCGCCGAGCGCGCACGGCAACGCCGAAGTTCCTGAAGATGCCCGCGGCGCAGAACGCCGCGAGGCCGTACGCGAGCACACCCGCGACGTCGGCCGAGCTCAACACGACCGCGCCGAGCATCACGAGCCCAGCCGCATACAGCGGCAACAGCAACCGGTCGCGCAGCACCTCGCCGCTGACGGCGCGCCACGGCAGGATCGGCGCCACCGACATCATGAACAGCAACGCCAGCCCGAGTGGCGTGGTCATGCGTTCGAAGTAGGGCGAACCCACCGAGATCTGCTTGTTCTGCAGCGCCTCGACGAGCAACGGGAACACCGTGCCCGTGAGGATGACGAACGCGAAGCCGGCGAACAACAAGTTGTTCGCGAAGAACGCCGATTCGCGCGACAGCACCGCGTCGATGCGACCGGGCGCGTGCAGGCGGTCGCCACGCCACGCGATCAGTCCGAGGCCGGTGACGATCACGAGCCCGAAGAAGGCGAGCAGCGCGGGGCCGATCTTGCTCTCGCTGAACGCGTGCACCGACGTGATCACGCCCGATCGAGTGAGAAAGGTGCCGAGGATCGTGAGCGAGAACGTGGCGATGATGAGTGAGAGATTCCAGACGCGCAGCATCCCTCTGCGTTCCTGCACCATCACCGAATGCAAGAACGCGGTGGCGGTGAGCCACGGCAGCAGCGACGCGTTCTCGACCGGGTCCCAACTCCAGTAGCCACCCCAGCCGAGCACCTCGTAGCTCCACCACGCGCCGAGGATGATCCCGACCGTCAAGAACCCCCACGCAATGAGCGAGGCGCGACGCGTGTCGGCGAGCCACCCTTCACCGAAGCGCCCCGTCACGAGCGCGGCGATCGCGAAGCTGAACGGGATCGTCATGCCCACATAGCCGGCGTAGAGGAACGGCGGGTGGAACGCCACGAGCGGGTGGTCTTGCAGCAACGGGTTCGGGCCGCGACCATCGAGTACCTGCAGCCCGCTCACGGTGGCGAACGGATTCGCGACCGTGGCCATCAAGCCGAAAAAGAAGAGCGCGACGACGTACTGCACAATCGTCGCCCACGCTACGAGCGGATCGGCGACCCGGGCCCGGAACGCGTAACTCGTTCCCGCCATGTAGATCGCAAGGATGAGGCCCCACAGCATGATCGAACCTTCGAGGGCCGACCACAGTGCGGTGAACGTGAACAGACCGGGCGTGGCGCGCGCAACGTTGTTCGCGACATAGGTGATCGAGTAGTCGTGCGCGAACAACGCCCATTCCATCACGACGAAACCGCCGATGCCCGCGGCGAGGATGACCGCGGTGAAACGACGCCCGAGGCGCAGCAACCGTTCGTCGTCCTTGGCGATGCCGCGGCCGAGCACGACGATGCCGAGCAGCGACGCAGTGACGCCGACCATGATCGTGAAGGAGCCGAGTTGCGCGCGCATCAGGTTCGCTCAGGAGGCCTTCGCACAACCCGTGCCGGCCAGCGCATTGTCGACGGCACTGAGATGCTTCGCGTCTTTCGTACTTGGGCCGTAGTTGGCGCCATGGCGCACGAGCAAGTTGTCGCCCGCGAAGTCGTTGCCGTTCCAGGTGCCCTGCACGACGACCGGCGCACAGTCGGCGAACAGCTTGGACGGAATATCGCGCACGTGCACGAACACCGTCGCCTTGCCGTCGGAGAGCTTGAAGCTGGTGCCGTCTGCGAGGCGGTGCACGGTGCCGCGCACCACGACGCCACCGATGCGCAGCTCGCGGTGCGCGTTGGCACTGCGGTGCTTGACCGCGTCGCTCACTGTCTCGAGGTAGTTGATGTTCGCCGACAACGACGTGATCATCCAGATGATCGCGCCCACACAGACGGCCAGGGCGACGACGTAACGGAGCTTGCCGTGCAGCCTGCGTTGGAGCGTGGCGCGTCCGGTCGGTGCCGCGGCGGGCGCTGGGGTACTCACGGGTCCACTCACTGGTCCACTCACTGGCGTCATCGCGGCGGTTCCTGCACCGGTGGTAGCGAGCGCTCGGCCCGCCGCAACTTTCGTACCAGCCAAGTCACGTAGCCGCCGAGCGAGCCGGCCGCGAGCGTGTAGCCCACAGCGACGTAGGGCCAGTTGCTGTCCATCAGGCGGTCACTGCCGGTTGCGTCGGGCCCGGAGATGCTGCCGACGGACCGCTCGGGGTGGCACCCGACGGGCCCGTGACGCGATTCGCAAGGCGCTCATCGATCGCGAGTTGCAGCTCACGTTCATCGAGGCCGTCTTCCATCGCAAGCAGCTGCATTCGCGCCACGCACAACGTGGCGTACGCGATCGTGAACGCCACGACACCGACCAACAGCGCGGCGTTCATGCGCGCGTCGTGGATGTGTACCTGCATCTTGTCGTTGAAGACCGAGCCGTCCTGGTGCAACGTGGTCCACCACGACACCGAGAAGTGCACGATCGGCACGTCGACGAACGCGATCAGCGCGGCGATGGCACTGCGCATCGCCCGCTGGTGCGGTGAACCGCCGATGCGGCGGAGCGCGAGGTAGCCAAGATAGAGGAACAGCATGACGGCGGTGGTGGTGAGCCGCGCGTCCCACGCCCACCATGCGCCCCAGATCGGCCGGCCCCACAGTGAACCCTCGGCGAGCACGAGTCCGGTGAACAACACGCCGAGCTCGGCCGAAGCTCCCGCGAGATGGTCCCAACGCGGCGAACGGGTACGCGGCACGAGATACAGCGCCGACGCGAGCGCCGTGACGCCGAACGCGAGGTACGCGAGCCAGGCCGACGGCACGTGCACGAACAGCAATCGGTAGGCGTCACCCTGTTCGGCGTCGGTCGGCGCGACGACAAGGCCCATCACGAACGTGGCTGCCACACCGACGACGCTGATCACCACGAACACTCGCGCGACCGATCGCGACACCAGGCGCGGCACGGCTACCGGAGCCGGTGACGGCGAGGGCGCTGACCGAGGCGCCTGCGATGGTGGTGCTTGCACGCTCATGCTTCCTCCAGCAACGGCCCGAAGGCCAACACGCCGACGGTCAAGTACACCGCCGCGAACACCACGAGGAGCTGCACCCAAGGCCAAGCTTCGCTCGTATTGCCGTCGAGCGCAGCCTCGAACGCCCTGGTGGCGCCGAGCATCACGGGCGCGCTGATCGGTAATACGAGCAACGGCACGAGCGTCTCCCGCATGCGCAGCCCCGCCGCAAGGATTCCGTACACCGTACCGGTGGCGGCGATCCCGCAGGTGGCGGCCAGCGCGGTCGGCACGAGTGCCACCATGCCTCGCACCGACACGTCATAGAGCACGAACGTGCCGATGAGCAACAACACCTCGAGCGCGAGAAGTTCGAGCGCGATGGCCGCGGCCTTGCCGAGGAAGATGGCGGCACCGTCGAGCCCGGCGAGGCGCAGACCGTCGCGGGCGTTGTGCTCGGACTCGATGGCAAAGCTGCGGCCCACGGCCAGGATCGAGGCGAGCAGCACCGCGATCCAGAACAGCCCGGGTGCGACGGTCGGGAGCAAGCCCCGGTGCGGGTCGAGCGCAAACGCGAACAGCAGGAGCACGAGCGCGCCGAACGGCAGGATCTGGGCCAAGCCGACCTTGGCCCGCGCCTCGATCCGCAGATCCTTGCCCGCGACGAGCAGCGCCTCGGAAAGCAAGCTATTCATGGAATGGCACCTCCTCCCCCGCTCGCCTGCGCTCGCGCCCCCAGGCGCTCATGGCACTGCGCCGACGGGTTCGGGGGCGGGTTCCAGGACGCCACCGTGCAACAGTCCGCGTTCCACGAGTACTTCGCGGTGTGCGAGTTCCCGGGCGCGCTCCAACTCGTGCGACGCGAACACCACAGTGCGGCCCCCGGCCGCGGCCTCGCGCAACAGATCGTCGAGGAGCGCGCGCCCGTCGGCATCGAGGCCCGCGTGGGGCTCGTCGAGCAGCAGCATCTCGGTGTTGCGTGCGAAGGCAATCGCCAACGCGAGCCGGCGGCGCTGACCCGCAGACAGGTCAGCGTGACGCACGCGCGCCACGGTGTCGAGACCGAGCCGTTCGAGCGTGCCGTCGAGGTTCGTCGCGTCGGCACCCGCGGCGCGCAGCGCGAACCGCAGGTTCTCGCGCGCGGTGAGGTCGTCGTAACACCCGGTGTCGTGGCCCACAAGCGCGAGCCGCCGCCGGAAACTGCGACGGTCGAGGTTCAAATCGCAGCCGAACACCGTCGCCCACCCACTGCGCAACGGCAACAGACCGGCGAGCACGCGCAGCAACGTCGACTTCCCAGCACCGTTCGGCCCCGACAACAACACGATCTCACCCGGCATGACATCGAGGTCGGCGCCCGCGAGAGCGGGAAAACGACCGAGCACACACACTGCCGTTCGGGTCGTGACCACGGGTACCACGGGCGCGACGACGGCCAAGGAGCCTCCCGGGGACCGGCGCGAAATCGCCAGCAGTCTACGGAGCCCGACGTCGCGGCACCGAACGCGCGTGCGGCCGTTCCTGAGGCCGGTACGCTCAAATGGTCATGCGCGAACGGCTCCGGCGCACCTTGGGCGGTGCCGGCCGCACCCTGATCACCAGTGGCCTGCTGATTCTCGGCTTCGTCGGTTACCAGTTGTGGGGTACGGGTCTGATTACCGCCCGTGAGCAAAACCGTCTGAAGGACCGCTTCACGTCCGAACTGGCCCGGGTGCAAAGCTCCACCGCCACCACGGCCACGTCGAGCACCTCGCCCACGACCCGACCCTCGACCCGACCCTCGACCGGGCCGACAACCGCCAGGCCCACGGCAACGACGAGCACGACCGCGCCGGCGAGTTCGCCCATCGTCAGCGCCGCACGCATCCCCACGGTCAACGACGGTGACGTGGTCGGCATCATCCACCTCCCGTGGAGCAACTACGCCGTGGTCGAAGGCACGTCGCGATCCGACCTCGAAAAGGGCCCCGGGCATTACCCCGCGACCGTGTTTCCCGGCCAACTCGGCAACGCCGCGATCGCGGGCCACCGCACGACGTATCTCCACCCGTTCTACGACGCCGACACGCTGCACGTGGGCAGCGAGATCCGCGTCGACATGTTGTGGGGCCGTTACACCTACCGGGTGACGCGCGAGCCCTACCCAGTGAGTCCGACCGACGTCGCCGTCGTCGCCACGCACGATCCGACCACGGCGATGCTCACGTTGACCACCTGCAACCCGAAGTACTCGGCCCGACAGCGCCTCGTGGTGGAGGCCGCTCTCATCGTCGCGAAGAGCCCACCGCCGAGGCCCTACGTTGCCCAGCCGCCACCGAAACAGCTCCAAGACCCCGACACTCCCGACGGTGTGAGCAAGAACGCCGCGACCCAGGCGTCGCTCCGCAACGGGCTGGCGGGCGACACCGCGAGCCGCACACCGACGGTGCTCTGGGGGATGTTCGCGCTGATCGTCGGGCTGGCCTGGTGGTGGGTGTACCGCCATTGGCGTCATCCGCTCACCTGGTTCGCCGGGCTCGTGCCGTTCCTGCCGGTGCTGTTCGGTTTCTACGTGTACCTCGAGCGCGTCCTGCCCGCCGGCTTCTAATCGGACGAGCGCGGGAAGGGCCCAGCCTTGGCGACAAGTCCCGGCGTGGGTCGGCCGAGCTGGGCCGCAAGCCAGTCGCTGGCCTCGATGAGCTTGGTGAGCGACACACCCGTGTCGTAGCCGCTGCGTTCGAGCAGGAACACGACATCCTCGGTCGGGATGTTGCCCGTGGCGCGCGGCGCGAACGGGCACCCGCCGATGCCGCCGAGGCTCGCGTCGATGACGGTGACGCCACATTCGACGGCCGCCAACGCGTTGGCGAGCCCGGCATTGCGCGTGTTGTGGAAATGCGCGCGCAGCGTGATCGCGGGACCGAGCAAGCCGCCCGCGGCGCCCACGAGTTCGCGCACGCGCGCGGGCACCGCGGCACCGACGGTGTCGGCGAGCGCGATTTCGTCGGGTTGCGCGTCGACGATCTGGCGCACCACGTCGAGCACGCGTTGCTGCGGCACTTCGCCCTCGTAGCCGCACCCAAACGCGGCCGACAGCGTCACGCTGCACGGGATGCCGGCCGCGCGGGCGCGCCGGGCGACGGTGGTGGCCGCGACGATCGCTTCGGCCGTTGTGACGCCCTGATTGCGCTGCGAGAACGTGTCGGTGCACGCGACGACAACATTCACTTCGGGTGTGTTCGCCGCGAGTGCCCGATCGAAACCGCGCTCGTTCAGGACCAGACCGATGTAGCGCGCTCGCAGGTCGGTGCCCACCTCGGCGAGCACGGCTTCTGCGTCGGCCATCTGTGGGACGCGGGCCGGGTTCACAAAGCTGGCGACTTCGACACGGCCGACGCCGGCATCGACGATGCGACGGATCAGCTCGACCTTCTGCGCAGTCGAGAACATGACCGCGTCGGACTGCAGTCCGTCTCGGGGCGCGACATCGACAATCCCAACGCGAGGGCGCGCATCGGGGGCGGCGCGATCCGTGCCGGCTGGGTCTTCGGTCTCTCGCCGAGCGCTCATTCGCCGCGAAAGACCGGGGTGCGCTTTTCGGCGAACGCGGCCATACCTTCGACGAGGTCCTCGCTGGCGAAGATGGCGGTTTCGAGGGCGAGGATTTCGCCGCGGGCGGCTTCGCTCAGATCGAGTGATTCGCCGACTGCGTTGAGCGCCCGCTTGTGACCCTGGACCGTGAGCGGCGCGAGCGACGCGATGTGCGCACCGAGTTCTTGCGCGGCGGCCAGCGGTTCGTCGACGACACGCTGCACGAGCCCGATGCGCTGCGCCTCTTCGCCGGTGACTTCGCGCCCAGTCAGCAGGAAGTCTCGTGCGAGCCCGTGGCCGACCAGCATGGCAAGCCGCCAGATGTTCGTCGGGCTCAGCAAAATGCCGAGCCGTCCGCCAGGAATCGACATTCTCGTGTCGGGGCGGGCGATGCGCAGATCGCACGCCACGCTCAGCTGCATCCCGGCACCGATGGCGGGCCCGTTGAGCGCGGCGATGACGGGTGCGGCGTGGGCAACGATGGCGTCGAGCATGACTTCGAAGCGCGGGCGGAAGGTGTCGGTGGCGCCGCCTTCGCCGTCGCCCGCGCCGAAACGGGTGACGAGGTCGGCCCCTGCGCAAAAAGCTGACCCGGCGCCGGTGAGCACGACCGCACGGGCATCGCTTTGCTCGAGTAGCGCTTCGGCGAGCACGTCGCACAGCTCACCGTTCAAAGCGTTGCGGCGTTCGGGACGATCGATCGTGATCGTCGCGACGAACCCGTCCCGCCTCGTGCGAATCACTCGTTCACGATTCGTCGATAATTGCGATGAGGTCGCCTTCGTGGACGGTGCCGCCCTCGGTCACGTGGAGTTCGACCAGCGTGCCCGGCACTTCGCTACACACGGGGATCTCCATCTTCATCGACTCGAGGACGACGATCTCGTCGCCCTCGCCGACGAGCTGGCCCTCTTCGGCGCGCACCTGCCACACGTTCGCGGTGATCTCGGCTTTGATCTCATGCACGGCGTGGGAGCGTAGCGACCCGCCGCCGCCCCCAACGCCCCGTGGTCCCATCAAAGCGCAGAAAACCGCGCTTTTTATGGGACCACGGCGCGGCGTTAGACGGGCAGGACGCCGTGTTTGCGCCAGGGACGCTCGACGCGCTTGTCGGCCGTGATCGACAGACCCTTCCAGATCGCGGCGCGGGTATCGGCCGGGTCGATGACGTCGTCGAGCTGGGCATGGCCGGCCGCGATGTAGGGGTCGATGTTGGCCCGGATCTCCTCGGCCAACTCGAGACGGCGCGCCACGCGTTCGGCCTCGTCCTCGATCGCCGCGAGCTGCTTGCGATGGATGATGTTGACGGCGCCATCGGGACCCATCACCGCGATCTCGGCTGTGGGCCAGGCCACGAGATAGTCGGCCTCGTAGGCCAACCCGTTCATCACGAAATAGCCCGCGCCGTAGCTCTTGCGCATCACCACACTGATCTTCGGCACGGTCGCCTCGGAGATGGCGAACAGCATCTTGGCGCCGTGGCGGATGATTCCTTGCTTTTCGACCGCGCTGCCCACGATGAAGCCGGGCACGTCGTGCAGGAACACAAGCGGCACGTTGAAGGCGTCGCACAGCCACACGAAACGAGCCGCCTTGTCGGCCGCGTTCACGTCGAGCGCGCCACCGAGCACCATCGGTTGGTTCGCAACGATGCCGACGGGTTTCCCGCCGACGCGCGCCAGACCGGTCACGATGTTCTTGGCCCAATCCGGCTTCATCCAAAACACGTGGCCGTCGTCGACGATCGCGGTGATGACCTTGCGCACGTCGTACGCACGGCGCGGCGCCGTCGGCACGATCTCGTACAGCTCCTCGACTCGCCGATCGACGGGATCGTCACACTCGCGCACGGGCGGCGACTCGCCGTTGTGCTGTGGGAAGAACGACAAGTAGTCGCGCACAACGCGCAGGCAGTCCTCGTCGGACGCCACCTCGAGATCAGCGACCCCCGACACCTTGCAGTGCACGGCCGATCCACCCATCTCCTCCTCGGTGACGTCTTCACCGACCGCTGCCTTGACGAGGTGGCGGCCGGCCAGCGCCATCGACGACGTGCCCTTCACCATCGGCACGAAGTCGGCGAGCGCGGGGATGTAGGCGGTTCCCGCCGCGCAATGGCCCATCATCGCGGCCACCATCGGCACGACACCGCTCATCGCGACCTGCTCACGGAACAGTGCGCCCGCGCCGGCAAACGTGGAGCCGCTCGTGGCCTGAATCCGAGCGCCGGCTGAGTCGAGGAGCCACACCATCGGTATGCGTTGGCCCAGTGCGTGAGCCCGCATCCGTGCGATCTTGTTCTCGCTGACCGCGCCCATCGAGCCGGCCATCACCGTGAAGTCGTATGCCGCGATCGCAACCGATCGCCCATCGATGCGGCCGATCCCCGTGACGCAGCCGTCGGCGGCGAGATAGCGATCGCCGATGCCCGCATCCATGTGGTCGGCGAGCAGGCCGTACTCGACGAAACTGCCGGGATCCACCAACAACGCCAGTCGTTCGCGCACGGGCAGCTTGCCAAGCGACCGCTGGCGTTCGAGCAGCTCGGGCCCACCCATGCCGAGCGCACGCGTCTTGCGGTCGTTGAGGTCGCCGACGAGCGGTCCCCAGTCGTGGCGGTCCCCACCGGCCGACGACTCGGGCGAGCGTGGCGCGCTCATCGTCCGCTCCAGCGCGGCGCACGCTTTTCGGCGAACGCGGTAACACCCTCGGCCGCGTCGTCGGTGTTCGTCGTGATCGTCAGCATCGCGTGCAAGTATGCAAGCGCCGCGGTGCTGTCGTGTTCTTCGAGCGTTCGATAGAACGACTCTCTCCCCCACTGCAACGCAAGCGGCGGTTTCGAAGCGAGCGTTGCGGCGAGTTCGTCGACGGCAGCATCGAGATCGGCGACGGACACAACGCTGGTGGCGATACCGAGCTGCAATGCCTCCGTCGCATCGACACGCCGTCCGGTCATCATCAGTTCGAGCAGCCGCTTGGGCGGCAGGGATCGCAACAGCGGCACGGTGATCATGTAGGGCCACAGGCCGATGTTGATCTCCGGGGTGCCGAAGACGGCGTCGTCGGCTGCGACCAAGAGATCGCATGCGCACGCCAGGCCGAACCCACCGGCGAGCGCGTAGCCGCGCACGCGGGCGATCGACGGTTTGGCGAGCGTGCGCATGAGTTCGAACAACTCGGCGAGTCGACCGCGCGCGACATGTACCTCGGCGAAGCTCGCGTTGTCGGCGATGCCACTCAGATCGGCGCCGGCACAAAACGCTTTGTCGCCCGCGCCGGTAAGTACGACGACGCGCACATTGGCGTCGTTGGCCGCACTCCTGAACGACTCGAGCAAACCTTCGATCACCGTGAACGACATAGCGTTACGGCGCTGCGGGCGATCGATCGTGATGCGCGCGATCGGACCCTCGACTTCGTACTGGACATCGGATGTCGCTGACTGCATGCGCGGCATCGTAGAGGTGCCGCGGTCCGCACACCCGCGGCCGGTACCGTTGGGCATGTGACGGGTTTCCTGTGGATCAGCGTCGCCCTGGCGCTCGCGACCCCCTTGGTCACCCGCGGGAGCTACGCCGCGATGCTGCTGGACACGCGTTGGCGCTGGGGACTGCTGTTCGGCGCCGGGGTCGCGTTGTCGGTCGTGAGCGAGCACCTCCCGTCGCCAGGGGGCCACGACCTCGGCTTCGGCGCACTCGTCGCCTCGTACGCGCTGCTGCTGGCGTTCAGCGGACGCAACCTCCTACGCACAGGGATGACGGTCGTGCTGATCGGCATTGCGTGTAACGCAGTCGCCATCACGGTCAACCACGGAATGCCCGTCCGCGTGCCGTACGACTGGGTGGTCGACGGTGGACTGAAGCCGACCGTGAAGCACCACGCCACCGATTCGAGCACACACCTGTATTGGCTCACCGACGTCATCTATGCGCCGGCCACGAACGAGGTGATCAGCTTCGGTGATCTCATCCTCGCGGTCGGGTTGATCGATGTCGCGTTCCACGCCAGCCGCCGCCGGCGCCGGCTACATGCACACGCCGATGACATGTTCGGGCACCAGACGCTGGCGGCCGACACGTTGATTCCCGCTGCGCACGGCAACTTCCGCACGGCGCGCCCGAATCGGCGAGCTGCTGACGACGCCAACGCGCTCGTCGACGCGTCGACGGCGCCCGTCGATGTCCCAGTCGATGCCAGCGCGGATGTCCCAATCGATGTCCCAATCGATCTACCCGTCGATGTCAGCATCGACGCCATCGTCGAGCGCGAAGACCTCGACGCGGGAACGAGTTCGGTGCGGGTCGTGCCCCGCGAGCGCGCGTCAACCGGTGAGCAGCACGAACTCGAGCGCGTCGATGGTGCTGCACGACCGCCGGTCAGCGTCCGCGGCACGTAACACCGCAATGGCCGACGCCGGGTCGAGTCCGGCGGCGCGCGCAACGTCGTAGTGGCTGACCTTTTGCAGCACGTTCGCCGACAAGCTGCCGCGAGCATCGAGCAGCACGACGCTGCGACGAGCCCCCGCGCGGCGCACGATCTCGCCCGCGGCCGCAAAGGCAGGGACGCGTCGCAACATCTCCGCAGTGGCCCTGGCAACGTCGCCGGTACCCAGCGCGTCCGCGCCGTGCGCGGGGTCATCGAGTGTCACAGCACCCAGGTGCTGGAGGCGCGCCGCGGCGTCGAGGGTCTCGAGTTCGCCCGCCGTCAGGCCGACGTGTTCGCCGACTGCACGCGCGAGGTCCGCGACTCGGTCTGTGGTCCCAGGTTCCACGAGGCCAGCGAGTTCGGGCGCCATCGACAACGCCTCGATCGTCTGGCGGTGCGCCCGACGAATCGCCGCGACGCGCTCGAAACTGAACCATGCCGCGAGTAGCGGCAATGCGAGCAGCGCCGCGCCCGCCACGCCCATGCGGCCGGCGCCGCCCACACCGCGGTCCGCGATCGCCATGAGCAGACCGCACGATACGAGCGTGGCCCACGCGAGCATCGCTCGCTCGGACCATTCGATCGGCCGGCGCTGTGTACGGCGCAACGCGCCGTCGGCGCACGCCGCACTCGCGGCGCCGATGAGCAGCGCCGCGACGACCGCGTCGAGTTTTTCGGTGTGGGCGACCACGGCAAATGCGCCGCGAAAACCGAAGATCGTCGCGAGGCCGACCGCGACCCGTTGCGTTGCCGTGTCGATGTCGAGCCGGCCGGCGCGCGGCCGGCGACCGAAGACCGCGATCGCTTCGGCGACCACCACGGTGGCCATCGCCCAGCGCAGGTCCAGACCCCGTGCCACCACGAGAAAGACGGCGTATGACAAGGGCAATTCGCCGTCGGCGTCCCATCGCAGCACGAGGAGTTCACCGGCGACGATCCCAGCACCCAGGATCGCGGCGGTGGCGAGCGCGCCCGATGGCTGCATCTCGACAAGGACGAACGCGGCGCAGGCAACCGCCACGGCCACCCCAACCGCGGCAGTGCGAACGCGACGGCCGCGCAGCGCGGTGTGCAGGTTCACCGCGCCGCCCCGAGCCGATCGAACAGGTCGGTCACCTCGGCTTCGTCGAGGTCGAGGTCGACGGTGCGTTCGGGCTCGAAGTCACCGAGTCCGGCTGAGCCGACTCCGGCGATCGGCGGCGCGACCCGCCACGCCGACGTCGGCTCCATTGCCTGCTCACACCCGTCGCCATGACGCTCATCGCGACGGGTCAACGCCGTGATCAGCGCGTCGACACACGGGGTGAGAAACTGGGTCCCCGACTTCGCGATGAGCTCATCGAAGGCCACCTCCTGGGTGAGCGCACGCCGATAACTCCGGGTCGACGTCATGGCGTCGTAGGCATCGGCGACCGCGATCACGTGGGCTTCAAGGGAACGGGGTTGGCGATCTGTGTCGTGACGTACATCGGCAACGGCGTGGGAGATCGGCCCGAGCAGGTCGATGCACGACAACATCGCCACCGACACGCCCTCATGTCGACGGACGACAGCGTATTCGTCTGGGGTGAGGCGGCCCGGCTTGTTCAAGAGCTGATTCGGCACGACGAGCTTGCCGACATCGTGCAGCAGTGCGGCCTGGCGCAGCTGCTCCAGTCGGTATGTCGTCATCCCCAACTCTTCGCCGATGTACGTCGCGTAACGCGCCACCCGGGCCGCGTGCGCAGCGGTATACGGATCCTTCGCCTCAAGTGCGTGCATCAAGGCGGACAGCGTCGACGCATGGGCATCACCGAGGGCAACGGCCGACGCCAGCACCCGCCGCACGAGCAACACCGGCACGAGCAACAGCGCGACGACGGACCATCCAAGTGCGTTGATCAGTACGCCGATCAGTGCGCCAACGACCGCGAAGACCAGCACCTCGGCACCGATCACCGCCAGCTCGGCGGCCCAGTGACGTAGCCGCGTCACTCCTTCGATCCGATACGACGCGGCGACGACCATCGTCTCGACGATCATTGCGGTGCACGCAACCGGAACGATCGCGAGCACGCCGAGCGGCAGGCGAGCGACGAACTGCGCCGGCATGGCCCAGTAACACGCGGTCGCCGCGGCGGCGCCGAGCGACGAACTCGCGGCATGAAACACGATCCAGCCTCGTCGACCCGATCCGGTACAGGCGAGGTGCAGCCCGCCGCACGCGCCGATGAGGATCGGGCCGGCGGTTGCGTCGAAACGTCGGAACACGACCACCGACGCCGCCAGCACGACGACCCCAGGGCTGATGTCGATGCCGGTGCGCAACGTGAGCCGCTGGTGTTCGGCGACGATCGCCATCGCTGCGAGCAAGACGCAGGGCACGACGGGCGGGAGCCCGCCGTCACGCGCGACGGCGCAAGCGAAAACGGCGATCGCGAGCGTCGCGGTTGCGGTGGTGAGGAGCCGGAGGTGGCGGGGGAAATCAGTCACGCCGAAGGCATCGTTGCGGGCAGCACCGTGGGCACGGCGTACGCGGCAGGGTCGTTGGTCGCAGTGGTCGCGACCGTGCCGCCGGCGTCGTGTCCGCAGTGGCGTTCCTCGATGCTCCCCCTTCCTCGTGAGTTGGCCGGCTCCACCCGAGACGCGCACAACCTGCTGTGATCGTCACCCTCACGTGCCCAAGGAGTGTGCGCATTGTGGAGGCGCTTGGCAACCCCTCAATCCACGGTTTTCCCAGTCGGATCCGACGTTTCTCACGGACAGTGGTGCTGGCGCGCGCGAGTCCCACCGAGCGTGCCGAGCCAGGCCTGTCAGCCCCGGGCCGATACCGTCGCGACGTGGCGCGAACCGCAACGATGCTCTCGCATCCACTCGACGACGATGGAGGTATCGGCGCGCAGTCGGCGCACTGGGCGACCGCACTCGGTGAACTCGACTTCGCTGTCCGTCGTGGCGACGGACGCTTCGCCGACGCGCAGGAACTCTCGGATGCACTCACCGGGAGCGACCTCGTCATCGTCGACAACCTGTGTTCGCTCCCGCGCTATGGCGAGCGGGCCCGTGCCGCTGCCGCCGCGCTCACCGACTTCGCCGCGCACGGCGGACGCGTTGTGTTGCGCCATCACGACTTGCCCTGGCAACCCGGCGGGGAATACGACAGCGACGGCGACGAACCAAACGAGTTTCCGCTCGCGGTGCCGGGCGCGTTGCACACCACGATCAACTTGCGATCGCGCCGCGAGTTGCGCGCTCGTGGGTTCGCGCCGGTGTCGACGGTGCACAATCATTTCGATCTCGATGCTCCACCCGGAGATCGCGCAACGACGCGCGACGCGCTGCGGTTCGGCGACGACGAGATCGTGTTCTTCCAGCCATCGCGCGCGAGTGAGCGCACCAACGTGGCTGGCGCGATCCGCTACCTGCAGACCCTGCACACGATGTTTCCTGCAACGCCGTTGCGGTACTGGCTTCGTGGACCTATTGATGACGACGTCGCGCCGCTCGTGCATCGCTTGCTCGAACGGTGCCCGGTCCCGGTGACGATCGGACCGGCCGCGTCCATGGCCGATGCCTACGCTGCGTGCGATGTCGTGCTCCTGCCTTCGACCTGGGAGCGTTTCGGCGACGCCGCGATCGAATCCGTCATCGCGCGCCGACCCTGCGTGGTCGGCGCGTTTGCGGTGCTCGGCGAGATCGAGGCGTGCGGTCTGCGTTTCTTCGCACTCGACGAACCCGCCGAGCTCGTGAAGTTCCTCGCCCGGCCCTCGGAGCGGTTCCTCGACGTGAACCTGCGCCGAGCACGCCTCTCGTTCTCCATTACCGATCTGCCGTGGCGCATCGACGAAGCGCTGACGTTCGTGGGACTCAACCGATGAACACGCGAGCGTCGATGCCATCCGATCCGAGCCCATCTTCGATCAGATTGCGCTGCCGCGATCGTGAGATCACGATCGACCGGCCGCTGATCATGGGCGTCGTCAACGCGACGCCGGATTCGTTCTCCGACGGTGGCGACCTCGATTCGGTCGACGCCTGCGTGGCCCGCTCGATCGCGTTGGTGGCCGATGGTGCGACCATCATCGACATTGGGGGACAATCGGCCATCACGGGGGTTCCCGAAATCACCGTTGATGAAGAGTTGGAAAGGGTGCTGCCCGTCGTCGAAGGGCTGCGACGGGAGAGCGACTGCGTGATTTCCATCGACACCTACCGCGCGGGCGTTGCCGACGCGGTGCTGCGCGCGGGCGCCGACATCATCAACGATGTCTCGGGTCTGTGCGATCCGTCGCTCGCGGCCGTCATCGCACGGCACAACGCTGGGCTCGTCGTGATGCACACGCGCTGGCGCCCAAAGACGCGCGAAGACGCGCGCGAGCTGTACGACGACGTTCCCGGCGGCGTAGCTGGCGACGTGCTCGATCTGCTCACGACGCGGCTCGCCGAACTCGAAGCGGCTGGGGTGGCATCCGAACAGTTGATCGTGGATCCCGGACCCGACTTTTCCAAGACCGCGTCGCAGACCGTCGAGGTGCTGCGCGCGCTCGACGATGTCGCCGCACTCGGACGGCCAGTGCTGCTCGCGCTGTCGCGGAAGGACTTCGTTGGCGTGATCACAGGGCGAGCGCCGCGCGAACGGCTCGCCGGAACTCTCGCTGCGATCGCGTACGCGATCGCGCGGGCGCCGTCGTCGATGCTGCGCGTGCACGACGTCGCCGCCGTGCGCGACTTTCTCGCGGTGCTCGACGTGCTCGAAGGTCGCGAGCCACTCGCAAGCGGCGCAGGCCTCGCGGCCGAACTCCGGTGGGACGCACGCATCGCGCCCACGCCAACATGAGTGCTGTGGAACCCACAACGAGTCCCGATGCCGTCGACCGGCGCCGCACCCTGATCCGCACGTGGGTGGTGCTCGGCAAACGGATCGGGTACGGCGCACTCGCCGCGGCGATCCTCGCGTTCGTGGTCGGCGCCATCACCGACTTTCCGACCTGGACTGTGACCGCGGCGACGATCGGCCTGGCGGTGAGTTGTGTCGCGCTGCCAGGCGCCATCGTGTTCGGGTACGCGATCCGAGCGGCCGAGCGCGAAGAACGCCAGGAGCGCGCCGCGAAGCAGCAGTCGAGCACGACCGCACGCCCCGACTCCGGCCCTACGCCCGGTGCCGCGGACGGCGAAGGCCGGCCGTAACATCCCGCGATGCGATTTCGCCGCTTTGGTGCCAGTGACCTGACGGTCTCCGAGGTGGGGATCGGTACGTGGACGCTCGCGAGCAACTGGTGGGGTGCCGTCGAGGACCCACAAGCGATGCTGCACGCCGCGCTCGACTGCGGCATCAACTTCATCGACACGGCTCCCGTCTACGGCGACGACGGGATCGGCGAGACGATGCTCGCGCCGCTCCTGTCGACCCATCGTGACGAGATCGTGCTCACCACCAAGTGCGGCTACGACATCGACGCGCCGCGCCCGGCGGGCCAGCGCGAGCGTCCGCAGGATTTCGGCCTCGATGCCATCCGCCATCAGCTCGAAGCGTCGCTGCGCCGGCTCGGCACCGACTACATCGACCTCTACCAACTCCACAACGTGCGCATTGACCCGATTCGCGACGACGCGCTGTGGGAACTGCTTGCGAGTTTGCGCGCCGAAGGCAAGATCCGCGAGATCGGTGTGGCGCTCGGACCGGCCATCGGCTGGGTCACCGAAGGCATCGAAGCAGTGCGCGATCGTCCGATCTGCACGCTGCAGACAGTGTTCAACGTGCTCGAACAGGAGCCTGGCCTCACGTTCGCGGCCCAACCACGCGTCCAGAGCGGCGACTGCAGCCTGATCTCGCGCGTGCCGCACGCGTCGGATTCGTTGTCGGGCAAGGTCACGATCGACACCGTGTTCCCGGCGGGCGATCACCGAGCGCACCGCAACCGCGACAACATGCGCGACAACTTCGAGAAGGCCGAATCGCTCGCGTTCTTGTGGGCGCCTGAGACGGGGCGGACGATCGGTCAAGCCGCCGTCGCTGGGATCCTCGCCAATGCGGCGTTCGCCAACGTGCTGCCGACGGTCGTCACTGTCGACGAGGTGCGTGAGTACGCGGCCGCGTCCGATTTGGCGCTGACGGCCGACGAGGCCCGCGCGCTCGCCGACTTGTACGCACGCAACTTCGACCACGATGACCGTTTCGTGATGCCCTTGAAGTCGAGCGTCTAGGGATGGTCGCAGCCGCGTCGCGCAGCACGCGACTGCCCGCCCAGCAACGGCGCCGCCAACTCCTCGACGTCGCCGGCGAGGTGTTCTCCGAACGAGGCTTTCACGCCACGTCGATGGATGATGTCGCCGCCGCGGCGGGTGTCACCAAGCCGGTGCTCTACCAACATTTTCAGAACAAGCGCGCGCTGTTTCTCGAGCTGCTCGACGATGTGGGAGCGCGGCTGCTCACGAAGCTTGCAGCTGCAGCCGAACCGGGGATGAGCGGCCGCGCCAGGGTCGAGGCCGGTTTCAACGCCTACTTCGCGTTCGTGCGCGACGACCCGCCAGCGTTCCGCCTGCTGTTCGGTGCGTCGGTGCGCAACGACCCCGAGTTTGCCGAGCGGGCCGAGCGCGTGCTCGAACAGGGCGCCCGCGTCATCGAGACGCTGATCGACCTACCCGTCGATCCCGATCATCGATCGGTGCTCGCGCACGCCATCGTCGGCATCGCCGAGGCCACCAGCAGGCGATCGATCGCGGGCGACGACCACGACGAGCATCCCGACCCCGAGCGCCTCGCTCACTGGCTCGCCGAGCTGGCCTGGTTCGGCCTGCGAGGCATCCGCGGCGACGACGCGGGCACCGCCCAGGCCTGAGCGAGCGGCCGGCGGACACTCAGAGTTTGCGGAGCCGGACGCTGCGTACTGAGTGGTCCGGGCCCTTTTCCAAGATGAGATGGGCGCGCGAACGCGTGGGCGCGATGTTTTCACGCAGGTTCACGCCGTTGATGGTGTTCCAGATCATGTGCGCAAACTCGCGTACCTGGTCGTCGCCGAGCGGCGTGAGGAAGTGGAAGAACGAATCGGGCTGTTGGAACGCGCCCTCGCGCAACGCGAACGTGCGGTCGACATACCACTGCTCCACGTCGGTCTCCACTGCATCCACGTAGATGGAAAAGTCGAAGTAGTCCGACACGTGCACGTGATCGGTGGCCTCGCCTCCACCCCCGCTCGCCTTCGGCTCGCGCCCCGAGGGGCTCGCGGTTCCACCCCCGCTCGCACCTGTCGGCGGTACCTGCAAGACGTTGATGCCTTCGACGATCACGATGTCGGGGCGTGAGATGGTCATCACCTCGTCGGCCACGACGTCGTAGGTGATGTGCGAATACAGCGGCACCTCAACCCGCTCGGCGCCCGACTTCAAGTCGGCAAGCATGCCGCGCAGCCGGCGCACGTCGTAGCTCTCTGGGAAGCCCTTGCGGGTCAACAGTCCGCGGCGCTCGAGCTCGGCGTTGGGATACAGGAACCCATCGGTGGTGACCAGATCGACACTGGGATGGCCGGGCCAGCGAGCGAGGAGCGCCTGGAGAATGCGCGAGATCGTGCTCTTGCCCACCGCCACACTGCCGGCGACGGCGATCACGAACGGCACCCGCGGCGTGAGCACGCCGAGGAACCCACTCGTGACCTCGTGAAGATGCTGGGTGGCGGCCACGCGCAGATTCAGCAGTCGCGACAGCGGGAGATAGACGTCGCGCACCTCGTCAAGCGCGACGAACTCGTTGACCCCACGGAGCGCAACGAGCTCCTCCTCATCGAGCGTCAGCGGCGTATTCGCACGCAATCGCGCCCATTCGGCGCGCGACAGCTCCAGAAACGGTGAGAGCGCATTGTCCACCGGCGCACGCTAATGAACGCTGGTGGTCGATCGGACCTCGGTGTCTAACCTGGGCCGATGCAACGGATCAGCCATTGGATCGGGGGGCGTTCGGTCGTCGGCGAATCGGGGCGCTCAAGCCCGGTGTTCGACCCCGCGACCGGCGAGCAGACTGGCGCCGTCGACCTCGCTTCGGTGGCCGAGGTCGACGCGGCCGTCGATCGCGCGGCCGAGGCCTTCGGAGCATGGCGCGCTACGTCGTTGTCGCGCCGCGCCGAGGTGCTGTTCCGCGCGCGCGCGTTGCTCGATGCGCGCCGCAAGGAACTCGCCGCGATCATCACCGCGGAGCATGGCAAGGTCACCTCCGACGCACTCGGCGAGATCGCGCGCGGGATCGAGAATGTCGAGTTCGCGTGCGGTGTGCCACAACTGCTGAAGGGCGGCTTCAGCGAGCAGGTCGCCACGGGCGTCGACGTGTACTCCATCCGCCAGCCACTTGGAGTGGTCGCCGGCATCACGCCGTTCAATTTCCCGGCGATGGTGCCGCTGTGGATGGTGGCGAACGCCATCGCGTGTGGCAACACGTTCATCCTCAAGCCCTCCGAGAAGGATCCGAGCGCGGCGTTGTTCCTCGCCGAGGTTCTGCACGAGGCTGGCGTTCCCGCCGGCGTGTGCAACGTGGTGCACGGCGACAAGGTGGCTGTCGACCGCATCCTGGAGCACCCCACGATCCAGGCCGTGAGCTTCGTCGGCTCCACGCCCATCGCGCAGTACGTGTACGAGACGGGCACGGCGCGCGGCAAGAGGGTGCAGGCCCTCGGCGGTGCCAAGAACCACATGGTCGTGATGCCCGACGCCGACCTCGCGCTGGCGGCCGACGGCGCGATCAGCGCGGCGTACGGCTCCGCCGGTGAGCGTTGCATGGCGGTGTCTGTGGTCGTCGCCGTTGGCGACATTGCGGACGATCTTGTCGCTGAGATCGCGCGACGGCTCCCGTCGTTGCGCATCGGACCCGGCACCGACCCCGATTCAGATATGGGCCCGCTCATCACATGCGAGCACCGCGACAAGGTGGCGTCCTACGTCGAGGGGGCCGCGGCGCAAGGCGCGACCGTCGTGGTCGACGGCCGCACGTTGCGCGTTGATGGTGGTGGCTTCTTCCTCGGCGTGTCGTTGCTCGACCACGTCACGACCGCAATGCGTGTGTACACCGACGAGATCTTTGGTCCCGTGTTGTGCGTGGTGCGCGCCGGCTCCTTCGACGAAGCGCTCGCGATCGTCAACGACAACCCGTGGGGGAACGGCGCCGCGATCTACACGCGCGACGGCGGCGCCGCGCGCCGATTTCAGTTCGACGTGCGCGCCGGCATGGTGGGCGTGAACGTGGCGATTCCAGTCCCGGTAGCTGCCTACAGTTTCGGCGGTTGGAAGGCCTCGCTGTTTGGTGACACGCACATGTACGGACCCGAAGGCGTCCAGTTCTACACGCGGGGCAAGGTCGTCACGAGCCGGTGGGGCGCGCCGCTACCCCCGCTCGCCTCCGGTACGCGCCCCCAGGGGCAGTCGGCCGAATCCCCCGAGGGGCACCGAAGCGACGTCGATCTCAACTTCCCAGAGAACCGCTGACATCGGAGACCCATCACCATGACCGATCACACGAGTCAGACGCGCGCCAATGACCGCGGGCACGTGTTCCACTCTTGGAGCGCGCAGGCACTGATCGATCCGTTGCCGATTGTGGGCGGCGAAGGTTGTTGGTTCTGGGACGAAGAAGGCCGGCGTTACCTCGACTTTTCGAGCCAGCTCATCAACCTCAACCTCGGCCATCAACACCCCAAGGTCGTTGCGGCGATTCAAGAGCAGGCCGCCAAGCTCTGCACCGTCGCGCCCGGATTCGCGAACGACGTGCGCGGCGAGGCCGCGCGTCTCATCGCCGAACGCGCGCCCGGCGATCTCGACATGGTGTTCTTCACGAACGGCGGCGCCGAGGCCACCGAGAACGCGGCGCGCATGGCCCGCCTGCACACCGGCCGCCAGAAGATCCTCACGATGTACCGCAGCTACCACGGCTCTACCGGCGCGGCGATCACGTTCACCGGCGACCCGCGGCGCTGGCCGAGCGAGCCTGGCATGCCTGGCGTCGTGCACTTCCACGGCCCGTATCTGTACCGGTCGGCCTTCCACGCCAGCACCGAGGCCGAAGAGTGCGGGCGGGCGCTCGAACATCTCGACCTCACGATCATGATGGAGGGCCCGACCACGATCGCCGCGATCATGATCGAGACGGTTGTGGGCACCAACGGCATTCTCGTACCTCCCGACGGCTACCTCCAGGGCGTGCGCGATCTGTGCGACCGCCACGGCATCGTGATGATCTGCGACGAAGTGATGGCTGGTTTCGGCCGGTGCGGCGAGTGGTTCGCGGTGCAGCACTGGGACGTCACCCCCGACCTCATCGCGTTCGCCAAAGGCATCAACAGCGGCTACGTACCGTTGGGCGGCGTCGTGATCTCGCGCCGGATCGCCGCGACGTTCGCGAAGCGGCCTTATCCCGGCGGTCTCACCTACAGCGGCCATCCGCTCGCGTGCGCGTCGGCCGTCGCGAGCATCAACGTGTTCGAAGACGAGGGCATCCTCGAACGGTCGCGCCACCTCGGCGACGAGGTGTTCGGGCCTGGCCTGCGCGCGCTCGCCGAGCGGCACCCGAGCGTGGGTGAAGTGCGCGGGCTCGGGTGTTTCTGGGCCATCGAGCTCGTCCGGGATCGCGCCACACGCGAGATGCTCGTGCCGTTCAATGCCACAGGCGCCGATACGGCCCCGATGGTAGAGCTCGCCGCCGCGTGCAAGGCCGCCGGGCTCTGGCCGTTCACACACTTCAACCGCCTCCACGTGGTGCCGCCGCTCGTGATCAGCCCTGAGGAAGCCAAGCAGGGCATTGCGATGCTCGACGACGCCCTCGTCGTCGCCGACGCCTATACCCGGGGCTGACCTGGTCCCGGGCACAAAAGGCCCTTCACCACGGCGGCGTGGTGGCCGATGACGATGGAGTCCGACTCATAGAGGTGCGCGTGACCGAGCGTCGCTCGATGCACGCCACCACGAGGACTCATGGCCATGTTGGCACCGCGACACCCGCACGCGGCGCGAATCGCGGTCGTGACGCGGCCGGCCACCACTGCACCGACGGCGCTTTCCGCTCTCGCCCGACGTCTGCTGCCTTGATGAATTCCGGCGCGGTCTTCGAGCGTGAACCCGGGCTGATGCGGGCTCGGCGAATGATCCTGACACTCGGCGCGCTCTTATTGATGACGACGATGGTGTCGGCGTTCTTCAGCATCAGTCCGATGGTCTCAGGACAGCGCGCCCTCAAGCAGGTGGGCCGCGATGACCTCGCGCGCCATTACGTGGGAGAACTGCGCACGACGCTCTCCGACTGGCAACTCTTCGTCGAACAGCGAATCGCATTGTTGTCCGCGACGGCTCCAAAGATCGATCCGGTCGACTTGGCCAAAGGCACGCAACACATCGCCGACGAGCAGTCGCAGGCACAGGATCTGGCCAAGGCGCTTCGTGCGATGGGACTTTCGGCCGTGGGAAGCAACCTCGAGTTCGTGAACGCAAAGTTTTTCAAGACGGTGACGGACCTGGCCCCGCTCCTTGCCGGCGCATCGACGGCATCGATCCTTGGACTGATCGCCGCGGAACGTACGGCATTCGCGCGGATGTGGAGCCTCACCGCGAACGCCGTCGAACAGGTAACGCAGGTCACCACCGCCGATCGCCAGCGGGCGACGGACCATCTCGGCACCGGTGGCACTGTCGTCGTTGTCTTGGATGGCTTGTTCGCTACCGCGGTGTTGATCGGCACAGTCGTATTTGGCCAGCGCGCACGGCAACGAGAACACTCGCAGCGCACGGCAATGCGACGGCTGAGGTTCGAGACGGTGCTGCAACAGGCGCTGGACATGTCGACGGCCGAACCCGACGTGTACGACCTCTTGCGCGAAGCGATGCCAGCTGCGGTACCGAACCTGCAGGTGGAGATGCTCGTGGCCGACTCGAGCCGGGCACACTTCCGTCGCACGTTCCACACAGCGGACGGAGCCGGCGAGCGCAGCGGGTGTGGCGTGCTATCGCCCCAAGAATGTCCCGCGACCATTCGGGCCCACACACTTGTCTTTCCATCCAGTCGCGTGCTCGACGCCTGTCCGTACCTGAAACACCGACCGTCGGGCGACTGTTCCGCGGTTTGCGTTCCGGTGAGCGTGGCCGGCAAGACCGTGGGAGTCACCCACGCCACGGGAGCCGACAACAATCCGCCCACCGAAGACGACATCCGCTACCTGGAGATCGCCTCACGGAAAGCGTCGGAACGCGTCGCGATGGTTCGCGCCTTCGAGAAGTCCGAGATGCAGGCCCACAGTGATCCACTCACCGGATTGTTAAACCGGCGGAGTCTCGAAGACCGCGTGCGCGACCTTCACTACGAAGCAACCCAATACACGCTTGCCTACGGCGACCTCGACCACTTCAAGATTCTGAACGACACGTACGGCCACGACGCGGGTGATCAGGCGCTTCGAATGTTCGCGACGATCATGCGAGATTCCGTTCGGCCGAGCGACATGGTCGCGCGTTACGGCGGCGAGGAGTTCGTAATCGTGCTCCCCGATTGCAGCACCGAAGTCGCAATCGCCGTACTCGAACGCGTACGCGAGAACCTCGCGCTCACGCTCACCGCCGGTGGCGTCCCGGCGTTCACTGTGTCGTTCGGCGTCACATCGTCGACCAGACACAGCACCTTCGCGGAGACACTCGCAGCTGCCGATCAAGCGCTGCTCGCGGCCAAGGTCGCGGGGCGCAACCGCGTCATCCTCGCTGACCGACTTCCGACCGACGTGCCGACCCTGGGCACCACACAACCCGGTGATCCGCACGGCGATCCCCGGCGCGACACACCGCCGATCGCGCCGGCACCAGCGCCACGCTCGTGAACGCCGCCGCGTTCGTCGAGCGTGGAATCGCAGTCGACCACAATTCTGACGGCAACACTGTGCATTGGTCAAAGGCCGCCTGGTGGCTCTACCTGACTCTGGCGGTCGTCGGCGCGACGGTGTACTACTTCCTACCGCAAGGCACACTGCAGAGCGTCGTGTACTGGTCGTTTGGATTTTCATCGGTCGCGGCGATCTTGATCGGTGTTCGTATCCATCGATGCGAACACCGCCGACCCTGGTCGCTGTTCGCGGTCGGTCTGGCGTTGTTCGCCTTCGCCGACGTCGCCTTCGACGCCCCATCGGTGTTCGGCCGCGATCTCGTCGCCAGTCATGGCCCGGACGTGTTGTACCTCGCGGCGTACCCGATTCTGGCCGCGGGGATGGTCGCACTGATTCGAACTCACGTGCGCGGTGAACACCTAATCGGCGCGATCGACGGTGCGATCATCGCGCTCGGCGTCGGAGTCTTGGCGTGGGTATTCGTCATGGCTCCGTATGCTCGCGATCAGACACTCACGGTGGCCGACAAGACGATTGCTATTGCCTATCCGGCGCTCGATCTCGTCATACTCGCGGTGCTCTTGCACCTGGTCACGAATCGTCGAACGTCGAACGTGGCCTTCGTCTTGCTCGTAGCAAGTGTGACCACCATGCTGGCCGCCGACGCGATCTACGTCGTGCTTGTCGCACACGGGTCGTATTCGGGCGGAAGCCTCGTGGACTTCGGCTGGATTGCGTCGTACGCGCTGTGGGGCGCCGCCGCGCTCCACCCATCGATGTCGGTCATCACGGTCACTTCCACGGAAGCACCGAGACGCGACGGCGCGATGATCGTGCCCCTCACGATCGCCGCGCTGGCGGCTCCGGTGGTGTTGATCGTGCAAGATCGACGCGGTGTGAACGTCGAGGTCGCACTCTTGGCGGCAACGGCCGCACTGGAGTTTCTCCTCGTGCTGACGCGGATGCGGATAGTGGCACGAGCACTCATGGATGCTCGCCGCGACCGGGCGCGCGACGACCACATGTTTCGGTCCTTGATCCAGAAGTCGTCGGACGGCGTCGTGCTGGTATCGCTCGATCACGTGCTGCAATACGCGAGCCCCGCGGCGCAAGCCATTTTCGGCGCCGGTTCTACCGAACTCGTAGGTCACACCTTCGATACGATGATTGACCCCGACGGCGCCAACGCCGTCGTTGCGGCGTACGACCAGGTCGTTGCGGCGGGTCTGGGCGCCTCGGCCACGATCGAGTCGCGCATCCGGCACCTCGACGGAAGCTGGCGGGTCGTCGAGGCGATCGTCACGAACCGGCTCGACGATCCCGATGTCGGCGCGATCGTCGCGAACCTGCGTGACGTGACGGAACGACGAGCGCTCGAAGCACGCGTACATCAGCAGGCGTATTACGACGACCTCACCGGCTTGGCGAATCGCACGTTGTTCCTCGACCGAGTCCAGAACGCGCTGCGGCGTCACGATCGAGACGTCAGAGAGATCGCGGTGTTGTTCTTGGACCTCGACGACTTCAAGACGGTCAACGACAGTCTCGGCCGCCCCACCGGCGATCTGCTACTCAACGCGGTCGCCGAACGACTCCGTCGCGCAACCCGCCCCGGCGACACCCTTGCCCGCTTCGGCGGCGACGAGTTCGCGCTCCTGCTCGAAGCGGGAGAGATGCCAGGTTTGGCCGAATCCGTCGCGCGGCGCATCGTTGCCGACTTCGACGCGCCGTTCCAGGTCGGCGACGCAGAGTTGTTGGTCCGTGCCAGTATCGGTATCGCGGTCGGCCACGCTGTCGACGACAGTCCCGAGGATCTGCTACGTGATGCGGACCTCGCGATGTTTATGGCCAAACACAATGGCAAGGGGCGATTCGAGATCTACCGACCGGTGATGCACGACGAAGCCATGAATCGCCTGCGCCTGGCTGCCGACCTGCGCCGCGGTATCGAGGAACACGAATTCGAGGTCTTCTACCAGCCAACGATCCATCCGCACACGCGTGCCATCGCCGGAGCTGAGGCGCTCGTGCGCTGGCAGCATCCGATCCGCGGACGCATCGCGCCGAACGAGTTCATCCCTGCGGCGGAATCGACCGGCCTGATCGTCGCGCTCGGTCGTCAGGTTCTCGTCGACGCGTGTCGGCGGGTGCAGTCGTGGCGCACGATCGGTGTCGTCGACGATCGCTTCTACATCAGCGTCAACCTCTCGGCGCGCCAACTCAACGACCCCAACGTCATGAACGATGTCGCCCACGCGCTCGCCCAGTCCGGACTCGAACCGCACGCCCTCGTCTTGGAGGTGACCGAAAGTGCCGTCATGGAGAACCGCGACGAGGCCATCGAACGACTCAACGCTTTCAAGCAGCAGGGCATCCGAATCGCCATCGACGACTTCGGCACCGGGTACTCGTCGCTGAGCTACCTCGCTACCCTTCCGGCCGACATCGTCAAGATCGACAAATCGTTCGTCGATCACGTCTGCGACGGACCCGACGGCATCGCGATGGTCCGCAGCATCATCGAGCTGACGAAGACGCTCGGGCTCACGACGGTCGCGGAGGGCGTCGAAAGCGAAGAGCAATGCGTGATCCTTGATCAACTGGGCTGTGACGCTCTTCAGGGATACTTCTTTGCTCGACCGATCGACGCCACAGCGATGTCGGCAGCGCTTGTCGCTCACCGATCGGACGCTCCGTGGCATCCGACATCGATACCGCTCATCTCGAGGTGACCGTGGCGCCAGGTTCGCAGACTTCAGCGTTCGAGGCGCAGGGCGCGATCGGCGAGGATGTTCTTCTGCACTTCGGTGGGGCCGGCACCAATCGTCGTGTAGCGCTGCCACACGTAGTTGCGGGCCCAAAGCCCACCGTCGACGGCGCCCTCCGCGCCTTTCAACAGCACGCCGGTGGGCCCGAGCACGTCGAGCGCGAGCTCGGCGAGCCACAGCGAGATCGAGCCCCATTGCAGCTTCGACAGCGGCACTTCGGGCCAACCCTTGTCGCCCTGCAACACTTTCGACAACGCCCGCGCGAGCAATAACCGGGTCAGTTCGATCTGCGTGTGCAGCCGAGCGACGCGATCGCGAATCTGCGGATCGTCCAACGCGTGCGGGTTGACCACCTTCGCGGTCTGGAGGAGCTGGCGGAGGTCGTTCGCCATTGAAATCGCCTGGCCCGCGCTGCCGACGCGCTCCTTGCCGAGCGCGCCCATCGACACGAGCCACCCCTCGCCTTCGCCACCCAGACGATGCGCCACCGGGACCCGCGCGCCGTCGAAACGCACAGAGCAGAACAACGAGTCGCCCGTGATCTCGCGGATCGGTGTGACCTCGATGCCCGGCGTCGTCATGTCGACGCAGAACATCGTGATTCCTTCGTGCTTGGCGCCGCGGGCGATCGCGTCGGGATCGGTGCGGAACAAACACATCGCCCACTGCGCGAGCTGCGCGCTCGAGATCCAGACCTTCTCTCCGCTCACCACGTAGTGGTCGCCGTCACGGATGGCCGCCGTGCGCAGGTTCGCAAGATCCGACCCGGCCTGCGGCTCGCTGAAGCACTGACACCAATGCTCCGACGCGTCGAGGATTGGTGGCAGCCACCGACCGCGCTGCTCGTCGGTCCCCCATTGCAGGATGGCCGGCCCAATCTGCACGATGCCGTTTGCGTTGTAGATACCCGGCGTGCGATAGCGCGCCATCGTCTGGGTATAGAGCACGTGCTGGCTCACGGTGGCGTCACGGCCACCCCACTCGGCCGGCCACAGGATGGCAGCCCACTGACCCTCGTTCAGGGTGCGCTGCCAGGCCTGGCGTTTCGCCATGGCCCCCATCACGCCATTGGCCGAGCCGACTGCTGCACTCGCCGCGACGCTTGCTTGGTCGCCACGCGTGCCCCACTCGGCCCGAAACGGCGGCAGTCGCTCGTCGAGGAAGGCAACCAGTTCGGCCTCGAACGCGCGGTCGTCGTCAGACCAGGCAAAGTCCACGGACCTGACGCTACCGTCAGGTCCGTGGAGTTCGCCTTCTCCCCCGAACAAGGCGCGCTGCGCGCGTCGGTGCGCGACGTACTGGCTCGCGAATCACCAATCGCACTCGTGCGCGACCGAGTCGACGCACACGTTCGCGCACCGTCCGACGCGTGGGCCCGCATCGTCGCGCTCGGCTGGACGGCCACGCTCGTGCCCAGCGACGAGGGCGGGCTCGGCCTCGGCATTGTCGACGCCGCGCTCATCATGGAGGAGATCGGGCGTGCGCTCTACGACGGACCGTTCCTGTCGTCGGCGGTGCTCGCGACACTGGGCGCACGGGCGCTCGGCGCGCACGATCTCATCGCCGGTCTCGTGCACAACGAACGCGGCACGATCGCGCTCGACGAGCTCGGCCACGGCGACCCAACCGAGCGCGTACAGGTCACCGCCACCGCGGATGGCGCGACCGGCCACTACCGACTCAACGGAGCCAAGCCGCTCGTGATCGACGGCGACACCTGCGATTGGGTCATTGTCGCGGCCCGCGCCACACCCGATCTCGCCATCCGCTCGTTTCTCGTGCGCAACCCGCCAGCCGTGCCGACTCCGACGCTCGACGTCACCCGCCGCTTCGCGACGCTGGAATTCGACGCCACGCCGGCCACGGCGGTCGGACCGGCAGGCGATCACCACGAGATCTGGCGTCGCATTGCCGACGACGGCGCGGTGGCACTCGCGGCAGAGTTGCTCGGCGTCGCCGACGCGGCCAACGCGCTCGCGCTCGACTACGCGCAAGCGCGTGAGGTGTTCGGCAAACCACTCTCGAAGTTCCAAGTCACGCGGCACAAGGCCGTCGACCTGTTGCGCGAGATCGAACTCGCTCGGGTGGGTGTGCACTTCGCCGCCTGGGCCTCCGACACCGACGCGCCCGAACGGGCTGATGCCGCGGCCATGGCCAAGGCCTACGCGGCCGAGGCCGCCAATCACGTGAGTGCCGAGTGCGTCCAGATCCACGGCGGGGTCGGCTACACGTGGGAGTGCGACGCACACCTTTACCTTCGCCGGGCCAAGGTCGATGACCTGCTCCTCGGCAACCAGGGTTGGCAACGACAACGGCTCGCAGACCAATATTTCGCCAGATTGTGACCTCCGCGTAGCCGTTCCCTCACTCGCCGCGCGAACATTTCGCTGTATGCGAGTGGCCGCGATCCAGCACGACATCGTCTGGCACGACCCGGCGGCGAATTTCGAGCGGCTCGCGCCACAGATTGCGGGCGCGGCAGGGCTTGGCGCCGAGCTCATCGTGCTGAGCGAAATGTTCTCGAGCGGCTTCGGCATCGAGACCGCCTCGATCGCTGAGGCACCCGGCGGGCCGAGCACGCAATTCCTCGGCGAGCAGGCGAGCGCCCACCGCTGCTGGATCGGGGCCAGCTTGCCCGAACAATCCACCGACGGCGGCTTGCCCCACAACACGTTCGTGCTCGCGGGCCCAGCCGGCGAGCTGCATCGGTATCACAAGATCCACCCCTTCAGTTATGCCCATGAACATGAATATTTCGCGCCGGGACGCGACCACGTCGTCGTCACCATCGCAGGCGTGCGCTTCGGCCTCTTCGTGTGTTACGACCTGCGCTTTGCCGACGAGTTCTGGGCCGTCGCCCCCGACGTCGACGTCTATCTCGTCCCCGCGAACTGGCCTGAGGCCCGACGGCACCATTGGCGGTCGCTCCTCGTCGCCCGAGCGATCGAGAACCAGGCCTATGTGGTCGGCTGCAACCGGGTCGGCGAGGCGCCCGGGCCGCTGCGCTATTCGGGCGACAGCATGATCGTCGACCCGCTCGGCGAAGTGCTCGCGAGCGCGTCAGGCGGCGAATCCATCCTGGTCAGCGACGTAACACCGGGCGTCGTGGCGACCGTTCGGGGCCGTTACCCATTTCTCGCCGATCGACGTTGAGCGCCCCACGATTCAGGTCGCATGGCCTACGTGCCGACAGATCAGGCATGCAGCGTTTCGCGCGCCAACTCATCGCGCCATGCCTGGTGACGCTCGGCCTCCTTGCCGTGTCGCCGGTTGGTGCCGGAGCCGCGTCGACGCCGAGTCTCTCCTGGCAGCACAAAACGTCGGGCCGATTCCACGAATCCGCACCCGTCGTCGCCGATCTCAACGGCGACGGCACCCCCGAGATCATCGTGGGCGACCTCGACGGGCTCGTGCACGCGTATCGCGCCGACGGTTCGGGCGAACTCCCCGGCTGGCCGCAGTACGCACGCCCCGACGGCGTGCACCCGACAGCCGTCGAGAGCGCGCCGGCGGTTGCCGACCTGTACGGCAACGGCAAAATGGAAGTCATTGTCGGCGCCACATCGGTGTGGGCGCCGAACCAGCAAGGCGGACTGGTGGTGTTCGATCCCAGCGGGCGCATCCTGTGGCATTGGCAAGGCATCGACTACATCACGATCTGGGGCCAGACGTCGTTCCACCACGACGGCTACACCGAGGGCGCGATCGCGACGCCGGCCATCGGTGACGTCGACGGCGACGGGCATCCCGACATCGTGTTCGGCACACTCGAAGCGCGGATCCATGCGCTGAACCGCTACGGCCAGGAGCTACGCGGTTTTCCGTATCAGGCCGACGACACCGTGTGGTCCTCGCCGGCGCTCTACGACGTGAACCACGATGGTCGCAACGAGATCTTCGTCGGCTCACCCAGCACCGGCGGTGGACCGCAGCCGCACATCGGCGGCACCATGTTCGCGCTCGCCGACGTAAACGGCACCGTCTACACGATGTGGCGTCACAACATCACCGAATCCCTCGACGCATCGCCGGCGATCGCTGACCTTGATAACGACGGCCGGATGGAAGTCATCACCACGACTGGTTGGGCGTTCCAGAACGCCGACAGCCGTCGGATCTACGCATGGCACCTCGACAACGGCAGTTCCGTGCCGGGCTGGCCGGTCGACACCGGATCGGTCACCGCCGCAAGCGTCGCGGTCGGTGACCTCAACGGCGATGGTCGCTCCGATGTCGTCGCTGGAGGTTGGGACGGACGAGTGCGCGCGTACGCGATCCATGGCCAGAAGCTCTGGGACGTCAGCCCGTTCACCGGCGCGGTCGGCGCGCAGCCGTCACGTATCGAGGCCGGCGCCGCCATCGCCGATGTGAATGGCGATGGCCACCAAGACGTGATCGTCCCGACCGACACCGCCGTCTACGTGCTGGACGGCCGCAACGGCGCCCGCATCGCCGGTCCGCTCGGTTCGCACTTCGCGTACCAGTCGACGCCGACCGTCGCCACGACGCCCACCGGACGCATCCTCGTCATGGCCGGGATGCAAGGCGGCTGGCCACGTACCGAGGCCGACCCTGCCGCCTACGGCATGCTGTCGATCTACAACCTCGGACCGTCGTCGGCCGCCGCCGCGTGGCCGACGTGGCGCCACGACGCCCGCCGCACCGGCGCGGCGCCCGCCACCGGCCAGCGCCCGAAATGGGCATCGGCCCAGCGCCAATCCAACTCGCTGTTCACGCGTGTCGGCGCGCCGACGTGGTCGACCAGCTCAAAGGCCTTCCTCAAGCGCCTGGCGCTGTTCTTGAAGCCGCCGACCACCCAGGCGACCGCACCAACGTTCCAAGTTCGCTGGAACGGGTACCACCCGGTCGCGTAAGCGTCGTTCATCGCGCGCGAGAATGCGCGCGTATGTCGAGCTTCGGACGCATCCGACGTAACGTCGACGCAGGTCTACGCAAGACCGAAGGGCTGTCGAATCGGGTACTCGACGCGACGGTGCTCCCGGTGTGGCGCAAAGCAACCGGCGGTGAGCCGCGCTGGCCCGTCACGCTCACCGTCATCGCCGCGCTCGCGATGCAGTACACCCTGCCCGCACAAGTGCAACTTCGCCACCACTGGATCCTCGGGCTGATCGGTGGATTGCTACTTGCCGCCCTGGGCATCGCACGGCCGAAGCGACTCACCGAGGTTTCCACCACGGTACGAGTCCTTGGCCTGGCGATGATCGCGTCGCTTGCGACTGCGAACGTTGTGTCGGGAACGCGGCTCGTGAGCGCGTTGCTCCATGGGCATTTCCGCGGTGACGCCACCAAATTGCTCGTCACCGGTGGCGCCATCTGGCTGACGAATGTGATCGTGTTCGCGCTCGGATACTGGGAGCTCGATCGCGGCGGGCCCGTCGCGCGCGCCGTCGGCACCGAGCGCTTCCCCGACTTCGCGTTCGTGCAGATGCAGAACCCCGAGCTCGCGCCACCGGGCTGGGCATCGGGATTTGTTGACTACTTCTACCTGTCGTTCACGAATGCCGCGGCGTTCAGCCCCACCGACGTGCTGCCCCTGAGTCGATGGGCGAAGATGACGATGATGGTGCAATCGGCCGTGTCGCTGATGACCGTCGCGCTCGTCGTCGCGCGCGCAGTCAACATCTTGTAGACGCCTCGCGGGAGGCACGCCGAGCGTCGCGATCAGCTTCCTTGGCCCGCGCGCCCGGCGGTTTCGATCAAGGTCGGCGTCGCCGCGTAGCGCGCCAGCGCGGCATCGAGGTCGAGGTGTTCGGTGCCGGGGACCTCCGGCCAGTCCGCACGCGGCACCGCCCACATCACCTCGAACTCGATGCCGTCAGGATCGACGCCGTAGAGCGACTTCGACACACCGTGATCCGATTCACCCACGAGCGCGCCAGCCTCGAGCAACACGTTGCGTAGGCCGGCGAGGTCTTCGATCGTGTCGACCTGCCACGCGAGGTGGTACAGCCCCGTCGAGCGCCGTGGCCGCGCGGTGGAGTTCGGGCCGATACCGAACAGCCCGAGATCGTGGTCGTTCGGCGAGTCGTGCGCGCGCAAAAACGCGGCGTTGCCGAGATGCACCGCGACGCTGAAGCCAAGTGTGTCGCAGTAGAACGCCACCGAGCGTTCCACGTCGCTCACGAACAGCACCGCGTGGTTGAGTCGTTGCACTGCCGCAGGCATACGGCCTCCTCGATCCGGGTCGCTCGCGCGACACTTGTCGTCAATCAGCTGTCGAGCTGCTCGGACGCTACGCCGAAATATTCCTGGTACGGCTGCGCGCGTTCACGCCACTCGGCTTCCACGAGGCCCGTGTCGGCGAACGAGTAGTGGTGCGCGCCAGGGCCCTCGTGCGGATGGTCGGCATAAAAGGCGTGCATGCGGCGCTCGGCCTCGGCGCTGAGCTCGATGCCGAAACGGTCGTAGATGCGCCCGACGACCCCGAACGGGTCGGCGAGAAACTCGGCGAACTGCACATCCACGACGTGCTCGGGCGCCACCGTGCCATCGATGCGGCCAGCTACCGACCGGTCGAGTCCCTCGATGATGTACGGCGCCCACTCGGCCGCGATGTCGGCGAGGTCGGGGGCGTCGGATCCGAGGCGTCGCAACGTGGCCTGCAACGACGACACCGACGCAATAATGCGCAACGGGTCGCGGTGCGTTTGCACCAACAGCGCGCCCGGGTACTCGTGGAGCAACGCACCGAGATGCCAGATGTGCGCTGGTGACTTCAAGAGCCACCGATCGCCATGGTGGCGGGCCTGGAGATGCTGGAGGAACACGCGGTGCCACCGATACGCGGGCGCGAGGTCGGCTTCGTGTTGGAGCCACATCGCGTACGACGGCACTCGGTATTGCGTGGGGAAGATCAGGCTCGCGAACTCACCACCGGTGATCCGCACGCACTCCTGCGCGAGACGGGGGCCGAGCGGATGCATCGCCCGAAAGCCAGGGATGAGCAGCTCGGTACCCGCGTACATCGCCTCGACCTCGTCAATGCGCGGGTCGGTGTCGTAGGTGGCGGTCTCGGGCGGCGGACACGGCCGGTCGACTTCCCACGTCAGCGGCACCCGGGTGGTCGGGTCCTGCGCGAGCAGGTCGTAGAGCATGGTCGTGCCGGTACGGGCCTGGCCGACGATCACGATCGGCGGCACCACATCGCCTTCGGCGACGGCTGGGTGCTCGAGCCGATATTGGAGGATCGCAGCGCGCGTGGTGAGGTAGTCGACCATCTCGCCGGCGGCGATCTGCACCCCGAGTGCATTGAGCTGCGCTTCGTCGCGTAGCGACGCGAGGAGGCGCTCGAGGCCTTCGCGCCAGGTGGGCGCGCCGAAATCGTCGGTGCCGGCCGCGGCGACCGCGGCGTCGATGATCACCGATGGGTCAAGCGAGAGCTCGGTCATGCGGGCGAACCGTAGTGCCGGCCGTCGGACAAGACTGTGCCAAAACGTGTCTTTGGTCCCTGGCCATCGCCGGCGCGGCCCGCCATTGTTGAGGCAGCTCGAACTACCGAGCCACGGATGCGGAGGCCGAGATGCGCGGAGTCGTCGTTTACGAATCGATGTACGGCAATACTCACCTCATCGCCGAGGCGATCGGGGCCGGACTGGCAGATTCGGCGTACGACGTCGTCGTCGTGCCAGTCGGCCAGGCTGGTCACGACCTCGTCTACGGCGCGGACTTGATCGTGGTCGGTGGTCCGACCCACGCGCACAGCCTGAGCCGCGCGAGCACGCGCCGGGCCGCGGTCGGCGACGCGCGCAAACCCGGACACGAGCTCGTGGTCGAACCCGACGCCGAAGGCCCAGGCCTGCGCGAATGGTTCGAGTCGCTGGGCCAGCTCGGCGGGCCAGCCGCAGCATTCGACACGCGGGTGAACGTGCCGGCGTGGGTAGCCGGACGCGCCTCGCGTGGCATCAGCAAGCGGCTCCGCGTCCACGGCTGCACCGTGGTCACCGAGCCCCGCAGCTTCCTTGTGACCAAGCACAACGATCTCGAGCCCGGCGAGCAAGCTGAAGCACGGCGTTGGGGCCAAGCGCTGGCGGCCAAGGTCTGGCCCGCGGCGTCACCGGGCCCATCGTCAATCGCGTCCTGAGCCGCTCGCAACAGCCCCATCGGCGTCAACCGCACCGTTCAGTATCGACCGTCGTAGGGCATTCAGTATCGACCGTCGTAGGGCGAGCGGGTACCGATTTGGTCGGCGACCGCGTCTTCGATGCTTCGGGCCAGTCGCTCGACGACCTCGTCGCAGCCACGCTGCGCGGCGACGGACTCGACCGCGAACCGTGACGCTGCTGGCGCGGGCACGAACTGACCCGTGAGCGTGAGTTGCGTGCTGTTCGCACCGATTTCGGCCAGGCGCAGCTCACCGACCATGGTGGCGACATCGGCGTTCGTACGCGCGACCGCGGCGGGCGCGCCAGCCTGCCATCGCAATGCCAGACATCCAACCGTTCCGGTGCGCACCATGGGTCCGAAGTCGACCGCGGTCGAATCCGGCGGACCGGCCGCAGGCGTGAGCCGCGCCGGCAGCTCCCGCAACACCGGTTCAAGGACGTCGTGCGCCGATGCCTCGACGACGACGACGGCAAGCCACCACGGCCCGGCGAATGATTGTGTGGCGTGCACGGTGGCGTGCATGTCTCAATCCGCCGGTGCGGTGGCCGCATGTGTGGTGGCCGCGTGCGTGGCGGCAGAGAGGGCCGACTCGCGTGACGACGACGTGTCGATCGTCGTCGCAGTGGGCCAGGAGTCGACGTCGACGGCCATCTGCGCTGCTACTGCACTGGTGGCGTCGGACGCGTCGTTGTCGGCGTGCCCACGCGCCGCGAGCCGCGCACGAGCAACGTCGGTCGGTGCCTCACAGCGCAGTTCGACGACGTCGCTGCGCGTGTTGCGCGCCAGCGCCCGCGCCTCGTCGCGCCAACGGCTCGCGCCCCACGACGCGTCGAGGATCACCGGTTCGCCCAGCTCCAGCAGCGCGCCGGCCCGGTCGAGCAGCGTCCGGTACGTCGCGGTGGTGCTCGCGTCGCTGTAGAGATCCTCGCGATACGCGGCGCCGGTACGTGCGGTGTGGCCGAGGCCAGCCAGATCCTTGCGCAACTCGTCCGAGCGCAGCACGGTCCACCCGAGCCGGTCGGCGAGATCACCGGCGAGCGTCGACTTTCCGGTGCCAGGGAGCCCGCCCACAAGCGTGAGCGTGACCCGGCCGCGTTCAAGGTGGTCGAGCGCGAGCTGGAGCAACTCCTGGGCCCTGGCCGCGGCGGTGTCGTCACCTTGGTCAGCGCGCAGGCACGCGACCTTCGCGCGTACGTGTGCTCGATACGCAATGTAGTGATGCGCGAGCGTCTGCGGATGCGCCTCGCCTGAGAACTCGCGGTACCAACCAAGAAAGCGTTCGGCGAGCTCCGGCGCTCCCAGTCGTTCGAGGTCCATCGCGAGAAACGCGACGTCGGCGAGCACATCGCCGTAACGGAGTTGGTCGTCGAACTCGATGCAGTCGAGCACACGCGGGCCATCGTCGAGACAGAAGATGTCATCGGCCTGAAGATCGCCGTGCCCGTCTCGCACCCGCCCGTGCGCAACGCGTGACTGGAACAGCCTGGCGCGACCGTCGAGATAGCGCGACGCGAGCTTTTCGACGGCCTCGGCCATCTCGGGTTGCAGGACTCGACCGACAAACGGCTGCATCGTGGCGAAGTTCGACACCCAGTGGGCGCGCACGGCACTCAAGGAGCCGGCCATGGCGATCGACGGCGACGTGTTGGCGACGGCGTGGAAGGCCGCGATCATGCGCGCGGTGTCACGGACGCAGCCGTCGACCGGGGAGTGTTGGCGCACCAGCGTCGACAGGCGCCGATGCTCGGGCATGCGCCGCATGACCACCATGTGGTCACACGGCTGGCCGTCGGTGCCGAGCACGTCGGCAACCCCGAGGTACACGTCGGGAGCGAGGCGCCGGTTCAGTTCCACTTCGCGCCGACACGCTGCCGCGCGTCGGGCTCGGGTCGAGAAGTCGAGGAAGTCGAGGTGCACAGACTTTTTGAGTTTGTACGCTCGGTCGCCCACGAAGAACACCGTCGACACGTGAGTTTCGTGTACCGCGGCTCGTGTCGGTTCAGTTTCCATCGCTGCGTACCATCCCTTCCGGAGTGCGAACCGTTGCCACGGCGGTCAATCACCGAGATCCGGGCTACGCGTGACGAGCACCGGACACGGCGCATCGCGCACGACCGCCATCGCGACGCTTCCGGCAAGCACTCGCGCGAGCCCCGTGCGCCCGTGCGTGGTCATGGCGATGAGCGGCGCGGACCGGTTGCGCGCGAAATTGACGATCGCCTCGGCCGCGTCGGGCCCATGCAGGGTCTCCCAGTTCACCTCAATGTGCGACGCGCGCAGCTCGAGCGCGACGCGCTCAAGCGGCCCCGACACCGACACGTCATGCCCAGCCTCACGTTCGGACTCGGCCTCCCATTCGGGATCGACGACGCCAACCAGCCATACGCTGAGCCCGAGGGTTCCAGCACACCGCACGGCCGTCGGCATAATGCTGGCCCCAGCGTGTGAGCCGTCGAGGCATACGAGCAACTCCTTGAACGGAGCGCTCCCGGCGCGTGCGGTCATCGACGGTCCGACGAGCACCAGTGGTACCTCGATCCGGCGCAGCACCTCCTCCGCGACGCTGCCCAACACGGGAAGACCGACACCTCCGTGCGTGCGCGTCGTCATGCACACGACCGCGCCGGGCTCGCTGGCCGCGATGCGCATGATCGCGTCGGCGGCCGAGTGCTCCGGCGACACGAACTTGAGCACTGCGGCTCCTCCCACATTGCGCGCCGCCGCTTCGAGGTACGACATCGGATGGACCATGCCCTCGGGCCCGGTCGTCACGAGCACCAATTGGGCGTGCGCCTGCTGCGCGAGCATCCACGCGGGCTCGAGCGCGCGCTCGGCGTGGAGCGAGCCATCAAGCGGCACGATGATCGTTCGGGGCATGACCTGCTCCTTGTTGTGAACCTCCCTCACAATCGCGGCAGACCAGCGCCGCTGGAAGAGCCAAACGTCCCGTCGCGACCGGACCCATCGGCCACGGCCGGCGAGCGGGCGGGCTGCGGCGCGCCCGAGAGATCAGGCTCGGGTGATTGGGACCTCCGCCTCTGGTACATGCCACCGTGCATGCGTACGGTCGACACAGTCAACGCAATAGAGGAGAAACCCATGCGTGCTGTCGTATACCACGGTCCTGGAAAGAAGTCCTGGGACGAGGTTCCCATGCCGAAGATCGTCGCCGACACCGACGCCATCGTGCGGGTTGACGCAGTCACCATCTGCGGCACCGACCTGCACATCCTGAAGGGCGACGTGCCTGCCGTGACCGAAGGGCGCATCCTCGGCCACGAAGCCGTAGGCACCGTCGAGTCGATCGGTGCAGGTGTCAAGAACGTCAAGGTCGGCGATCATGTGCTCGTGTCGTGCATCACCGCGTGCGGTGCGTGTCGCTATTGCCGGGACGGCAGCTACGGCCAGTGCCTCGGCGGCGGCGGTTGGATCCTCGGACACAAGATCGACGGCACGCAGGCCGAGTACGTTCGCGTCCCGTTCGCCGACACCTCGACCTACCCGGTGCCGGCCGGTGTTTCCGACGAGCAGATTCTGATGCTCGCCGACATCTTGCCGACTGGCTACGAGGTCGGGGTGCTCAACGGCAAGGTCCGGCCCGGCGATGTCGTCGCCGTGGTGGGCGCGGGCCCCATCGGGCTTTCGGCCATCATGGGCGCTCGGCTCTATAGCCCTGCACACGTCGTGGCGATCGACCTCGCCGACAGCCGCCTCGAAGCGGCCAAGCAGTTCGGTGCCGACATCGTGATCAACAACAGTCGCGAAGACGCGGTGCAGATCGTGCGCGACCTCACTGATGGCCTCGGTGCCGACGTCGCCATCGAAGCCGTCGGCGTTCCCGCCACGTTCGAACTGGCAACGCAACTCGCACGACCATGCGGTCACATCGCGAACATCGGCGTGCACGGCCAGCCGGTCACGCTGCACCTCGAAGATCTGTGGATCCGCAACGTCACGATCACGACCGGGCTGGTCGACACCTACTCGACCCCGACGCTCCTCCAGCTCACACAGGGCCACCAGGTCGACGCCGGACGCTTCGTGACGCACCACTTCACGCTCGACCAGTTCGAAGAGGCCTACGACGTATTCTCCCGCGCCGCCGACACCGGAGCGCTCAAGGTCGTCCTCACACGAGCCTGACGGCCAGGTCGGCACCAAACTGCTGGCACCAACTCGTCAGACGAACTGGAGATCAACTGTGCGAGGCGCGCCACCCCCCGGGGGCGCGCCTCGTTCACCGTCCCGGCGTTGCTTACCTGTGCGACCTCGCCGCATCGAGCATGAGCCGCCGTTCTGCTGAGCCGATCGCTCGGCGCGCTTCGATCACCGCATCAGGGTTCACCGACACCGAGGTGATGCCGTAGCCCACGAGCAGCTCCGCGAACCCAGGACGGTTGGACGGAGCCTGGCCGCACAGCGACGACGTGATCCCGGCGCCACGTGCGGCAGTGATGATGCGCTCGATCGCGTCGAGCACCGCGGCGTCGCTCTCGTCGAACAGTTCGGCACAGATCTCTGAGTCGCGATCGACGCCCAGCATCAGTTGCGTCAGGTCGTTCGAACCGATCGACACACCATCGATGCCGAGCGCGGCGTATTCGGGAATCCGGTAGGCGACAGAGGGAACCTCCGCCATCACCCAACGGTGCATCCCGCGCTGGCGCCCGAGCGCGCTCTGCTCGACGAGTTCGAGACACGCCTCCAACTCCCAACGCGTCCGCACGAACGGGATCATCAGGTGCAGGTTCGGCGTTTCGTCTCGCACGCGCGCCAGGATCTCGAGCTCGAGCCGGAACAAGTCTGGTTCGCGCACGTACCGGTAACAACCCCGGTAGCCGATCATCGGGTTGGACTCGACCGGTTCGAAATCGCTGCCGCCCTCGAGCCCGCGAAACTCGTTGCTGCGAAAATCGGTGGTCCGATACACCACCGGACGAGGTGCGAAGGCGCGCGTGATGCCGAGCAACGAGGCCGCCATCCGGTCCACGAGCTCCCGTTCCCTGCCGTCGGCCATGAGCTTGCGCGGGTGCACGCCACCGAGGGCCTCGGTCAACATGAATTCGGCCCGGAGCAGCCCGACGCCGTCGACCGGCATCGCCGCGACACGTTCGGCCTGATCGGGCATCGCCAGATTCACATACACACGGGTGGCCAAGGCCTCGGTGACGTCACCCACCTCGCGATCGCGCACGTCGCGGTCGGGACCGACGCGCGCGGGTGCCGCGAGTGCGGCCACGCAGTCACCTTCGTAGATCGCACCATGCTGCGCGTCGACGGTGACGACCATCCCGGTCCGCAGCACGTCGGTGGCTCCGCGCGCGCCGACGATGCAGGGCACGCCGAGTTCGCGGCTCACGATCGCGGCGTGGCACGTCATGCCGCCGTTGTCGGTGACAAGCGCAGCAGCGCGGCGGATCACCGGCATCCAATCGGGATTCGTCATCGCAGCTACCAAGACTTCGCCCGCGACAAGCTGTTCGCCTTCGTGGATCGCGCGCAGTACGCGCACGCGGCCCGTGACAATCCCGGGCGCCGCCGGAAGCCCGTGCACGATTGCCGGACCCGGCGCAACGCCAGCGGATGACGCCGCCGGCGCAGCCGTCGCAGCTCCGACCGCAGTGATGGGGCGCGACTGCACGAAGTAGATCTCGCCGCGCTCGATGGCCCATTCGGTGTCTTGCGGCACGCCGTAGTGCGCTTCGATGTCGAGACCGAGGCCAGCCAGCTTCATGACCTCGTCGGTGGTAAGTGCGGCCACAGCCGTCGCCGCGGGATCGCAATCGCTGCGCAGGTCGGCGCCGTCGGGACCTCGCGTCACCTTGAACTGCTTTGCCCCCACCCGCGTCTCGACGAGCAACAACTTCTGCTTGTCGACGGTGTACGTGTCGGGTTCGACCATGCCGCCCACCACAACCTCGCCCAGGCCGTAGGCAGCCTCGATCACCATGTGCGACCGATCCCCCGTTGCCGGGTCGATGGTGAACATCACCCCAGAGCGATCGGCATCGACCATGCGCTGCACGACGACGGCAATCGCGGGCTCGGCCGTCACCCCCTGCGTCGCTCGGTACACCGACGAACGGGCGCCGAACAGCGATGCCCAGCAGTCGACGATCCGGTCGAGTAGCTCGACGCCAGTCCGGACATTCGTGAACGTCTCGTTCATGCCCGCGAACGACGTCGACGCCGAATCCTCCGCGGTCGCCGACGAACGCACCGCGACGAATACATCGCGCCCGAGTCGACCGTAGGCATCGAGAATGTCGCGTTGCAGCGCTTCGGGGAGACCAGCTTTGCGAATGAGGGCTTGGAGTTGCGCCGCCGCCGCACCAACGTCGGCCTGGTTGCCCTCTCCCGAACGAACCGCGAGGTCGCACACCTCGGCGCGCAACCCGGCCGCATCCAACGCCTCGAGGTACGCCTGCGCCGTGACGACGAACCCCTCGGGCACGGGTGCTCCGGCACGTACCAGTTCACCGAGGTTGGCGCCCTTGCCGCCGGCAATCGAGACGTCGTTCTTCGAGAGCTCTCCAAACCACGCGATTCTCATAACTGTGCAGCCTTCCGGTCGCCGTCGGTCAAGAGGTGTTCGATCTCCTCGACGCGCAGCACGCCGACGATGCGTCCGCCAGCGCTGATCGCGACCGCCTTGGTCGGCGTGTCGGCAACGAACGATGCCGTCTCCTCCAAGTCGGCACCGAGGTCGACTGGCGCGATCTGCAGGGCGATGTCGGAAGCGAGATGCGCCGGCGCACTGCGCGTCGCCATGCGCGCGTCGACCATGCCCTCATATCCCTGCCCGCCGACGATCGGAAAGACACGCTGGGCCGTGCGCCGAACGAGGGCTTGCAGGTCGGCGACACTTGTAGTCGGAGTGACGACGACCGGGTCGACCAACATGAGGTTGGCGATGCTCGCGCCCCGTAGACGCACGTGCGTGACCGTCGCCGCCTCCTCGGCCGAGGCCCCGAAGTACACGAACACGCCGATCAGCACGAGCCAGACGTTGACGAACACGCCAAGGGCTACCAGCACCACGGCCAGCCCACGGCCGACTCGCGCCGCGAGATGGGTCGCTCGTTCGAGGTCGTAGCGACGCTCGAGCAGCGCCCGGAAGACGCGGCCGCCGTCGAGCGGAAAACCAGGGAGCAGGTTGAAACCGCCGAGGATCAGGTTGAACCACACGAGGCGGGCCAGCAGTTGACCACCGTACAGATCGAACGGCAACAAGGGCCGGCGCAGGCCGAGCGACACCAAGGCCGCCACGCCAGCCAGCACAACGCTCGCGACCGGACCGACGATCGCGATGGCGAACTCGTCGGTCGGCGACTCGGGCAGGTTCTCGAGCCGCGACACACCGCCAATGGGCAACAGCACGATTTCACGCACCAACGCTCCACGGCTGCGGGCCACAAGACTGTGGGCCATCTCGTGGACGACGACGCACGAAAACACAATGACGAGCCAGATGAGACCGCCCACAACGCCAGGCCCGCCCGGCCCAGACGATCCCAACGCGAACACCGCCACGAGCAGGAAAAACGTGAGGTGCACGCGAATGTCAATGTGCGCGAGATGGCCGATCGAGAACGACGATATCTGCCGTGGGGTCCGGCTCGGCGCCGACTGGGGCGGCAGCGGGCGCGGTAGCGGCGCGGCGGTCATCGTCGGCCCGTGTGTCGGCACGGCGGCTGGGCATCGACCCGGACGTTCTGTGCCATGGATTGTTCCTCTGCTCGGTTGCCGTCATGAGCATCGCAGGCACAGCACTGCACCAGGGAGGGCCGGAAGTCCCAGCCCGAGAAGGCCGTCGGTACAGATTGCGTTCGACGCGCGCAGAATCTGGGTAGGCCGCCCGAGGATCCCGGTGCGGTGGGGTCCTTCGGCCCTAGAGCCGGCTTCGTGTCCTTGCGAAGGTACGTCCACACAAGGAGGCATCTGATGAGCGTGAACGACTTACTCCAACAGGCGGACCACCCCCGTCACCACCCACAGTCTCTGGATCCTGTCGTTCGGGTCGACACCGCGCTGACCTTTGTGGGAGGGCGCCGTCTCGTGACGCGCAATGACGTCACCGTCGTGGCCGACCTCATGCGGGCTGCGCGATGCCCTGAGACGTTGCCGCTCGCCGACGAACTGCGCGGCTGGGTCGAGTCGTTCGGGAGCTCCACCACCCCTGCGGCACCGATCATCGACGCGCTCCTCGACGTGCGGCTGGCGCTCAGTCGGCCAGTGAAGGCGGCATGAGCCATGACGTATGCCCGCGCTCCCCACAGCCGCCCGGCGGCGCTCGCGCTCGCGTTTCCTCGCCGCCTCACGGAGTCGGTGCCATCACCCAAGTCCGGACCACGCACGAACGCGAGCGCGGGTTCAGTGCAACAGGCCGAGGCTTCGAGCTTCATCACGAAGTCCGTCACGGAACTTCGGGTGCGCGATTTTGATGAGGGCCCGAGCTCGTTGCGCCATTGAGCGACCGCGGAGCGCCGCGATCCCAAACTCGGTGACCACATGATCAACGGTGTTTTTCATCGTGGTCGCTGGCGCGCCCGGGCACAGGCGGGAGACGACACGCGAGATCGAGTCACCGCCCGTCGTGGAATGCAAGACGACGAAGCCCATGCCGTGCTCGCTGAACATCGCGCCGCGCGCGAAGTCGGTCTGGCCGCCACTCCCTGAGTGATACTGGCCGGCGATCACCTCTGAGTTGCACTGGCCAAGCAAGTCGACTTCGATCGCCGCATTGATCGACACGAAGCACTCCTCACGACCGATCACTCGCGGATCGTTGACCCAATCGACGGGGAGGAACTCGACCGCCGAGTTGTCGTGCAGGAAGTCGTAGAGGCGGCGCGTACCGAGCGCAAACGTTGCGACGAGTTTCCCGGGCCGCGTGACCTTCTGTGTACCGGTCAGCGCACCGGACTCGAAGAGGTCCATCACTCCATCGGAGATGAGTTCGGTATGCAGCCCGAGGTCACGGTGGTCGCGGAGCAGCTCAAGAATCGCGTTCGGGATTGCGCCGATACCGGCTTGGAGCGTGGCCCCGTTGGGGATCCGCTCCGCCACAAAGGTGGCGATGCGATGATCGCGCGCCGATGACGACGGTGGTTCCACCTCGAGCAGCGGATACTCGGCCTCGGTCATGCCGACGACCTGACTCAGATGCAATGAATTTTCACCGAACGTCCGAGGCATGTTCGGATTCGTCTCGATGAAGAACGGCATGCGTCCGATGAAGCGGGCCGTGTAGTCGGCGTTCGTGCCGAGTGAGACATAACCGTGTCGGTCGGGCGGCGACGCGGCCGCGAGCACGAGCGGCCGCTTCACCGCACGGCGTAGCGTGAGGGGCATCTCGCTGAAGTCGACGGGCACGAGGTCGCACTCGCCGTTCGCGAAGGCCGCACGCGTCACGGGCGACAAGAAGTACGAGACGTGGCGCAGGTGGCTGCCGTACGCGTTGTGGATGTACGGATGGTCATGGAGCGCGTGCATCTGATGCACGCGGACCTTCGTGAGGTCGCGCGCGTGCGCGTCGAGGGCATCGATCAGTGTCCGCGGCTCACCGTTTGCGAGCGGCACGATGATGTCCGAACCGGCTGCAACGTGCGCCAGCACGGCCTCGGGCGCGGAAGCAGCAACAGCACTCACGATGATCCAGCCATTCTGTGAGTGCGCGCGGAACGCGTTGCTAGAGCGCTTTCGGGATGCGCCACTCGAGTTGCGTTCCGCCCTCAGGCCGCGCCGTGACGAAACAGTGACCCCCGAGCTTGATGGCCCGCTCGCTGAGGTTGCGGATCCCATTGCCCAGAGACGGTGTCGGCGATATCCCGCATCCGTTGTCGAGCAGCCGGAGCACAACGCCATCCTTACACGCCACGAAGACCTCGACGGATGTTGCCCCGGCGTGACGGGCAACGTTCGACAGTGCTTCGCGCAGCGTCGGGAGCAACTCGACGGCAATGCCGTCGTCGATCGCGTCGACCGGACCGTCGAAATATACGCGCGGGTCGAAACCAAGCACATGGCGCTCTTCGGACACAACCCGCAGGATTTGGATGCGAAGCCCGGTACCGGACGCGACATCCGCGTGGAGGCTGAAGATCACCGAACGGATCTCTCGTATGGTGTGATCCAGGTCATCCACGACTGCGCCAAGCCGGCGAGCATTCTCGGGATCGGTGGTGCGCGCGGTCACGGCTTGCACACTCATGCCCGCGGCAAACAGCTTCTGGATCACGATGTCGTGTAGGTCGCGGGCGATGCGTTCGCGATCTTCGAGCATGAGCAGGTCTTGTTCGGCCTGGCGGAGCAGGCCTTCGGCCTCGAGGCGATCGCTGATATCGCGGACGACCTTCACGTAGGAACTCGGGCGGCCATCCTCGTTCCGGCGAGCCTGTAACAGGATCTCGACTGGCCGATCGGAACCGTCACGATGGCGGTGCACGGTGGTGAACGTTGTCGCGTCTATCTCGCCGGCTTCGAGCGGGGCCAGCAACGCACGGAGCGTGCGCTCATCGAACTCGGGCGCGATGTGCAGCATCGTCATCCCCGCCAGCTCGTCGCGGGAGTAGCCGACCTGGTCCACGACACCCTGGTTCACATACGTGAACTGCAACGTCTCTGCATCGAGAATCACGACCCCATCGCTCGTGGCGTCGAGCATCTCGGCGATCGCTCGGGCTTCGGCCTCGGCCGCGACCCGTTCGGTGATGTCGCGGACCGCGGCAACCACGCGCAAGCCGTCGTCGGTCTGCATTGGACTCAGGCTGACTTCCACGGGGAAGTCGGCGCCGCCGCGCGTTCGGCCGAACAACGTCAGCCCGGCGCCCATCGTGCGCACACGGGGTTCGACGCGATAGCGAGTGCGGTGGGCCCGATGCACCTGACGCAGCCGCTCAGGCAGCAACTCCTCCACGGAACGGCCTAACAGGTCGGAACGGTCATAACCGAACAGCGTCTCGGCCTGACGGTTGACGAGCAGGATGACCCCGGCTTCATCGGCCACGATCATGGCGTCGGGGGTCGCATCCAGCAAGCCCCAGACCGCTTCGTCGCTCAGCCCAGTGTCGGAAAGTGGGCGGACAGCACCGGGTGCAAGTCCACTCGAACTGGGCGCGTGCACCCCGCTTGTCGGCACTTCCTCCTGCATAACCGTGGCCCACTCTACGCCCGTCGGGTGGCGTTCGCCCTGTCCGATGCGGGACCTTCGACCCTTGGCGCAGGGGCGCTCATCGGCCATCGTGAGGGGCCATGAATGCCCTTGCATCGCTCCGCCACCTCTCCGCCGACGAGTGTCTTGGCCTGCTCGCACAGCACCGGCTGGGCCGCGTGTCGGTGAGCATGGGAGCACTCCCCGCGATCCTGCCGGTGAAGTACGCGCTGTGGAACGGTGAGGTCGTGTTCCGCACGGCCCATGGATCGAAGCTCAGCAACGCGCTCATCGGTGCGGTTGCTGGCTTCGAGGTTGACGATGTGACCGAAGATCACTCGGGCGGCTGGAGCGTGCTCGTCGTCGGGCACGCCACCGAAATCCGCGATGAGGGGGCGCTCGAACGGGCCCGCGCCTTGCCACTCGCGGCGTGGGGGCCGGGAGGCGGCGATCAGTTTGTCAGTATCCCCACGCAGCACATGACCGGGCGAGCGTTCGGCACGATGCCTGCCTGAGCGCGGATTCGCGTCGGGCTACGCGGTGGGTTCGTGACCGGATGCGTGCGTGCCCAGCCGCGCCGCGTACACCGCAGCCTGGGTGCGGCGTTCCATGCCAAGCTTCGCGAGCAGGTTCGATACGTAGTTCTTCACGGTCTTCTCGGCGAGGTAGATCGTGTCGGCGATCTGGCGGTTCGTCAAGCCTTCCGCGATCAACTCGAGGATCCGCTGCTCCTGCGCAGTGAGCGAGGCCAGCCGCGCGTCCTTCTCCGGTGGTGTGCGCAGGCGATCGAGCACACGCTTGGTGACCATTGGATCGAGCAACGACTCGCCTTTCGCGACGCGCCGTACTCCGTCGACGATGTCGGTCCCTCGGATCTGCTTGAGCAGGTAGCCCGACGCGCCCGCCATGATCGCTTCGAACAAGGCTTCGTCGTCGGAGTATGACGTCAGCATCAGGCATTGAATTTCGGGATGCTCAGACCGGATCTCGCGGCACACCGAGACGCCGTCGCCGTCGGGAAGCCGCACGTCGAGCACCGCAACGTCGGGCCGTGTGGGCGGGATCCGCGTCAGCGCTTGCTCGGCCGTTCCGGCCTCGCCGACGACCTCGAGGTCAGCCTCGGCTTCGAGGATCTCGCGCACGCCGCGCCGCACGACCTCGTGATCGTCGACCAGGAATACCCGGATCAGAGCCTGTTCGGTGTCGCCCATCAGGCGCGGCAGCCTACCGGTGCGCACAGCCGAATGCCTGCGCAACCAGGACCTTCGCCTCTGGGCCGCGCGACCACACGCATGGTTGGTTGAAGCCGCACCCGATTTCCAGCTCGACTGGTCGATGACAGGTAGGTAGGTTCATGCAAGCCACAATCGTCGTCGGCGTCGATGGTTCCGAACAATCGCAGCGAGCCCTTGCGTGGTGCGCGGGCCATGCCAAGGCCCTCGACGCCGAGGTTGTCGTGGTGCACGCGATCGTCATGCCGGTCTACGCAGGGATCGGGCTCGGCGCGGCGTACATGCCCGTATCTGCGGTCCTCGAGCCGGATCGCGACGAGCTGCGTGAACACGTGCGGCGCGAGTGGTGCGGACCGCTCGCCGCCGCCGGTGTGCCATTCCGCGTGGTGTGTACCGAAGGCACCCCGGCATCGATCATCACCGAGGTCGCGCAGCACGAAAACGCCGAGATGGTCGTCACCGGCCGCCGAGGTCGCGGTGGGTTCGCGGAGTTGGTGCTCGGCAGCACAAGTCACGAACTCGCGCACGTCCTCGATCGTCCGCTGGTCATCGTGCCGTGACATTCCTGGGGCTGATCGCGCACAACGTGTGGCGCCGCAAGTTACGCGCGGCCGTCACCGCAATCGCGGTCGGCATCGGCGTGACCGCTGTCCTCGCACTCGGCGTGCTCACGTATTCGCTGCGGCAGACCGCCGTAGCGATCCTCCGTACAGGAAACGCCGACTTCAGCGTGTCGCAGCGCGGCGCATCGGACGTGCTGTACAGCGCCTTGTCGCAAGACGACATCGACGGGATCCGCAAGACCAAAGGCGTCGAGAGCGCGGTTGGCGTGTTCATCACCACGACGAAGCTCAACGCCGCGCATCCCTTCTTCATTCAGGTCGGCATCCGTCCGCAGGACGAGGCGTCGTACGGCGTGATCGTCCTGCGGGGCCGCACATTTACCGCGACAGCACCGCACGAGATGATGCTCGGTTGGCGAGCAGCGAAGGATTTCGGTGTCGATGTCGGTTCGAACTTCAAGGTCGGCGATCAGAACTTCCGGATCGTGGGCGTCTTCACCACGAACAACGTCATTGGTGACACCACGGCGATGTTCCCGCTCACGACCCTCCAGGCCAACGAGCGTCAGCCCGGGATCTTCACGCTGGCGTTCGTGCAGGTGGGTCCGCACGTGAACATACCAACCGTTCAAAAGGCAATCGAAACCGCCAACCCGCGGCTCGCAACGGCGCGCAGCGAGAGCGATTACGGCCGGGTCGATCGCAATCTCGTGTTGATCACGGCGGCCAACATCGGTGGCTCGATCCTGGCACTGTTCATCGGCGCCACCGGCGTGATGAACACATCGCTGCTCTCCTTCTACGAACGGATCCGCGAGTTCGGCGTGCTGCGCGCCGTTGGTTGGAGCCGGCTGCGCCTGCTGAGCCTCGTGATCGGCGAGGCATTGTTGGTGAGCTTGATCGGTGCTGGCGCCGGCATCGGTGTGGGTATCGGGGCGGTGGAGGGTCTCACGCATGTGCCGCAACTCGTCGGCGTGTTCAAGCCGACCTTTGACGCCGCGATCTTCGGACGGGCGCTCGGCTTCGCGTTCGGCATGGCCGTGCTCGGGGCGCTCTATCCAGCTCTCCGTGCGGCGCGGCTGACACCACTCGTGGCGTTGCAACATGAGTAGCGCACTCGAGTTCGAACAGGTGTGCAAGACCTACCCAGGCGACCGAGGTGTGGTGCTCGATCGTGTGACGTTCGCCGTTGGCGTGGGCGAGTTCGTGGTTCTCGAAGGCCCGTCCGGCAGCGGGAAATCCACCACACTCCACCTTGCCGGCGCGCTCGACCGTCCCGACGCCGGCCTCATCACCGTGCACGGGCGCGCGTTGTCGCGACACCGACGCCACCTCGACCGCTACCGGCGCCACGAGGTTGGCATCATCTTCCAGCTCCACAACCTGCTCCCCCACCTCGATGCCCAGCAGAACATCGAGGTCGTGTTGCTCGGGGGCAAGCTCGGACGTTCGCAACGCCACGAGCGTGCGCGTACCTTGCTCAACCAGGTGGCGCTCGATGCGCAAGCAAATGTGCGTCCCCCAGAGCTCTCTGGTGGCGAGCGCCAGCGCATCGCCGTTGCGCGTGCACTCGCGAACGACCCCAAGTTGGTGCTCGCCGACGAACCCACGGGCAGCCTCGACGACGAGACGGCCGCAGCGGTGATCGGGCTCCTACGCGCCGTGTGCGATGCCGGAGGGTCGGTGCTCGCCGTCAGCCACGATCCTCGCCTCACCTCCGCCGCCGACCGGGTGCTCCAACTCGTCGAAGGCCGCATCGTCGCCGACCAACGCGGCGCGTGACTGGCGCGGCCGGGGCCCTTGTCTGCTGTGACCGGGACCTTTGGCCCTGATTGCCAGCCGCCGCCGCCGTCAGGATGACTACAGCGTGGCGTCGCAGCCACCGATCCCGTGAAATTGGAGGACGCGATGACCGCAACGATCGATGCTCCGGTGGGCACGCCGAGAGCGCCACACAACGAACCGGGCGAACCATCGGTTGGCGACGGCCAGGCCAAGGCGCTTGGCCTTCCGTCGGCGACGGCACTCGTCGTCGGCAGCATCATCGGCACAGGCGTGTTCACGATGCCCGCAGTGATGGCCGGCGCGGGTACGAGTTCGATCATCACGCTGGCAGTCATTGCGGTGGGCGCGGTGCTGCTCGGTCTGCTGTTCGGACAACTCACCAGGCGCGTCCCGAACGTCGAAGGCGGTCTGTACGCCTATACGCGCCACGAGTTCGGTGACTTCGCCGGCTACCTCACGGCGTGGTGCTACTGGATCACGTGCTTTGCCGGCAACGCGGCCATCGTCGCCTCGTGGGTGCTGTACGTCGAATCCCTGTTCGGGATCGACAACCCGTCGAACTGGACGAACTTCGCCATCGCACTCACCGGTCTGTGGATCCCCGCTGCAATCAACCTCGCTGGCGTGCGCCAGATGGCCTGGTTCCAGAACGTCACGGTGATCTTGTAGTTCCTTCCGCTCCTGCGCGGCGCGATCGT
>JBBREP010000006.1:0-80355 GCA_038202885.1 Acidimicrobiia bacterium | reverse complement strand
GCGATTCCGGTCGCGGTCGCCGTGGCCATGGGTGGCAGCACAAAGCCGTCGCACGTCGGCGCCTGACGCCCCTGACGCCCGACCCTCGACGTGTCAGCGCGCCTTGGCGGGCACGCGTCGCGTCACACCTGAACGCGGCTGGCGCTGCGCTTCGCGTTCCAATGCGTGCGGTGATGCTGGAACTGTGGCGGTCGTTCGGCGAGCACAGTCGTCTCGAGCCACAGCCGTTTGAGGTGCCGCACGGCGCCGTGCGCGCGGTCGTCCTCGTACGCAGTGCGGCCATGGAGCACGTGGTAGTTGTTAATGAACTGCATGTCGCCTGGTTGCAAGTCCATGGCCACGTGGTGTTGCGGGTCGTTGGCCATGTCGACGATCGCGTCGAGTGCTTCTCGATGGAGCGGATCGAGTCGCGGCGCGTCCGCGTGATGCTGCGACGCGAGGATGTACGGCGGGATGCATCGACAGAACAGCCGGTCGTTCCACTCGCTGAACACCGGCACCGTGTAATACGGCTGTCCGCCCGGCGCTTGTTCGCCGCGGAAGTCGTAGGGGAAAGCGTCGTAGAGCGCCGCCGCGAGATCGGGCCGGTCGGTGACGAGACGGTTGTGGATCGTCACCGAGTTGGCAACCGACGACAGCCCACCGGCGCGCCCGTTCGACAGGCACATCAGCCCGACGAGATCGGACCCGTCGCAATGAAAGGGGAGCGCAATGCCACCGAGTTCGTTGCCGCGTGCCGTCGGGTCGGTGACAGCCCGTTGCTGGTCGGTGACGTCGCCGAGCACGTGACCGTGCTTGTTCTGCGCCCACGGCAGTCCGAGGTGCATGCCGATGCCCCAGTAAAGGATCTCCATCTCGGCTTGGCTGTACGCGCTGCGATCGACGCCGCGGATGCGTACGAACCCACGCCCGTCGATCAGGTCGTGTTCGATGCGGCGCAGGCGCGCCGACACGGCCGGCAGCGGGAAGTCGTCCTTGGCGATCTCGAGCACGTCGTCGCTCTTGGCGAGCGCAGTGCGTAGCGCGGCATCGATCTCAGCGAGCTCGTTGGTCGCGAGCAACTCGGTCCAGGTGGTGGGGTCACGCACGTCGTCGGCTGTCCACGCGCACTGCGGTTCGAGGATCCTTGGGGTATGCGTCATCGGGCGACCTCACTGGTGTTCGGATCAGGACGTTGGTGGCGCACGAGCCGGCCGGGGAGCGCGTCGGTAGGTGCGTCGTTGGTCGCGGTCTCCGTGCCGGACACGAAGGTGTGCACATAGCCACGCGCACCCTGCACGAACCGGCGTCCTCCCGCGGGGAGGTCGGCGACGATGCGCGGCACCAGCGCGCCGAGCGCGTCGCGGTCGATGACGTTGACGTCGGCCTTGTAGCCCGGTGCGAGCACACCGCGATCGAGCAGCCCGACTGCGCTCGCCGTCGCGCGACACTGGCGCTGCACGAGCCATTCGACGGTGAACGGCGCGCGTCCGTGGTGTTCGCGAGACCAATGGTCGAGCAGCGCCGTCGGGAAGCTCGCATCACAGATCGTGCCGACGTGGGCGCCGCCGTCGCCGAGCCCGGGGACGGTATACGGGTGGGCGAGCATCTCGGCGGCCGCGTCGAGGTTGCCGTCGAAATAGTTGAGGAACGGCATGTAGAGCAGTTGGCCGCCGTCACCCGCGAGCAGCAGGTCGATCAGCAACTCGGTGGGGCTGATGGCCTCGCGCTCGGCGCGCGCCGCGATGGCAGTGTCGGGCGCGGGTTCGTAGTCGGGCGGGTCGCCGAGGACGAACAATCGGTCGAGCGGAAGTCGTGCACCCGTGTCGGAAAGTTCTCGGGCGAGCGCGGTGCGTGTCGCAGGCTCGTTGAGCCGGCGGACGCGTTCGGGCAACGGCAACGACGCCACGGCGCCGTACGTGGGGAGGCGCCGGAGCGGATTGACTGAACCAACGAGTCCGACCAGCACGCCCACGGCGCGCGGCGCGACCTGGGCACGCATGGAGAGTCCGGCGCGGTTCGCGTGGTCGAGCAACGCGAGCTGCTTGCGGTATCGAACTCCCGGAGAGGTCTGCAACAGCGAGTACGACAGCGGACGGCCCGAGGCTCGCATCATCTCCAGCAGCGTCTCGGATTCGTTGTCGAAGTCGCTGAAGTCACTCACCACCTGGAGCACGCCCGCGCCCGTGGCGCCGATGGCGCGCGCGATGCCGACGAGTTCGTCGCGCGCGGCGGTGAGCGTCGGTGTGGGCGCGCCTTTGCTCGTGCGGTGGTTCATCGTGCGCGATGTGCTGAAGCCCAGTGCACCGGCGGCGATACCTTGCGCGGCGATCCGGCCCATCGCTTCGATCTCGTCGGCACTCGCCGGTTCTCGGTCGGCGCCGCGCTGGCCCATCACGTACAACCGCAGCGGGCCGTGGCACACCTGTGTTGCGACGTCGACGTCGAACCGTCGTTGGTCGAGCACGTCGAGGAAGTCGCCGACGCTTTCCCAATTCCATTGCAGGCCTTCGTGCAGCACGGTGCCGGGGAGGTCCTCGACGCCTTCCATCAGCTCGACGAGCTGCTCGTGATCTTCGGCGCGCACCGGTGCGAAGCCCACGCCGCAATTGCCGGCGACCACCGTCGTGACGCCGTGCGCCGACGAGGGGGTCAAGCGATCGTCCCACGTGGCCTGACCGTCGTAGTGGGTGTGGATGTCGACGAAACCGGGGGTTACGAGCGCGCCGTCGGCATCGATGGTGCGCTCGGCGTGGGTGTCGATGCGTCCGACCTCGACGATGACGCCATTGCTGATACCGACATCGGCGGTGCGCGCCGGCGCGCCAGTGCCGTCGACAACGGTTCCGCCTCGGATCACGAGATCGATCGTCACCGTGCCGCCTTTTGCCATTGTGGAGTCGTGTTCACCAGTGTCGCCCATGACGGCGGCGAATGTCGAGCCTTGTGGTCGCATGGCCCCCGTTGCGCTGGCCGGGGGGAAGGCCGCGGCTGGCTAGGTTCGTGCGATGACGGGCTGTGACGGGTTCGAATGCGTGGAATCGCGATGACGCGCGCCGAGGAGATTCGCGCTCGCCTCGATCATCCGGTGATCGATGCCGACGGCCACGTGATCGAGTACGTGCCGTTGATACGAGACTTCGTCGTTGAAGAAGCGGGCGAATCGACGGCCCAGCGTCTCGACGCGACGACGAGATCCGGCGCACTCATTCGTGGCCTCGACGACGCGCAGCGGCGTGCCGTGGGCTACTCGCGCACCGGTTGGTGGGCCGTGCCCGCGCGCAACACCCTTGACCGGGCAACCGCGATGTTGCCGAAGCTCCACTACGACCGGCTCGACGCCATGGGCATTGACGTTGCGCTGCTGTATCCGACGGTGGGGCTCATGCCGATGGCGCTCGACGACGACGAGCTCCGAGGTGCGCTGGCACGCGCGTGTAACCGCTACTACGCGCAGTGCTACGGACCGTTCCGGGATCGCCTTGTGCCCGTCGGCATCATCCCGAACTACACGCCGGGCGAGGCGATCGCGGAGCTTGAGTATGCGCACAGCACCCTCGGTCTGCGGGCCTTTCTCTTCGGCGGGCTTGTACTGCGCCCGGCGCACGGTGTCGAAACGGTGCGCGCGGCGCGCTGGGTCGACGGGCTCGGGCTCGACAGTGCGTACGACTACGACCCGTTGTGGCAGCGCTGCGTCGAGCTCAACGTCGCGGTCACGTTCCACTCGACCGGCATCGGCTTCGGCGGTCGTACGTCGCCGCACAACTATGTCGCGAATCACATCGGCAACTTCGCGGCCGGGGTCGAAGCCGTCGCGCGTTCGCTCCTCTTCGGCGGTATGCCGCAACGATTCCCTGAACTTCGCTGCGCGTTTCTCGAAGGGGGCGTCGCGTGGGCCGCGCAGCTCTACGCCGACCTGTGCAGTCACTTCGAGAAACGCAACGCCAGTGCCCTTGGCCACTACGACCCGCGCGCACTCGATCGCGAACGCCTGGTGTCACTCGTGCAGGAGCACGGCCACGCCGATGTCATCGCCCGGCTGGATCGACTCGATGATGCCTTGGCGTTCCTCTCCGACCCCGACGAGGATCCGTCGACCCTCGACGAGTTCGCGGCCGCCGCGATCACGTCGCGTGACGACATTGCGGCGCTGTTTCGCGACCGCTGGTTCTTCGGCTGCCAGGCCGACGACACGATGACCGCGCTGAGTTTCGACCGCCGACTGCATCACGCGGGCGTGGCGCCGCGCGCGATGTTCGCCTCGGACGTCGGCCACTGGGATGTCCCCGACGTGCTCGACGTGCTCCCCGAGGCATGGGAGTCGGTCGAAAAGGGCCTGATCACCGAAGCCGACTTCGCCGCGTTCGCCTACGGCAACGTCACCGCGCTCATGGCTGGCACCGGCGCCTTGCCGGACTGATCCGGCACCGTCTTGTTGTCCCATGAATACCGCTGGGCGGTAGTGACGGGCCAACAAAGCGTCACCGAGCTCCCGTCGCTCCTCGGGCCGCCGGTCAGTGCTCCCCGAGCATTTCGGTGACGAGGTACGTGACTTGGGCGGGGACGGCCGCGTTCGGGTACAGATCGGCGACGAGTCGTATGGCTTCGTCAGCGGTGGCGATATTGCTGAGTCGTAGCAGCACGCGGATGTCGTCCTCATCGCGTTCGAGGCGGCTGGCGAGCAGCTTCATCGCAAGCAGAAACCGGGGTGACGCGATGCGCACGACGAGACCCGGTGTATCGAAGAACACCGTTGCGTTCGGGTCAGGCCCGGGAATGAAACCTTTGACGGCGTCATTGAGCCATCCGGTGTCCAATGATCGGTCACGCGCGATTGCGCCGGCAACGTCGTAGATCACTTGTTTGGGTTCGAACACCGCGTCGAGGTCGGCGGTGGAACGCCGCGCCGAATACGCCAGCGCCATCGCGGCGCCACCGACGAGGAGCAACTCGCCGCGCACGCCACGCGCGTCGAGCCTCGCCGCGAGTTCATGTAACAGGCCGTCGATCGTCGCTCGATCCATGTCAGACACTTCCGAGCGAAGCCGCGCTCACGAATACGCCGCGTGCGGCCAGCGCGGGAGGCGTCGTGAGCAATGCAAATGGGCGCGTCGACTGATACCGGCCGATGAACCACCACTCCGCTAGTCGCCGTGACGGCGCGCTGGCCCAAGTTGGCACAGGGTGGTCGAGTTCGTGCGCCATCATCTCTGCGATGCCGCCGATTAACGCGTCCCAACGCTCGTCTCCGATGCTGCCAGGATCGGCGTCGAGCGCCGCGATGGGAACGATCCCGCGGCGCAGCCAGTCGACCAATTCGGCGACCAGACGTAGCGCGTAGGTCGCATCGTCTCGCACGACCTCGGCGATGGCGCCGACGCGCCCCCGTACGCGCGCGGTCCCCGCGGGCACCACCGCTAATTCCAGGCCGGCACCTGCCGCGATCCGTTCGAGGGCGCCGAGTCCCGGTTCGGTGTGCCCGTGCTCGTACGCGGACAGCCGCGTGCGAGATGTTCCGGCGCGTGTGGCCAGCTCCCCCTGGCTCAACCCGGCCTGGGCGCGCATCGCGCCGATGTCCAGCACGACCAGAGGGTATCATATTTGATACCCTGATGGATACGCCCTACTGCGCCGCCCGGCGGACGGCCACGACACGGGTATCACCGATGCCTTTGAGGTCGAATGTGCGGCGCACCCGAACGAGCTCGAGGTCGTCGCGATCGGCGAGCCGCTCCGCATCCTCACGCTGGATCACGATCGTGCCGCGGCGCGCGATGGTGGTGAGGCGAGCTGCGAGGTTCACGCTCGAGCCGAACACGTCGCCGCCAACCGACACCGTTGGTCCGTACGCGATACCGCAATGGATCTCCGGCATGTCCGCAACGTCGCCGAGTTGCGCGGCGAGATCGAGACCGATGTCGACGCCGATTGCCAGCGTGTCGGCCGCGAACATCACCTCATCGCCGATGAGTTTCACGGCCCGACCACCGTGGGCCGACACCACGTCGAACGCAATGCTCTCGAACTGGTCGACAAGCTCGCCCAAACGTTCGACCGAGACGCGCTGGCTGAGCTTCGTGAAGCCGCTCAGGTCGGCGAAACCGACAGCCTGCTCGGGCCCGGCACCGTCGGTCTCGAGCCGGCGGCCGAGCGCGGCGAGGAGGTGTCTGCGCCACACGTAGACGATCGAGTTCTCCATGAGTTCGAGCACCGATTCGTCGACGGCGGCGACCGCCGCCGCACGGTCACCGGACCCACTCCCGCCAAGCGCCTCGGTGAGCTGTTCGACGAGGTCGAGTTGCGCGTCGGCGATGCGCGAGAACGACGCGCCGAGCAGCCGCGCGAGCCGCATGATGGCCTCGTCGTCGACCAGGCCGGCTCCCGCGACCGCCGCGAGCCGCCGCACCATCGCCACGTCGAGTTCGGTAAATGCGCTGACGTCTTCGGGAACTTCGGCGAAGCCCATGGCGCGCCACCACTTCACCGACCGTTGTCGGTCGATCCCTGCAAGGCGGGCGATGTCGTCGCGCCGGTATTCCGGCACGCCGAGGCCGACCGCCGTGTACAGAAGGGCGGCGCGATCAGGTGTGCCCGGCGTGGCACTCATGGACATGCTGACGGGCCACCGCGTGCAAACTGCGAGGTCGTGCAGTACACGCCCTTCGGTGCATATGCGCCCATCGTTGATGACGCCAACGATCCCGGCGCCACCTTGAACGCAGATTGGGCGAATGTCGGCGCGCCGAGCATGTGGCGCATCAGGAGCAAGTTGTTGACCGACGTGCTGCCCCACTCGAGCCATGTGATGCCGTGCGCCGCGTCGGCGTTGCGCGGCCGCTCGGCGCGTGTCGACACGACGATCGTGTACATGCGGCGCGCGTCGAGCGCGACATCCTGGTCGGCGACGCAGAACGACACGGGATAGGGCTTGCGGTATTCGTCAGTGCACAGCGACCAGTACCGCACCTGTTCGTTACCGATCACGCGTGCGCCGCGTGCGGTGTTCGGGAACGTCGGCGCCATGCCTCGCACGATCACGATGCGGCCCGGCACGTAGTGCAGGATCGAGGCCAGGTACACGTTGTCGGGGTTCGGATAGAGGTGCGCGGCGTCCTGCTTCGGGCGGATGAACACTGGTTGCGGGGGTGCAGCCGCGTTCGTCGCCGGGCCGTTCGCATCGACCAAGGCAGCTGCTGCAGGATTGCGGCCCGGATGTGGGCAGGTGCGCACCGCCGTGTCGCGGCCATCGGTACCAATCACGTGGACCTCCGGCAGGCTGCCGCCCCCGGTCGGATCGCGCGGCGATGTCGGCAGGTAGACGCGGTAGATCAACGTGCCCGCGACGACGCCCTGCGCACCGGCGATGCCGGAGCCGAGCGGCAGGGGCGCGCTCGGCGCGCCGGGCACCGTCGTCGTCGTTGGCGCGACAGTGGTTGTGGCACCCGTTGCGCTCACCGCGTACAGAGTGTTCGGTGTGTTCTCGGCTGGCTGCGTGTCGCCGCGCACCTCGATGCCGTAGCCGCCGCCGGTGGCACCCGCCGCGCCGCCGCGACCGCGGAATGGATTGACGTCGCCGGCGTCGGGCGCGATGTCGCGATCGGTGAGCATTGCGATCGCACCGCCGTTCGGACCGTACGTGATGAACGACATGTACCGAGCCGCAGGGAAGCGACCATGCACGGCAAGCCGTTCACCGCGGGCCAGGCGGTATCCCGTGGTCCAGTACGTGGCGCCGGTGTCGGGATACGCGACGTTCAGCGTCGCCTTGTCGGCTTTCGTCGGCCACGCGCACGGCGCCGACACCGAGACCGCGGAGGTCGTCGACGATGTCGTGTCGCGGGTCGTGCGGGCACTCGGTGTCGAGGCGCTGCTGCAACCCACCGTCGCGCCCAGCATCGCGACAACCACCGCACCCCGGATCACGCCACAGACGGTACGCCATTGCCGCGAACCTCCGCGGCGCTGCGCAGCGCCCCCACGATTCCCGATGGGCGAATGCGGCACGCGTGTCCGCTAGCAAGCGGAGCATCGATCGTCGTAAGGTCCGCGCACCGAATCTCGGGTCCGTGAACGTGGAGGTCTGTGATGCGCTTCGACCTACCGATCGACAAGATGCCCACCGCGTGGTTCAACGCCCTGGCGCGTATGCCCGAACCCATGCAGCCGCCGTTGCATCCTGGTACCCGCGAACCGATCGGGCCCGCCGACCTTGCGCCGCTGTTTCCGATGGGACTGATCGAACAAGAGGTGAGCGGTGCGCTCAGCATCGACATCCCCGGTGAGGTGCTCGACGTCTTACGCCTCTGGCGGCCGACGCCGCTCGTGCGCGCGACTCGGCTCGAACGCGCGCTGGGCACACCGGCGCGCATCTACTTCAAGGACGAGTCGGTCTCGCCGGCAGGCTCGCACAAACCGAACACCGCGGTGCCACAGGCGTATTACAACGCCAAGGAGGGCATCACGCGTCTGAGTACCGAGACCGGTGCTGGACAATGGGGGACCGCACTCAGCTTCGCGTGCGCGCAGTTCGATCTCGAGTGCAAGGTGTACATGGTGCGCAGCAGCTTCGACTCGAAGCCCTACCGGCGCATCATGATGGAGACATGGGGCGCCGAATGCGTGCCGTCACCTGTGGCCGATCCATCGAGTCCGGGTTCGCTCGGGATGGCGATCTCTGATGCCGTCGCCGACGCGGTGCAACGCGACGACACCCACTACTCGCTGGGGTCGGTGCTCAACCATGTGTTGCTCCATCAGACGGTGATCGGCCTCGAGGCCAAAGAACAGCTCGCGCTCGCGGGCGAGACCCATCCCGACATCGTGATCGCGGCGTGTGGCGGTGGCTCGAACCTCGGCGGCATCGCGCTGCCGTTCATGGAGGACGACCGGGTGCGTCTTCGCGCCGTCGAGCCCACGAGCTGCCCGACGCTCACGGCTGGCACATTCGAGCACGACTTCGGCGACACCGCCGGCCTGACGCCGCTGTTGCCGATGTACACGCTCGGCAAGGATTTCATGCCGCCCACAATCCACGCGGGTGGGTTGCGCTACCACGGCGACGCCCCGATCATTTCGCTGCTCGTCAAGTGCGGCCGTATGGATGCCGTCGCCTATCCGCAGTCGAAGACGTTCGAGGCCGCGGCACAGTTCGCCAAGGTCGAAGGCAAGCTTGCCGCGCCCGAGACCGGTCACGCGATCTGCGCGGCAATCGATGAAGCGCTCGCCTGTAAGGAAACCGGCGAGGAGAAGGTGATCCTGTTCAACTACTCGGGTCACGGGTTCCTCGATCTCGCCGCATACGACGAGTACAACCACGGTCATCTGATCGACTGAGCCGAGCAGGGACTAACGGCTCTAGTGCCAGGCCCTTCCGCGAGCCAGTATGCAGACGTGACCACCACGACGCGCCGTACTGCGCTGGGCTCGATTGCGACGATCCTGCTGCTGTCGGTCGCCGCGACGGCCTGCAGTAGCGACGCCAAGAAGTCGACCCCGGCCACGACGACCGCGGCTCCCGCCACGACCACGTCGACGAGCGCAACGACGGTGCCACCCGCGACGACGACACCCACGTCGGCCGCTCCAACTGATCCGCTGGCGACGGCGGTGTGGCCCTCGTCGGCCGCCGCGGTTCGTTACCACGATCCGGTTGCGAGCGCTCGCGCGTTTGCGACGAGCTACCTGAAGTTCGTCAACCCGGTCGTCGGGGCCTTCCAGCAAGGCGACAGCCGGTCGGGCGAGGTCGAGATACGACCATCGTCGAGCGGCCCGGTGACCACCGTCTTCGTTCGCCAGCTCCTCAGCGACGATACGTGGTGGGTCCTCGGGGCTGCGACGGCGCACATCGTGGTCACCGAGCCGGCAGCGCTGGCCGCAATCACCTCACCCGTCCGGTTGCGTGGTTCGAGCACCGCATTCGAAGCAACCGTGCAGGTGTCGATCCGCCAGGACAACAGCGACAAGCCTTTGGCCGACGGATATGTGATGGGTGGCGCGAACGGTCAAATGGGCCCCTTCGACACGACGCTGAAGTTCGCGTCCCCGACGAGCACATCGGGTGCGCTGGTGCTGTACACGGTGTCCGCGGCCGACGGGAAGGTCTCCGAAGCGGCAGTGATGCGTATTCGATTCGCGACCACGTGATGGCGCGATCGACGGAGGGCATTCAGGTGATCGGCGACGCTGGCGACGCCGGTGCATTTGGTGCCGGTGTATTTGATGCGAGGCGACGAATCTCGGCTTGGTCGGCGGCCGACGGGACGCCCCAGCCCGCCTCGTAACCGAACACGTCAGCGGCCGGGCGCGCCCCGAAACGATCGTCGATCACTTCGAGGTGATCGAGCGTGATGAGCGATGGATGGACCACGCCACACGCGCGGCTGAGCTGCAACAACTCGCGCCGCAGCTGCACGATGTAGTTCGCGGCGCGGACCGACTTCAACGCCGGATCGAGACCGCGCTGGAGCCAGGCGTTGTTTGTCGCCACGCCGGTCGGGCAGCGTCCCGTATGACAACGCTGCGCTTGGATGCACCCGATCGAGAGCATCACCTCGCGGCCGACGAAGACCGTGTCGCAGCCGAGCGCGAACGCGAGCAGCGCGTTTTCGGGTAGGCCGAGCTTGCCGGCGCCGCTGAACACCACGCGCTCGTGCAGGCCGGCCTCGGCGAACACGCGATACACGCGTGAGAAGCCGATCTTGAACGGCATGGCCACGTGATCGGTGAACACGAGCGGGCCGGCACCGGTGCCGCCTTCACCGCCGTCGATGTTGATGAAATCGACACCGCGCTGCCCGTCGGCCATGCGCGCGGCAAGGTCGCGGAACAGTTCGAGCTGACCGACGGCCGATTTGATCCCGACTGGTAGGCCCGTCGCCGACGCCAACAACTCGACGAAATCGAGCAGGCTGTCGGCGTCGTGAAAGGCCGAATGGCTCGAAGGGCTCCAACAGTCGACGCCTTCGGGGATCCCGCGGGCGGCGGCGATCTCCGGCGTGACCTTCGCGGCCGGCAACAAACCACCCAGACCCGGTTTGGCGCCCTGACTCAGCTTGATCTCGATCATGCGGATCTGGGGAGTCGATGCCACCGTGTCGGTGAAACGAGCGAGATCGAAACGGCCGTCGGCGTCACGACAACCGAAGTACCCGGTGCCGAGCTGCCACATGAGATCGCCGCCCTGGCGGTGGTACGCGCTGAGGCCGCCTTCGCCGGTGCCCTGCCAACAGCCAGCGAGCGACGCGCCGCGGTTCAGCGACTCGATGGCCCTGGCCCCGAGCGAGCCGTAACTCATGCTCGAGATGTTCACCACCGAAGACGCTCGGAACGCCTTGGCGCGGTCGCGCGCCCCGCCGAACGTCTTGGCCGACGCGACGCTGCACGCGGCGTCGAAATCGGTATCGCCAGCACGCGGTTCCTGCAGTGGAAACGGCGACTGTTTCACGATTACGTAGCCTGGCGTGCCTTCCAGATCGTTGTCGGTACCGAACCCGAAGTGGGTATCGCCGCGCTTGGACGCCGCGTAGATCCAGCGCCGTTGATCGCGGCTGAAGGGCTTCTCGGCATCGTTGTCGACCACGATGTACTGGCGCAGCTCGGGGCCAACTCCCTCGAGCAGAAAACGCAGGTGCCCGACGATCGGGAAGTTGCGCAGGATCGCGTGCTCGCGTTGCACGAGGTCGTACACCACGAGCACGGCCACCGACGCTCCGAACGCCACGAGGAGCCACGCCCACCATGCCATGCGTCATCTTCGCGCCGAGTCCGCGGCCGTCGGTGCTGGGCGCACCTCCAACTGCGGGCGCCCGAGCGTCATTCGTCGCTGAGGATCACTCCTGTGGCGACGTGGCGGCCGAGCGACACGGGCTGCAACGGATTGGACACCACGTTCGACAGGTCCACCGAGAACGCTTCGTCGAGTTCGTCGGAGTTGTCGGCCCAGATCGGCACGCCCACGAACTTGGTCGTGGCGCCCACCTTCGTGCCCGTGCCGGGCGTGAACGTCAGGACGAACTGGTAGCGACTGTTGTAATCGCCGACGCCCTTGGCACCCTTCAACGCCGACTGCGTGCTGCGGGTGTACACGTTGACGGTGACCGACGTGACCTGGGTCGGAACGGCCGACAGCGTCACCGCAAACTTGGCCGCATGCGCGCCGCCCACGTCGCCTTCGGGCATGGAGACGTCACCGACGCTCACGGTGGCGCCGCCCGCACCTGGATCGAAGATGGTCCCGGTGCCGTCAGCGTCGCGTAGCACGTACGTGCCGGCGGTCGGCGTCGCGAGATGCACCGTAAACGTTTTAAATCCGGCGGTTGACGGCACGTCGTTCTTGAGCTTGACCGTGATGTTCTTCAACGTGGCCGGACCCGGCTTGAACGTGAGTTGGGCGGTCGACTTGATGCCCACGTAGTCGACGCCCGCCGTGGCAGTGCCGGGAACAAATGAGTACGGGATCGTCACGGTCGACCCGGGCGGCTTCGAGAGCACGACGGGGAACACCAGGCTGCGTGTGCCGCCGGTGCCACTCACGATCGATGCGTCACCGATCGAGATGTTGTTCGGGTCGATGATCTTGAACGTTTGGGCGCTCGAGACCGACGCGACGAACGACCCATCGCCGGGGTAGTGGGCGACGATCGAGTGCGTTCCCAAACCCAGACTCGGGCCGAGCACCACGTCGGCGACACCGTTCGTGAGCCCGCCGGTGCCCACGGTCGTGGCTCCTTCGGTGATCGTGACCGTGCCGTCGGGCGCGAACGCGCCGTCGATGACGTGCACGAGCGCGTGTTGTGCCTTGCCGGTCGCAACCGGCGATCCGACCGCGAGGAGCGTGGTGGTTGTGGGCGACGGCTGGGCCTCGCCACCAGTCGGGTTCGACGCGAAGGAGATGTTGACCGGCGGCGTTGGCAGCGGTGACACGTTGATACCCGATGGTGCGTAGATGTGACACGGCCGGTTCGCGACCAAGACACACGACCGGTTCCCCGAGCCGATCCCAGTCTGTTTGACGACGAAGTCCTGCCCAGCAAAGGGCGAGTAGATCCAGCCAATCGTCGTGCAGTCCTTGGAGGTGTCGACCGTTGCCGGTAATGCGGTGCCGTTCGCGTACGCGTTGCCGCATTCGGCAATGAAGAGCTGCCCGAGCGCGGTGGGCGTGGCGCCCGACACCGTCACATGGACAGTGGATCCTTCGCTCAATCCACTCGTCGGGGTGACGCCAATGGCCGGCCCGGTTGCCGCTGCGGTCTCGACGCCGACGGCTCCGACCGTCGTGACGGCGACGAGCATCAGGACAGCGCCTGTGCATGTTTTGCGAATACCCATGACGACTCCCCCTGATGCAGCGCAGCCCCGAGGCGGCCCGACCCGCCGTGCACACTGGCACACAATTGAGCGCCCGGCAAGCAATCGACATCCCATAGGCGGCGCCGCCCACCTCCGCTTGCGCGGGAAATGCAAGCTGGTTATTGTCCCCCACCGAGCGGGGGGGACCGGAGCCGGCGGAGCGCGGGCTGCGGTCCCAGCTGCCTACGTGCACAACTGGGCCGGGGGTCTTCATGGGTACATCTGCGGGCAAGCTCGTACGCGAGCGTCGGCGGCGCGGTCTGCGCGCGCTCACGACGTTCTTCCTGGTGGCGGGCACGGTGATCTCGCCAGCCGTCAACGCCGTCATCTCCGGCACGGCGGACCAGGTCACCAAGATCCCACCACCGCCCGGCATCAATCGGGCCGCGGGCCAGGCGTCGTTGACCACGTCCTACGCGTGGGATGAGCTCCAGGGTGTGACGCTCGCGTCGAACCTCTCGGTCGACATCACCCAACAGGGCAGCTACGAAGCGCCACTCGGTTCGTCGTCGGGCACGATCCCCGCGGGGACGATCGTCGACAGCCACTACTTCAACAGCCTCCGGCCGACGAACAGCGGCACGACCGTCTTGACGGGCACGCTCACGTTCCCGGCCGACGTGATCGGCATCATCACGACCCACGGTCGGTTGAACTCGAGCGCGATCCTCGGCGCGCCACAGACCGACTACACCAATGCCAGCCTGAGCAACGGGCTCGAACTCAGTCCGACGGCTGACGGCCTGTTCTTCACGAGCCCGCGCACGGTCACGATCCGCTCGAGCGAAGCCAACAACGCCGACGAAGTTCGCATCATCACCAAGCACGACAGCGCGCCCACGGTCAACGCCGGCGGTCCCTACGCGGGTGTCGAAGGCGGCGTCGTGTCGCTGCACGCGACGGCCAGTGATCCCGAAGGGGACCCCACCACCACGTCGTGGTCGTTTGTGACCACCGCCGCGAAAACGGGCACTGTCTGCACGCCAAGCGCGACGACCACGTTGTCGCCCACGATCACGTGCAACGACGACGCGGTCATCACTGCCACGTTGACCGTCGCCGATCCGTTCCACCCCCCGGTCACCTCGGATGCGCAGGTGACGGTGAGCAACGTCGCCCCGTCGCTCGGCACGGTGACCGCGCCAACGGGATCGCTGCCACTCGCCACGACGGTGAACATCAGCGCCCCGTTCACCGACGTCGGCGTGCATGACACGCACACCGCGACGGTCGACTGGGGCGACACGAACTCGGACAATGCTGCCGTGACCGAGACGAACGGTTCCGGGAGCCTCGCGGCGTCGCACCAGTACGCCAGCGGCGGGAACTACACGGTCCTTGTGACCGCGCGTGACGACGACGGTGGCCTGGCCACGAACTCGGTGTCGGTCGTCATCAATGGGCCGCCGACGGCCCACGCGGGTGGTCCGTACACTGCCGCAGAAGGCACTGCCGCCGCGCTCACCGGCTCTGCCGATGACCCCGAGCACGACCCGCTCACGATCTCGTGGACCCTGACGCCAGGGCTCCAAGACCCTGGCACCACGTGCACACCCGCGGGCACCTCCACGCTCACGCCGACCGTGACGTGTGACGACAATGCGGTGCTCAACGCCACGCTGTCGGCCGATGACGGCGTCAACCCGCCCGTGGTGTCGAACACCACCGTGACGATCACGAACGCGGCGCCGGTGCTCGGTGCTGCGAGCGCGACCGCGGGGCCGATCCCGGCCGGTGGGAACGTCCACGTGGGCGCTCCCTTCACCGACGCTGGCACACACGACACGCACACCGCGACCGTCAACTGGGGCGATCTCACGACGACGAACGCGACGATCAGCGAAACAGGTGGTGCCGGCACGCTCGCGGACAACCACGCGTACGCGCACGCCGGGCTCTACACGGTGACGATCACGCTCACCGACGACAACGGCGGCACCGACGTACAGACGCTCCAGGTACTCGTGAACACGCCGCCGACGGTCGACGCGGGCGGCCCCTACGTTGGTTCTGAAGGTTCGCAACTGTTGCTCAGCGCGACAGCCGGCGACATCGACGGTGACGCGCTCACGTACTCGTGGAGCTACACCGTTGCCGGGGCGAACGCGCCGCACTGCAACGTGACCGGCGTTGGTACCCACGCACCGTCGTTGACGCTCGTCTGTGACGACGACGCGGTCGTGCACGCGACCGTGACCGTGAGCGACGGCGTCAACACGCCAGTGCAGAGCACGACGACGCTCACCGTCGGCAACGTCGCCCCGATCGCCGGGGCCGTCGTGCAGTCGCCGAGCGCGCCGCACACCACGACCGTCTCGATCGACGTCGGGTTCTCCGACGCGGGCAGTAACGACACGCACACCGCCACCGTCGATTGGGGCGACAGCTCGTCGTCGGCCGGTGCGGTGAACGAGTCGGGTGGCACCGGTTCGGTGACCGCCACGCACGCCTACGCGTCCGACGGTAACTACACCGTGTCGGTGACGATCACCGACGACGACGGCAGCACCGTCGCGACGTCGGGCAACGTGCTGTCGGACACGACACCACCGGTGATCACCTCCAGCATCGATCCCGCGCCGAACGGGGCCGGGTGGAACAACTCGCCTGTGATGGTGAGCTGGAACACCGTCGATCCGCTGGCTGCGATCGCGAACGCGTCGGGCTGTGATCCCACAACGCGCTCGACCGACACCCCAGCCGTCGGCGTGACCTACACGTGTTCGGCCACGAGCCAGGGCGGCACGGCGTCGGCCTCGGCGACCGTGAAGGTCGACCAGGCGGCACCCGACCTGTCGGGTTCGGCGACGACACCGCCGAACGCGAACGGCTGGTACCAGGGACCCGTCGCGATCCACTGGACGTGCAGTGACGCGCTCTCGGGAATCGCAGGCCCCTGCCCCGCGAACGACACGGTGAGCTCCGAGGGTGACTCCGTCACGACGTCGGCATCGGTGTCGGACGTGGCAGGCAACACCACGAACGCATCGAGTGATCCGGTCAAGATCGACACGCACGCACCCGACACGGCGGCGTCGACGTTGCCCGAGTGGAACAACGCCAGCGTCACGTTGGCGCTGACCGCGTCGGACGCGCTGTCGGGCGTCGACTCGACGAGTTACCGGCTCGACGGTGGTTCGGTGCAGTCGGGTACGTCGGTGCTGTTGGTCGACGAAGGTGTGCACCACGTCGACTACTGGAGCACCGACCGCGCTGGCAACGTCGAGGCTGCCCACACCGCGACGGTCAAGATCGACACCTCAGCACCGTCGATCGCAGTGTCGCAGTCACCTGACGCGAACGCAGCAGGGTGGAACAACCAGAACGTGGACGTCACGTTCACGTGCACCGACACCGGTTCGGGTGTGGCGTCGTGCACCGCGACGCACACGGTGACGACGGAAGGCGCCGGCCAGTCGGTGTCGGGCACCGCGGTCGACAACGCCGGCAACTCGGCCTCGGCTGCGACCACCGTGAACCTCGACAAGACGCCGCCGTCGATCACGGGCAGCGTGCCCAGCGCGAACCCGGCCGGTTGGTACAACGTGCCGGTCACCGTGTCGTTCGCGTGCACCGACGGGCTGTCGGGTGTCGCGCTGTGCGCGAGCCCGACGACCCTTTCGGGCGACGGCGCCAATCAATCGGCGTCGGGCAGCGCCGCCGACTCGGCTGACAACCAAGCGTCGACCACGGTGAACGGCATCAACATCGACCGCACGTTGCCCACGATCACGGCGTCGCTGAGCGTCGCGGCCAATACCGCGGGTTGGAACAACTCGCCGGTGACCGTCCACTTCGAGTGCAGCGACGCCACTTCCGGCATCGACCTGGGTGCCTGTCCGAGCGACCAGCTGGTCTCGAACGAGGGCGTCACCACGGTGTCGGGTTCGGTCACCGACCGGGCTGGTAACACCGCGAGCACTGGGATCACCGTCAACATCGACACGATCGCGCCCACGATTGTCGGGTCCCAGACACCGACCGCGAACGGTGCCGGGTGGAACAACACCGACGTGACCGTGTCGTTCAGCTGCACCGACACCGGCTCGGGCATCGCAACCGCGGGCTGTACCGCTCCGTTCAACGTGACCGAGGGCGCCGGGCAGTCTGTCCTCGGCACCGCGACCGACCTTGCCGGCAACGTGGCATCGACCACCGTGACGCCGGTCAACGTCGACAAGACCAAACCCGACCTGTTGGGCGCACCTACGACTGCGCCCAACGCGCACGGTTGGTACAACGGACCGGTGACGATCCAATGGTCGTGCGGTGACGCGCTCGCGGGCATCAACGGACTGTGTCCGCCCGATTCGGTGATCACCGGGCAAGGCTCGGGCCTGACCGCCACGGCGACGGTCGCCGACCTCGCCGGGAACTCCACCGTCTCGACCTCGGCGCCAGTCAAGATCGACAGCGCGCCACCCGTCACCACGCAGTCGAGCGTGCCCAATTGGGCGAACGGCACGGTGACGATCAACCTGAATGCCTCCGACACGCTGTCGGGCGTCGACCTGACGAAGTACACGATCGACGGTGGAGCCGATCAGTTCGGCTCGACGATCGCAGTGAGCGGCGAGGGCACGCACCAGGTCGAGTACTGGAGCATCGACAACGCCGGCAACGTCGAGGCTGCCCACACCGCGACGGTCAAGATCGACGCGTCGGCGCCGACGATCACGCTGTTGCAGACACCACCGGCAAACGGAGCCGGGTGGAACAAGACCGATGTGCAAGTGACGTTCACGTGCGCCGACACCGGGTCGGGCGTGGCGTCGTGCACCTCGCCACAGACGATCACCAGCGAAGGTGCTGGCCAAACCGTGTCGGGCACCGCAGTCGACACGGCCGGGAACTCGGCATCGACGTCCACGTCGTTGAACATCGACAAGACGCCCCCGACGGTTGCTGGCATCCTGCCGCCAACCAGCGCGGCGAGTTGGTACAACACGCCGGTGACAATCGCCTTTGCGTGCGATGACGCGCTGTCGGGAGTGGCCGTGTGCCCCGCCCCGCAGACGTTGTCGGACGACGGCGCGTCGCAATCGGTGTCGGCGACGGCCACTGATGCCGCCGGCAATAACGGAGCGACGACGATCAACGGCATCAACATCGACCAGATCGAACCGACGCTCACCGCGTCGGTGCCGCCCGCCGTGCTCGGTTGGTATGCAGGTCCGGTCACGGTGCACTGGACGTGCGACGACAACCTCTCGGGCGTCACGTCGTGCCCCGGCGATCAGGTCGTCGCCGCGGAGGGCTTCACCACCCTCGCCCAGACGATCACCGATCAGGCCGGCAACAGCACCACCACCGACATCACCATCCGCATCGACAAGACGGCACCGTCGATCATCGGCACCGCAACACCGGCGCCGAACGGCAACGGTTGGAACAACACCGATGTCAACGTGAGCTTCGCCTGCTCCGACGACGGGTCGGGTGTGGCATCGTGCTCGTCGCCGACCACGCTCGCGGAGGGCACCGCGCAGTCGGTGACCGGGCAGGTCACCGACGTTGCGGGGAACAACTCCTCGGCGACGGTGAGCGGCATCAACGTCGACAAGACACCGCCGACGTTGGTGGGCACGCCGATCGGCACGCAGAATGCGGCGGGTTGGTACAACGACGCCGTGACGATTCAGTGGACGTGCGGCGACGCGCGTTCGGGCGTCGACACGGCAACGTGTCCGGCTGATGGCGTGATCGGCACCGAGGGAACGGCCCAGCAACTCTCGGGCACGGTGCTCGACCTGGCCGGCAACGCGACGACGGCGTCGAGCGCGCCGGTGAAGATCGACCTGACGGCGCCGGTGACCGCGGCGTCTGCGGTGTCGGCCGCGTTCACCAACACCGACGTTGCGGTGACACTGTCGCCCACCGACAACCTGTCGGGCGTCGCTCGCACGCAGTACTCCGCCGACGGCGGCCCGCTGACGGACGGCACGTCGGTCACGTTCACCACCAGTGGCGTGCACACGTTGACGTACGCGAGTACCGATGTTGCGGGCAACGTGGAAGCCACTCACACTGCAACGGTCCTGATCGACAAGACCGGTCCGACGATCACGTCGTCGCAGGCGCCACCGCCCAACGGCGCGGGTTGGAACAGCACGAACGTCATCGTGACGTTCACGTGTACCGACGCGCTCTCGGGGATCGCGACGTGTTCCGCGCCCCAGACGGTGTCGAGCGAAGGCGCGGGCCAGCACGTGTCGGGCTCGGCGCAGGACAACGCTGGCAACGTGTCGGCAGCGGCGACCACGGTGAGCCTCGACAAGACCCCGCCGACGATCACGGGATCGCTCAGCTCCACGCCGAACGCGAACGGCTGGTTCCGAGTTCCGGTGGCGGTGTCGTTCGCATGTGGTGACGCGCTGTCGGGCCTCGCGTCGTGCAGTGCGCCGACGACGCTCGGCCAGGGTGCGAGCCAGTCGGTGAGCGGAACGGCAACCGACGTGGCGGGCAACGCCGCGACGGCCAGCGTGGGTCCGGTCAACGTCGACCTCACGGCGCCCACGATCACGGCCACGCCCGATCGCGCGCCCGACAGCGGTACCGCGTACGCGGGCCCGGTCACGGTCCACTTCACGTGCGCCGACGCACTCTCGGGGATCGCAACCGGTGCGTGTCCGGCCGACGTCGTGGTCTCGAGCGACGGCACCACCACGGTGTCGGGTTCGACCACAGACCGGGCCGGGAACACGTCAACGACCTCGGCGGTCATCACGGTCACAGTCTCGTCCGTGAAGGGTCAGAAGCAGGCGCTGCTGATCGAGATCGGCAACGCGTTGGCGACGGCGACGAGACACGACAAGTTTCTCTTGAAGGTGGCCCGCGACACGCTTGCGGCGTCGCTCGAGCCCGCCTATTGGGGGACCGGGAACCACCTGCAAGTGCACCGTGGCGTGCGCGTGTTCGAGTACGAAACGTTGAGCGTCGCGGCACTGTCGGTGATGATCATCGACCCGTTCTCGCACGTGACCGACGCGACCTTGCGGTCGTGGATTGCCATCGAGGTGAACGCCGATCGCATCTTGGCGCAAACCGAGTTGAATGATGCGATCGCCGCGGTCGGCAATACCAGTGCGACGAATGCGGCGAAGGGCTTCATCGATGCCGGCGATACGGCGCAGAACCATGGCCTTGGTGTGGCGGCGATCCCGTTGTACAAGGTGGCGTGGAAGGCTGCATATCTCGTGCTCGGCAAGCATTGTGATGGGGGCAACGAACACGACGATGACTGACTCGTAGGGAGGTAGGGACCAAGGTCCCTACCTCCGAGTCGCCGCGAGCCTCATGCTGGGCCCGTGGATGCGATGCGTGACTCGACGGGCGCGAATGCGGGCGCGAACGTGGGCGCGGTGCCCGCGCCAACATCGACGGCGGGCGTGCCCGTGCTCGATCTCGATCGGTGGAGCGCGCAGCTCCCGACGCTGCGCGAGCGGTATCGGTCTGCCGCGCCGTTCCCCCACATCGTGATCGACAATTTCTTGGTGCCCGAGGCCGCGCAGCGGGCCGCGACGGAGTTTCCCGAGGACACCGACGCGTCGTGGATCTCGTACCTGCACGTCAACGAGCGCAAGTACGCGAACACCGACCCGGCATCGTGGGGGCCGACACAACGCGAGGTGGTGCGCCAGCTCCAGTCCCCGGAGTTCGTGGCGTTCTTGTCGGAGCTCACGGGGATCGACGATCTACTCATCGACGAGACGCTCGAAGGCGCGGGCCTGCACCAGACCTTCCGCGGCGGTTACCTCAACATCCACGCTGACTTCACGGTCCATCCGAAGCGTCGCCATTGGCGTCGTCGGTGCAATGTGCTCGTGTACCTGAACTCCGACTGGGAACCCGAGTACGGCGGCGATCTTGAGCTATGGAGCAAGGACATGACGACCTTGAAACACAAGGTCGCACCGATCCTCAACCGCGCGGTGATCTTCACGACGCTCGCCGACTCGTTCCACGGTCACCCCGACCCGTTGCGCTGCCCGCCCGAGCGGTCGCGCCGCTCGATGGCGCTCTACTACTTCACCGAGGACGCGGATCCCGAGGTGCAGTCCACTGAATACCGAGCCCGTCCCGGCGACGGGTGGAAGGCAATCCCGATCTTCGTCGACAAGACGTTGGTGCGTGGGTACGACGCGCTCAAGCGTCGCATGCGCTTGTCCGACGAGCAGGCCGCGCGCCTGCTCCGGCCGCTCGACCGCTACCGTCGCAAGCGCCCAGGCCGCGACTGACAGTCCGCCGTGATGAACTCGCGGCGACGGCGACGGCCACGGCGAGGAGCGACCCCATGCTGATGAACGTGCAACCGATCCCGACGGTGTCGGATCGGATCAACGAGGTGCGGGCGCTGACCGCGCAGATCGTCAACAAGGAAATCCTGCCGAACGAGAACCTGCTGTGGGCGCGGCGCGCGAACGCGCGGCTCACCGACTCGGATGTTGCACAGGCGAGCGGGGTGCGGGAGCACGTCAAGTCGGTCGTGAAGCAGGCGGGTTTGTGGGCACCGCACCTTCCCGTCGAGTACGGCGGCGCCGGCCTCGACTTTCTCGAGTTGGCGTACATGAACGAGGTGCTCGCGTACGCCGTTGGCGCGGCGTCGCTGTTCGGTGTGGTGGCGCCGAACTCGGGGAACCAGACGATCCTCGTGAAGTACGGCACCGAGATGCAAAAGCAACGGTGGTTGCTTCCGCTCATCGAGGGCACGCTCGAGTCGGGCTTTTCGATGACCGAGCCCGATCAACCGGGCTCCGACCCGCGCTCGCTGCGCACCACGGCGCGGCGCGACGGCGACGAGTGGGTCATCAACGGCCACAAGTGGTTCACGTCGAACGGCAAGCGCGCGGACTTCTTCATCGTCATGTGCCGCACCGAAGACACTGACGGCGGTGCCGACACGAGCGCGCGCATGACGCAGATCATCGTGCCGAGGGATACGCCGGGCGTCAACATCGTGCGCGGCATCACGGTGTGGGGTGTGGAGAGCGATCACTGCGAGATCATCTACGACGACGTGCGCGTGCCAATCGATCACCAGCTGGGGAGCCGGGGGAGTGGGCACCAGGCCGCGCAGGATCGTCTCGGTGCGGGCCGCGTGTATCACTGCATGAATTCGATCGGCCAGATGTGGCGTGCGTTCGACCTGATGGTCGAGCGGGCGATGGCGCGCGAGGTACACGGCGGTCTGCTCGAAACGAAGCAGTTCATCCAGGGCTTCATCGCCGATTCGTACATGGACATCCAGGCCGCGCGGCTGATGACGATTCACTGCGCCGAAAAGATGGCTGCCGACGCCGACCCGCGTACCGACATCTCGGCCATCAAGGTGTTCGTCCCCGCGGCCTACGAACGGGTTGTCGACCGCGCCATCCAGGTGTGGGGCGCGGCCGGCGTGTCGGGTGATCTCCCGCTCTCGGCGATGTACCAAGGTGCGCGCACGCTGCGCATCGCCGACGGACCCGACGAGGTGCACAAGATCCTGATCGCCAAGAACGTGTTGTCGCAGTATCACCGCGGCAGCGGCTGGGACTTCGGCGCCTGAGCGATGAGCGACAGCGCCATCGTCGTCGAAGGACTGACGAAACGGTTCGGTGCGCTCGTCGCTGTCGACGGCATCGATCTCGAGGTTCCGGTCGGGAGCGTCGTTGGATTGTTGGGGCCGAACGGCGCGGGCAAGACGACGGTCATCCGTATCCTGACGACGCTCCTGCGACCCGACGGTGGACACGCCACGGTGTTGGGCGTCGACGTGGCGCGCGACCCGGCGGGCGTGCGCCGCCTGATCGGACTGGCCGGTCAGTTCGCGGCCGTCGACCCGAACCTGACCGGGCGCGAAAACCTTCGGCTCATCGGTCGTCTGAGCCAGATGTCCCGCCGCGAATTTCGGCCACGTGTAGACGAACTCCTCGAACGGTTCGAGCTGGTCGACGCGGCGGCGCGACCGGTGCGCACCTACTCGGGTGGAATGCGCCGCCGCCTCGACGTCGCCGCGGCACTCGTGGCCCGCCCGCCGGTGCTGTTCCTCGACGAGCCGACCACCGGCCTCGACCCGCACAGCCGCAACGAGTTGTGGGACCTGATTCGTGAGTTGGCCGCCGCGAACACCACCGTGTTGCTTACGACCCAGTACCTCGAGGAGGCGGATCATCTCACTCAACGTGTCGCGGTGATCGACCGGGGCCGGGTCATCGCGAACGACACGCCCGCGAACCTCAAGTCGCTCGGCAACACCGTCGCCGAGTTCACAATGGCCGACGAACCAACCGCAGCGCAGGCGGTACCGATCGTGGCGCTCGCGATCCACGGGCCGGTTGAACAGCACGGAAGCGTGATCCGCTTCGACTCCCACGATGGGTCGCGTGTGCTCGTCGATGCGCTCCACGCGCTCGACATGCACCAGCTGAGCCCGAACGAACTCGAGGTGCGCGCGCCAAGCCTGGATGACGTGTTCTTGTTGCTCACCGAGCACCAACCCGGCGGCACCGACAGCGACGGCGACGCGTCCTCAGCCGCTGGCCTCGTTAGTCCGGAGGCTCCATGACCGTCGCCGATGTCCCCGGAGCTCGCACCGAACACGGTCCAAGCCTCGGCGTCGTCCGAGACGCGCTCGCCATTGCCGGACGGAACCTCATCGCGCTGTTCCGGGTGCCGAAGTTGCTCGTGTTCTCGACGATTCAACCGCTCGTGTTCGTTCTGCTGTTCCGTTACGTGTTCGGCGGCGTCGCGGCCCTGGCGCTGCCCGGCGTTCCGTACGTCGACTACCTGATGCCGGGCGTGTTCGTGCAAACGGCTGTGTTCGGAGCGATGACCACCGCGGTCGGTTTGGCGACCGACATGCAAACGGGGCTGTTGGAACGATTCCGGTCACTGCCGATGGCACGCTCGGCCGTGCTTGCTGGCCGCACCCTCGCGGACCTCGCGCGCAATGTCGTCGTGGTTGCGCTGATGGTCAGCGTTGGGTTTGCGATTGGCTTTCGGATTCACATCGGTATCGGGCCGTTCATCCTCGCCATGTTGCTCGTGTTGCTGTTCGGCCTTGCGATGTCGTGGATCTGCGCGGTGGTTGGCCTTGTCGTCGGCGACCCCGAGACGGCGCAGGCTGCGGTGCTCCCCGTGCTCATGCCGCTCGTGTTCGCGTCGTCCGCGTTCATCCCCGTCAGCACCATGCCGTGGTGGTTGCAAGGATTTGCGCGCCACCAGCCCGTATCGGTGACGGCGTCGGCAGTGCGGGCGCTCGTGCTCGGCGGGCCGACGAGTTCCTATGTGTTGCAGTCGGTCGCGTGGCTCGTCGGCATCATCGCCGTGTTCGTCCCGCTCGGCGTCTGGCGCTACCGCCACGCGGTGTAGCGCCACGGCGCGTACTGGGTGGCGGGTGGCGCGCGGCGAGTTGTGGCTACCGGGGTTCCCAGCGCAGGGGGAGGTGTGCGGGGCCCCAGATCCCGAAGGTTTCGGGCTTCCAGGTGACGGGCCCTGCGAGTTCAAGGTCGGGGAGTCGCTCGGCGATGAGCGTGAGCGCAACTTGCAGTTCGGCGCGGGCGAGGTGGGCGCCGAGGCAGTAATGGATGCCCGATCCGAACGTCATGTGCGGCACGGTCGACTCGCGGGTGATGTCGAATCGGTCGGGCTCGGCGAACATGTCGGCATCTCGATTCGCACCCGCGAGCGAGAGGCTCACGAGTGTGCCGACCGGGAAGCGCACGTCGCGGTAGTCGATGTCTTGCGACGCGACCCGCATCGTGCCTTGCACGGCTCCGAGGTAGCGCATCGTCTCCTCGACGACGCGGGGCGCGAGCGATGGTTCGTCGACGAAACGTTGCCATTGGTCGGGATGCGCGCCGAGGAGTGCGATGCAACACGCGAGTTGGTTGCGCGTCGTGTCGGTACCGGCCATGAGCACGGCTTCGGCGAGCATGACCAACTCGTCGGTCGAGAGTCGGTCGCCGGCCTCTTCGACGGCGATGAGCGTGCTCAAAAGATCCGAGCCCGGGTCGGCGCGGCGACGGTCGACGAGGGCGCGGACATAGGTGTCGAGTTCGCCGGCCGCGCGTTGGATGGCGGGGAGGTCCTCGGCGAGGTTCTGGTTGAACAGGCGGAAGATGTCGGTCGCCCATTGCGAGAAGCGCTGCCAGTCGTCGTGTGGCGCGCCGAGCAACTCGCAGATAATCGGGATCGGGTACGGGTCACATACCTCGGCAACCAGGTCGCAGCCACCTGCGGGTGCAACCGTGTCGATGAGTTCGCCGATCACGCTGGCCATGAAGGGCCGGAGACGATCCGCGGCCGCGGGCGTGAACGCGGGCGCGACAAGGCGGCGGAGCCGGGTGTGTTCGTCGCCCTCCATCGACAGGATCGAAGGACGTCGTGTCTCCATTGAGACGCCGTCGAGACCTTGCATCTGCGGCAGCAGTGACAGCGCCGAGTGGAATCGACGGTCCCGCAATATCGCGACGATGTCGCTGTAATGGGTCAGCGCGTAGCCGAGCGGGGTCCGCGCGAGCCAGTGCTCCGAGCGCGCGGTCGCGATCACCGCGAGGCGTTCATGGCGATCGAGCCCGGCCGTGTCGCACGTTGGCAAATCCAGCTCGTTGACCGAGATCACGACCACAGATTCCCTCTCGCCGGACGCACCGTCAACTCGACGAGGCGACGCTACCGCCGCGCTGGGTCAGGCCGTCTGGGCGAGCTGGCGGAAGAAGCTCGCGCCCACGACAAGGGGCGCCGGCATTGGCCGGCGCCCGTTGGGTGGTGCGTTGTGGGTGGTGCGTTGTGGGTGGTGCTACGCGCCGACGTGGCCGACGTTGGGGCTGGTGTTCAGCGCCGCGGCGACGGCCTTGGGCAGGGTCGTCGGATGTGCAGCCGGCGCACCAGGGGCAAGCTTGAAGTTGTACGAGCCCGGAGCGACGAACATGCGCGTGAATGACCAGCTGTCCGCCGCCTTGCTCGACAACTCGCGGTGCGTTGCCTTCTGGAAGTTCGACAGGCTGGCGTAGCCTGCACGCGCCGTCCTGGTTGCCTGCGTGTAGATCGCAGTCTTCGGCTTGCCGACGTTCGAGCGACCGTAGACGTTGTGGTCGTTGTAGCTGAGCATCTGGAGCGTCGTGAGCTTGGCCGGGCGGCTCAGGTCGAAGCTGTAGAGCACGTACTTCTGGGCGTTCGAGCCCGCCATGAACACGTTGTTTGCGATCGAGATGTGCGTGCTGTCGCTCGTGGCGAGACCACTGGTGTGCCGCGGGTCTTCGTACACGCCGATCTGCGCCCAACCGTTGCCCGCGATCGTGTTGTTGTAGACCGCGGCATCGTTCGCGCCCGACAGTTTGAGGCCGTCGCGCCCGTTGTTGGCGATGACATTCTCGGCCACGATCGAGTGACCAGACACCTCAATCGCAAGCCCGTGACCGCTGTTCAACAGGATGCGGTTGCTGACGATGACCTGCTCCGCGCTCTCCTGGTCGAACCACAGCCCGTTGCTGTCGTTGTTGTGGAAGTCGTTGCCACGAAACACCGTGTTGACCGTGCGCGTGATCTTCACGCCGCTGATCTGTGCGGTCGGCGACGGCTTGATCGACCGGTGTTGCATGTTCGAGTAGCTCACTTCGTTGTGTTCGAAGTCGAGACCGTTCGCACGATGTGCGTTGGCACCACTCCCACCGCTGTTGACGATCATCGAGTTGATGACGGCAACGTTCTGGCCGTAGATGCCGAGTGCACGACCGCCGCTCCACGCGAACGTGTCGCTGTCGAGCGTGACGTTGTTGCCGCTGATCGTCACCGCGTCGCCCGTCAGGGACTTGGCGCCCCAATACGAGAAACCAATCCCGCGGATGAGGCTTCCCGCGCCACCCGAACCGATGGTCAACGCCGCGCCCGAGTTGCTGCCGCGCACCCACGCCGCCTCGTGCGGGAACGCCTGGATGATGACGCGACGCCGCAGCGAACCGAGCGCCTGGCGGTACGTGCCGCCACGCAGCACGACCGTGCCACCAGACGGCGCGACGCCTAATGCCTTGCGGATCGTCGCGAACGGCGCGCCTGCAGATCCGGGATTGTGGTCACTGCCCTTGGGCGAGACGAACAGTGCGCCCGGTGGGATCGGATAGTTCGTGTTGCGGATCGTCGGGTTCTGCGACCCGCCGCGCGCCGACGCTGCGACGCTGGCCGCGGATGCGTTCGGCTGCGTGGCGTTCGAGACGTGCGCCGCAATGCCGGTCGCCAGGACTGCGGTGCCGACGAGTGCCGACGCCGTCCGGGTGAGGCGCTTGCGCTGCCACGTTGCGGCGGAACGACCCTTCTGGGACGTCCGTGTGGGCGCGTTTGTGGGATTTGCTGGTGAATGAGACAGGGTGCTGCTCCCTCGACAGGCCCGGGTACCGGGCCACCGTCGTGCTCTGAAGTGTTGCAACGTAGTGTCCATCGACGCGATTCACATGCCCCTGACGGCTCGGTTCACGAGTCTTTGCAAAACGCTTGAAGAGCCTTCAAAACATTGGCGATTCATTACCGCGCAAGCGCTCGCAATCACGATTGCGCAAGTTGCAGGTGCGCATTTCTGGTGCCCGTGTGGCGTACAAGTCGCCCCAAAAGCCGCGAGCGACACGGCAACTGGCGAGCTCATGGGCCTTCTGGGCGGTTTCGACCCCTATCCGCCCGGATGGGCCGACGGCTGGCGTGAGGACCAGACTGCTGACTATTGAGTTCTCGCCGCTGCGCCCTCGATCGTTTGCCCAGCTCGTCTGTAAGGAAACACGCGGGTGTTATCCGCTGAGGGGCCGCTCGCCGCGGCCAAGTTCCGGTGAAGAACTACGTAGCGTCGGTCGGTTCGTCCAGAGTCGGACTCGACGCTGCTGCGATGTACTGCTGTCGTAGCTCTGCGAGCTTCGTACCGCCGAGGCGTACGACTCGCCAGGCGTACCAGCCGTCGTAGGAGATGAGGTCGGCGGCTCGCATTGCGGCGAGCGATGGTGATTGGTGTTCCTTGCCGTCCTCATTGATGAACTTGCCTTCGGCGGTGATGTGGGCCTTGTAGAGCTTGCCGAGACGAGGCCGGACGAACTCGACTGGCTCGCCGGGTTCGAGCAATCCTGCGTCGAGCAGGTCGATCACGGTGACCCGGTTCCCGTTCAGTGTCACTGCCTTCGGGCCAGCGTTGGTTGTGGTTGTGCCGGGGAGTGTTGGTTCGTGGTCTGCCTCGATGTCAATGATGCGTCGCTTTGCGTCGTCGGCATAGATCGAAACGGGGATGACCGTGACCGGCAGCGAGTTCTCCCGCAGGAAGTCGAGAGCCGAACGTGTGCGTCCCTCGAAGTCCCGAGCGATGAGGACCAGCCGAGGTTGGGGGTTGATCGTGACTGGCGTCGTGCTCTCCGTGAAGTCCTGCCAGTCACTGAAGAACGCAGCGACACCCTGATGGCCGGGGCTGCCACCGTCGTACAGGCTTGCGATCTCGTCGAGGTTCGTGAGCCGTGCCCATCCGGCGTACTCAAGGCACTGTGCGAGCTGACTGCGGTCGACGTCTCGCTTGATCTCAATGACGACCACCCGACCCGACTCATCGAGCGCCACGATGTCGGGCCTGCCACCACCGGCGATGTGTGGTTGCCGAGCAACCGGGAACAACGACTCGCCCGTGAACGCTTCGAGGTCCGCCCACACGAGTGCTTCGACCTCGTGCTCATAGAGGTCGGGTCCGGGCCGCAGCCGCACGAACGGGGTCAGCTTGCCGTCGGCGAGTTCATACAGCGGCAACGTGTACTCCTCGTACGCCTGGCACCGTGGCCTTCAGGAAGCCCCGACGCTACCTGCACGCCTTGGTGGCTGGTCACGATGGTGAACGGTGCATCACGTCCCAAGAGTTTCGTACTGTGCTGCCGTTCTCACGTTTGTCAACGGCCAGTTGGAACGTCACCTGTTCGCTGCCGCTGACATCTTGCGGGGCGAGATGGATGCATCCGAGTTCAAGGAGTACATCTTCGGGGTCCTGTTCCTCAAGCGTGCATCGGACCAGTTCGGTGTCGAGCGTGAACGGCTCCGCCAAGAACTCACCGAACGCGACCTGAGCGCCAACGCAATCGAAGAACGCATTGACGACCCCGGCTACTACTCGACGACGTTCTTCGTCCCGGCGCTGTCACGGTGGGAGTACCTGCGTGACGAGGTCCACCACAACGTCGGTGACGGCATGAACAAGGCCCTCGCCGAACTCGAGCGTTGCAAGGATCACTGGATTCCAAGCCGTCGCGCCGGTCCAGATCAAGCCGTCGAACTCATACGGCGTGCTGGAGGATGCTGCCGGTGCACTCGATGCTGATCAGCGGGCGCAGTTGATCATGCTTACCCATGCGCTCGTTGCACACGTGGTCGATGACATTGACGATGTCGGGTTCTGGTCCAACACCTTCAGGCAGGACCAGCTGCGCAAGTGGATCATGCGCCAGCTCGACGAGAGCCAGCTCTCGACTCGCTCGGCGCGTGTTTGTGTGTATGTATGTGTGTGTGTGTCTGTGTGTGTGTGTGTGTGTGTGTCGCTAGCCAGCTCGTTGATCTAGCGAAGCACAACCAGCATCGGCTCACGCAATCATGACTGCTGTGATCCCCGCCCACATCGAGATCGAGAAATTCACGTTCGAGGTGCTGCCACGCCCGTCGCGGCACACGTTAGAGATCACCGTTGAGCGTGATGCACGGCTCACGATCAAGACGCCCGATGGTGTCACGCTTGAATAGATCGAAGCGTTTGTCGGGGCGAAGCAGCAGTGGATTTACAGCAAGCTCGCCGAGAGGGACGGCGTTGCCTGCATTCAATTGGTGAAGGAGTTCGCGAACGGGGAAGGCTTCACCTACCTTGGGAGGAACCACCGACTCCAACTCGTCGATCACCAACACATACCTGTGAAGCTCGAACGGGGCCGGTTATGCATGACACGTGCTGGGGCGGATGACGGCACGATGATGATGCGGGAACTGGTACCGCAATACGGGGGAACCATGGTTGGCCCGACGTGTACGACCGTGGGCGACACGTATGGGTATCGACGATGTTGCGGTGCATGTGATCGACCCCGGCTACCGATGGGGCTCCACCCGAGGAAACGATCGGATCAACATTCACTGGGCGACGCTGCAACTGCCGCCTAGCCTGATCGACTACGTGCTCGTGCACGAACTCGCCCACCTACACGAGACCAAACACACCCCCGAGTTCTGGCGTAACGTCGAACGCATACTTCCCGACCTACGAGCGACGCCGGACTGTCCTCGCCACGGTCGGCCGACAACTCTGGCTCGGTGACGGAGCCACACGTTGATGCCGATGAAGTCGTCGTACGCCGCCATGATCGGATGGCTCAGATCACAGCAATCCTTGGCCCGCGATACCTGACCCGGGCAGCGCTCGTGGCGCGGGCGCGGCGAGATTCGTCGTCAGGTCGATTTCCGCTAACGCGAAGAGGCTCACGACTGTCGGGTCGGCGCGGATTGCACGTAGCAGTTCTCCCTGAAGTCGAACTGGCGCAGGCAAATAGCTACTACGTGATCCATCCGACTTGGACCGTCGCCGGTCCTGTAGCTTCATAAGCTCGTCAGGTCCGCCGTCTTCCTCGGCGCACGGATGCGAGCCGGAGAATCGATGATGTCGCGATTGAAACAGCGCAGGGTAAGTCGTGGACTATAGGTTTTATCCAACAAACGCCGTTCGCCGTTTCCGACGGCGCCGTCGCGCGAAAGCTAGCGGCGCACTCGCTGAACTGGCCGCCTTGATCCGGAACTCAGAAGGTCGCGAGCAGCCGTGTTTGAAGCTGCCTGTGTCTCAACCATGCACGTATGCTCAATTCTGTGACCCGATTTTCGTCGAGATTGCAGAGGCCCTCGGCGAAACTGCTACCGCCGGCGACCGTCGTATCTCGCTCGAACGTCAGCTTTGGGAGTACGCCTACATCGCGGCGATGCTGCGAAGCGCCGGGCTGCTACGCCCAGGTACCCGTGGTTTTGGTTTTGGGGTCGGCAACGAGCCGATTGTTCCGTTCCTGGCGGGCATAGGATGTGAGCTCGTCGCAAGCGACCTTTCGGAGTCAGACCCGCGAGCCTTACGGTGGGTCCAGCAACGTCAGCACCTCTCTTGCGCACGCTGGTTCGCTGGATGGGACGCCGAGGTGTCGTTGGGGCACTCGCGGGTGTCGACTAGATCGATCGACATGGCGTCGTTCGTTGTGTCGGCGAACGAGCGAGAATCGTACGACTTTGTTTGGTCGTCATGCGCCGTCGAGCATTTGGTAAGTGCCGAGCAGCCCAATCTCGATGGGGGTCTTGAGTTTGTCGAGCGCACGCTCGCGCTGCTTCGGCCTGGGGGCGTCGCAGTGCACACAACCGAGTGGGGATTGTCAGACGAGCCAATACTCGGGGAGAACGAGGTGTTGCACGGCACCCACCAATTGCGTGCGTTTCTCGACGGAATATCCTCAGACAAATATCAATGCGACGTGACCTTCGATCTTGGAGATAACAGACTCGACCATGTCGTCGACTATCTTCCCGACGAGAATCGCCAAAACTCAGCGCGCGTTCATCTCAAGCGGTATTACCACCCGGGACGCCTCACGACATCCTTTGGAATAGCGATTCATCGCAGACCGTAGCGCGAATTGCGATTGGCGCCTCTTGAAGAGGTGAAGGCAGCTACGCGGTCTGGGAAGCTTGGCTGCAAGCTGTCAGTGCGCGTCGGGCATCGACGTATGTCAACAACAAACCATCGTATTCGGCGGCAGTCAAGACGCGACCATGAGCGCAAATGGCAAATAGCGTCGGACTGCCGGCTGTGGAAGTAGCGGTCAGGCCGTGGCTCCGAAGCCACGCCTCGGTGGCACCTGAAGTCCTATGGACATTGTTTGAATGCTTTGGCTTTCGAAGGAATTCTCCAGCAAAGTCGGCCAAAACTAGCCGGAGTTTGGTTCGATCGGTCGCGGCCGCGACATCTGATCGCGCTGGAATTGACGCGCAAACCAGAACGATCGCGATCACGATGGCTATGAGGGGCCACCAAAGCGGCCCTCTCCGGCGCTTCAAACCCGAGCGTGTGCTCATTCAAATGCCTGGAGGCGTCGGTGAAGGACGCCAAAGCTCTCGGATGTCTTCTCATCGAGGGGTGCAAACGCTGCCATCGCTACCTCCAGTGAAGGGATCAGAATGTAGAACGCATTGTCACCGTAACCGGACTTCTGTTCCTCCGATAGAAAGCGATCACAAATGAGCTCGTCGTCGCGGAGTTGACTGCATGCATGTTCGAAGCGCTCGCTAATGCCAGCGGTTGGAGGATTTGCGATCACGCGTGGAAAGGAAGAACCCTCATCTGGAAGAATCAATTCCTTGTGCCAAAATTTCATACCCACTAGTTAACTCCTCCGGAGCTCGCGCGGATCGCGCGCTTGGCGGTTAGGTGGCTTTTGCCGATCAACCAGGCTGCTGTCCACGCAGCAAGCGCACAAAGCAACCACACCCAGTAGACGGTGCCGATATCGAGGTTCAAGAGCAAAAGAAGAGCCGCGATATAGAGGCTCGAAGCGCTTACGACCAGTAGCGAACGCATTCCGGAACGCATGATTGAAGTCAATTCGTGGCGTTCGCCGCGCGCCACCAATGCGAGGAGCACTGTTGGAACTGCCAGGAGCAGCGCGGCTGACGCGCTTCGCTCCGCGACCACGACTTTCCCGAGGAGTGCAAGAAGGGTTGTCAGGAGCCCCGCCACAGCAAGTGCACCGACTGCGGCATGTGCGCCGATCCCCCCGGAGGTCGGAACAGTGCGGATCCAGATATTTGGCCGTCTCGCTCGGTTAAGCGTCGTGTAAAGATGCGCATGCCTTCCTGCGAAATTGCCAGGCGTGGTCCCGAGCCCCCCGAGCACCTCCTCATACCGAAGCTCGGCCCCTGTTACCACCTGGCCCTCAGGTGCCTCGAAGTCGACGGAATAGCTCTTCCCTGACAGCGATGAATGCGCGGGGAGAATGAAAGTCGCTGGTGACCAGCCGAGCTGAAGCCACAACAGCCATTTGCGCCACTGGTACCAGTCGCGGATACCCTTCTGCGTCTTGTGTTCATCTCGATGGCGGATATACGGCGGCAGGGAGACGCGGACATAATCTGACTTGGCGACAGCCGTGGCGGGTGCCCAGCAGAGGCTTGCGCGGTATGAGAGTTTGACGGTCATAAGCGCATCGCGCGCATCTTCTGTCGCTGGTATCAAGAGCAGCCAAGTTGACGCGACAACCTTAAGCAGCAGGCAAAAGGCTTCGTTAGAGACGCAGCTATCGAAAGAGTGATCGAAATCCTGTGGTGACGTCAAGGCGTTACGAAATTCCCGTGCCTGTTGCACTAGGTCGCACTTGTTGTGGGAGTACTGGCATGCGACGCGTCGAAAGTACTCAACGAGGTCGGCCGGCAGCTGAGCGATATCCGCGACGTCCAGAGCGAGGCAACCACATGCGCACAAGGCCGACCACCACGCCCAGTCGTTCGCTCGTTTCGGTAGCCAGGGTATGACTTCGTCGGCCCCATCAGTCACAGAAATCTCTGAGAATCCGATGTGTTTGCTGAGCACGGCTACGGGAATCAGACAGCCGGTGCTATTTGCGGCGGAGACCTCGACATTCGTGTCTGCGAGGTCGAGCACTTGTTCGTCATCGTTCATCAATGGTTGCGGCCCACCGTGACGGATTGAAGGTGGCACGCGGAAAGTAATTGTATTGCGATGCACGGAAGTGACGTCGTCTGGAATGCTGATCGACTCGGCACGCCGCCATACCCACTCCTGCTGTGTCCACAGGAGACTCAGCAGGTGGCGCCCAAGTCTCACATTTGGGGCGGCGTAGTCGACGTCTACTAGCGGATCGGTCGTCGCAACGGCCACAGGCGCCCTCCCACGTGCGTTGACATGAACCTACCGGAAGAGTCGGAAACACGCAAGCGAGTGCGCGGTTGGTCTGGCTGCGGGATCGCGATGACGCCTCCCGACGGCCCGCCCTTTTGTGGCCGATTGCGGCGTATGCCGAGCATCATGGATGACGTCGTTCCAGCGCAACTGCGGTGCTAGATCATGATGTCGATCTGTGAGCGATTTGATGGCTGGTGACGTTGTCTCTGTCGGTGTGGGTCGCGTGGTTCGCGATTGAGTTGAGTCCTCCATGCAGGCTGGGTGAGTTCGGGATCGCTATGACGAGGACCGTCTCGTCGGGGTGCTCACCGACATGGGCGGTCTCGGCGTGAGTTCGACGGCTTGATCTGGACCCGGCGCGACGGCTTGGTTTCTAGCCGTCGCGACACCCCCAAAGTGGGTCCAGATCAGACCGTCGTTCTCACTCGGCGACATGGTCGACGAGCTCGTGCGGCGCCTGGACGAAGACAGCGGCGCGCATCAGATTTGCATGACCGCTCGTCGGCTATTGCCGACGACGTACTAGGGCATCCGAGCGCGCAGCACGACGTGCCGCCCACCGGTTGAACGGTTCGCGCTGCGCCAGTACCGCGCCGCCCTTACTTCACTGCGCTCCCGGCGTACATGAAGCTCATGATCTTCGGCCCGGAGATTGCGAACGTGTCGATCTTCTCGACGGTGAGCCCGGCTGCGGTGATCAGCGCGGCGGGGTCGCGGTCGAGGTGGCAACCGCCGGCGATTCGTTGCTGGATCGGGTCGAAGCGGTGCTGGCGGCGCGCCACCTTGGGGTCGTCCGACAATCCGTGCTCGAGGAACACGAGACGCCCGCCCGGTCGCAGCACGCGCCGCACCTCGCGCAACGCGGCATCAACATCGGGGATCGTGCACAGCGTCCACGTGCTGAGCGCCATATCGACCGACGCGTCATCGAGCGCGATCTCGGCGCCATCGAGACCGACGAACTCGACGGGGATGCTCGACGCTGCGAGCCGCTTCGCCGCGAGTTTCCTGCCGACGGTCGCCGGATCGATCGCCAGCACCCGCTCGACCTCCGGCGGGTAATACGGCACGTTCGTACCGCTCCCGAAGCCGAGCTCGACGACGGTGCCGTGCAACCCCTCGAGTGCCCGGCGGCGCAGCTTGCCCATTTGCTTGTTGCCGAGCAGCTTGTCGACGACACGCGGGAGTATTTGGTTCTCGTACACACCCATGCCGTCAGTCTCGCAGAAGCGCGGCGCTGCCGCGGCAGCGCCTGCACCGACATGGCCACCGCCGAGTCGGTGCCTACCCCTTGGCGTCGAGGCGGGCGAGGTCGCGCCGCATGATCGCGTCGTCGCGGCTTGCGGTGCCCTTGCGGGTGGGTCGGTACGGCTCCCAACGCGGCGCGTCGCCCACCGGATCGTCGCCGAGCACCGTGACGCGCTGGATGATGCGCTCGCCGTCGAAGTCATGCACCACGAAGTGCTGCGTGCACCGGTTGTCCCACATCGCGAACGTACCGGGCGTCCAGCGGTAGCGGACGGTGAAGCGCTCCTGCGTCGACCATCGCACCAGGAACGCCAGCAACACCTCGCTCTCGGCGCCGCTCAGTTCCACGATGCGGCGCGTGAAGTGTTCGTTCACGAGCAGCGAACGCCGACCCGTCTCGGGATGAATCCGAACCACGGGGTGGCGGGCCTTCATCTCCGGCCGACCGTGGGGCGTCGCGTCGTGCAACGCGGTCAAGCCAACGACGAGCTCGCGCATCGGCGCGCTCAACTCCTCGAACGCGTGGTACTGGTTTGCCCACATCGTGTCGCCACCGACGTCGGGGCACTGCACCATGTGCATGATCGACATCACCGACGGATGCGGCTGGAACGTGACGTCGGTGTGCCACTCATCCGCGACGCCGCCAAAGCTTGCGCGGAGCTCGACCATCTCGCGCGGGCCGCCCTCGGGCGACGGAAGATTCGGGTGTATCTCGAGCTCGCCGAAGCGGCGACCGAACGCAACGTGTTCGTCGAGCGAGAGGTGCTGTTCGGGGAAGAACACGACGAGGTGTTCGAGCAACAACGCTCGAATATGAGCGATCCTTGCGTCGTCGAGACGGGCAAGGTCGACGCCGCGCACTTCGGCGCCGAGGGCCTGGCTGAGACGACGGACTTCGAACGGCGGACCATCGGTCATGACTGCGACCCTAGGTGCGGCCCAGTCCGGCCGCCACTGCGCAACGTCACGACCGTCGCGACCCCCACATCCGGAATAGTTCGGGCGCTGCAACTGTCATCCTCTGTATGGCATTGCTCGCCGATTCGACTGTCGCGACCAAATACTGGCACGCGCTCGATGACGGCCGCGTGCAGTGCGACGTGTGTCCCCGCGCGTGCAAGCTCCATGAAGGCCAACGAGGCCTGTGCTTCGTGCGGGCCCGTGAGCACGACCAGATCGTGCTCACTACCTGGGGCCGATCGAGTGGCTTCTGCGTCGATCCGATCGAGAAGAAGCCGCTGAACCACTTCCTGCCGGGCACGTCGGTGCTGTCGTTCGGCACCGCTGGCTGCAACCTCGCCTGTCGCTTCTGCCAGAACTGGGACATCTCCAAGTCGAAGGAGATCGACACGCTCGCCGACAGCGCCGATCCCGAGACGATCGCCCGCGCCGCGCAACGACTCGGCGCCCGCAGCGTGGCCTTCACGTACAACGACCCGATCGTGTTCCTCGAGTACGCCATCGACGTCGCCGACGCCTGCCACGAACTCGGCGTGCAGACCGTCGCGGTCACGGCCGGCTACGTGTGCGACGAACCGCGGCGCGACTTCTTCTCGCACATCGACGCGGCCAACGTCGATCTCAAAGGCTTCACCGAGGAGTTCTACCGGCACCTGAGCGGCGGCCACCTCCAAGACGTGCTCGACACGCTCGAGTACGTCGCCCACGAGACCGACACATGGCTCGAGATCACGAACCTGCTCATCCCCGGGCACAACGACTCCGACGCCGAACTCGACGCCATGACGTCGTGGATCGTGGATCGACTCGGACCCGACGTGCCGGTGCACTTCAGCGCCTTCCACCCCGACTACCGCATGCAGGACGTTCCCCCGACGCCGCCTGCCACGCTCACACGCGCTCGCGATATCGCCCTGCGCAACGGCGTGCACCACGCCTACACCGGCAACGTGCACGACGCCGACGGTGACACCACCCGCTGCGCGTCGTGCAACGCCGCCGTCATTGAGCGAGACTGGTACGACCTGCGCGCCTACCACCTCGACGGCGCCGGACGCTGCCGCTCCTGCGGCACACAACTCGCGGGCCGCTTCGACGGCCCGCCCGGCGAATTCGGGCGCCGCCGGATACCAGTGCGCCTCGCCGAACCGGAAGCCGCACCATGACCAGCACCCATTCGACTCATCCCACGCACACGCCCCTGCGGGTCCGTCCCGCAGCAGTCGCGGGCGCGTTCTACCCCAGCGACCCGCGTGAACTCGCGACGATGATCGACGCGCTGCTCGCCGACGCGAGCGCCGGATCGGCGCCCCGCGCCGCTCGACGGCCGCGCGCGCTCGTCGTGCCCCACGCCGGCTACGTGTACTCGGGGCCCGTCGCCGCGAGCGCGTATGCAACGATCCGTGACGTAGTACCGGCATACCGCCGCGTCGTTGTCGTCGGACCGGCCCACCGCGTTGCGCTGCAAGGCATCGCAGTGAGCTCCGCCGACATGTTCGCCACGCCGCTCGGCGACGTCGCCATCGACACCGACGCGCGCGACGCACTGCTCGGCCTCCCGGGCGTCGTCGTCGACGATGCGGCCCACGAACTCGAACACAGCGTCGAGGTGCAACTCCCGTTCCTCCAGCGCGTCGTCGGCGACGTGCCCGTGCTGCCGCTCGTCGTCGGAGACGCGCCGACCTACCTCGTGGCCGACGTGCTGCACCGGGTCTGGGACGACGACACGCTCCTGGTCGTGAGCACCGACCTCAGCCACTACCTCGATCACGCAACGGCACAGGTACTCGACGCGCGCACCGCGGCGCGGATCGTTGCCGGCGACGCCGACGCAATCAGCGATCGTGACGCGTGCGGTGCCTACGGCCTGCGTCCGCTCCTGGTCGTCGGCCGCCGCCGTCACCTGCACGTCGATCTGCTCGACCTTCGTTCCTCGGGCGATACCGCCGGTTCGCGGGACCGCGTCGTCGGCTACGGCGCCTTCGTGCTGGAGCCAGCACCATGACCGAGTCGCATGCACTCACCGCGTCGCAACGCGACCAGCTCGTGCGGATCGCCGAGCGGTCGATCGCCGACACGTTCGCCACCGGCACCTATCGGCCGCTCGATCTGAGCGACATCTCCGACCCGGAACTATTGCGCCCCGCCGCGGTGTTCGTCACGTTGCTGCACGGCACGCGACTGCTCGGATGCATCGGCACGCTGCAGGCCAACGATCCACTCGCGCTGGCAGTCGATCGACTCGCGGTCCAAGCCGCGTTTAGCGACCCACGCATGGGGCCGATCACGACCGCCGACTTCGAGGCGATGACGCTCAAGATCTCGGTGCTGTCGCCGCCCACTCCGCTCGCCGCGTCGTCGTACGACGACGTCGCGCGCGCAGTGCGTCCCAGGGTCGACGGCGTGGTGCTCGATGCGCCCGGTCACGGCGCCACGCTGCTGCCTTCGGTGTGGGAGCAACTCCCCGACGTTGCATCGTTCCTCGCCGCGCTCTGGAACAAGGCGGGCCTCACCGCCGGTGCGTGGCCGCGCGGTACGCGGGTGCAGCGCTACGCAACCGAGGAGTTCGCGTCCCACGGACCGCGTCGCTGGCCGTACGGCCACACCGAAGGCGGCCGGCGGTCGGCCTAATCAGCGTCGAACCTCCGCGCCGGTTCGTGCCATGATCGTCCCGATGGAAGTCCAGCCGTTGCGCCGCCCACCGCTCGCCGTGGGAGTCATGGGTTCTGCGAGCGGCGAGTTGCACCCTGAAGCCATTGCCCGGGTGCGCACGTTGGGCGCGGCTGTCGCGCAGCGAGGCTGCACGCTCGTCACTGGAGCCTGCCCCGGGTTCTCGTATGCAGCGGTTGAAGGTGCCAAGAGCGCGGACGGACTCGTCGTGGGGATCTCCCCAGCGCTGTCGGAGACCGAGCACGTGCAGCGTTTCGGTTCGCCCGTCGAGGGATTCGACCTGCTCGTGTACACCGGCTCAGGCCTCATGGGCCGCGAGGTCGTCAACATCCGCACCTCGGACATCGTCGTGATCGTCGGCGGTCGGTCGGGCACGCTGGGCGAGTTCGCCATCGCGTACGACGAGGGCCGGCTCATCGGGGTGCTCACCGATACCGGCGGCGTCGCCGACATGGTCGACGAGCTTGTGACGCGCATGCACAAAGACACGGGCGCGCACCTGATCTACGACGACGACCCGGAACGGTTGATCGAGCGACTCCTCGAGTACTACACGACCACGCACTACCGGCATCCGAGCACACTGCACGACGTGCCGCCCACCGGCTGAGCTGCGCCTGCGGCGCGCCCTCGACGAACGGACCGGTGCCGCGCGAACATGCGCGATGGCTGGTGACCCGCTCGACGCAACGACAGGCGTTCCCTACGACGTACTGGCCGAGTTGCGGCACTCGTGTCCGGTATCACGCACCCCGGCGGGCTCCTACTTCCTTGCGCGTCACGACGATGTGCTCGCAGCAACGAAGAACATCGACGTGTTCCAAGCCAGCTTCCGCGCGCCGGGTGTGGTCGTACCGCCCGAAGAGCAACTCATCAGCGAGATCCCCGAACCGCGCCACGGCAAGATCCGCCGCATCATCAACTCGGCTATCGCGCAGCACCGCATCGGTCGCGTCGAGCCGTTCGTGCGCTCGCTCTGCAACGAATTGCTCAACGGCGTGCTCGCGCGTGGCGGCGGTGACCTTGTTGCCGACTACGTCACGCCGATACCGGCGACGGTGATCGCGCACCTCCTCGGTGTCGATCCGTCCGATCACGTGCGCTTCGCCGAATGGTCCGACGTCGTCGTGCAGTCGAGCTACGCGACCCAAAACCGCCGGGCGGACGGCATCGACGGCGAGGGCCTCGCCGGCGTCGCGCCCGAGTTCACCGCCTACCTCGACACGATGATCGCCGAACGCCGAGCATCGATCGACCCTCCCGACGACTTTGTCACCCGGCTTCTCAACACCAACGTCGATGGTGAACAGCTCACCGATCTCGAGATGCGCACGCAGCTTGCGTTCTTGCTCATGTCGGGCAACGAGACGACGCGCCACCTGATTGCGAACATGCTCGAGACGGTGTGTGCCAACGCCGAACTGTTCGCCCGCGTGCGTGGCGATCGTGACCTCGTACCCACCTTCGTCGAGGAGTCCCTGCGCCACGACTCGCCGATTCACGTGCTCATGCGCGACTGCCTCAACGACGTGACGATCGACGGCGTCACGATCCCTGCCGGGGTCAAGGTGGGTTTCGGCCTCGCGTCGGCAAACCGCGACACCGACACGTACGTCGATCCCGACACCTTCCGGCTCGACCGGCCCAGCGCCAAGGATCATCTGGCCTTTGGCGGTGGCCCGCACGTGTGCCCCGGGGCGTCGCTTGCTCGACTCGAAGGCCGCATCGCACTCGACGTGTTTCTCGATCGCGTCGCGACGGCCGGTCTCGACCCTGCGTACCAACGCGAACCGGTACCGGTGTTCTGGGCCAACGGTCCCCGGCGACTGCCAGCCACGCTGATCGAAGCCGTCGCCGCCACAGCCTGACGCGACACCCGACGTCAGCTACGGCCGAACGCGTTCGACCGATTGGCGGCTGCGCCGGTGCGGGTCGGGGGCGAGGACAGCACCTGGGCGGGCATGAACTGTGGCCACTGCGTGTCCCAGTCCATGACGCCGTGGTCACCGCGCGCGGGTGGTCGGGGACTGCCGGCAATCACGACGACGTCGCCGACGCGACTGAACGCGAAGAACGCCTTGGCGTCGGCGGGGCTGAGGTTCACGCAACCGTGGCTCACGTTGGCGCGGCCCTGGCTCGCGACCGACCACGGCGCCGCGTGCACGTATTCGCCGCTATCGGATATGTGCACGTCGTCGTAGACCAACTCGTCATACCCGTCGGGCGAGTGGACCGGGATGCCCACGGTCGACGACACCATGTGCACGACCGACTGGCGATCCAACACGATGTGCACGCCGCCCATCGTCGGGTCCTTTGGCTTGCCGCCGCTGATTTGGAACGTCGCGATTGTCTTGCCGTTGGCGGTGACCTTCATCTGGTGTGTCACCAAGTCGACGAACGACACGCGCGCGTCGCTGATGCTGAACTGCGTCGCGCCCTGCCCGGCACCCCACGCACCATTGCCGGCGTTCCAACCGGTGAGGTCCCACGCCACCGTCACCTGCGCGCCGTGGGGCCAAAACTCCTTCGGCCGGAAGTGCAGCTCGCGGTTGCTGTACCAAAACCAACCGCCAACGACGTCCTTCGACACGTGTACCGACAGATGCCGCACGACAGCAGCGCGCGCCGCGGGGTCGCTGAGGTAACGACTGAACCGGAACACCACGGGCTGGCCCACGCCAACGCTGAGACCCGTGTTCGGAAACACTGACGTGGTCACGCCCTCCGACGGCGTCAGCGTGTGGAACGTCGCCGTCCGCGACACGCGTACCGCAGGCCCGTCCCACACCGTCGCGCTCGCCTGGTAGTCGGTGCCGTATGCCAGCGCCGCGGTCGAACGCCACTCGGTCGCCGACGTCAGCGCGCCGTCCACGGCCGCGCCGCTTGGCGACGTGACGCGCACCGATCGAAGGTTGCCGGCGCTGGCGCGCACCACGACCGGCGCGTCGGGCGCCACCGACGTCGCGCCCTGCGCGGGCACGAACGTCAACGCCGCCGCGAGCGCGGCGCGCCGCTCGGCGACGTGGCGGGGGGCGAGCTGTTGCGCGTGTCGCGAGGTGGGCTGGGTCTCGACGCCCAACCCCAGCCGCTTGGGGCTGCGGGCGGCCGTCCCGATGGCAACGGCCGCGACGATGCACACGAACACCAGCACGCTGCCGGCGCCACGACCCAGCCGGTATACCCACGCGCGCACTTGCCGCATGACACCCCTTCTCTCACCACAACGCTACGGCACCACCCGGCGTATCCGGCCGCGGGAACTTGCCACGAACGGGTCGACGACATGTGGCGCGTGGCGCTCCCGTGACGCCACCGCACTTCTACTCACAGTGACGGTTGGCGGCGGGCCCAGGTTCCCGTAGCGTCCCCACGAAATCGTGCAGTCGCGGCCGCCCAGTGGCTGGCCGCACAACCCAGGAGCAGCCCGTGTCGTACGACATCGCCGCCGACCCACGCATCGACCCCAGGATCAAGGCGCTGCTCTCGGCTCTCCCGCCGATTCCTGCCGGTGACGTCGAGAGCCGCGAGGCGCTCGTGGCCCTGTCGAACTCCGACGCGGCGCGCGAGGAGTCGGCGCTCTTCGAGGCGTTCATGGACCTCTGCGACACCGAGGAGGCCGCCCCGTCGAAGGGCCTGCGCGTTCACACCGAAAAGATCGTGTCCGCGCCGGACGGCAACACCATCAACCTCCAGGTGATCCGGCCCGACAACGACGAGACGGTCGCGTGCGTCTATTACATCCACGGCGGCGGCATGGCGTCGCTGTCGTGTTACGACGGCATGTACCGCGGTTGGGGCAAGCTCATCGCCGCGAACGGTGTTGCGGTCGTGATGGTCGACTTCCGCAACGCGGTCTCGCCGTCGTCGGCGCCGGAGATTGCGCCGTTCCCGGCCGGGCTCAACGATTGCGTCTCGGGCCTTCATTGGGTGGTTGCCAACACCGCACTTCTCAACGTCGATCCGGCGCGCATCGTGATTGCGGGCGAGAGTGGCGGCGGCAACCTCACGCTCGCCACCGGGCTCAAGCTCAAACAAGACGGCGACCTCGGACTGGTCAAGGGCCTCTACGCGATGTGTCCCTACATCGCGGGTCAGTGGCCGTTGCCGGAAAACCCGTCGTCGATTGAGAACAACGGCATCCTGCTCAACCTGCACGACAACCGTGGCGCGATGGGCTACGGCATCGACGCCTTCAACGCGCGCAACCCACTCGCGTGGCCGTCGTTCGCCAGCGTCGACGACGTCACCGGTTTCCCTCCCACCGTCGTCAGCGTGAACGAGTGCGACCCGCTGCGCGACGAAGGCATCGGCTTCTACCGACTCCTCATGCAGGCCGCGGTCCCGGCCCGCTGCCGCCAGGTAATGGGCACGATGCACGGCACCGAGATCTTCACGATCGCGTGCCCCGAGATCAGCCGCGACACCGCCCGCGACCTCGCCGCCTTCGCACGCGTGTAGCTACGCGGTGGTGCTGTCTGCCTTGGGGTAGTGCGACCACTCGAGGCGTTCGAAGTCGTAGACCTTGCACGCTCGCGTCGCGGCTACGAAATCCTTGATGCGAAAGCGTCGGTGGTCGACCTGCGGGAACGCGTCGATGAGCGCATCGGCCGCGCGCGGCAGTTCGTAGCACGGGATCCGCATGTCGACGTGGTGCGGCACGTGCAGGAAGATGTTGTAGAAGAACAGCGCGTTGAGCACGCGCGGCATCCGCAGCACGGTGGTGCCTTCGACCTGGCCGTGCATGCTGTTCCAACTGCGACGCGGCCACCACTTGATGTCGGGCGCAATGTGATGCACGTAGACCGCGAAGCCGATGACCCACGAGAACAGCACGAACGGCACGACGAACAATTTGACGATCATCCACAGCGCGCCGAGCACGCTGCCGCCCGTGAGGAGCACGCCGGCCACCGTCAACGCCGCACCGCCAGCCGCAACCGCAGCGAGGAAGCGCGTGTCTTTGCGTACGGCGTCGCGATGACGTTCGGGGGGCGTGAAGCGAATCATCTTCTCCCACCACACCGAACGCATGTAGTACAGACCGCTGCCGAAGGCCGACCACTCGACGCGGTGGCGGAGCCGCACGAGCGGTGACATGGCGCGGAACTCTTCGGCCGTCGTGGGGTGCCACACGAAGTCCATGCCTTGGCGCACGGTGTGACCATGATGGACACGGTTGTGGCCGAACACCCACGACTCGTAGATGTGCAACGACGGCGCGAGTAACGCGCGCCCGACCGAGCGGTTCAGTCGCTTCGACTCGAACAGCGCGCCGTGCGCGCCGTCGTGGCCGAGGATGAACAGCCCGGCGACCGAGAGGCCAGCGACGGCCCACAGCGGCACGACCAAGTACCACGCGTTCGTGAACGCGAGGGCGCCGAGCACGACGATCCAGATCGCGACAGCTCGGGCGACGAGCCACCAGGCCCGTCGGTTCGAGCGCTCGTAACACTCCGGTGGAATGGCTCGCAGCACGGGCAGCAGGCTGTCGGCCGATCGCGTGGGGGAGCTGGCGGGCGCGGGGACTGAGTCGGTCAGCGTCACCAGGTCATCCTAGACCCAACCCTACCTACTAGTCGGTAGGTCACCCAGACGTCCTGGTCAGGCGCTCGGAGGTAGCGAGGTCGCTCAGTGCGGTGCGACGACGGGGATTCCGTGCGTGGTTGCGGCGGCGGACATTCGGTCGTCGTACGTGATGATTCCCGCCAGTTCGTCGCCGAGTTCGAGTGCCGCTGCGAGGTGGAGTGCATCCAGACTGCGCAACACACCGGGTTCGAGCGACGCCGCTCGCTCGAACGTCGCGGCCGGCATCGAGATCAATGCGACGGCCTCGAGGACAGCGCGCGCTTGGGGCATCGATTCGGGCGCGGCGCGGCGCGTCGCTCGGAGGAGTTCGGTACGCAGGAGATCGCTCGACACGAGGTGGCCATCGTGATCGCGCAGCCAACGAGACAATGCGGCGGAGCCGGTCTCCGCGACGACGAGCTTCACGGCTGCTGATGTATCGAGATAGAACGCCATCAGTAACGTTCGTCGTCGCGGAGTTTTGCGAGCACCTCCGAGAGTGGCGGCTGTCCGCGGCGGCGCTTCGCCGGTGGTGCCAGGTCGCCGAGCGATCGTTGCGCGGGGCGCGCGCGTCCGGACGCCACCATGCCGCTGAGTTGATCTGACGGCATCGGAACGAGCTGCGCCACGGGTCGCCCGCGGTCGGTGATCGTGATGACTTCACCCGCAGCGGCCTCTGCGACCACCGCCGAAGCATTCTGTTTCAACGCCCGGATACCCAACTGCTTCATGTGCTACATCGTAGCTCATGGCTACCGGAATTCGAGACCTTCGAACTCGCCGCTGTTGCGCCAGCGGTCGATGTACTCGAAATAGGCGACCGGTCCCTGGGGATATCCCGCCATCCCGAACCGTTCGCGAGCGCTGAGCGGTTGGCCTTCGTTGTTGTAGTAGCCAGGCGTGCAGTCGGGGTTGCCGAGGAACGACTCGGGTGCAGTCTCGAGCAGCTGCATCCACGCTTCCTCGGCGTCGGCCGTGACCTCGACCTCGCCCGCGTCGGTGTCGAGCGCGTGCCGGACGATCGCGCCGATCGTCGTGCCGGCTTCGGACAGGTTGTGCGTGATGTTGGAGATCAGGTTCGCGGCCTGCGCGAGCCCGACGATGAACAGGTTCGGGAAGCCGTGCGCATGCATGCCGTGCATCGTGCGCATGCCGTCATCCCAATAGTCCGAAAGCGCAAGGCCGTCACGCCCGATCGTGTCAAAGCCGGAACGGCGCGTGTACGCGGTCCCCACCTCGAAGCCCGACGCGAAGATCAAGCAGTCGAGGTCGTAGTGCACATCGGCCACCCACACGCCGGTCTCGTCGATCCGGTCGACGCCTTTGCCTTCGGTGTCAACGAGGTGGCAACTCGGCCGGTTATACGCGTCCAAGTACTCGTCGTGAAAGCACGGCCGTTTGCACAACTGGCGGTACCAGGGTTTCAGGGCGTCCGCGGTTGCGTGGTCAGCGACGATTGCATCGACGCGCGCGCGGATCTCTTCCATCTTTTCGTCGTCGCTGTCTTCGAACGCCCGCTCCACCAATTCCGGCGTGAACTCGTTCGTCTCGGACATCTCCTTGATGACGCGGTCGCGGATGCGTTGCGAGATGTCGGTCCAGCCGTCTTTGACGAGATCCTCGTCGGCAAAGCCGCCGGTCTGGAGCGTCGCGAAGTTCACCAACCACTTCGACTGCCAACCATCGCCGAGCGTGGCGAACCACTCTGGGTCGATCGGTTGGTTGTTGCGCACGTCGATCGACGACGGCGTGCGCTGGAACACGAACAGTTCCTGTGCATCGCGAGCGAGCGGGCCGATGCACTGCACTGCGGTCGCGCCGGTGCCGATGATGCCGACGCGCTTGTTCGCCAGCTCGGTCATCGGCGCGCCGTGCGCGTCGCCGCCGGTGTACGCGTAGTCCCAACGGCTGGTGTGGAACGCGTGCCCGCCGAACGTGTCGATCCCGGGAATGCCGGGGAGTTTCGGCCGGTGCAACGGCCCGGTGCCCATCGCCACGAACCGCGCTCGAATCGCATCACCGCGATCGGTGTGGATGATCCAACGCGACGAATCGTCGTCCCATTCGAGCAGCGTCACCGCGGTGGAGAACAGCGCGTTGCTGTACAGGTCGAACGTCTTGGCGATGCGCTGCGCGTGCTCGAAGATCTCCGGTGCGAGCACGTACTTGGCCGACGGCATGTGCCCGGTCTCTTCGAGCAGCGGCAGGTAGATCATCGCCGCGGTGTCGCACATCGCGCCGGGATAGCGGTTCCAGTACCACGCACCGCCGACGTCGCCGCCGCCCTCAATGAGCATGAAGTCGTCGACGCCCGCTTGCTTGAGGCGCGCTCCGGTGCACAGTCCTGAGAACCCGCCGCCGATGAACGCGAACGTCACCTCGTCGTTGCGCGGTTCGCGCTCGACGCGCTCGGTGTACGGATCGTCGAGCAGATTCGCGAACCGGCCCGTCGGCTCGAGATACTGCGCGTTGCCGTCGGCTCGGATCCGCTTGTCGCGCTCGGCGCGGTACTTCGCCCGCAGGCGCTCACGATCGATGGTGGTCACCGTGCTCCTTCACCGCCGGAGACATTGCACATGCTGTGCAAATCCAACCACGGCGCACGGTACCGTGTCGAAGTGCCCTGTCGAAGTGCCGTGTCGAAGTGCGGTGGCGAACGCAAAAGCTGGCGCAGCGGGCTGGCTCAGGCGAAGCGCACGGGGATGGAGCGGGGGCCTCGGACTTGGCCGCCGGCCCAGGTGACGAGCGCGGGGTCGGTGACCTCGAACTCGGGGATCCGCGCCAGCCATTCCTCGATCGCGACGCGCAGCTCCATGCGGGCGAGGTTCGAACCCGCGCAACGGTGGATCCCGACGCCGAACGCCACGTGACGGTTGTCGAGCCGGTCGAGCACGACCTTGTCGGCGTCGGGGAACGCCTCGGGGTCGCGGTTGGCGCCGGGAAAGTTCATCAAGATGCGGTCGCCCGCCTTCATCGGACAACCGTTGAAGTCGACGTCGTTCGACAGCCGGCGCGCCATGGTGACAGGGGAGTAGGCACGAAGGAACTCTTCGACCGCGGTCGCCATCAGTTCGGGTTCGGCGACGAGGCGACGCCGGTCGTCGGCGTGCATCGCGAGATGCCACATCGCCGAACCAATCGACGACCATGTCGTGTCGATGCCCGCCACGAGGAGCAGCGCGCACATCCCCAACACCACCGAGCGTTCGACGGGCGCGCCATCGTGTTCGGCGTGGAGCAGTTCGCTGATGAAGTCGTCGACGGGATTGTTGGCGCGTTCCTCGATCGCCTCACTGAGGTACCCGATGATCGACGAGACGCCATGCCGGCGACGGTCCGGGTCATGCGCGAACTCGAGCACATCGCGTACCCACTCGGTGAACGAGTCCGACATCGATTCGGGCACGCCGAGAATGTGCCCGATGACGCGCACCGGAATCTGTTGCGCGTACTCAGCCGCGGCGTCGCCCGTGCCGCGCGCCAAGATGCTGCTGACAAGGTCATGGCACAGCGCTCGCGTGTACGGCTCGTACTCGGCGACGCGCTGCGGGCTCATGGTGGGCAGGATCAGGCGTCGGGTCCACGTGTGCAGGGGCGGATCCGCGCTGATCGGAGGGATGCCTGACGACAGGATCGGGCCCGACATCGCGCGTTCGCCCGAGTCCATGAGCGGAATGACGCTGATGCCGTTGCCGGACGGAAACCGTTCGATGTCGCGCGCGATCTCGGTGACGTCGGCGTACCGCGTTGGCAGCCACGAACCGCCCCAACGTTCGGTGTGCGCTATCGGGCACTCGGCCCGCAGCTCGTCCCAGATGCCGTACGGATCGCTGACGTAGCCGGGGTCGAAGATGTCGTAGTCGCTCGCCCAGTCGTGCACGGGCGCTGCGGCATCGAGGCTCGTCGGCGCGGCACCCGTCGGCGCGGCGTGTGATTCGGTGGTCATGGCCGATCCTTCGTGGGCGAGCGGTCGTGTTCGCGCACGTTACAAGCCGCTCGCCGTCGACGACAGGGGAGCGGCCGGGCCACGGTCGGTGCGGCACCGGATCGCCAGTCACCGAACCCGCGACGCGGGTGCGGCCCCAGACTGGGTCTGAGGCCGCACCCGAAACGCGTGGGTCAGTGGATCAGTGGGTCAGTGGGTCAGTGGATCAGTGTTCGCAGTTGGTGACCATCTCCGCTGAGCACGTGTCGCCGACGGCGGTGTTGATGCCACCATCGGCGGTGTCGTTGCCCAGACCCCCGGTGAGGTTGTCGTCGCCGGCGCCACCCAGCAGCGTGTCGTCACCATTGGCGCCGTCAATGGTGTCGTTGCCGCCGCTACCGTTGATGACGTTCGCCCCATCGGTGCCGGTGATCGTGTCAGCACCATTGCCCGTGGTGGCGTTCTCGAACCCGACCACGGCCGCGTCGATGCTCGACGTTCCGAGCGCGAGGTTCAGCGTCGTCGCATTGGCAACGCCACTGAAGTACGTGTCGTTCCCCGTGTCGGTGCTCGCGTCGCCGCCGTACAACGTGTCGCTGCCAGGACCGCCCGTGATGGTGTCATCGCCATCTTGACCGTAGATCGTGTCGCTGCCCGAACCACCGGTGATGGTGTCGTCGCCGGCGAGCCCGTGGACGATGTCGTTTCCGCCCCCGGCGTCGATGACATTCGGGCCGTTGCTGCCTGTGATGTCGTCGACGCCACTGCCGCCTTCAACGTTCGCGAAGGTGAAGTCTCCGATGGTGTCGAGATTCGAAATTGCCGACGCAGGGGTGGCCGACAGATCGATGACCGACCCGCTCTGGTCCGAGACGTCGAGGGTGTCGGTGCCGCCCCCGCCCGAGAGGAGGTCGACCCCGTTGCCACCTTGGATCGTGTCGTCGCCAGTACCTCCGTTGATCGTGTCGACACCATCGCCGCCGGTGAGGACGTTCGCGTTGGAATCGCCGTTGATCGTGTCGTCACCGGCAGTGCCATCGACGTTCTCGATGTTCTTGACGGTTTGTGTGGTGCCACCGTTGATCGCGGCCGTGCCGTTCGACGCACCGTTCAAGTTGACGGTGACCGACGTGGTGACCCAACGGAACGTGACCGTGTCGTTCGTTCCGGTACCGCCGTCGAGCACGTCGGTACCGAGCGTCGCCCCGTCGAGCGTGTCGCTGCCATTCAGGCCGTTCAAGGTGTCGTCACCGATCCCGCCGAGTAGCACATTGGCGCCAGAGTTGCCGGTGAGTGTGTTGTTGCCGTAGTACGCGCCATAGATGTTCTCGATGGAGGTGTAGCTGTCGCTCTCGCCGGTTTGTCCGCCGGTACCGTCGGCGAGGCTCGCAGTGATCGTGGCGAGCGGGCGCGCTTGGTAGGTGACCGCATCCGTACCGGAACCACCTATGAGGATGTCGTTGCCGAGCCCACCATCGAGGAGATCCTTGCCGTCGCCGCCAATCAACGTGTCGACAGCCGTGCCTGAGCCCCCGTAGAGCTGGTCGGCACCACCTCGGCCGTCGAGCGTGTTCGGATTGCTGTCGCCCCTGATGATGTCATCACCGGGCGTGCCGGTGATGTTGTCGATGTTCACGAGCGTGTCGGTTTCACCTGCGATCGAAATCGAGCCCGTCGACAGGTCGGCATTCAGCGGCGTGCTGTTCGAGTAGTACTCGTACGTAGCGGTGTCGCTGCCACCATTGCCATCGAACGAGTTGTTCCCGTAGTTGCCGAAGAACGTGTTGTCCCCCGCGTCGCCTTTGAAGGTGTCGTTGCCGCCGCCTCCGAAGAGGAGCTCGAACGAGTCGATGGTGAACGTGTTGCTGCCGATCGTCGCCGTTCCGGTCGACAAGTCGGCGTTCACGTCGGAGGACGTATTGAACTCCAACTCATCGGTGCCGTTACCACCGATGACTTCGGTCAAGCCCGGCCCGTCCACGATGATCAGGTCGTTGCCATCGCCGCCGTAGATCGCCAATGCGGAGTGCGCGAACAGGTAGTCGTTGCCGCCCAACCCGCACAGCACATCGCTGCTCGACGTCGCGACGAGTACATCATCGCCCGGCGTGCCGGTGATCGTGCAGGCCAGCGCTCCGGCTGGAGTGGCCCCGTGAATGACGGCTGCGGCCGGCAGGATCGCCAGCGCCGCAGCGATGAATCCGACGCGGACGCGTCGCAGCGTTCGGTGTTTGCGGTGCATGAGCATTTCTCCTCACAGTTGTGTGACACACCTGAATGAGGATGAGCCGGCACCGGCGCGTCGGCGCGCGGCATGAGGACGCGCCAGCAACTGCTGCTCGCCTTGGCCGCTCACCGACGCCATCGGTTGTTGCCCCCGCTTCCGAGTTCCAGCCAGCCCATCACCAATGACTGCCCGTATGCCCGTGGGCGTGGTCTATCCCCTCCGCCTCGTCGGGTCAACCGCAACGCGCGGGAAACCTCGGAGTGCACGCCCGACCTGCAACACTGCGCGTCATGAGCCCCACTGACGACATCCATGCCATCCAACAGTTGAAGGCGCGCTACTTCCGGATGATGGACACGAAGGACTGGGCGGGCTTCGGCGCGACCTTCGCCGACGACGTGGTCATCGACATGACCGGCGAAGGCGGCACGATCACGACGGGCATTGGAGCGTTCCTGACGTTCCTGCGCCCGACGCTGGAGTCAGTGACAACGGTGCATCACGGCCACATGCCCGAGATCACGCTCACCTCGGCGACGACCGCCGAGGGGGTCTGGGCCATGGAAGACGAGTTGTGGTGGCCCGACGACAGTCCGCTCCAGCACATGCATGGCTACGGCCACTATCACGAGACCTATACGAAGGGCGCCGATGGTTGGCGCATCGCGTCGCTACGCCTGACGCGGTTGCGCCGCGACATCGAGATGCGCCCGAACCCTGCGCTCGACCCTGCACCTCGCACGGGACCAGACGCGCGTTGACGCCGGCACCGCCCCGTTGGAATTCTCGTTCGGCCGGCGCGCCCAACCCATAGGGTGCGCCAAGTGACAAGCGCGGCGCCCAGGGACGATTCGTCGTGGCGTGCCGGGCTTGCGGTCGCTCTGCGCCGCACGTTCGCGTCGCTCGACACGTACAACTACCGCCTCTATTTCGCGGGCGACCTCGTCTCTCACATCGGCGGCTGGATGCAGACGATGGCCGAGGCCTGGCTCGTCGAGAGCATCACGCACAATGGCGTGGCGGTCGGCGCCACGTTCGCCTTTCGGTTCTTGCCCGTTGCGATGTTCGGCCTGTACGGCGGCACGGTCGTCGACCGCTTCGATCGCCGCACGCTGCTGCTCATCACCACGACGGCGAGTGCGCTGCTCGCCGTCGCGCTGTGGCTGATCGTGCTCACCGACATCGTGCAGCTGTGGATGGTGTACGCACTGGCGTTGGGACTCGGCGTGGTCACGTTCGTCGATGAGCCGGCGCGCCATGCGTTCGTGGAGGAAATGGTCGGGCCTAGTCGGGTGGCCAACGCCGTCGCGCTCAACAGCGCCGTCGGCAACTCCGCCCGTATCACCGGGCCGGCGATTGCCGGGTTGCTCATCGCGGTCGTTGGCGTTGCGTGGGTGTTTTTCGTCAACGCGGTGTCGTTCCTCGCCGTCCTCGGAGCGCTACTCGCGATGCGCGCCCACCAACTTGACCGCCCGACTCGGCGTTCGGCTCGGCCGCGCGTCCGCGAGGGCCTCGCGTACGCTTGGAGCATCACCGAGATCCGAGCGACGATTGTGCTGGTCGCGGTGGTCGGCACGTTGGTCTACAACTTTCCCACCACGTTGACCCTGATTGCGCACGACACGTTCCATCAAGGTGCCGGGCTGGCAGGCTTCCTGATGGCGTTGCTCGGCGTCGGCACCGTGCTCGGCGCGCTCTTTGCCGCGCATCGCTCGATCGCGAACCGAACGACGGTCATCGTCGGCGCGGCACTGCTCGGATCGGCGCTGATCGTCGCGGCATGCCTGCCCACACGCTTCACGTTCGAGCTTGCCCTTATCCCGGTGGGCGCGCTGGCCGTGTTCTTCGGATCGAGCGCGAGCTCGCACCTCCAGACGTCGTCCGCACCCGAGCTGCGCGGACGGGTGATGTCGATCTACACGATCTTGACGCTCGGCACGACCGTGATCGGCGGTCCGAGTATCGGATATGTGTGCCAGCGCTGGAATCCACGGGCCGGGCTTGGATTGGCAGGCACGGTCACCGTGGTTGCCGCCTGCATGCTCGTGGTGCGCACGACGAGGCGCACGCAGGCTGCACAACGGTTGGAAGCCGCGTAGCCGCAACGGTGCGGATGCCCAGCGGCGTCGATCTGCGAGACTGGGCCCGTGAGCTTCGACGACGCCCGGCGCAACCTCGAGGCGTGGCGCGCCGAGTTCCCGAGCGATCCGTTCGCTACCGATACGTCGCTGCGCTCGATTTTGCAGCGCGCGCTGCCCGCCGACCGACTCGCCGCACTCGAGCGTGACGCGTCGCGCTTTGGTCGTGACGTCGTCGAGACGATCGGTCCTGCAAGCGCGCGCTACGAGCACCGCGCCCACCTGCCCGAGTTGGCGCGTTACGACAGCGTCGGCCGACGCGTCGAAGCCGTGCTCTTCGATCCCGACTACCACCGCGCGGGCGCGGCGGTATGGCACAGCGGGCTCGTCGCGCACTCGGGCACACCTGGGCGCTCGTACGAGCAGGCGACGCTGCTGTACCTCCTGTCGCTCGAGGGCGAGGCCGGCCACGCATGCCCGGCCGTGTGCACGATCGGGCTTGCCCGCGCCCTTCGCCGAGTGGCGGCGCCCGCGATCCGTGATCAGTTCCTGCCCCCGCTGCTCGACACCGACTACGGCCGTGCCGCACGGGGTTCGCAATTCCTCACCGAGGTACAGGGCGGCAGCGACGTCGGGGCCAACGCGACGGTGGCGACCCCCCGCTCCGACGGCTCCTTCGAGATCACCGGCGAGAAGTGGTTTTGCTCCGTCGCCGACGCGCAACAGTTCCTCGTCACCGCACGCGTCCCCGACGGCCCGCCCGGCACGCGCGGCCTCGGGTGCTTCGTGATCCCGCGCCACCTCGATGGCGCACCGAACGGTTTCACGCTGCGCCGCCTCAAGGAGAAGCTCGGGACCAGGGGCATGGCATCTGGGGAGATCGACTTTGCACAGGCGCGCGCGTGGCCGATCGGTCCCATCGAGGACGGCTTTCGCACTGCGGCCGGCGTCGTGTTGAACACGAGCCGCTGGATGACCGCAATCGGATCCACCGGCATGATGCGGCGCGCGTACCTCGAAGCGTCGGCGTATGCCCGTTGCCGGCGAGCGTTCGGTCGCCCGATCAGCGATTTCCCATCGACGCGCGCCACGATCGCAGACCTGCGCGTCGCGTGGCTCGGTGCGCTGCACCTCGTGTTCACATTGACCGAGCTCGAGGATCGCATCGACGCCGCGAGCGCCGACCAGGAAACGATCCTGTTCCACCGATTTCTCGTGAACGCGACGAAGTACGCGCTCTCCGTCGACGCCACCGCCGCGGTGCGCAACGCCATCGAGGTGCTCGGCGGCAATGGCACGATCGAGGAGTTCAGCGTGTTGCCGCGGCTCTATCGGGACTCGATCGTGTATGAATCGTGGGAAGGCACGCACAACGTGCTCGTCGCCCAGGTGCTCGCCGATCTGCACCGGATGCCGATCATCGATGTCGTGGCCGCTCGCGTCGGCGCGCTCGGCACGTCAGTCGATTCGCCCACGGCCGATCGGATGCATACCGAACTTGATGACGCGCTGGCCGACATGCGTCGAGCGACCAACGACGACGACTTCGGAGCCCGGCACTTCCGCGGCGTACTCGACCGAGTGGTGGCGATCGCGCAGGTCGGCGCCCTGCTCGATGGGGGAGAGCCCGTGGCGGCCGCGCACCTTCTGCACACGCGCGTCCTCGGCGCGCGCCGCGACCACGACGCCGACTATGCGGCGCGCGTCGACGCCTTGGCGAATACCGACTGAGCCACGACCGGAGCCCACCCTCGGCGTGCAGTCCTCGGCGTGAAGCCCTCGGCATGCACGCCGGCGTTGATTGACAGCGAAACGCCCGGCCTGAGACGATGCGATCGTGACTGCGGATTCAGACGCCCGTGCGTATGCCGGTGGCCTCCCGTGCCCGGAGTTCGACACGACGGCCTGGGTGACACCGCGTTCTTTGGCGGACGCGACGGTGGCGATCGTGACGACCGCAGCGCTGCACGTCGCCGACGACCACGGTTTTACCGCCGACGACACGGGCTTTCGCGTCATCCCGAACGAGGCCCGCGACCTGATGCTCGGACACTGGAGTCCGAACTTCGACCGGCTCGGGTTCGCGGCCGACCACAACGTGGTGTTCCCGGTCGACCGCCTCGACGAGCTCGCCGCGAACGGCACAATCGGGCGGGTCGCGCCGCGCCACATCGCGTTCGCCGGCAACCAGGAGGACTCGGTCGCCAAGATTCGACTCGATTCCGGGCCGGCCGCGGCGGCGCTGCTGCGCGACGACGCCGTCGACGTGGTGCTGCTCACACCTGTCTGACCGCTCTGTACGCGCACCGTGTGTGTGCTCTCGCATGTACTCGAAGCTCATGGGATGGCGACGGTCGCGCTCGCATCGGTCTTTGCGGTGGCGCAACGAATGCACCCGCCGCGCGCGTTGTATTGCGAGTTCCCGTTGGGCCGCCCACTTGGCCGCCCGAACGATGTCGGGTTCCAGCACGACGTGTTGCGCCGCGCGTTCGCGCTCCTCGACAGTGCCAGCGGCCCGGTGCTCGAGACCTATCCCGACGTGATCGAGGCCGACGACGTCGAGCCGCTCGCATGCGATCTCCCGCCGCGCTACGACCCGTCCGTGCCCGCTGCGGTCGACGAGGCGCGCGGCTTGCGTGCTGCCTATGACCGCAGCCTCGCGCACCGCGGCGCCACGTCGGTCGGCCGGGCCACCGATGCCGACGGCATTCCGGCCGCCATCGAGTCGCTGACGCGCATCACCGACGGCACGCCGTGGACCGAGGCCGGTCTGCCCGGTGATCCGATCAGCGTGGCCCACGACATCCGCAGCTACTACGAAGAAGCCGCGGTCGCGCTCGTCGACGTGGCTCCCAACGCCGGCGCCGCCGAGGCCTGGTTCTACGAAGAGACTGAAGCCGGCCGCGCCCTCCTCGCGGCGCGGCGTGCGATGCAGGCTGCCAAAGCTCCGTTCCCGCTGTGGTTCTACATGGCGCGCGCGAACCGCCAATGACCGAGTGCGGCGTGCGGCATAATGCGGCCCGACAACCGATCGGCGACGCATGACTGAAGGGGTCCGACGATGAAGGCCGTACGGCTGGGCGACGACGGTGTGCAGATCGTCGATGTGGCGGTGCCGGTCCCCGACGCCGAAGAGGCGCTCGTGCGGATCACGGCGGCGGGCGTGTGCCACTCGGACCTGCACCTTGCTCGCGGCGACTGGCGCGGCGTGCCGATGCGCGGCGGGATCGGCCACGAAGCAATCGGCGTGGTTGAGGCATTGGGCCCAGGCGCGCAGCGGTACGCGAGTGTCGGCGACCGTGTGATTCTCGGCCTCGGGGGCACCGGCGGCGGCTATTGGTGTGGCGCGTGCGACTACTGCATGCGCGGCGAGCCGCGCCTGTGCAAGGAGTCGAAAGGGATCATGGGGGCCTTCGCGGAGCAGTTCTGCGTCTGGGCCCGTTCGCTCGTGCGGTTGCCGGATTCGGTCGGCGATCTCGAAGCACCGCTGGCGTGCGGCGGTCTCACCGCCTACGGCGCCATGAAGAAACTCGTGGCCCACGGCATCGTTCCCGGCCGGCCGATCGGCATCGTCGGCGCGGCCGGCGGCCTGGGGCACTACGCGGTGCAGATCGCGCGCGCGTTTGGGTACCGCGTCGTTGGCGTCGACATCGGCGAGGACCGCCTCGAGTTCGTCCGTGATCTCGGCGCGCTCCATGCGGTGTCGCCCGACGACGCCGTCGCGCTCGTCCAGTCGGAGTTCGGCGGCGTCGACGCGGTGCTCGTGTTCTCGGCGCGCATGGCCGGCTTCGATCTCGGCCTCAAGATGTTGCGGCGCGGCGGCCTGTTCGTCGCGGTCGGGCTGCCGGCCACGAGCGAAGGCAACCTGCAACTCAACCCGTTCGAGTTCTTCTTGCGCAGCCCGACGCTCATCTACTCCGCGGTCGGCACCGTGCAGGACATGCGCGAACTCATCGACTTGGCCGCGGCCGGGCTCGTGCGAAGTCACGTGTCGCGCACCGGCGCGCTCTCGGACCTGCCCGCGATCTTCGACGAGTTGGAATCGAGCAGCTACCTCGGTCGGGCCGTGATCACCGACCTCGCCCGATGAACGCGACGGCGGGCGACGGCGGTCGCGCGCCGGAGCGCAACCTTCGGATCGCGATCATTGGCGCCGGGCCGGGAGGGCTCTGCGCGGCCAAGCGGCTGCTCGACGAAGGTTTCGACGATTTTGTGATTCTCGAACGCGCTGACGGCGTGGGCGGTACCTGGCGGCGCAACCAGTATCCGGGCTGCGCCTGTGACGTGCCCTCAGCGCTGTATTCATTCTCGTTCGAGTTCAAAGCCGACTGGTCGAAGCCCTACGGGACCCAGCCCGAAATCCTCGCCTACATGGAGCGCATCGCCGACCGTTACGGGATCCGCGGTCACTGTCGCTTCGGCTGCGCCGTCGAACACGCCACCTGGAACGAGCCCGACGGGGCGTGGACCTTGACGCTCGCATCGGGCGAACGCGTGGTTGCCGAGGTTGTCATCAGCGCGATCGGGATGTTCAACGAACTCGCGTGGCCGTCGATCGACGGACTCGACACGTTCCGCGGCACGATGTTCCATTCGGCCGAATGGAATTGGGATCACGACCTCACCGGTGAGCGAGTGGCGGTCATCGGCAGTGCGGCGAGCGCGGTGCAGTTCGTGCCCGAGATCGTGAAGGTCGCGGCGCAGGTCACGCTGTTCCAGCGCACGGCGAACTGGGTCCTGCCGAAGCTCGACACGCCGTACACGCCCGAGGAACTCGATGCGTATCGCGTCGATCCCACACCGCTGCTCGAGTTCCGCGAACTCGTCGTGTCGAACATGAACAAGGGCATGACGTTCGCCGATCCGGTGATGTGTGCCGAACGCGAAGAAGCCGGGCTCGCGGCGCTCGACGTGGTGCGCGACCCCGAGGCGCGGCACAAGCTGCGGCCGACGCATCCCTACGGGGCCAAGCGCCCGCTGTTCTCGAACGTGTACCACGAAGCGTTCAACCGACCGAACCTTGCCCTCGAGACCGAACCGATCGACCGCGTGACCGCCCACGCGGTCGTCACCAGTCACGGGGTCGAGCACGAGGTTGACACGATCGTCATTGCGACCGGTTTCGCGGCGACGAAGTATCTCTGCGCGATCGATGTGGTGGGACGCGACGGGCGCAACATCGAAGATGCCTGGAACGACGGGCCGATCGCCTACCTCGGCATGACCACCGCCGGGTTTCCGAACCTGTTCATGCTCTATGGGCCCAACACGAACAACGGGTCGATCCTCACGATGATCGAATACCAGGTGAACCACATCCTGGCCCACCTTCATCGCATCGCGTCCGATGTCGCATGGGTCGACGTGCGGCCCGCGGCGATGCAGCAGTACAACGACGAGGTGCAAGCCGCGATTGGCGCTGTCCGTGTGTGGCAGTGCGACGTGAACGGCTACTACCGCGCCGCGAGCGGGCGCAACGTCACGCAGTGGCCGTTCTCAATGATCGAGTTCGAGGCGCGGACCGCGGCCATCGACCCCGACGCCTTCGAAGTGCGCTTGCGCTGAGCGCTGAGCGCTGTGCGCGTCACTCCGGCGACCTGAGCGCATCGAGGACATCGTGGGTGTGCTCGCCGAGGTGGGGCGCCCGAAACCTCGGCGCGCATGGCGTGCCGTGGAAATCGGCTGGCGTCGCGACCATCGTCATCGTGCCGTCCTCGTCGGGCACGTGAACGAGCCCGCCCGCCGCGTCGAACTGCGGATCGGCGACGAGATCGTCGACGGTGTTGACCGGCGACCAGAAGAAGTCGGGTTCGGCCGCGAAGATCGCCGCCCACTCGTCGCGTGGCTTGGTGGCGAAGATGGCGTCGAGTTCGGCGATGAGCTCGCGCGCGTTGGCGAAACGAGCCTGCGGGGTGTCGTACCGGGGGTCGGTGAGCCACTCGGGTCGACCGATGGCTCGCGCGAGCGGCGGCCAGTGGCGCGCGCCTTCGAGACCGACAATCCAGAACTGGCGGCCGTCGCCGGCCGTGTAGTTGTTGATGGCCGGGTTGCCCATCGTCTCGCGGGCACCGACGAGGACCGAGCGCCCCCACATGAGGGCGATGTTGACGTCGAAGCCGATCGTGTACGCGCCCTGACGCAGTAACGATGTCGAGACCACTTGGCCGTTGCCGGTGTGCGCTCGCGACACCAGCGCGGCGCTCACCATCGCCGCCGCGGTCATCGCCACGCTGTGGTCTCCCATGCCGCCCCGTTGAAACGGCAGCGCACCGTCGCGCGGCGTCAGCGCCGACGCGATACCGGCGCGGGCCCAATACGCGGCGATGTCGTACGCCGGCCGATCGGCGTCGGGGCCGTCGAGGCCGTAGCCGGTGATGATGGCGTAGACGAGGCGCGGATCGCGCGTCGTCAGCGCGTCGGCATCGAGACCGAGGCGCGCGAGTGCCGACGCGCGGATGTTGGTGAGGAACACATCGGCGGTGTCGATCAGGGCAAGCACGTCGCGGCGCCCTTCGGGGGTGCCGAGATCGAGCACGACGCTGCGCTTCGAACGGTTGTCGAGCTCGAACGGCGGGTTCGTGGGCAGGTCACCCCCGAGCATGCGGCCGAATGTGCGCGCCGGATCGCCCGACGGCGGTTCGATCTTGATGACGTCGGCACCCCAGTCGGCAAGGATCCCACCGGCACCGGGCCCGGCCACCCACACGCCGAGTTCGACGACGCGCACACCAACGAGGGGACCGCTGCTCGGTTGCATTGCCGGCACGCTAGACACGTCGCGGGGCTCGGTGATTCCGCCAGCGTGGGCTGCAGGCCGGGCGGGAGCGATCAGGCGTGGCCGAGGATCAGCCCGCTCGTCGGTACACCCGTACCCGCAGTCGCGAGCACGTGCTCGACGTTGGGCACCTGATTCACCGACGTCCCGCGGATCTGGCGGACCGCTTCGGTGATGCCGTTCATCCCGTGGATGTAGGCCTCGCCGAGCAGGCCGCCGCTCGTGTTGATCGGCAGCGCGCCACCGAGGGAGAGTCGCTCGACCGTCGCGAAATCCTTGGCTTCGCCGCGACCGCAGAAACCGAGCTCCTCAAGCTGCATGAGCACGAACGGCGTGAAGTGGTCGTACAGAAACGCCGTCGTGATGTCGGCCGGCGTGAGGCCGGCCATCGACCAGAGCCGCCGTGCGACCACGCCCATCTCGGGCAGGCCGGTGAGGTCGTCGCGGTAGTAGCTGGTCATCATCTCGCTGTCGAACGTGGCGCCTTGCGCCGCGGCAGTGATGAGCGCCGGGGGTTGGCGCAGGTCGCGTGCGCGCTCGGCCGATGTCACGACGATGGCGACGCCGCCATCGCTTTCCTGGCAACAGTCGAGCAGGCGGAGCACCGGTTCGATGATCCAGCGAGACTGCTGGTGCTCGGCGATTGTGATCGGTCGTTCGTAGAACCATGCGGCGGGGTTCGTCGCCGCGTGCGTACGGTCGACGACCGCGATCGGGGCGAAATGTTCGTTCGTCACGTTGTACGCGTCCATGTATCGCCGCGCGTGCAACGCGACCCACGACGCCGGCGTGAGCAAACCGAATGGTGCGTACCACGAGAGCCACAGCGGCATCGATGTCATCGCGCCACCGATGTTGCCGAACCGCATACCGGAACGCTCGTTGAACGCCCGGTAGCAGACGACGACGTCGGCGACTCCTGTGGCGACGGCCATGGCGGCCTGCATCACCGTTCCCGCCGCGGCGCCGCCACCGTAGGGAACGCGCGTGAACATCGAGAGTTGCTGCACACCGAGGCTGCGCGCGACCTCCATCTCCTCGCTGGTGTCGAGCGTGAAGGTGATCAAGCCGTCGACATCGGCCGGCGCGAGCCCGGCATCGTCGAGCGCCGACTTCACTGCCTCGCACGCAAGCTGGAGCTCGGAGCGGCCGGACTCCTTCGAGAACTCGGTCTGGCCGATGCCGGCGATCGCGGCGCGGTTCGACAGGCCGCCGCTCACCGCGCTGGCGCCTTGATCGGGACGCGCACGGTGGCGGTGCCGCCGACGTGCTCACCGAGTTCGTTCGACGCCACGAACTCGATCTCGACGAGTCCATCGCCGCTGCCGCTGTCGCCGTCGCGAGATGTGCCGGTGACGGTGCCGGTGTAGGTGAGCGTGTGGCCCGGGAACACCGGCACGCCGAGGCGGATCGCGAGGCGCGTGACCATCGCCTCGGGCCCGGCCCAGTCGGTGAGGAAACGACTGCACCACCCGGTGTCGGACAAGATGTTCATGAAGATGTCGGGCGCGCCCTGCTTGTTCGCGTAGTCGCGGTCGTGATGCACGGGCATGAAGTCGCGTGACGCGATCGCGCCGGCGACGATGCGTGTCGCGGTCATGTCGATCACGAGGGGATCGAGCGTGTCGCCCACCGAGATCGTGTTCCAGTCGAGTGTCTCGGTATAGGCCCGTGCGTTCATTGGGACCCCGCTGGTGCGAACATCGGAAGTACGAGGCCACCGTCGAACTCCTCGAAGCGCACCTCGACTCGCATCCCGATCGAGGCGTCTTCGGGACGTACCTCGACCAGGTTGCTGACCACTCTCGTGCCTTCGTCGAGTTCCACCAACGCAACGATGTAGGGGTAGTCGAACCATGGATACGTCGGGTGGTGCGGCATCACGAAACTGAACACCGTGCCGCGACCCGTCGCCTCGATCGCGTCCCACAGGAGCGAGTTGCACGCCGGGCACATGGGTCGGGGCGGGTGGCGCAACGCGCCGCATTCGCCGCACCGCTGGATCAGGAGTTTGCCGGCCTTGGCGCCATCCCAGAAGAACTGGGTGTCGGGCGACATCGACGGTGCAAGACGCGAGCTCATTGGTCACCGCCTCCGGGTCGGAACTTCAAGATCCGGAACCGTTGGCGCCCGACGACCTCGTCGCCCACGGTGTACGTCGTCACCCACGTGACGAAGTGACCCGGTCCGAGTCGCGTCTGTTTCTCGATCGACACCGACTCCAAGATCGTCTCGGACGACACGACATCACCGAGCCGAAGGTAGCGCTCGATCTCGAACTCCGAGTTCGTCGCCAGCGTGCCGACGAAGCCAGCGTCGTTCAAGATCGTGAGCGCGAGCGCGCCGCCGCCCTCCACAGGCGATCCGCCTCGTTCGGCGATGCCCGTGATCTTCGGCGTGGCCATTGTCCACGTCTGCAACATCAACGGTGGTGCCACGACTGCACCGAAGCGGCTTTTCGCCGCGAATGTGGGATCGACGTAGGCAGGGTTGTGATCCTCGAACGCGGCAGCCCAATGGCGAATCATCGGCTGGTTGACCGGATCGGGCGCTAGCGAGGGGCCGCCCGTCCCGATCGGTTTGCCAACCAACTCGCCCAGGCGCGTGTCGAGCGTCGTGTCGCTCACGATGTCGCGAACCTCCAGAAGTCACAGCTTGCTCGCGCTGACGCACGCCGCCGAGACCGTACATTCGCCCATGGGTGCGGACCTCATTGTCTGGCGCGATTGTCTGGGGCGACGCACGTCCCGGCGGGGCGCGTCGCGACACCCCGCGACACCCCGCGACACCCCGAGTCGGCTGTGACCTTGTGCCCTGGCGCACCGGCGTCGGTCGGCCGTACGGTCGTTGCGACAGTCGGAAGCACGTTCTGGCAAACCCGAGAACATGACGGTGGCCCTCTGGTGCCGCAGTTGTCGTAGGTCATGAGCGGTGCGGCGGCCCATGTCGAGAGGAGCCAGACCATGCGACGCCTATCGGGAACCGACTCGCTGTTTCTCGCGGGCGAAACGCCGGCGTGGCACCAACACGTGGGCGGCCTCGCAATCGTCGATCCGTCGGCTGCGCCCGGGTTCGGGTTCGACGCGCTGTGTCGGAACGTCGCGACCCGGTTGCCGCTGGTGCCGAAGCTCACCTGGAAGCTGAAGGAGGTCCCCCTCGGTCTTGACCGAGCGGTGTGGGTCGACGACCTCACGTTCGATCTGCGCCACCACATCCATCGCGCTTCGGTCGGCTCGCCCGGCGGCCCGCGCGAGACAGCAGCGGCCGTCTCGCCGATCCTGAGCAGACAACTCGACCGCCGTTACCCGTTGTGGGAGCTCTGGTACTTCGACGGACTCATCAATGGTCGGGCCGCCGTGCTGATGAAGTTCCATCACTGCCTGCTCGACGGCGGCGCGGGTGGCGTGCTCGCCTCGCTGCTCTTGGACATGTCGCAGTCGCCCGAACCGATGGAAATCCCCGAGATGCCTGAGCCAGAGCTGCCGCCGAGTGATGCGCGCTTGTTGGTCGATGGACTGCTACCGAGTCTCACCGCACCGTTGCGGGCGGCCCGCTACGGCCTACGTATGGCGCGTCGCGGTGTGGGAGTTGTCCAACACCTGCGATCAGGAATCCAAGGGCCGGATGTGGGCGCGATGTTGCGCGCTCCCAAGACCTCATTCAACGCGCCAATTGGGCCGCGCCGGGCGATGGCGTTCGCCAGTATCTCGATCGCCGACGTGAAGGCGCTGCGTCGTCACTTCGATGTCAAGCTCAACGACATTGCGCTCGCGTTGTGCTCGGGAGCACTGCGCACCTACTTGATCGAGCGAGACGAGATGCCGGAACGATCGCTGACGGTCGGCATCCCGGTGTCGACTCGCGCTGAAGGCGACACCTCGCTCGACAATCAGTTGTCATACCTTGCGGTACCACTCGCCACCGATATTGCCGAACCTGACGCGCGCCTGCGAGCGATCGTCGGCCACACCCAAGCGGCCAAAGGTGTGCACGAGGTGTTGCGCGCGAATCCCGTCGGCTCGCTCGCCGACACCGCGCCACCGTTCGTGGTCGGCGCACTCATGCGCCTCGCCTACGAGGCCCACGTGCTCGGCTACATCCCGGGGATGATGAACACCATCGTGTCGAACGTCCCTGGGCCACCGATGACCTTGTACATGGCGGGTGCGCGCTTGAGCGGAATTTTCTCGGCCAGCGTGCTGCTCGACCAGATGGGCCTCAACATCACGCTCTACACGTTCGGTGACCGCGTCGACTTCGGCCTCCATGTCGACCCCGACCTGATCGAGGACCCGTGGGCCATTGCCGACGCGATCCCTGCCGCGCTGGCCGAATTGATGGCGGTCGCGGGGATGGGTGCGCCGACGCCGATCGAAGACGCCTTCGGTATCACCGCGGGCGCGCACGACGGAGCACGCGACGAAGCACGCGACGCGCTCAGCGCTTCGTAGCGTCGGTCGCCGCCGCGGCCGCGACGAGTTCATCGAGGCTGGCGCGCAGCCCTGCCGCGAGTTCCCAAATGTCGGGTGCCTGTTCGCGACACGCCATAACCGCGATGGTCACCTCGCCGGCGTAACTCCAACCGGTGAAGTTGATCCCGATACCTTCGACGAGCGGACCCATCGAGATCATCTTCACGAGGCGTGCACCGTGGCGGTAGATCGGCGCCGTCGGGCCGGTGACGGTCGAGACGATCGCGTTGTAGCTCGGTCGGTCGATGAAGCGGCGCGCGGCGTGCGGGACGCCGAAGGTCGCGAAACGAAAGAGCCGCCAGTACTCAGCCCAATCATGCTGTAGCTCGGGGCCCATTGCGTCGAGTTCGCCGCGAGCAGCCCGAGCGCCCCGCACGATCGTGTGGAGTCGAGCCACCGGATCGTCGACGTCGGTCGCGAGCGAGAGATACCACGACGCGACGCGATTACCCCACGTGCGCTCCTCGTCAGGCCTTCGCACCGATACCGGTACGGTCGCGGTAAGTGACGCGGCCGGCAGTTCGTCGTGCTGGTCGAGGTAGCGCCGGAGCGCGCCGGCCGACATCGCCAGCATCACGTGGGTGACGGTCGCGCCGAACGCCCGGCCGACGGTCTTCATTGCTGCGAGGTCGAATGTCTCGTAGGCCAGCTGACGCGCCGCGGTGATGGGCGCGTCGAACCGCGTGTGCGGGCCGCGAAAAGGCCCGACGCCCGGATCGCCGCCCGCCCGCACGCGAGCGCGATTGCGCCGCGCGCCTTGGGCAGTGCGCCACAGCAGCGTCGGGAGTCGCCAAATCATGCGCGCGATGTCGGTGAGCGCGAGCGCGAGGAGCCGCGGCCGGCCCGGCGACGGCTCCGCGGGCAACGACCCGTGATCACCCATCGGTGTGTGACCCGGCTCGGTCGCGAAGGTCTCTTCGAGGAGGCGTTTGCTGGCAAGGCCGTCGGCCAGCGCGTGGTGCATCTTGGCCACATACGCAACGCAGCCGTTGGACAAGCCATCGACGAACCAGATCTGCCAGAGCGGATGGTCACGCGACAGCCCGACGCTCGCGATCTGCGAGATCACCTCGGACAACTCCTGCGGCCCGCCCGGTGCGGCGCAGGCGAGGTGCCGAACGTGGTAGCCGAGGTCGAGGTCGGTCGATTCGAGCCAATACGGATGTCCAAGGTCGAACGGCACGCGCGCGAGTCGCCAACGATACGGTTCGAGGATTGGGAGCGCTTCGCTGATCTGGTCGCGCAATGCCTCGTAGGTGACCTCCGCGTCGGCGTCGGTCGGATCGACGACGGCGACCTTCAAGGTGTGTTGGTGGCGCGCGGGCGTCTCGTTGAAGATGAAGAGGCTGTCGGCACCCGAAAGCCGGCGCATCGTGGCCTGCTCAACCGCTTGTCGTACGCGCAACGTCGCGCGCCCACTGGTAGTCACACTTGCCGCTCGGTGTCCGCACGATGTCGCCGACACAATGCAACACGCGCGGCAGCTTGTAGCCAGCCAAGTACGCGCGACTGTGCTCGCGGAGTTCGTCGATGGTCAGTGAACAGCCCGGCCGTAGTGCGACCACCGCGACGACCTGTTCACCCCAACGTTCGTGGGGTGCGCCCACGATCACGGCGTCCCACACCGAGGGGTGGTCCTTCACGACGGCTTCGACTTCCTCGGCGTAGACCTTTTCACCACCGGTGTTGATCGTCGCCGAACCCCGGCCGAGCAATACGACCGTCGCGGATTCGTCGACGGTGGCCGCATCGCCCGTGAGGGCCCAACGCTGGCCGTCGAACTCGACGAACGTCGCCGCACTCGCTGCTGCATCGTTGTAGTAGCCGATGGGGACTCGTCCCCGGCGAGCGAGCCGTCCGACCGCGCCCGACCCAGGCACCACTGGACGCAGGTCGTCGTCGAGCACGGCACAGTGATCGCCGACCGTGAACCGGCTGCCCCCTTCGACGGCGCCTCCCGGCATCTGTGCGCGCGTGCCCGTCACCCCGGTCTCGGTCGATCCGAAACCATCCACCGTGATCACGTTCGGCAGGAGCGACGCGATCTGGGCCTTGGTCGACGGCGACAGCACGGCGCCCCCCGACGCGAACACGATCAGCGACGACACGTCGCGAGGTTGGGGTGCAGCCGCGTACGCGTCGAGCAGCGGGCGGGCCATGGCGTCGCCGACGACCGTCAGGACGTTGACGTGCTCGGCGGCGATCAATCGCCACGCTTCGTCAGCATCGAGGCTTCCCGGAGTGGCGAGCACGACGGTGCCACCGCCGTACAGCGCGGAGAACGCGCCCCATTGCGCGCTCACGTGCATGAGCGGCGGGAGTACGAGGATCACGAGCCCGACTGGCGGTACACGATCGACGATCTCGTCGGCGCGCACAATCGGGCCCTGCATCGTTGTGGGATCACCACCGCCCATCGCGGCGAAGAAGATGTCCTCATGGCGCCACATGACGCCCTTCGGCATCCCCGTGGTTCCTCCGGTGTACGCGACATACAGGTCGTCGCCGCTGCGTCCCGTGAAGTCGCGAGCGACGGCTGCCTCGGCGAGAGACTTCCGGTAATCGATCGATCCCGTGAGTGCCCCGTTCGAGTGGTCGTCGACCGCGAACAGCGTGCGCAATCGTGGCGTGCGGTCGAACGCCGGTTGGATCTGAGGTGCGAACATCCGGTGGTAGACGAGCGCGACCAGGTCGGCGTCGTCGTACAGGTAGGCAAGTTCGCGATCGGTGTAGCGGTAGTTCACGTTCACGGGGACGGCGCGGATCTTGAAGGCGCCCAACATTGCCTCGAGATACTCCGTGCCGTTGTGGAGCTGGAGGCCAACATGATCGCCGGCCGTGATACCTCGTGCGGCGAGCGCATGGGCGAAACGCGTCGCACGATCGTCGAGCTGTGCGTACGTCAAGCGGACGTTCTCTGCGACGATCGCGGTCCGCTCGGGTACAGCGTCAGCGACGCGTTCGAACAGCTCGGCGAGGTTGAAGGTCATACGGTCACGGCCTCCAGTCGTCCGCCACGATCGTGCGCGACTCCCGCGTCGATGAGCGCGTGTGCGACGTGGGCGTGCACGGCGCGCGAGGTGAGGAAACCCATGTGGCCGCCCGAGTACCAACACACCTCGGGATGGCCCCAGCGCTCGACGAGGCGCTCCACCTGCGACGGTCGAACCAGGCGGTCGGCACGGCCCGCCCAAATCCGCAGGCGCCCGGCGTCGTTGCTTGGTGCTGGGAGTCCGAGCGCGGAGGTGACCGTGTCGAGCTGGCCAGCAACGGAGCAGAACTCGTCGAACCGTGGATGGCGCAAGAAGCGCGGCGGCGCGTGCGTGCGCATCAGGGCGGCGATATCGACCACCGGTACGCCGACGATGACGCCGGCCAGGTCGGGTTCGACCGCCGCAACCGCGGACGCGACATACGCACCAAGGGAGATGCCGAACAGCACGACCCGTTCGTGGTGCACTCGGATATAGGCGAGGAGCGCGCGTACGTCGGCAATCGCCTGTGCGGCAGCGTGGAAGTTGACGGTCGGATCATCGGTGGGGAACGCCACCGCGAAGCGTCCGGCGCCGCGCGGTCCGTGATGCGGCAGCACGGGTATCGCGACGTTGAACCCGCAGCGGTGGAGCCACCCCGCTCGGAACGCCACGAAGTCGGCGAGGGGGTCACCCATCCCCGCGCCATGCAGGCACACCACCCACGGCGCGCGAACACTCTGGCGAAGCAGCCAGGCGTGCACGGTGTGATTGTCAGTCTGTTCCTCGAAGCGCTGCGCTCCGGGGACGTCGGCACCGGGTCGATACGGGCTCGGGTAGGTCGCGTGCCCGAAGTGTGTTCGCCCGACGCGGCGAGCGACGGCCTCGATCGTTGCTGCTCCGGGTGGCTGGTGATACGCCGCTGGTTCGGCGAACACGCCGTTGGCATCCAAGAACTCGATGAGCGCGTGGCTCTCCACGAGGGTGGCCGCGACTGCCTCGTCGCTCGTCGGTGCACGAAGTTGGCGGAACGTTGCGAGCAGCAAGCCGTCGGCGGCCGCGGCACTGACCAGCCCGGCCTGGCGGAGCGCTCCGCCCGCGCTGTCGTCGCGTGCGAGCGTCGTGGCGAATTCGACGGTGGCGCGAGTGGTGTCGGCGAGGTCCTCACCGATGGTCCAACCTCGACGCGCCGCCCCGACGATCTGTCGCATAGCCCGACGGTAAGCCGGTTGCCCTCGGCCGAATAGGGCCGAAGGCCCCATGCCAGGTGCGGTCAGGCTTGGTGGGTGCCGACCGCGAGAATGTCGTCGAATCCCTCGCGCAGGCACTCGAGCATCGTCTCGTGGTCGGGAATTGCTGCGGTGTCGACGGTCACGCCGATGTAGCAGCACCCGTCGTACGACAAGAGCGTGACGTTCAGTGCGGCGCCGATCGTGGGGCCGAAGGCGTACCACTCGACCACCTGTGCACCGGCGAGATACACGGGCACGCCGATGCCGGGCACGTTGCTCGCCAAGAAGTCGACGTGCTTCAGCATGCCGCCGACGTAGCTACGCGGGAGCACGTTGAGCGTGGCGGCGATCGCGTTCGAGTACGGGATCGCGGGTTCGCGGCGCGCGTCGAGGCACAGCTCATGTATGCGTCGCATCCGTGTGATTGGATTCGAGATGGCCGTCGGTACCTTCAGCCGCATCAAGGTGATGCGGTTGCCGCCGATCGGGTCGTCCGGCATGCGGATGCTGATCGGCATTGTGAGCCGCAGTTCTTCGACGGACGACCCACGGCGCTCGTGATAGTGCGACAACCCGGCGCTGAGCGCGCCAAGGAACGCGTCGTTGAGCGTGAGATCGTTCGCACGGGCCACGCCGCGCAGTGCGTCAAGCGGGACCTTCAGCGAGTCGTAGTGCCAGGTGAGTCGACGGTCCTGCATGAGTGGCGAAAGCGTTGTATTCACCGGTTGCACGGTGCGCGCGATCGAAGCGACGACCTTCATGGCCGCGCGTGCCGCCGACTGCGGGTGACGCAGCGTGTGCAGCACCGAGCCGCCCGCCTCGACGAGCGTGCGCGGGAGTGCGGTGGAACGCGCGAGGTTGTGGCGCAGCGCGTCGCAGGCGAGGTCGGACGCCGACAATGACTCGGGCGTGGGAGCATCAGGCATCGGACCGGGCGCACCAGGGCTCGCTTCGAGGTCGAAGAGATGCTTGGCCATCGCCATCCCACCGACGCCGTCGGTGAGGGCGTGATGCAGCTTCATGATCAGCGCGGCCCGGTCGCCTTCGAGGCCTTCGACCACTGTGAACTCCCAGAGCGGTCGTTCGCGATCGAAGCCAGCCATGCCGGTCTGGCACGCGTAGTCGAAGACCTGCGCGAGCGTGCCGGGGTGTGGCGCCGCGATATGACGGGAGTGGAACGTCATGTCGAAATCGGGGTCGACCACCCACCGCGGGTTCGCCATGCGCAGCGGTGCCTGCGCCACCTTGTGGCGAAAACCCGGCGAGATGCGAGTCGCCCGTTCGACCCGGTCGATCAGGCGCTCGGCGTCGGGCACAGTGTCGAGTACCGCCACGCTGACGATGGTCGAGCGCAGCAGCGGGTCGGCCTCCATGTACCAGGTGAACGCGTCGCTGTCGCGCATGTACGCGTCGTCACGTGTCATGGACGTACCTCCGAGCTCCAGACCTTCCGATCATGCGCCCAGCGCGGCGGCGCGCGCCACGGCCAAAGGTCCGCAGTGTTCGGTGTTCAGTGTTCGGTGCGCCGACGAGTTCGACCGGCCCTACTGGGCCAGTGGCTTCGTGGTCGCAGCCGCGCCGGTGGTGCGCGATCCAAGGCGGCGCATCGCGGCGCGCTCGGTCGCACTGGTGGCCGCCCACACGCCGAGCAGCGCCGGTCGGGCGACGGCGTATTCGAGGCACTGGGCCGCCACCGGGCACGACGCGCAGATGCGCTTGGCCCGTGTGATCTCCTTCGGATGACCAGCAAACCACCACTGTGTCGGGTGTGGTTTGCACGCGCTGTCGCGCCGCCACTGGCCAAGGTCACACTCGTGGTGCTCGTAGAACGCGCTGGCCGCCTCCGGCGTCGCTTCGCCCTCGGCCAAGACCGGTTGCGCGCTGCAATTGGCGCACTGGATTTTCAACCACTGCACACGTGTGGTCGCGGATCCGTTGCTCGTCATCGCCAGGATCGCCCTTTCCGCCCGTGCGCACCTGCTCGACACTCGAACCGCGCCATGGCTGATTGTCCCGCTATCGGGAGTCGATTACCTCACCCGTTCGGGTGAATCGTTGACGAGGTGCCCCGCTGCGGCCCGACGCGTCAACGACGCGGACCGGCGTGCGCCCGATCTTGCGCCGGAATCCCGGGTCGTGGGTAATGCGGACGATCGCCTCGCCCCGCGAGCGCACCTGCGCCTTTTGGAAGATCGCCTTGAGATGCGTCTTGACGGTGTTCTCGCTGACCCACAACGCGTCGGCGATGTCACGGTTGCGCATCCCCTGGCCGAGAAAGAGCGCGACCTCGCTCTCGCGCAACGTCAGCCCGATGTCGTACCCGGGCCAGGGTTGGGTCGCGGGTCGTCCGAAACCGGCACTCACGAACTCATGACCGCCGGCTACCTCGACGAGCGCCGCGGCGAGTTCGTCGCCCGGCATCGACTTCGCGAGCACGCCGCGCGCACCGGCCGACATCGCGGCGTCGATTTGATCGAGGGTCAAGGTCCAGGTGTAGATCGCGACGGCACCCACATGCGGATCGCGCGCGAGCGAACGGACCCGGTCGAGCCCGAGGCGTGCGTGGCCGTACGTGTCGAACAACGCGACATCGACCGCGCGGTCGGGGTTCTGCTGCACATCGAGTTCGACGACGTCGATCCGATCGCGATACGGCCACAGCATGCGCTCGAGTCCACGGACCACGAGTTCGTAGTCGTTGACGATGGCGACGCGTGTGCGGTCGCGTATGTCAACGACGCGCGTCGTGTCGTTTCGGGGCTCGCTCGCGTTGATCACGGTGCTACGGCGTGGTGCTCTGGCACGCTGTCGCGCCACACTCGTTGGGGATGACGCCCGTCGAGATGAACGTGGTGATCTGATCCAACAGCAGCGCGTTGCCGCGGCCGAAGCCATGGGGATCTTGGCCATAGGCCGGACCGTTGGGCGCGAGGTTCGTGGTGGGCGGCGTCGGCGTGCCGTAATCCCACAACACCAGTCCTGCCTTTGCCGGCTTGGTCTGGTCCAACTTGTTGAGACCCCATTGCGGGGTTGCCGGCACATCGAGACGTGCTGGCGCACCGAAGAACTGCGCGTTGAATGCGGGCTGATGGTTCTGCGCGTGGATCGTGCGCGCCAACATTTCGGCCGCCGCGTTCGACACTTGGTGATCGCCGTAGTTCTCGATGATGAAGATCTGCTTCGCTCTGATGCCGGGGTACGGGTTGGCGGTGAGGTGCTCCGCGTAGCCCTCGTTCTCGCCACGATCCCAGAGCAACTGCGCGAGTTGCAGCACCACCTGCTGGTCGACCGGGTCGGTGTACGACACGGTGTAGACGGCGGCGAACTCGTTCCAGTCGACCGAGCGATTCAGCAGCAAGCCGCCGTAGTTCATGCCCGGCACACCGAGAATCGCTCGGTGCCACTCGTTCGTCAGTGCCGACACCGCACCACCCATGATGCCGCCCTGGCTGTAGCCCATGAAGTGCGCGTCGTGCGTTCTGAACCGCGGCTGACCGCCACTCTGGAAGGCCGGGTCGGTGACGAACCCCGACGATGAGTTGATGAGCCGCCCGAGGAATTGGAAGTTCACAAATCCCTGGAGCATGTGGTCGACCTGCGTCTCGAAGGTCGACATGTCGGTGAGGTTGCGCGCCACATTGAGGATGTCGTTCTGCGACATTCCGACCCAATCGGTGGCGCACCCCATGAGGTTGTGCGCAACCCCAGCGGAGAACGATCCGCCTTCGACTTCACCGGCGTCGCCGAGCAGGCCGTGGCCGTACAACGTGGGTGTCGCCGGTCCGCTGCTCTGCACCGTCGACGGCAGCACGCAGATGAAGTTCGCGGTCCAGGTCTGCCCAGGGTTGATCACCGGGTTGCCGGCGGGATCGGTGACGAGGCCTGAGTAGGGCGACGTATCGGCGAGGAACAACGGTACGTCGAACGTGCCGTGCACGTCGCGGACGCCGTTGTCGTCGGTCACCGACGACACGGAAAACGCGGGCGCGAAGTCGGTCGCGGCGGCGGGCGTCGCCGTGACTGGCGCGGTGTGGTGGGTGGCGAGCCACTGGTAGGCCCGTGCCCGCATCGTGAGCGCCGGGCCCGCGAGGCTGTGCGCGCTTGCCACCGTGAAGTCCCAGGCTTGGTACGGCACGGTGGTGCCGAGCACCGACGCGAGGTCGTGGCGGATCACCCACTTGATGTGCGCGCCCCTGCGTGTCGGGACCAACGTGCCCGCGAGCGCCGCTTTGGTCGAGGCGAGCGGCGCGATCGCGGCACCGTTGCGGTTCACGAGGTGGCGCAACGCGATCGCGTAGCGGTGCCCCTCGGTCAACGCGACAGCAGGGTGGATCATCAGCAGCTGCTTGGAAGCGTCCGAAGTTTGCGCGTCGAGTTCGGCGAAGTACGGCACGCGCGTGTGCGTGACCGTGTCGACGAGCACGATCGGCGCGTGGGCGCCAAGCGATCGACCAATCGTCGTCGACGTCGCGATATTCGACCGTGCGATGCTCAGCCCCGAGACGTAGGTCATGATCACCGACCCGGGCGAGAAGCCGTCACCCTTGTTCTGGGCGGCGGTTGCCACATGCACGCCGTCGACGTTCGTCGGATCGACCGCGGCCGAGATGTTGAGCTGGCGGCCGGTGGGCGTACGTGCCGCGACCGTGAAGGCGTCGTTCGGCCATGGCAACAAGCAGCGGTGACCCGCCGGTGCGGTGAGCAGCACGTCGCAACCGGTGAGGCCCGGGTCGGGGATTGTGGCCGACGCCGAGCGTGGCGCGGCGGCCGTCGTGTGTGCGGCCCCCGAGGCCGAGGTGGCGACGCCAGCTATACCGAGCAATCCAGTCGCGAGCAGGATCGCGCCCGCGCGCGCGATTGGCCGACGGGTCGGACGTGGTGCATGCATGAGTTCCCCTCAGGACACTGACCAGACGCTGACACGGTATCGGTCCCGCTGGGGCCGTGTCTTGGCGGCGATGGCGCTGTGTGATCCGGGCCGCCGGATGCTCACGCCCGAAGGCCGTCCGAAGGCCGTCCGAAGGCGCGAGCTGCGTCGCCACGTGCGGCTTCGGCCGTTGGATCAGATCGATGCGACAGGCCCGCGAGCGAGTTGTCTCATGCGGCGTGTCGGTGGTTGATGGGGATTGGTGGTGGGAGGCCGGGTTGGCAGGAACTCAGTGCAAGGTGGTCGTGGTGGGCGGTAGCAGCGCCGGCAGCTCGACCTCGTCGGCGACCGCGAGGCGCTGCACCGACCGGAGCCGCCCCAGGCCCCGCAACGTGAGGTTCTTCGTGCTGCGTACCGTGACCCACGAGGGCAGCACGGCCTCGCTGTAGCCGACCGCCAGCAGCTCGCCGGGGTGGGCGGCTTGGCACAGCCGCGACGCGAGGTTGACGGGCTTGCCGATGTAGTCGTCGCCGTCGACGATGAGCACATCGCCGTGCGCCACGCCGCCGCGCAACGCAAGGGGTCGACCGTCGTAACGCGCGATGAGCTCCGCCGCGGTAGCGATTGTGGGGCCCACGTCGACGCCAATGATCATGGCGCCGTCGCCAAGCCATTTGGCGACGCGCACGCCACGGCGCACCGCGAGATCGCGGGTGAGGGCGCGAAAGCGGCTGATCGTGTCGACCGCGGCGTATTCGCCATGGGTCGCGATGAAGGCGGTGAAACCACACAGGTCGACGAACGCGAACGCGCGCTCGACGGTGGGAATCGCTTCGGCGACGTCGCGGGGCGGCTCGAGACCCGGCGCGGCCACGACATCGTCGGCGATGTGATCGAACGCCGCATCGTCATTGCCGTCAATGCGGGCGTCGCCATCGCCCTCGCTGTCGTCTGCAGCATCGGGGCGGCTGGCGCGCCACCGCAGCGACCTACCCGCAGGATGGCCGCCGGGCACTGCGCCGTCGGGCGACTGGCGAGAACGATTTGTTCTGGCTGTGACACCGCTCAATCCAACACTTTCGATGGAGAATGTTCACGGCAACGGTAGGCCAGATCCGCGCGGTCAAACGCATCTCTCGTGTGAAGCTGTCGCGAACAGTTGCCGACAATTGCGTCACGGTGGCGGAATTGGTGCAGGACATCGCTGCGGAAACCACGCGGGATGGACCATGAACTGGCCTGATGAGGTCGCGTTGACGCGCGTCCAGCCGTCTGTGGTGCGCGCCACACACGCGCCGGCCTCGGTGGCCCAACGTGACATGTAGTGAATCCGGACGAGGATCGATCCGGGGTGGTCGAACTTGACGGTGAACGTGTCGGTCCCCATCGAGACGAGCCGCCCGGGACCATCGGCGTAGCCGCGATAGTCGGACACCTTCCACACGCGCCAGTGGTCGGTCGTCAACATCGGCTGCAGATAGTCGAGATGCGTGAGCAGGAGTGAGCGCTCAGCCTGCGAGTTCACGTCGAGCTTGGCATCGGCGAGCGCGACGTACTCGACGGCGTTGTCGAGCAACCAGGAGTGGTACGCGCCGGCGCTGAGCGTGTCGTTGTAGAAGATGTCGGAGTACCCGCGGTCGAGTTGGCGTTCCCATCCTCGGGCGAGCGGATGCTGCTCGGCGACGAACACAGACTCCCAGTGGTGCAGCAGCGATGGCACCTCGATCCGTCCGGTCGGCACATGTTGGTCGAAGAACGCGAGCACGGGGCGGTAGTAGGCCGCGTGGGCCGTCGCGTCGGCGCCGCCGTGCACGATGCCGTCGATGGCCGGCAGCCACTGCCAGAGCAAGAGCGGCAGCGCCACGACTCGCAGCAACGCAACGCGGCGCGGCAACAACAACGCCACGAGAATTGGTCCGGCGGCGTACTGGCCGAGGCGGCTGACGTTGGCGCCGAGGGGCGTGGCGATGACATACGCGGCGATGCAGGTCGTGGCGTACAACACCGTCGCGGTGCGGACCACGCGTTGATGTTGGCCTGCCGCGTAGTAGACGAGCGCGCACACGGCGAGGTCACGCGCGAGTGCAGACGTGCCGTAGGGGAATGTTCCGGTACTGCCGAAGATGGCCGCGACGACGAGCGTCGGAAACAACGTGCACGCGACCACGACCGCGGCGGCGACGCGTCTCGTTCGATGCGTCAGCCCCCACGCCGCGGAGCCGAGTGCAACGAACAGCCCGGCGACCGGGCTCGTGCACGCGGTGGCGGCTCCCGCGGCCGCGGCGATCGCAGGTCGGTCCTGCTGCATCGCGGCGACGGCTACGAGCGCGAACACGAGACCCAACGCGAAGGCGACCCGCCCGACGGCGAAATTCGTCGCGGTGCCGGCCGCGAACCAGATTGTCGCGAGACCTGCGGTGTGCGGCCACGCTCGAGTGGCAATCGATCCAAACACGACCGCGCTGATGATCCCCGCGATCGCACCAAGAAATCGAGGGGCGATGTGGGCCGCGAGCGCTGGCATCACAAGGCTGTAGTCGAGCGTCGGATGGCCGGCGAACCAGAGGTTGTCCCACACCGAAAAGCCGACGCGGTGGAACATGTCGGCGCGAAACACCTGCGCGGCGAGGTCGCCGCCCCGCCATCCCAACGCGAGTCCGACGAGGGGGAGCGCCATCGCCGGGGTGACGCGCACCAGCGTGGCACGGCGACCGGACCAGGGCGACGTGATCGCCGTCATTGCTGCGCGACGCTAGGGCGAGCCTCGGCGTAACAAACCGCGGCCGTGCCGGTTTCTGTCGGGTCGGCGACGCCGCGCACCTTGCGCCGCGGGGTATCGGGCGCTCTACAGTGCCGCGCATGACGAGCGCGCAGATTCGGCTCAATCACATGGAGCTCACGTTCCCAGTTGGCACCCTTACCGACGCGTTCTGCAAGGAAGTCGAGTGCATGGAACGCGCCGGCGCCGCGCTGCCCGTGGCCTGACGGGCCAGTTCCGCACGCCGATGATGACTGACGACGACATCGAGACGTTCTGGCGCGACGGCGTTGTGTGCCTGCGGGCCGCGTTGCCGATCGCACTGGTCGACGCGATGGCGGCGCCGGTCGAGGCGGCGATCGCCGGTACGCAATCGGCCGATCTCGGCGCCATGGTCGGCGGGTCTAGGGGTCGGTTTGTGGCCGGCGTCGACCACTGGCGCCACCAGCCCGCGATGCGCGAGTTCGCTTGCACGTCGCCGTTACCCGAGTTGGTGGCGCGCCTGCTGCGCAGCGCCTCGGTGTTCCTCTACGAGGACAGCGTGCTCGTGAAGGAACCCGGAGCGAACACGCCAACGCGTTGGCACCAGGATCTCGGGTACTTCCACGTGGACGGCGAGCAGTTGTGCACCACCTGGTGCCCGCTCGACCGGGTCGACGCGGCGTCGGGCGCGATGCAGTTCGTGCGTGGCTCGCATCGGTCGGGCGCCGTCTATCGCCCCAACCTGTTCGTGACCACCGAACCGATTCCCGGCACGGTGGGCGACGTGGTGCCCGACATCGAACGCGGCGACTACGACCTCGTGTCGTTCGCGTTGGAACCAGGTGACATCACCGTGCATCACGCGCGCACGCTGCACGCCGCCGGCCCGAATCACACGACGGACCGCAGGCGCCGTGCGATTTCGGTCCGCTACTGCGGCGATGACGCCCGCGTGCAACGACGCGCGGGCGCGCCGCTGAAGGCCGAACAAGGTGACCTTGTCGACGGGGCGTCGTTGGGCGGCGACGTGCACCCACAGGTCTGGCCCCGCACGTAGGGAGTCCGTGTGTGCCCGCGACTGCGCTGGTGGGCCGTAGCGTGGGGGGATGGTCCGAGCGTCACGCCGCGACTCGGGTGCGGCGAGGCGAGCCGGGCACCGGGCCTTGAACGATTTGCCGTTCGGTACATGGGTCGTGTTCCGGTTACGCAATCCGCTGGTGGCCATGCTGACGCTGGCCGTCGCGTCCACGTGCGGTTACGTGGTGGTCGAGCACTTCGGGTGGGTCGATGCGCTCTATATGACCGTCATCACGCTCGGCACGATCGGGTACGGCGAGGTTCGTCCGCTCGACACGGCCGGGCGATTCCTGACGATCTCGATCATCGTGGCCGGGTTCGCGACCGTGGTCTATGCGGCCTCAGTATTGACGAACGTGTTCAGCTCCGGCGAAGCCTCGCAACATCTCCAGGAACGGAGAGCACGCAAGATGCAAGAACAACTACGCGATCATGTCATCGTCGTCGGTTTCGGTCGCGTCGGCCAGGCTGTCGTGCGTTCGCTGCAAGCGATCGGGCGATCGTGCGTGGTCATCGACACGAACACCGATCTCGGCGACGAAATCGGCGACTCGGGGGTGCCGCACGTCGTCGGAGATGCAACGAACGAGGACCACCTGCGTCGCGCTGGGATCGACCATGCTGCCGGTCTCGTGGCCGCGGCCGATAAGGACTCGACGAATCTCGTCGTAGTGCTCACCGCCCGCGCGATGCGTGCCGACCTGCGCATCGCGTCGCGTGTCAACGAAGCGAGTTGGCTGTCGAGGATCCACCATGCCGGTGCCGACGTCGCCCAGTCGCCGTACGACTCCTACGGTGCCTCGCTCGCCGCGTCGGCGCTGTCGCCCGTGGTGCTCGACCTGCACGACCTGCCGATGCTGGGGTTCGGCACCGAGGAGATCCTGGTTGCCGCCGAGTCGACCGTTGTCGGACGAAGCCCCGAGGAGATCGCGCTCGATCATCTGGGTGTCCACCTCTTGGCGCTGCGCCGCGACCAGCAGCTGCACCGCTGGCACGAGGTCGCCGAACCGGTCCGAGCAGGCGACGTGCTCCTCGCACTCGGCACGTCGCAACACCTCACTGCGCTCGCGGACCGCTGCGCCGGTCGGGCCAGTTGATCGCGTCAGCTGTGTTCACCGGGGATGATCACGCCTGATTCGTAGGCGAGCATCACGAGCTGAGCCCAGTCGCGTTCAGCGCGATTGGGCGTGTGGCGCTTCGGGACGCGGCGCGATCCGTGGGGAGGACATGACGTCGTGCTGATCGGCGCGCCACAGTCGGATGGCCGTCAGCGCAACGATCGTGACCACGCCGACCGACACCAACGCGCGTAGCGCAAGGCTGTGGCGATCAGTACCTGCTGTGAGGACGTGGACGGTGGCCATTGCGAAGAGAGGAAAGCTGAGATAGTGCGTGACGCGCCACACCTGCTTCGAGAGGTGCTTGCGCAGCAGCGAGGTGACCTCGATGGCCACGAGCACATACATCGCCACGATGCCCCACGCGACCGGGCCCGGATGCCACGTGCCCGTGAACGGCACGAGGACGTTGACAATGCTGAAGCTGACGAAGGCATCGAACAAGATCGCGACCACGTGCACCGCGGTGAAGACGACGGCCAAACCACCCAGGAAGCGGTGGAGGTCGAGGAGCCAATTCGGCCGCGGGCGTTTGCCGAACACCTTCGTGCTGAGTGCAAGCCCCCACAGCACGCTCAGCGCGAGCAGTGCCCACGCGACGATGCCACCCGATCGTGCCGTGTACCACCACATCTTGTCGCTCATGGCGAGTTCTCCTCTGCGGGTGCGGACTTCGGCTGGTGCGTGCGCACCGGAGTCCGCACCGCGGCTCCGACGCGGCTGCACGCCGGTTCAGTAGTACGCGGGCACGAAGGTCTGGTCGTCCGCCGGCGGCCGGACGTAGTCGTCCGGTTGGCGACGCGGCAGCTTCAGCGGCTTCGAGGTGACGTCTTCGTACGGGACCGTCTGGAGCAAGTGACGGATGCAATTGAGCCGGGCGCGACGTTTGTCACTCGCGTCGACGACGAGCCACGGCGACGCTTTGGTGTCGGTGTGCTGGAACATGATGTCCTTGGCTCGCGAGTAGTCAGCCCATCGGGCGCGTGACTCGAGGTCCATCGGGCTCAGCTTCCATCGCTTTTCGGGGTGTGTGATACGAGCCTGGAAGCGGCGTTCTTGTTCCTCGTCGCTCACCGAAAACCAGTACTTGACCAGCACCATGCCCGAACGCAAGAGCATGCGCTCGAATTCGGGACAGGATCGCAGGAACTCTTCGTACTCGTCCTGCGTGCAGAAACCCATCACGTGTTCGACGCCGGCGCGGTTGTACCAGCTGCGATCAAACAACGCGATCTCGCCCGCGGCAGGCAGGTGCGCGACATAACGCTGGAAGTACCACTGCGTGCGTTCGCGTTCAGTGGGCTTGTCGAGCGCCACGACGCGCACGATCCGAGGATTCGTCCGCTCGACGATGCGCTTGATCGTGCCGCCCTTACCCGCGGCGTCGCGGCCTTCGAACAGCACGCACAGCTTCATACCGGTGAAGCGAACCCACTCCTGAAGCTTTACCAGCTCCCGTTGGAGATGTTCCAACTCTTTGGCGTACACCGCGCCCGAAAGCGTTGGTGTGGTGTCGCGATGGTTCGTCATCGTCGAACCTTCCAATTCGGATCCGCCCGACTGGTTTCTCGACTGGTATCTCGACTGGTCTCCCGACTGTTATGTGCGCCGCGCCTCACACGCTCGTTACGCGCGCTCGAGCACAACGACTGGGATCTTGCGCGTCGTGGCTTTTTCGTAGTCGGCGAAGTTCGGCATCGCTGCAGCTTGGGCGCGGAAAAGTCGTTCGCGGTCGGGCTCGTCGGCGACGCGTGCCCTGGCCTGAAACGTCTCGCCCGGAAGTTCCACGGTCACGTCGGGGTGGGCGACGATGTTGTGGAACCAGTCGGGGCTCGTGGGCGCGCCGCCCTTGGAGGCGATGATCACGACGCGGTCGCCGTCCATCGTGTGCACGAGCGGCGAGACACGCGTCTTGCCGGATTTCGCACCCGTTGTCGTGATGAGCACCAAGGGTGCCCCGGCGAACATCCCGGTGACCTTGCCGCCATTGGCACGGAACTCGTCGACCAGGGCCGCGTTGAAGCCATTGAAATCGTTGGGAAAGTCTTCGATGTTGGGCATATGTCCCGCAAGCGTAGCGGGCCGATCCCGCACCCAATTCCGCCCGTTGCGTCGGTTTGGGGGGATAAATTTAACCCAAAAGAAGCCTAGGGGGGGGGGTTTGTGGGGATTAAGTAGGG